>JACPHN010000075.1 GCA_016188575.1 Candidatus Schekmanbacteria bacterium
CGGAGCGGCCCGACATCGCGGCGTGGCGAGTTGCTGTCCTGGCGCAGGGGAGCGAGATCAGCGCGACCTTCGACCTGCGCGGCCAGGCCCTCGGCGTCCGCGACCTCGTCGTCACGAACCCGGATGGGCAAACAGCGACGCGCGCAGGCGGTTTCCGGGTCGAGACGGGCCGAGCGCCGGACATCTGGATCGACATCATCGGCCGGCAGGTGAGCCGGCGCGGCAGGGTGTTGCCGGTCTGGTTCCTCGTCGAGAATCGCGGGAACATCGATGCGCTCGCGGTGCCGCTGTGGATCGCCGGAATCCCGGCGGGGTCCACCTGGGCGCTGCAGAACGGGGTGATCCTGCCTCCCGTGGTCGCAGAGGACGCGCCCTACAACTGGGGGCAGTTTCCGATTGACGTAGAGATCGACGGGGCGCTTGCTCTCCCCCTGCTCATTCCGCTCCTTCCACCCGGTGGGACAAGCGTCGCGGAGATCTCGTTGAAGCCCCCAGCGGGGCTGACGGAGTTCGAGCTCGAGGCATGGGTGAACCGACCTGCGGCCTTCGCGGGGTCCCAGAGCGGCGATGCGCCGGCGGATGGGACCGACAGGGATGTGAACTGGCAGATCTTCCTTGACCCGCTCTGGGCGGACTGCTACGGCGCAATGTTGGGCGGCGTCTGGAACGCCATCGAGCTCGTGCCGGGGGTCACGCTCATCGACTCGAACACGAAGCTGCTCGTCAAGGCGGTTGGGGAGTACGCGGACGTGACGGCCAGGGCGGGGGCCGGCAACGCGGGGGCGGCGGACATGTACGGCTCGCACTCGAAAGTGTTCACCGAGACGGCGTACATCCTGGCGAAGGAGGCCGGGAAGGAACTACCGGTGGTCAATATGGCTGATCGCGAACGTTCTTTCGACGCTGCGCGTCGGAAGGAAGGCCGTCATCATTGGTCATGCGGGCCGCGCAAGAGTAGCGCCCATGCGGCGCTCCCCCCAGGATCGGCTCAGTCGAGATTCGGGTATAGGTCGCGCAGGATCGAGCCGCGCGGCACCACGATGTCGTCGCGATCGGAACCGGTGCAGATAAGCGCCACCGGTGCTCCGACCAGCTCTTCGACCCGGCGGACGAAACCGTGGACTTCCGGCGCCAGGCTCTCCGCGGTGCGCGCTCCTGCCACGGGACGCGACCACGCCGGCAACACCTCGTAAACCGGCCGGGCGGCGTACCAGTCGCGCGCCGCCGGCGGGAACTCGTCGATGACGCGATCACCGAGCCGGTATCCGACGCAAACCGGGATTTCCGGCAGGCTGTCCAGGATGTCGAGCTTGGTGAGCGCAAGGGCGTCGAGGCCGTTGACGCGCGCGGCGTAGCGTAGCGCGCACAGGTCGAGCCAGCCGCATCGCCGCGGCCGCCCGGTGGTGGCGCCGTACTCACCTCCGAGGCGGCGCAGGTGCGCCGCGGGCTCCGCCTCGAGCTCCGAGGGGAACGGCCCTTCCCCGACGCGGGTCGTGTACGCCTTGCTCACGCCGATAACCGCGTCCACGCGTCGCGGGCCGATGCCGAGGCTCGTGAGGGCGCCGGCGGCGACGCAGCTCGAGCTGGTGACGTGCGGATAGGTGCCGTGGTCGACGTCGAGCATGGTGCCCTGCGCCCCCTCGAACAACAGGCCGCGGCCGGCACGGGCCAGCGCGTCGAGCTCGAGGCTGACGTCGGCAAGCATCGGCGCGAGCTTCTCGCCGTGCTCCCTCATGCTGGCCACCAGCACCTCGACGTCCAGCGCGGCCTCACCTTCGGCGGTGAGGTCTTCGGCCTCCACCAGGCGTCGCACCCGCGCCACGTTGGCCGTGATCTTGCGCCGCAGAGCGTCCCCGTCGAGCAAGTCCGCGGCGACGATGCCGCGGCGACCGACCTTGTCCTCGTATGCCGGGCCGATCCCGCGGCCGGTGGTGCCGATGCGCGCGGCCCCACGGCGCCGTTCGCTCGCCCGCTCCAGGAGCCGATGATAGGGCAGAATGAGGTGCGCGCGATAGCTCACCCGGATCCGGTCACGGCTCGACACGCCCATGGCTTCCAGCCCGGCCAGCTCGGTGAACAGCGCCTCCGGGTCGAGAACGACGCCGCTGCCGATGAAACAACGAACCTCAGGGCGGAGAATCCCGGTCGGCACGAGATGGAAAATGAACCGCCGGCCCTGCCATTCGACGGTATGTCCGGCGTTGTGCCCGCCCTGGTACCGCACGCATGCGTCGGCATGACTCGCCAACAGATCGACGACTTTCGCTTTTCCCTCGTCACCCCACTGAGCTCCGACGACGATGACATTGGCCACGACTTGCTTTCCTTCCTGAATCTCCGACCGACTCGGGTTACGCCGCCCTCTGCTTACAGCACGGCTGATCGGTTGTGCTCAGGGAGCTGCACGAACCGCGCATCAATGATCTGGGGAAGCGCCCGCAACTTCTCCAGGAGCTCTGGGGACAGCGCCGAGTCGACGTTGACGATGGCGACCGCCTGTCCTCCCACTTTTCTGCGCCCGAGCTGCATGCCGGCGATATTGACTCCCGCGTCACCGAGCAGATTGCCGATCCGCCCGATCACGCCGGGCTGATCGTAGTTCGAGAACACCAGCATGTCGCCGACGGGCGATGCTTCAAGCGCGAACTCGTCGAGCTTGACTATCCTGGGTTCGTGGGCGCCGAACAGCGTCCCCACCACGGCCCACTCGCCTTTTTCGGTGCCCATCACCACCTTGATCAGGCTCGTGTAGTCAACGGCGTGAAGCTGGCGCGTTTCCTTGACGACGATGCAGCGCTCCTCGGCGAGCAGCGGGGCATTGACGTAGTTGATCCCCTCGCCGAGGACGTGCTCGAGGGTCGCCTTCAGCAGCGCCGCGGTCAGGATCCGCGTGGGCTGCGACGCCACGTGCCCGGCGTACAAGATGTGCACGTGCGCCAGGCTGCCGTCGATGAGCTGCGCGAGAAAGCTGCCGAGGCGCTGCACGAGCTCCAGAGTCGGACCGATCTCGGCGAGCGTGGCCGGCGGCACATCGGGCAGGTTTACCGCGTTCGGGAAATGTCCCGTCGTGAGGCCTTCCACGACCCCGATGGCCGTCTCGACCGAGACCTTCTCCTGCGCCTCCGCCGTCGACGCGCCCAGGTGTGGCGTGACGATGACGTTTTCGAGCTTGAGCAGCGGGTGATCAGCCGCGGGGGGCTCGGTCTTGAATACGTCCAGCGCCGCGCCGGCCAGGTGACCCGACGCGATGACCTCCGCCAGCGCCTCCTCGTCCACGATGCCGCCGCGCGAGCAGTTGATCAGGTACGCCCCCGGCTTGATCCGCATGAGCCGGTCGCGGTCGAGCAGGTTTTCGGTCTGCTCGCTGCGCGGCACGTGCAGCGTTACGAAGTCGACCTGCCCGAGCAGCTCGTCCAGCGGCATGAGCTCGACCTTGAGCTGGCGCGCGCGGTCCTCGGTCACGAACGGATCGTAGGCGAGCACGCGCATCTTGAGCCCCAGCGAACGGGTCGCGACCTCGGCGCCGATGCGGCCGAGCCCGAGCACGCCGATGATTTTGCCGGTGATCTCGGTGCCCATGTACTTGCCGGTGCGGTCCCAGACGCCGGCCTTGACCGCCTGGTTGGCCTGCGGCACGCGGCGCGCCAGCGACAGCAACAGGCTCATGGTGTGCTCGGCGGCGCTGATGGTATTGCCCGAGGGGCAGTTGGTGACGACGATACCCTTACGGCTCGCAGCGGTGACGTCGATGTTGTCGACGCCGACGCCGGCGCGCGCGATCACCTTGAGCTGCTTGCCGGCCTCGATGACCTCCGCGGTGACCTTCGTGGCAGAGCGGACGATCAGCGCGTGCGCCTGGGGAATGACGTCGAGCAGCTCGGCGCGCGACATTCCGGTGCGATAGATGACAGTGAGGTCGCTGGAAGACTGCAGGGCATCCAGGCCCGCGGGATGATACTTATCCGTGACCAGTATGGTTTGCATGACGACTATGACTCCGAAAAACGTGCCCTTCGCTAGAATCCGACCGGAACCAGCACGAGCTGTCCGCGGCGCGGGTTCGCTGCTTCAATTCGCACCAGGATGCGGTCACCGACCGACAAGCTTCCTCCGGGATTGGAACATCGCGCCTCCATCAAGTATTCCGTGAGAAAAATGACGCTCATCTTTTGACGCGTGTCCACGACGATGGCGGGAGTGGGCCGCTCGCCGTGCTTTTGCAGCGCCTTGATCATCCAGTACTCGCGCCTGCCACGAGCCACCTGTGAGGCGCGGGACTCGCTCTGCTCCAGACCCAGGGCGCGCTCCTTCAACCCTTCCTCGTCGAAGAGGGCCTCGCCCGTATCCAGCACGTGGCTGAGCTGCTGTTGCAGCAGGAGGTCCCGGTAGCGGCGTGCCGGCGAGCTGAACTGCGCGTACGCGGCAACGCCGAGGCCAAAATGGGGGCGCGCCTTGACGTCGGTCAGGGTCGGCCCCATCGTCCGGCGCATGACAAAGGCGAGCACCGGATCGAACTCGCCGGTCTCGGTCTCGGCGCGGCCGCCGGTAATCGTCTGCCCCTTGGAATCCGGCGCCGCCTGTTGGCGAAAGAGCGCGGGGATTTGCGCGTTCATGCAGTACTCGCCGATGGCGCGATTGGTGAGAATCATGAACTCGCGCACCAGGCGAAACCCCGGAGACGCCGTATCGATGCGGCTCAGCTCGACGTCGCCTCCGGGCAACACCTTGATGCGCATTTCGGGATAGTTGAAGAGGAGCGCTCCCGCGGCAATGCGCTCGCGCTCGAGGGCCTGGGCGATGCCGTCGAGCGCTTGCAGAATGGAGCTGGCGGGCAGGCGCGCGTTGACGTCGTCGTAAGTGAGCTTGTCGTCGACGCGGACGACGCTCGCGAACAGCTCGGTATCCGCGAGCTCGCCTCCCGGCCGGAAACGGAATGCGAGCGTCAATGCCGGGCGATCGCAGCCGGCCACGAGCACCGCGGCGCCCGTGCTGATTTCCTCCGGCAGCATCGGGATCGTGCCCTCGGGCAGATAGATGGAGGTCGCTCGGCAGCGCGCCTCGAGGTCAAGCGCGGAGCCCGCGGGAACGGCGATCGCGGCGTTGGTGATGTGGACGTGCACGAGGACTTCGCCGGCGTCTTCGAGGGTGACGCTGAACGCGTCGTCGACATCCAGGGTGCTCGCATCATCGATGCTGAAGGTGTACAGCGCGCGCAGATCGACGCGATGGTCGCCGTCGGCCAGATAGGCGCCGGCGTCGAAACGCCGCGCCACCACTTGTTGGACTTCCGCGAGGACCTCACCCGGAAAGGCGGTGGGAATCTCGAAGCGGCGCAGGAACAGGTTCTCATCGGCGGTGAACACGCCGAGTCGCACGAGGAGATCGAAGACGCCGGAGCTGCCGCGAATGCCGGCCTTGCCGAGGACGCCGCTGACCTTGGCGAGCTCGGGGCTCTCTTCGCCGTGCACGGCGACGTGGACGAGGCGCGCGATGAGCTCGGCAGGCAGAGCGGCGCGCGCCTGCTCGGCCGTCAGCTTGTCCTCGCGCAGACCGTGGACGGTTTCGGCGAAGACCCGCTCCTCGCGTTCGCGGCGGGCTTCGGCCTCGAGCTGCGAGCGCAGCGCGGCGACCTTGTCCTCGGCGTTGGGAAAGAAGAGGCCCTTGGTCAGCTTGAAGTAGATCCGGTCCTCGTTGAGCGCGCGCAGCAGTGCCGCCGCGGTCTCCGAACTTTCGCCGGAGTCGTCGAGGTACTCGCAGATCTCGCGCAGAGCATAGTCGCGCGGCTCGGTGGCGAGCAGCTCCCAGAGCTCTGCGACCGCCGTCCCCGCCAGCTCCTGGGCGCGCCGCCGGCGCTCGTCGTCAACGCGCCGGAGGTGTCCGACAAGCTCGTCCATCGGGAGCTTCGTGGACAAGGCCGCCGCGGATACGTGCAAGATGCGCCGCGAGCGAATCGAAGACGTGCGGCCCTGGCGCGAGAGGACGCGGGCGTCCGTGCCGTTGGATTCGAGGCACAGCGCGCAGATCAGGCCGCTGTCGTCGGCGTATTCGATGATTCGTCCTGCGTGTAGCATGGTTTGACGTTAGGTCCTTCGACGCGCCATGTCAAGAATGGGTTGCATCATACAGGCCGCCGTCGATGCCGCGGGCCGAGCGCGTGCGTCATTTTTTGGAAAGCTCCGCGAGCACCTCGACGTGGGCGGTCTGGGGAAAAAGGTCAATCGGCGTCACCCGCTCGAGCTGATAGGCGGACGTGAGATGCCGGAGATCGCGAGCGAGTGTCGCCGCGTTGCAGGACAGATAGACGATCCGCTCGGGACGCGCGGCGAGGATCAGATCGCGCGCCGCGGTGCTCGCGCCGGCGCGCGACGGGTCCAGGAAAATGGCACGGGGGGTCAGACCTGCACGGCAGAGCTGGGCCATGCCGGCTTCGGCGTCGGCACAAACTTGCCGCACCCGCTCCTCGGACAGGCCGTTTGCGGCGACGTTGGCGCGCGCGTCGGCGACAGACATTTGATTGCCCTCGACGCTCACGACCCGGGCACCTTCGCGGGCAAACCGCAAGGAAAAGGTGCCGACACCCGAATACAGATCGAAGATCAAGTCGTCGCCGCGCACCGCGACCGCCTGCGATACGAGGTCAAAAAGGATCTCGTCCATGTAGGCGTTGACCTGGAAAAAGCTCGCGAAACCGATGCGATAGCGCAGCTCGCCGCCGGGCTGGCGGGGCACGATTTCCTCCAGGGTCGGGTCGCCCCACTGCTTTTGCTCGTAGCTCTCCCAAACAAACCCGGACAGCGCGGGAACGCGCTCGCGCGCCTGAGCAAAAACGGGCTCGAGGTCGGGGGGCAAGATGTTGCCGCTGAGCACGACCTGCACGCCGGTGCCGGCGGCGGTGGCGTTGACGCGCAGGTGGGTGATGTCGTGGCGGCCGAAGCCGCGGCCGGCGAAGGCGGCCATCAAGGCGAGGCGCGTCTGGTCGACGGTAGGAAGCAGGACTTCGCAGCGGTCCGCCTCGACGACGTGGTGCGTGCCGCGGCGAAAGAAACCGAGCAGCCAGCGGTCCTCGCGGACCGTGGCCTTGAGCTGGGCGCGGCGGCGGTAGCGATAGGGGGCGGGGCACGGTACGGTTGGGAGCACGTTGAGCGCGCTGTCGAACCCGCCGAGTCGCTGCAGCACCTCGGCGACCATTTCGCGCTTCAGCTCCAGGCTGCGGGCGAGTGGCACGTCCTGGAAGGTGCAGCCGCCACAGCTCATGAAAAACGGGCAGGGTGGCACGTTGCGGGGCTCGCCGTCGTGACGCCGCTCCAGGACCCAGCCGCGGTCCCAGTCCTTGCGGCTTCGCGACAGCCGGGCGCGCACGCGGTCGCCGGGCAGCGCGCCCTCGATGAAATAGACTTTTCCATCCGCGGCGCGCGCCAGACCGTAGGCGCCGTAGACGAGCTTTTCGATTTCAAGCTCGACCTCGGGCGGCGCGGCCGCGGCAATCTTGTGCTTCGACATGGCGGGATCCTGCCAGGTGCGTCGCCGCGGAGACGAGAGCGGCGACCGAAAATGCCAGGATATCACCGGTGCAGGCGCGGCGGGAAGGTGAGGGTGCGCAGCAGTTGGCGACCGCGATTAACATTCCCTCCCCCCCAGGCGAGGGGAGGGACGGAAGGGGCACTGTCGCAGCGCAAGCGCTCTGCCCTACTCCATCCTCCGTCGCCACAACATCGCGTGGGTGACGATGTACTGAAACTTGCGCGCGTGCTCGCGAATCACGAGCGGCTCGTCGGCCTCCCGCAGGAGCTCGAAGCCTTGTCCGGCGAGGATCTCGCGCAGTGCCGAAGCGCTCCAGACAGGCCCTCCGCCGGTCTCGAAGCCGCCGAGCCACGCCTCCCGCGGCGTGAACTGCTCGAGCCAACTGTACGGCGACAGGACCGCTAGCAGGCCCCCCGGGGCGACCAGGCCCCGCGCACCTCCGAGACGGGCGAGCAACGCCTTGGGGCTGGGGAGCCGACAGAGCACGTTGGCGATCAGGACCGCATCGTAGTCCGTGAGCTCGGCCGGCAGCGAGCAGGCGTCGGCCTGGCGGAAGCGCACCCGCCCCCGGTCGATAGCGGGGTCGACGACGGCCAGCGACGTGACTCCCAGTGCGCCCTCATCCTTGCGAAAGTAGCGCAGCTCGCCGTCCCGCTGCAGCGCCGTCGCGGCGTCCACGAAGGCGCGGCTCAGATCGATGCCAAGTGCTTCGCGATAGACTCGGCACAGCTCGAAGGTGGCCCTGCCGGCGGCACAGCCGATGTCCAGGGCCCTGTCCGTCGGGGCTCCTAGCTCGCGCGCCGCGTCGATCAACCAGCGCGCACAGCGCGCCGGAAACGCGCTCGCCTCACGCGGACCGAAGGGGTACGGCATCTGCTCCTGCGGTGTGCCGTAGTGCAGCAACAGATACTCGCTAAGCACCTGTTCGTCCTCGTAGACCAGGCGCGCCGTGCTCGCGCCCTGGAGCCGGATCGCGGCGCCGTCGCCAGTGGACTGCACGAGGCGAAGACCCGCATGCTGGAAGAAGTGCGGGCGGAAGTGAAACCGCGCCCAGATGCTCGCCTCGTCGCCCGTCGACACCCACGAGCCGCCGAGAATCATCTGATGCTGACCGTCATAGCAGGGCGTGCTGAAATCGTCGTAATACGGATGCACCTGCGCGCCGGGCAGCGGGTAAAAGTCGTCCGCGAGCCACTGCCAGACGTTGCCGAACAGGTCATGAAAGCCGGACCGTACCGGCAGGCCCGCATCCACAGGCGTGGGCGAGCCGCACGCGAGGTTGAGGTTGCGGCCGCGTTCCCTCCAGAGCGTTGTGCCGTCGCCGACCATCACCGGGTCGCGCGCGGGCGCGAGCGGCGCATCCGCGCCAGGGTCCGCGTCGCGCATCGCCTGATGCTCGGCCTCGCTCGGCAGGCGATACGTGCTGCGGTCGCGCTCCGCGAGCCACGCGCAGTAGGCGTGCGCCTCGTGAGCGTTGACTTCCGCGGGCCAACGCCACGGCATGTCGATTTCCTCGAAGAGCGTGCGCAGGCGGTACCGGTGCAGGCCAGCCGGGCCATCCGGGACCCAAAAAGTGGGCCACTTGGTGTTGCGAAAGCCGCGCCACGCCCAGCCGGTCTCGCTCCAGTAGCGCCGCTCGCGATAGCCGCCGGCGACGACGAGCGCGTAGAATTCGCCGTTGCTCACGAGTCGCTTGCCGGCGCTGAAGGGAGGCAAATCCACGCGGCGCCGGCCGTATTCGTTGTCCCAGCCGTAGGATGGCCAGTCCAGAGGTTTGCCGAGCTCACACTGTCCACCGCCGACAGCCACGAGCTCGAGCGGTGGGTAGTCCACGCCGGCGCGCGGGGGAAAGCGCCCGGGTGCGCCCTCGGCAGCCGCCGAAGCGTGTAGCCGCGGCCACTCGGCGGGCCGCCGCACGAGCGCGAGCGGCAGCTCCCGGATCAGCACCGAGGAGGTCTCGAGATGGATCCTCTCGTGCTCGAAGCCCATGAACAGGGCCCACAACGGATGCTCGGGGGTGATTGACGGATGGCCGAGCGCGAGGCCCGGGTGACTTTCGATCGCCGCGCGCACCGCGCGATAGACGGCTTGCCGATACGCGTGAGCTTCCCGCACACTGGGCCACAGCATCTCGTTTTTCGACATGTCGTCCCAGCGCATCTCATCGACGCCGGTCTCGAACAGGCGCTCGAAGTATGCGTTGAGCGGTCGCTCGATCAGCCCGGCCACGCGCAGCTTGTTGATGTACAGGGCGGGCGGGTGGCAGTAGTAGAAGATCATCGGGTGGCGGAGGTGATGGTAGGGGGGGCGGAAGAACGCCTCCTCGCTCCGCAGACCCGAAAACAGGAGCTCGGTCAGCGTCCAGCCGTTGTCGAAGTAGTCGAGCACCGTTTCGCGAGCACAGGTCGCGAGGTTCGGCAGCGGCAGTGAGGTGAGCGTGCCGTCTGTTTGGCGACCCGGACAGACCGCCGGGGGTTTGCCGGTCCACCACCACGCCGAGCGCGGTCCCGAGAGCTCGGCGGCCAGATCCCCCCGCAGGTTTTGCCGCCAGACCTCAGCTTCCACATCGCGGGGCGCGGACGGGGAGCTGGCAACGTACGAAGACTGCTCCATGGGGACCTCCTGGCGTGATCAATTCCCGCCCCTCTCATTCCTCCGGAGCTGAGGCAACGAGAGGGGCATGCAAGATCGAGCTCCGGCGAGACGGTGCCCTGAATCCACCGCCGGTTCGACGTCGACGCGACACCGCCCTCCTCCGTCCTTCCTCCCGCTCGCGGGTGGAGGTGCGGTAGGGGTCTTCGTGATGCGTTTTCCGCACAGCTTACAGCCGAACCGGCGGCGTGTTCAGGGCGCTACGACGCCTTGCTCTTTTCCAGTGAGCAGAACCAGATTTTGTTCCCCTCGCTATCCAGGAAGCCGCCGACGGAAGCGCCGTCGTCGGTGTAGACCTGCACGGGGTCGCTGATCGTCACGCCGCGCGCCAGCAGCTCGCGCTCGGTCTGGCGCGCATCGGCGGTCGAGACGGTGATTCTCGGGTTGAGCTCCGCACTCGGCTGTCCGTACCAGCCGTCACCTACTGGCTTCAGCATGACGATCGCATCGCCAAGGGCGTAGCCGACCTGGCGCCCGCCCTCGAAGGCGGGTGGCAGCTCCAGCGTTTCGCCGTAGAACCGCCGCGCCCGATCGACATCCGCAACCGCGAGAGCCACCACCTTGAGCTGTTGAAAACCCAACGCGCTCATTTTTCTGAACCTCCCAGCGGCATCGCCGCCGCGCGGACGACGCCGAAATGGTCAATCGCCAAGGCCGTGGCTCGCGCCTGCCTCGGGCGGGAGCCGGGGCCGGGAAATGGCAGCGAAAACAGGACGCATCGAGGCTCGCCAGGGACTGGAAGCGCGACTGTCGCCGCCTGCTGTCCTCAGGTTGACCCGGCGCGTCGCGGTTGTCAAGCGGCGCGATGCGGGCTTACGAATCCACCGCCGGTTCGCCTGCACGCTGCGCGGAAAACGTATCGCGAAGGCCTCTACCGCACCTCCGCCCGCAAGCGGGGGGAGGGACGGAGGGGAGGGGGCGCGGTGGAGGCCTTGACTGAGCGCGCCAACCGAGCGCATACTGGCAGTGCCCGCCGCGCGGCGGTGGGCTCCGAGAAAGGTGGTCCTCATGGCAGCCAGGCCAGGTTTGATGATCTGCATAAAGCCGCCGCGGTGGTCCCTGCGGGACCGCGTGCTCACGGCGACCTTCCCGGTGGATCCCAGCCACGCGGATCCGGCGGATCCGGACTTCCCGGTGATCGTCATCGGCATCGACAGCCCGCGGACGTTTCAGTTCCTGCCGCGGGACGAACAGCACCTGTCCGAGCTCCCGGCGTTGTATCGGGAAGCGCTGAGCAACTGGCGGCGGCGCAAGGTGCAGTGGGAGTCCAGGCCGATGCCGTTCGGCTACTCCATGTTGATTTGCCGCGACGAGTACGTCACCACGGGGATTCTGGATGCGGCCTTTCTGGTCAAGGTGCAGAAGAAGCTGCACGCGCCCATGATTGCCGTGGGCATTCCCAAGCAGGGCATACTGGTGGCCATGAAGTGTGACAGTCCAGAGCGCCTTGGTCCGGCGTTCGCAAAGTTTGTCGGCGCCGTATACGACGATAAGGACGGCGAGTCGATCACCCCCATGTTCTTCGTGGTCCGCGATGGCAAGATCGTCGGCGCGGCCGCACAGGACTTCCGCGATCTCGGCGCCTCCACCGCGGCGGCAGATGAGGGGACACCGGGATTCGCATCGACGCCCGCGGAGGGCGCGGACTTCATCGCGAAGATTCCAGGATATGCCGGCGTCTTCGCGGATCTGATGCTGGAGACGATGGGCGTTCGGGTGGAATATGACGGCCCGAGCTTCCGGCATCTGGAGCCGCTCATCGAGAAGCTCGGGCGCGGCACGCTGGGCGCGGAATCGCGCTCACGCATGGGGACGCTGATGGGAGCCTACGTCGGGGAAACGCTGCGGCGCGAGCTCGACGGCACGTGGCAGTGGTCGTCGGAGCACGACGTGCACCTCACGTTCACGCGTCTGTCCGACGGGACCAACTTCACCGTGTTTCCCTTCGAGAAAGTCGCAAAGCGTCTCTATGAGGGCCGGAAGCACGAGCTTGCCAACTACTTTGAGGCTGTCGCGGAGCTCGCCAGCGGCTCGTCCCCGACGGGTGAAGCATAGCGTGGGCGGGCGCATCGCCGGCCGCTCCGTTGCAGGCTGTTCGGAAAGCGCATCACGAAGACCCCCCACCTCACCTGCCGCCGCAGGCGGGGGGAGTCGCGGAGGAGGGCACCGTCGCATCGACGGTGAACAGGCGGTGGATCGAGGGTTCTGTGGTGGCTTCCATTACCGCTCGGGTGTGGTATGATCGGTGAGGAAGGTTCGCTCTGAAGGCGACGTCACCACCCCCCGGGAGTACCGATGCACAGACTCGACTCGCTCCGCCGGCTGCCCTTCCTGGACGCCCTCGACAATGACGAAATCCGCCACGTTGCCGCGGCGTGCGAAGAACGGCAGTATGCTCCCAATGAGGTCATCGTCGAAGAAGGAGCCACCTCCGTCGGTTTGTTCGTCGTCGGGGCAGGTGTCGCCAGCGTCCTGAAGGCGGTTCGCTGGCGCCGGCAGCAAGCTATCGCCAAGCTTCACGCGGGCGACCATTTCGGCGAAATGAGCCTGATCAACAACGCCCCGATCTCGGCAACCGTAATTGCCGACGGCAAGGTCGAGTGTCTCTTCTTTCCGCGCGCGAGCTTCATGCGCGTACTCGACGAGCACCCGGCGATCGGGCGCAAGGTCCTGTGGTCTTTTGCGCAGACGCTGTCGCATCGCCTGGTGGAGGCCGATCGCCGCTACGCTCGGGCACTCTACGTGCGCGACCGCGGCGCCGCCGTCGTGCACCTGACCTCGCTGGTGGTGCTGTACTCGCGCATCGTGTGGGCCTATTCGCGGGTATTTCTGCGCTGGAAACTCGGCATTCCCTATCGGCCCGAGCGCCTGTCGCGAATCCATCGCCGGAGCGCGCAGCTTTTCCGCGACGTGGCCTGCCGCCTAAAGGGCGCCAACGTCAAGATGGCACAGCTCGCGAGCTTGCAGGCGCATCTGCTGCCGACCGAGGTGATCGAGGAGCTGCGCACGCTGCGCGATCAGGTGACGGCGACGGAGTATCCGCTCATCGCCGGCATGATCCAGAGCGAGTTCGGTCTCGGGCCGCTCGAGATTTTCGCCGATTTCGACAAGGTCCCCATCGCGGCGGCGTCCATGGGACAGGTGCACGAGGCCCGCCTGGTGACCGGCGAGCGCGTGGTCGTGAAGGTGTTGCACCCCGGGCTGGAGCGCAGCGTGCGCATCGATCTCTGGGTGATCCGCTCGGTCTTCAAGGTGCTGGCGCGTTTCCTCAAAAAGGTAGACCTGATGCAGCTCTACCGGGAAGCCGAGGAGCCGCTGCACGAGGAGCTCAACCTGCTGCTGGAGGCGAAAGCCACCGAGCAGATCGGGCGCGAGCTACAGCGCATGGGCGTGCGCGTTCCGCGCGTCTACTGGCACCATTCCACGCAGCGCGTGCTGACGCTCGAGTATCTCAACGGCGTCAAGCTCAGCGACATCGAGCAGATCAAGTCCTGGGGCATCGACCGGCGCAAGCTGATGCAGTCGTATATGGATGCTTTCCTGCGCCAGGCGCTCGAAGGGGGATACTTTCACTGCGATCCGCATCCGGCCAACGCGTTTTGTATGCCCGACGGGCAGCTTGCGCTGCTCGACTTCGGCATGGTCAAGAAGCTTCCCGCGATCGTGCGCACCGGCCTGATGAAGGAGATCCTCGGTGCCTTTTTCAATAATCCTACACTGTATGCGGATGGGGTCATCGAGCGCGGCGTGGTAGGCGAGCGCGAGCGTGTGCTGCTGGAGTCATTCGCGCGCGAGGTGTTCGCGGACCCGCAGATGCGCAGCGCGATCTTCGACCACGACATCAAAGGCACCGGCGACGTGAAAAACCTGTCGGGGAAGATGGGAGAGCTGCTCAAGAAGCTCGACACCTTTCGCACGCCGCAAAACGAGCTGATGTTCGTGCGCGCGCTCGGAATCACCATCGACGTGTGCCGCGAGGTCTATCCGGAGGAGGCGGTAAGCCAGCTCGTCATGCCGGTGGCGATCCCGATTTTTCGCCGCTTCCTGACGGAGAACCCGCAGTACGCGCAGCTTCCTCCCGGCGAGCTCGCCGACGCGTGGACAAGGATCCGGGAGCTGCTGGAGATGGCGAGGAGCAGTCTGCGCGTGCAAAGGACGCGCCTCGAGCGCGACGTCACCGGGATGTTCCAGACGGCGCTGCAGAGGCTCCTGGTGTTTAGCCAGACCGACCGCCGGACGTGGCCGGAGTGAAAGCAGACCCAGGATGATCGTGAGCAGCAGCGCCGCGGGCGGTCCCTCCGACGGCACCTCCCCCGATCCGGATGTTCCGGTGGATTCAGTGCTTCGCCGCGCCAGCCCGCGACCCTGGGGTCGATCAGGCCTGCGCTCCCGCCGAAGCCGACGGAGAAACCGCGAGCCGCTCCAGGAACAGCGCGGATGCGCGATCCGTGGGATCGAGCTCCAGGCAGCGGGCGAAGGCCTCTCGCGCTTGCGGGCCAGCCTCCTGGCGGTAGATCCGCAGTGCCTGCTCATAAGCCGCGGCGAGTGTTTGCACGGTGGGCGGCAGCTCCTCGCCTATGGGGCCAAGAACCTCGTAGATCCCTACCTCCGCTTCGCGACCGCGGACGCGCACGCGGTCCAGCTCCCGCACGTGGAACCGCCCGGCGGCCTCCCGAACGGTCTCGTCGGAGGCAATGACCGAAACCCCGTACTCCTTCGTGAGGCCCTGGAGCCGGGAAGCGAGGTTCACGTTGTCGCCGATCGCGCCGTACTTGTAGCGCTCCGAAGAGCCAATATTCCCGACGAGCATCGAGCCGGTGTGCACGCCAACGCCGGCGCGCACCGGCGGCTTCCCTTCTCTTTCCCAGGCGGGCCGCTGCGCCGCCAGCGCCTGTTGCATTCGACACGCGGCGCCGAGGGCCCTTTCCGCGTGATCCGGGAGCGGTAGCGGGGCCCCGAAAAGCGCCATCACCTCGTCTCCCACGTACTCCATGATCGTCCCCTCCTGGCCGCGGATCTCGGCGTTCATCAGGTCGAAGTAATCCTTCATGAAGTGGAGCAGCTCCTTCGGGGACATGCGCTCGGAGAAGGTGGAGAACCCGCGGATGTCGCAGAAGAGCACGGTGTTGACCCGAATCTCGCCCCCCAGCTCGATCTGCCCCCGGATCATGCGGTCTCGGACGCGGGGGTCCACGATCATGCCGAAGGTGTTGCGGATGAAGCTCTTCTCCTGTTCCTCCCGCGAGACCCGGAAGATGAGGCGTCGCGTGGTGACCGAAAGCAGCGCCATCACGATTCCCGCGACCGCAAGGAGAGCAGCCTTGATGACGTGCATCGCGGGATCCGAGAATACGCGCGAAACCAGCGGATCGGGAGCGCTGATCTGCGCGAGCTGCTCGCGCGCCAGGAGGTACATCGCGAGGTACCCGGCCGCGCAAACAAATCCCGCGAGCATCGAGAAGCGGGCATCGAGCGCGAAGCCGGTCAGCACGACGAGGTGGAACATGATGAAGGTGAAAGGCGCATTCAACAGCGCGGCCGCGCCCCCTGGCTGCCCAAGGAAGTGAGACCCGATGGCGGCGACCAGTGGCAAGACGACCAGAGGTAGCAGCAGGTAGGTCCCGTTACGGCCGGTGGCCCTGCCCATCTTCCCGAACCGATAGGCCGCAAAGGACTGGACCAGACCGAGCGAGGCGAAGGCCAGGCCGAGCTGCAGGTCTCGCCGGCCGCCGGCCACGCACAGCACGGCGAGCAGCGCGACGGTCGGCACCGTGAAACCCAGCGCGACCACGCCTCCCTTGGAGATCGAGGAGCTCACCTGTTCGCGAAGTTTCGCTTCGATGGTCGAGTCGTCGTATTGGAACATGGAATTGAATTCAGGCGGGTTCACGAATCGTCCCGGCGAAGAGGGCGCTTGTCACATACCTCGAAGGGCTGTCGGGTGGCGCGAGCGCGAAGGTCTCGAGGAGCCCCTTTCGGAACCCATGGGCCGCTCATTGGCCGAACCTGCCGCCAGCCGCCGTCGGATCGGGATTGGCCAAGGCACCTTCCTTGGAGACGTTTGCGAGCACAGAGCTCACGCCAGCATCCACGGAACTATTTCTGCACCAAAAGTTCGATTGCGCCAGTGTTGCCCCCGGCATGGGAGCACCTCTTGAGTGCGGCTGGCATTCCACCCGCTTCGGGTGTATCGTGGTCACTCCGTCACGCCTTGCATCTCGAGCTCCCTACTACCCCCCGCTTGCGACCATGAATGCCCAACGACATCTTTCCGGACCGCTCGCGCATCCGCAGGCGTACCGATTCATTCGGGCACATTCGCCGACCCTACTCCTCCGGATCGAGAACGAGGAGCCTTGGCTGCAGCACTTCCACGCGGGCGGCGCCTGCGACTCTTGCAAGGGAACATCACCCGACAGCCGGCCAACGCCCAAAGGCGGTGCCGAAGATCTGCACGAGAGGGTCGACCACCTGGCCAAGCACCGATTGGTGGTTCACATCGTCGACGGCCCGCGAGGCCCGGCGGGCATCGTCGAGTTTGGCGCCATTCGGTTCGCGCAGGCGTCCGGAGCCGCCATCGTGCCGTACTATGTTGCCCCCGACCGCGCCCGGTACATGCGAAGTTGGGATCGCTTCCTCCTGCTAGCGCCATTTTCGCGGGAGATCCTGCGCTGCGGATCGCTGAACGAGGCTCCCCCCCGCATTGCCGCGCAAACGGATGGCCGCCGTGGGCATGACCCTGGGAAGACGTGCTGCGCCAGCAAGAGGCCCACGCGGGAGCGAGACGCGACACGCACGTTTTCGGTATCCTCAGGGGTGAATTCCATGAGTGCTACCCGACGATCTTCGTTCTGCCTACCTCGAGCGGGCGCGAGCTTGTTGTTGCGCCATTCCTAATCTCCCCCCTGTCCCCCCGCAAGCGGGGGGGAGGTGAGCAGTTGCGCCCGATGTCCCATCACGAGACTACTGTCCAGTCCTATTCCGAGAAGGGGTCCCTAAGCTACGAGGATCCGGCAAACAAGAATTTCCTCTATGGCGACATCACCGTCCGCTTCATCAAGAATATCATCTTTCCGCCAAAGGACCGGGTCGTGCTCGACCTCGGCTGTGGAACAGGATTCGTCTTTGACGAAACCTACCAGCTCTTCCACGACCGCGGCATCCGCGGCATCGGTGTGGAACCTGCCGACGGTATGCGCCAGATCGCGATGACCAAGTATCGCGATGACCATTCGTATTCCTTCTTGGCCGGTTCTTTCGAGCATATCCCGCTACCTGACCGATCGGTGGATCACATCGTTTCCACCCTGGCGCTGCACTGGGTGGAATCGCTATCGGTGGCTGCGGCAGAGATGCGAAGGGTACTCAACCCGGGTGGTAACGCCGATCTCCTGATGATCGCCCGCGACGATGGTGCCCGCTTCAAGAAGGCCATTGTGGCCGCACTGCGCCGCCACCTGACCTTTGGCCAGATCATGGCCACCGCAACCTTGGTTCAGCGGGTAACACCCGCGCAGGTCAAGGAGGCGTTCGCCCCGTTCGTTGGTTCGTTTGACGTCGATGTCCACCGCTTCGACGAAGTCGTCTATGGTAGGTTCGCGGATCACATGAAATGGTGGCAGGCACGTTCCAGCCCGGTCATTGCCGAGGTCCGAGACAAGAAGCAGTTCATGCAGGATCTTCGAGAGGAGCTGGAAGCCATTCGTATCGATCGCGGAATTCCCTTCGACGCAAGCTACCTCTGGATCAAGATAACAGCCACGGAATCAGGAATGAGCTCACTATGAAGCGAACTGATATTGCGGACCGACTCAAGACGGTAGTTGAGTCTCAGACTGGCTCCGTAATCAATAGCTATGACGAAGCACTTGATATAGATTCTTTCACAATGATGCTTGTGATCACATACGTCAAGGAAACCATGGGTGTAAAACTCGACGTAAGTCGGTTGGATTTCGATTCCTTCAAGTCACTCCATGTTTTCACAGACATCGTATTGAAACATATGGAAGAACAGAGGGATGCCTCCTGACCGCTCATAGGGCTGCGGCGTGCTATTTCATTCAATCCAGTTTGCGATTTTTTTCCCTATCGTATTCGGTCTTTATCTCGTTCTACCACACAAGTGGCAGAACCGGATGCTATTTCTCGCCAGCCTGATATTTTATGGTGCCTGGAGCCGGCGTTATTTACTCCTCTTCATGTTCACGATGGCGGTGGACTACCTGGCCGCCATGGGCATCTCCGGCACCAGCAATCGGCGTGTGGCCAAATTGCTATTGCTCCTGAGCATTGCCTCCAACTTGACGGTTCTGGGGATATTCAAGTATTTCAACTTCTTCGCGAAGAGTTTTCAGGAGTTGATGGCCAACTTCGGCGTGGAGGTGGAGCCGTTTCTTTTCGATGTAATCCTGCCTATCGGTATCTCATTCTACACCTTTCAAGCCATGAGCTACACCATCGACGTCTATCGCGGCAAGATCCAACCGTGCCGGGACGTGCTCGACTATGGACTCTATGTCTCTTTCTTCCCGCAGTTGGTGGCTGGTCCCATCGAGCGGGCAACGCATCTTCTCCCCCAAGTGCTCAAGCCGCGCGCCGTCACCTTGGAGAAAACCCGCCGCGGCGCCTATTACTTCATGTGGGGCCTGTTCATGAAGGTCTTCGTGGCCGACAACCTGGCCGCAATTGTCGATCCCGTCTTCGCCGCACCGCCGCCCTACAACGGCGTCACCGTGCTTCTGGCCGTCTATGCCTTCAGCTTTCAGATCTTCTGCGACTTCGCCGGCTATTCGGCGATGGCAACGGGCCTGGCGCTGGCCATGGGCGTGGACCTGATGGAGAACTTCCGCCGCCCGTATTTTTCCAAGAATATTGCCAGTTTCTGGCGGCGATGGCACATTTCCTTGTCCTCGTGGTTCCGCGATTACGTCTTTATGCCATACTACGTTCACGTCGAGAGCCGCCCGTGGCTGCGCCGCCTGCCGATTGGGCTACGCCACAGCCTCGCCTTTGCCATCACCCTGCTCGTCACCGAGTACTTGCTGGGCCTCTGGCATGGTGCGGCTTGGACCTTTGGCAATTTCGGCGTCTACCACGCCGTTCTGATCTGGCTCTACTATCAGACCAGGAAGCTTTGGGACAAGATGCCCGGACCGCTTCAGGTTTTTCTCACCTACAATCTGGTTTGTGGTGGCTGGTTGATTTTTCGCGCTAACTCGGGCGAGCAGGTGTTGGAGATGGGGCGGGCATTGCTGCACAATTTCGACATGGCCGCTGCGCCGCACGCCGGGGAAATTGCCGGACAGATATTCGCCTACGTCGCCATTCTCCTGGTCGTCCAGTTTTTCAAGGAGCGAACCAACGACTCTCTCGCGGTTCTGCGCTGGCCGGCCCCGATTCGCCTCGCATTCATCGTCCTGGTGGGTTCGCTCACGCTCGTATTCGGCGATTTCAGTGACCGCCCATTCATCTATTTCCAGTTCTAGCAGGCAGCCGTGAGCAAGGATTCCACTCTTACCCTCGCGCCCTTCCTTCGAGTGGGTCGGGTCGCCGCTACAATTGTCTACGCCGTGCTCTGCGGCGAGCTGATCATCCGTGCCATCTGCTACTTCGTGCCGATCTATGACATCGAGATGATCCATTATGCCAAGGAGCTCAAGGTGCGCAGCACGATCCCAGGCGTCTCTCACGAGCACCGCCCCGCTGTCTCCGCCCATCTCATGGGAGTGGACGTCACTCTCAACTCGCTTGGCCACCGCGGTCCCGAGCTCGCAACGCCCAAACCGCCCCGCGAGAAACGCATCCACTTCCTCGGGAGCTCAATCACCCTGGGTTGGGGAGTTGCAGAGAAGGACACGTTCGTGTCCCTGGTCGGCGCGCGGTTCAACCAGGAGCTGGCACCCCGAGCTGGTTCCTCCTACGCGGTCATCAACTCCGGAATCGGCAATTACAACATCTACTACGAAGTCGAGCTCTTCAAAAAACAGATGGATCGAACCCAGCCGGATATCGTAGCGATCCAATACTACATCAACGACGCCGAGGTCAAGCCGGAGGCAAATGACAGCCCGCTCCTGAAATACTCCGAGCTTTCTCCACTTGTGTATTTACGCCTGAAGGAGCTCGTTGCTGTAAACAGACAATCATTGTCTGACTATTATCTGTCGCTGTACACCGATGGACAACCCGGGTGGGAGCAGGTCAAGGCCTCCCTCGCGGAGCTTGGCCAGATCTGCGCAAGGCGGCGCATCCCGCTGGTGGCATTCCTCATTCCGGAGCTCCATGATCTGGCCGCGACCGGGCCGTATCCCCCGATTTACGAGATCATCAAGACCGCCATGGGCAAGTTGGGAATTGCTGTAATCGACACCTATCCACCGCTGCGTGAGGCCTTCAAAGCCAACCCCGCACAGGCGTGGATTGCCCGAGACGATCCCCATCCGGGCATCGAGGCCCATCGCATCATCGCAGATGTCTTGTTCGCGGACCTGTCCCGGCGAATCTTCTAGGAGTGAAGCTCTTGGTGTCGGCCGGCCATGCCTTACACCTTGCGCCACCGACATCGCGCAGGGGCGACCCGCGTGGCCGCCCAACGCGCAGCCAGTCAGATTCGTGGGCGGGTGCGAGGGGGTCAGCCCCAACACGACGGCGGTTCTGCCTGCGCCCCGACATTCGGCCGCGGCCATGTTTTTCAGTCTGAGCCGATGCCGTATTGAGCCGCGTTTTCTCGAAGGAGCGAGTGCGTGACGAAGAAAATCAACATGAAGCTGTTCGCAGCCGCCGCCAGCCTGGCATCTTTGTCGGTGGCGCTGCTTGCGGCGGAGCTCGTCGTCCGTATCGCAGCTCCGGCGTACGATCCCTCCACGTTGCTGCGATTCCATTACGACCCCGTGCTCCGGATCACCCTCGGCCCGCCCGACACCGTCATTCGGAATCCGAGTAATGTGGCTGACGGCAGCGTGCCGGTGGCCTTCAATCATTTGGGCTTCCGCGATAGCCGCGAAGTGGGTGACATGGGACCGGACGATTGGTTTGCTCTGGGCGATTCGCTCAGCTTCGGTTGGGGCGTTCCAGTCGAAGACGGCGTCGTCGCGCGCGTCGAACGCTTGATTGGCAGCAAGATCTACAACATGAGCATTCCGGGCGCCGCCACGGAATGGCCGCGCCGAATCCGCTACGCCATCGACAGCGGCGCTCGGCCGCGGCGGTTCCTGATTTTCCATTCCATGGGGCTGCTGGCCAAGCGCGAACCTGTCGTCCCCGCAAAGACCAGTCCATTCACGCTGTCCGAAGTAAAACGGCGGCTCAAAACGCACTCAATTCTGTACAGGCTGATCGCCTCGGTCGTAAAGGATCATCCGCTCTGGGAAGTCAAGGCGGCGGCGTGGGGGCTGGTGCAGGCGAAGCCTCACACCGATCGCCGCGCGGCATTCGAGTCGTGCTTGCGGACGGTGAAGTCGCTCGCCTCGACCGTACCGGAAACCGTGGTCGTGATGCTGCCATCGCCCGAGCTGTGGCGAGGCAGCGGAGAGGTCGACGAGCTATACCGAGACTACCTCCTCTCCCTGAAGACCGCTGGTATCGAGACCGTGGATCTGCGTCCAGATTTCGAGGCGGGCGGCGATCCGATAGAGTATTTTTTCACCTTCAAGAATGACGATGGCCACTGGAACGTCGCGGGCCACGCTCTTGCCGCCGAAGTGGTGGCCCGCTATCTGCTCAATCGAAAAGCGGTGACCGGAGCTGGGTTATGAACGCTCTCATCGAATTTGTGCAGTTCCTCAAGGTCAACAAGAAACTTTGGCTGGGTCCGCTCATTTTCGTGGCCGCGTTGGTGGGCTTGCTGCTCCTGCTCGCCCCAGGCTCGGAGGTGGCGCCATTCACGTACGCCATCTTCTGAGGCAAGCATCGTATCGGCATGGGTCACCTGTGCGATGCTCGCCCCGAATGAGCGCACCGCACAAAGGGTCCATTCTCAATCTCCACAGAGGGTTCCTTGGCGACTGCCGGTGCCACCGCCAGTGGAGCCGAGCGAGAGGTGGTGGCGTGCGTCCCGATTATTGGCGAATTGCTGGGCGATTTCTTGGGCTGCCGGGTCCGGGTGCCCGGCAAGGCGGCTCCCGTGGCCTAGATCTGCCATCGATTGTTCGCCATATTTGGCGGGCAAGTTGCATGGGGGCCGGAGTCCGTTCCCTCACGACACCTCCAAAGGACCCGCCATGCACCGAACCCTGCGCATCCTCTCCGCTGGCGCCTCGCTCATCTGCTCCCTGGTCGCGAACGCCTTCGCTGCTGAGACCGAAGTCACGGGCATCGTCTACCAGTTCGCGAGCCACGGCCAGACGCTTCCCTACGCCACGGTGTGCGTCCTGGAAGCGCCCAATGACGCGTGCGTTACCGCTGACGGCGAAGGCGTCTACCGGGTGCCGTTGAGCGTCGCCGACGAGGGCGTGACGCCCGTGACCGTCGAGGTCCGCGCCGATGGCATCCGCGCCATGCGTTCGGGGACGCTCGCACTGTCCGCCGCGGCGCTCGCCGACGAAGAGGTGCGGATTTTGCTCGCAACCTATCACCAGCAGGTCGTCCCGGCGAAGCTGTACCGGGCCTACAGGGGCCTGGTCGCCATCGCTGCCGGTACGCGCATCAGCGACCGAATGTGCAGCGTGGCTGGAACGGTAAGCGTGGCGGAGAAGTTCGGCTACTGGACGTACGACGCGCAGACCGACACGTATTCCGCCGACACTGCGGGCTTCCTGGCCGATGAGGTCCACGGCTATGCCGGGGCGGTCGTGTCTCTGGAGCACCTGGGCGAAGACGGCGTGTGGCGCCGTTTCTCCGGTCACGGCCCTGTTTACACCAACCAATTCGTCATGCCGAGCCGCTTTCTGACCCAGACAAGCGAAGATGGCGGGTTCTTCTTCTGGAACCTGCCGGCGGGAAGCTACCGCCTGCTGGCCGCCGATGCCGCGGGCGGGTCGGGGGATTCCTTCAACGATCCCGTAACCCTGACCTGCGGCCGCCAGACCTTCATCAACGTCGGACCGCCGCAGCTTCACGAGAGCCCGCAGTGACTGATCGGCGTGTGGACGGGGCGGCGGTGTTCGTGTGCCCGAGGTGCCGCGCCGGGCTCTCGCAGGTCAGTGGCACGGTGCTCGGGTGCGAGAATGAGAGGCTTGAGTTCCCGTGTGTGGGCGGCACCTGGAGGTTCCTGACTCCGGAGCGAGAGGTGGCGCTTGGGCGCTTCATGGAGGAATACGCCACCGTGCGCCGGGCCGAGGGCAGGGGCAGCGACGACGACGCTTATTACCGCGCGCTGCCCTTCGCGGACCGCTCGGGCAGATTCACGCGTGCGTGGAAGATTCGCGCCCGCAGCTTCCGGGCCTTGATTCGCACGGTCGTGACGCCTCTTGAGCGATTTCATGAGCGGGCGCTGGACATCGTCGACCTCGGTGCAGGTAACTGCTGGATGTCGCACCGCCTGGCCGCGCGCGGGCACTCCGTGCTGGCGGTCGATCTGCAGGTCGACGAGCGGGACGGGCTGGGGGCTTACCCCGCCTATGCAGGCGGGGCGGGCGCTGGCAGTGCGCCGTCGCCGCCGTTCACACCCGTGCAGGCAGATCTCGACGCGCTGCCACTGCCAGGAGAGAGCGTCGATTTGGCCGTTTACAACGCTTCCTTCCACTATTCCACCGGCTACGAGCGCAGCCTCGGTGAGGCGCTGCGCGTGGTTCGCTCCGGCGGACAGGTAGTCATCATGGATACGCCTCTATACTCGGATCCGGCGAGCGGGGTGGCGATGGTGCGCGAACGAGAAGCCGATTTCTGCAAGCGGTATGGGTTTCCATCAAACGCCATTGCCTGCGAGAATTTCCTGACGGCATCGCGTGTGGCCGAGCTGGAGCGGTCCTTGGGGCTCGCATTCGCGTGCGTGACGCCATTCTACGGGGTGCGCTGGGCGCTGCGACCGCTCGAGGCGAAACTGCGCGGCTGGCGGGAACCGGCGCGCTTTGCGCTGCTGGTTACGACTCGCGGCAGCGGCGGAGCGCCAGGCGGGGGGCGGGCCAGGGACTGACCTTATGGCGTCCCCCAATCGTGTGCCGTTCGCACGCAGCCTGCCGAGGCGCGCTGCTGAGCGGCACGCGGCCGCTGCGCCTGCGCACCTGATGGCATGTGGTTTGCAAACAGTTCCGCAGCGAGCCTCCGCCGAGCTTACCACCACGAAAAAGGAAAATCCCCATGGCCATCGCCGCTGCAGATCGCCTCCCGTTGCCGTCCACCGCTAGCCTCCCGCCAGCGGGCGAGGTCGCTCCGTCCATAACCCCCGCAGCGTCACAGCCTCCCGTCGCCGCGGCCGACACGGCCTTCGAGGATCTCCAGCACCAGGAGACGTACGGTCTGCGCGCGAGCTTTTCATCAGCGGAGGAGCGGTCCGTGTCGTTTGGCCGAAAAGCCCGCCATTTCGCTCGCGAACACGGTTTCGACACGGCGGACCTGCCGGCCGCGCTGCGCCGGCGGCTCGACCTCAACCGCAACGGCAAGGTCAACCGCGACGAGCTCGCATCCGCCTGGGAGAGCTATTCCACGGCGCCAAGCGGCGGTGCCGCGGGCGGCGCCTCGTTCTCTGGCTACCTGGCTCAGACCTACGATCCGCTCGATCGTACGCGCGAGATGGGCATGCAAGCGAGCCTCGTGATGCTCGGGCAACAGCTCACCGGCGCGGAACGCGACCTGCTCGGGATGGCGCCGCTGCCGGAGCGCACGGGTTGGGCCGCCAACCTTCCTGACCTCCGTCCGGGCGCCGGCGACTGGCAGCTCCGTCAGGCGATTCTCGGCGCCCTCGCGTCGGATTCGGTGTCTCCTCCGCTCGGCGCCGGCGGCGTGCAGGCACTGCGCGCCGGCGGTGGGCGCCTCTCGTTCACGCTCGCCCACGCGGTGGAAATAGAGAAGGATGGGCTGACTTTCCGGCTCGACCGCAACGTCAGTCTGAGCATCGCCGCCGACGGCACCATCTCCGACGTGCGCGGGTTGCGCGTGACCGATGGCGCCGGCGTGCCGCTGCTCGATCCCAAGATCCGCGCGCTGCGCGTTGCTGACGGTGGCATGTATGTGCGCACGGGAAAGGTCGCGGACCGGCTCGCGGGGCTGCTCGGGTATTCCCCACAAGGGAGCGATGCCACCGCGTTCATCCCGTTTACCCGGAAGAAACAGTAGGCGGCCTCGCGTCCGGCTCGGCGTCCGCCTCGGCGGGTGCGCATCCGCGTCCAGCTCGGCGAGATTTCCGTACGCCACGCCCTCGGCTGCTCGATCGCCGAGCTCTCGCGCCAGCGCCAGCGACTTCAGCGCGAGCTCTCGCGCCCTGGCGACGCGCCCCTGGTCCTGGTACAAGATGCCGAGATTGCCGAGCGTCATGCCCTCGAGGCGCCGATTGCCGATCTCCCGAAAAATGACCAGCGCCTCCTCGCTGAGCTGCACCGCACGCTCCACCTCCCAACTGTTGGTACGACAGCAGCGCCAGATTTGCGAGCGCGCCCGCTTCGAAGCGGCGATTGCCAACCTCGCGATGGATCAGCAGCGCCTGGCCATAAAGCGCGCGGGCCTCCTCCATCCGTCCCCGGTCGTGGCAGAGAATCGCGAGGTAGCTCAGAGTCTCGCCTTCGTAGCGGCGATTCCCGCACTCGCGATGAACGAGCAACGCCTTCCGGTAGAGCTTCCGCGCCTCGCTCAGTCTCCCCTGGTCGTGCTGTAGGCCGGCGAGATGATGCAGCGTCACACCCTCCCCGGTCCGGTCGCCAAGCTGGCGAGCGAGCCGCAGCGCTCGCTTGATCTCTTCCTCCACGGCCGTCATTCGCCCCTGGACGCGCAGGACGTCGGTGGCCAGCTCGCTCCGGGCCAGGATCTCTTCCGGCTGGGGCGCGTCAATCAGGGCCAGATACCGGCGGTAGAGATGCTCGGCATCCGCGGTGGAGTAACCATCGCGCGCGCGGCGGGCCGCGGCGAGGTAGCAGGCGCGGGCCCGGTCGCAAAGCCCAGCGCCCTCCCAGTGCCGGCCGAGCTGCGCCAGGTGCTCTTCGCGCCGCTCGGGATAGAGCTGCTCGATCGCCACGGCCGCCCGCCGATGGAGCTCGGGTCGCTCCGCGGCGGGAATGCACAAAGACGCTACTTCCTGGATCTTGTCGTGAGCAAAGCGAACCACTCCCGCCCGCGGCTCCTCCAGAATCTGGCGGCGCACCAGATCGTCGAGAATTTCCGGCGCGAGCTCGTCGTCCAGTCCCGCCATCTGCCAGGGAACGCGAACCTCGGCCTCTCTGCCGAGAATCGATAGCGCCCGGACAAAGCAGAGCGCCGCCGCGCGAAGGCCCTCGAGGCGCCGGGAAACGAGGGCGTGCAGCGACTTCGGCAAGGGCAGGGCATCGTACGTCGTTTCCGCCGCTTCCAGCGCCTCCGTGGCGGCAATGACCCAGTTTCCCTGGTCGTTTCGCGTCAGTGCTTCCTCGGCAACCGCGAGCCGCAAGTACTCGGCAACGAAAAACGGATTGCCCTCGGAGCAGCGCACCAAGAAACGACAAAAGGCCGCCGGCGGCGCGGGCATTGCCAGCATGGCTGTCACCATCCGCGCCACCGCCTCCGGCGCGAAGCGCCCCAAGATGAGCGACTCGACCCCGGAAGCATCGAGCAACGCCCGCAGCTCCGGTGTCGCTTCTTCGGTTCGATAGGTGCCGAGCAGCAGCACTGAGCAATGATGCAGGTGCTCGGTCCTGACCAGATGCTCGAGCGCGGCAAGAGTGAGCTCATCCGCCCACTGTAGATCATCGAGCACGACCAGCACGGGCGCAGTTTCCGCGAGTGCCGCGAGCGTGTGGGAAAGTGCAGCGAACAGCCGCTCCCGGACCTCCGCCGGGGAAAGCTCTCCCGGCGAGGGGTACTGCTCCAGGCCGGGAAGGCTCGCCAGCCAGGACGCGAAGATCGCTAGAATCCCGCCGCCGCGCCCGAGAATGCGCTGCGGCTCCGCGGCTCCGCCGGCGCGGCACCGGTCGCCGCTTGCTTGTAGTGGTCGGCGGAACGCACCCAGCGGGATGGCCGCGCCCTGCGCGCACTCTCCGGCGAGGACGAGCGCCTCATCTTGCGCGGCCTGCCGGCTGATCTCCATCGCCAGACGGGTCTTGCCGACGCCGCTTTCTCCACCCACGAACACGAGCCCGCCCTGTCCGCCATTCAGCCGTCCGAGGACGCCGCCGAGCGCGGCGAGCTCACTGTCCCTGCCCAGGAACCCGGGGCGGTGAAGGTGAGCGCGTGGCGCGGCACCGGCCGAGCTGAGCCCGTTCTCCGCCCGGAGCGCGGCCAGTGCCCGGGCAACGTCCTGCGCGTAACCGAAGCGCTCGCGGGGTTCCTTGGCCAGCAGCCGCAACACGATGGCGTCAAGCTCAGGTGAGATGGAGGGCACGCACCGCGAAGGTGGTGCGGCCGGTGTGGTCAGGTGCGCCTGAATCGCGGCCAGTGGCGTCGTCATCGCAAATGGCGGCTCGCCAGTAAGCAGCTCGCGCAGGATGCAGCCGAGCGCGTAGAGGTCCGCGCGGGAGTCGACCACCTCCCCCTGGATCTGCTCTGGAGCCATGTAGCCCAGAGTCCCGGCGGCACTGGCCTCGATGGCCAGCTCTTCGCGACTCACCTCACCGGCAAAGCGGTAGGCCAGGCCGAAGTCGACGATGACCGGCATGCCATCGGGTCGCACGATCACGTTGCCGGGCTTGAGGTCGCGATGGACGATCCCCTCGCCATGCAAGTAGGCAAGCGCCCCGCACAGACGCCGCACGACGGTGAGGATCGGTACGGTGTCTGTGGCCTTCAGCAGCTCGGCGGCCAAGCGGTCGGGCTCCGGGCCGCCGCCAGGGGCTTGCGGTTCCTGGATCCACCGCCTGGACGATGCCGGTGCGACCGCGCCCCCCTCCATCCATCTTCCCGCAAGCGGGGGGAGGTGAGGAGGGGAGTCTTCGTCAGAGGTTGGCGCGCCGGCGAGCCCGTCCTCGAGGGAGCAGGTCCACCATGGCTCTTCCTCGATTCTCATTTCGGCTGCGGTTATCGCCCCCCGCAGCCGGCACCATCTGTCGAGCGTCGTCCCTTCGACAAGCTCCATGGCGTACCAGGGCAAGCCATCTTGCACCCCTTCCGACACGATCCGGACGACGCCGGGATGGCGGATGCGCGCCAGAGCTTGAATCTCCCGGCGGAGGCTTTGCAACAGCCCCGCCGCGACAATGTGTACGGTCTTCAGCGCGACCTTCTGCCCGTGCTCGCCGTGCTCGGCCCGATAGACAATGCCCATGCCGCCGCGACCGAGCACTTCGTGAAGTTGGTAGGGACCAATGGTGCGCGCGGCCGGGTTGACCTGCGACAGCGGTTGCGGGGAATGGGTCACACGGGGGAACCTTGCAGAACTGGTATTGCGACTGGGCTGGGCCGGCGGGCCGCGCTCCCCGGCACGACGTCAGCCACCGCCACGCTCGACCTGCCGCGCCGCCTTCTCCGCCGCAAGCAGCATGGCGCCGGCGCCGACGGGGGAGCCGGTGGCCAGCTTCATCCACAAATCCGGGCTCACGAGCCCGCAGCGACAGATGCGGTCGATTTCTTCACCCACGCTGGCGGCACCGCGCATGTGCTCCTCGATCTGTCGCGCGATGAGGTGGCCGAGCGGGTAGTTCGGCAGGTACAGCGGCACCACGAGCATGTGCGAGTAGACGGCAAGCAGCGTCACGTCGGCGATCCCGTAGGCGGAGGCGAAATACTCGTTCCACCTCGCCCGCGCGGCGTCGAGTGTGGCCTCGCGCAAGCTCTCGGGGGTCGCGTCGGGATGCGCGTAGAGCCAGTGCCAGATGTCCAGCTCGACGAGCGCTGTGCCGGCGATCTCGACCGTCTGCCAGAAATCGTCCAGGACGTCCAGCGCGGCGGCTTCGGGCGACCTCGCCGCAGACGTGACGCCAAGAAGCTCGAGATCGCGCGCCTGGAAGACCATGGCGACCGCCTCGGTAAAGGCGGTGTTGGGAACACCCTGGAGCAGGTGGTGGTCCATGTCGTTGACGGAGATGGTCCGCTCGACGTTGTGCCCCATTTCGTGCACGGCGATGTTGAACGACTTGTAGGTCATCCCGGTGGCGTCGATGCGCGTGCGCAGTCGGGCCTTGGCGCCGCGCATGGCGCAACCACAGGCGTGGCCGGAGCCGCGCGCCGGCTCCACCAAAATGTTGGCGGCGAGCTCTCGGGCGCGGTCCGGAGCGAAGCCCAGGCTCTGAAGCATGGCCGGTATCTGCCGGTGAAAGGCGGCACCGTCCGGAAAGCGCGCCTTGACGATGCTGTCCAGGGCGTCCTCGGAAAAAGCGCGGTTGGCGCGAAAGCCGTAGTACCAGATGTCGAATGGCTCCAGAGGTCGACCCAGGCGCCGGGCGACGAGCTTCGCGACTCGCCCGACCAGAGGCGAGGAAACCACCTCCGCAAGCAGCGCTCGCACCCGCTCCTCCGACATTTCTCGGCCTTCGTCGAAGCTGCGATCGATCGCCGTGGCGCCGGCCGTGCCGTAGGCGTCGAGCTGCCGGCGCGCGTGAAACTGCTCGAGAAGAAGCGCGTAGCGGGTGTCGGGCTCCCGCGGCGCGGCGCCCGAGCCGAGGTCGACGCCCCTGGCGCGGGGCAGGGATTCCGGACCGTCCTCCACAGTGGCGGCACGGACGGTGTTGTCCAGGACGTTCCAGTCGACACCCGGATTGTCGACGACGGCAGCGGGAATGGATTGCTCGATGATCCGTTCCAGGACCCGCTGCACCAGGCGTTGCCTGCCGATTGCCGCGGCGCCGTCACCATAGGCACCGCGGATCTCGTCCCGCAGAGTCCAGTGCGAAATCAGCCGCAAGCGGGGCGGAAACAGGCGATTTCCGCTCGGGTCGAGGACGTGGTGCATCCAGATGTTATAGGTGTCGACGTAGCGGCCGACCCTGGCGTAGACTGCCTGCACGCGCTGCCGGATCTCCGCCGGCACGCGATACGCGAAAGCGAGCCCCAGGCGCGCTTCTGCCCATTGCCGGCGCGTCCAGCCATCGCCGTGCGCGGCGCGCTCTTCGAGGGTCGTGACCGGAAAGTTGAGCAAGACGACGTGGGCCAGCTTCGTCGCGAAGCAGTCGTCCAGGAAGTGGGCCGACGGATCGAGGGCCGCGAAGAGGGTATCCACGGGCAGCTCCAGCCCGGTATCGATGGTGGCGTGGCGTGCGAGGCTCAGGTGCAGCTCCGTCATGTGGCCGGAGATCTGCTCCAGGAGCTCATCATAGCGAGCGAACAGGCAGTCGAGCGCGCGCTGGTCCGCGGCGAAGTGGTCGTGGACGAAGGCCTCGAAGATGGCGCGGTCGCCGTCTTCGGGTCGCCACGCGGCCGCGATCTGGTGCAACCCGCGCGCCAGCCGGACCCGCGCCTGCTCGTCGCAGCGCGTTCCGATGTCACACGCCAGGGCATCCGCCGTCTCGGCCAGCCAGGGAAGGGCGAAATCTCGATCGTTCATGGCGCTTGATCCTCCGCGATTGCGAGCGAGCGCATCGATCCTAGGCGTCTTTGGGGCTGAGCTCGAGCTTCTTGCACCGCTCGTGTAGGCTCTGGGGGCGCAGCCCGAGTCGCCGCGCGGCACCGGAGACGGTGCCTTCCGCGCGGATGGCGTCAGTGATCAGCGCGCGCTCGAACTGCAAAATCTGGTCCTTGAGCGAGCCCTCGCCGATCACCGGGGCCGCCGCGGGCTGTTCCGAATCGAGCTTGATGTGGAGCGCGAGGTCCTTCAGCGTGATCTGTGGGCCGTTGGCGAGCACCACGAGACGGCGAATGGCATTCTTGAGCTCGCGGACGTTGCCGCGCCATTCGTACGCGACGAGCCTGCGCCGGGCCTCCGGGCCCCAGCCGGTGATGTCCGTGCGACCGAACTGCGCCAGCGCCAGCGACAGGAACCGATCAGCGAGCGCGGGAATGTCCTCGGGTCGCTCGCGCAGCGGGGGCAAGAGCAGCGGGACAATGTTGAGCCGGTAGTAGAGGTCCTCGCGGAACCGCCCTTTCTTCACTTCCTCTTCGAGGTTGCGGTTGGTCGCCGCAATGATGCGCACGTCGACGGGGATCTCCTGCGAGCCGCCCATGCGAAAGATCTTTTTTTCCTCGATGACGCGCAGCAGCTTGGGTTGGATCTTTTCCGGAACATCGCCGATCTCATCCAGAAACAGTGTTCCCCCCGCGGCCTGCTCGATTTTTCCCCGGTGTCGCCGTTCCGCGCCCGTAAAGGTGCCTTTCTCGAAACCAAACAGCTCGCTTTCGGCCAGCGCCTCCGGCAGAGTCGTGCAGTTCACCGCCAGGAACGGCTGTTCCCGGCGCGCGGATTCCTCGTGGACGCAGCGCGCCAGGTGCTCCTTGCCGGTGCCGGTCTCGCCGAGGATCAGGACGTCGACGTCGTAGCGCGCGGTGCGCTCGGCCGAGGCCAGGCACTGCGCGAACCGCGGGTTATTGGTCGTCATGTTGCCGAAGCGCCAGTAGCCCTGCAGGTGCGAGACGATCTCGCGAGCCTCGCCGGCCCGCTCCTCGAGGCGTTCGTGGAGGGTCTCGACGGTCTCGATGCGGTTGGTGAGGTCCACGGTGATCGCGAGCATGGCGGCGAAGGATTGCGAAAGCTCCTGAGCGGTGCGGTCGAACGGCGGTCGGTTGCCGCCGCGGCGGTCCAGATAGACGGCGGCGAGCGTCTTCCCTTGGCGGCGCACCGGCGTGCACAGAATCGACGAGATGAGCCCGCCGGCGATACTCGCCGAGTTGGGGATTTCGGTGTTCACGAGCTGCGGGTCGGCGCGGGCAAGGGTGTGGGCGAGCACGGTCTTGCTGATGGGTCCGGCGCCGCGCAGGCGCCGCTTGACAATGAGCTCGACGTCCTCGTCCGGGCTGGGCACGGCAAGCGCGCCGGCATCCGCCTCGGTCACGCGCATGAGCTGATCCAGCGCCTGCTCCAAGATCTGATCGGGCCCCAGGTCGGTGTCGGCAAACGCTTCCATCGCCTCGCGCAGGGTGGAGAGCGCCTTGGATGGGTCGGTCCGCGCCCAGGGAAACACGTCAGAGCCGGCGGCAAGGGATTCGATGTCCATGACCAGGTCGCTTATTGTGGGGTGGCGGTAGGTGTGATGGATGTGTGGCGCTGATTGTAGCGCTGTCGACGCGATACGGCAAAACTCGCCAGCGAGCGCTCGCGGGAGGTGCCGCGCCGACATCGCCCGCCGCCGCCAAGCTATTTCGAGCTGCTGCCGTCAGTCGTGGCCGGCGCCGGAAGCAGTGGCCTGGCGCCGGCCGCGGCGAGCGCCGCGTCGACCGCCCTGCGCGCCGGCTCGAAGAGCGCGGGATGATCGACAATAATTAGCTGGATCACGACCCGCCCGGTGTAGGCGAGGTCCACGTCTTCGGCCTTCCGGGCGAGATACACGGTGTAGTCGTAGGCACGGGAGTCACCCTCGCCCTGCGCCCGCGTTTCGAAGGTGATCAGGTCCGCACCGGGGCTGAGCGCCAGGCAGTCGGAGACGGCGCCGGCGCCACCCTTCGGGGGCTCTGCCACGCACGCGAGCCGCGCGGTCCCGTCCGGCAGCGGCGTCGTTCCCGACGTGCCTGCTCTGGGATACCCGTCGGGAGTCCGGCTGTCGCGCGCCAGGTTCGCCAGGGTCGCGTCGCGAAGGCGCCCGAGCGCGGTCGCGAGCCGCCCGCCTTCGACCCACCACGCGTATTGGGAAAAGTGCTGGACTATTTGGCTTGGTTGCGGCGTCTCCGCGGCGGCGGCAGCGCTCTCCGGATGAGCCTCCGGCGCCGCGCTCGCCGGGCGCGCGGCCGCGAGCAAGAGCAAGACAACGGTACCGGCAACGCACAGTGACGGCAGCAGACGATTTCGCATGGCGGCAGTCTCCGGGTTCGCCCGACGCGCTTCGGCGCGCGGTGCCCCCATTCTGGCACCAGGCACCGCGCTGCGAAAGATCCCGGGACCGGCTGCGCGGAAAGCGCATCGCGATGACCCCGCCGCCTCACTTCCCCGCGCTTGCGGGGAGCGACGAAGGGGGGCGCTGTCGCGTCGGCTTCGAGCAGCGGTGGATTTCCATGAAAGCACGGTCGGCCGAGAGGCGATGAGACAAGTACACCCCACATCCTACGACACGAGTCGCGGCCACCACCGCGAAACAACCGGGGGTACGTGCTCCACGGCGCGGGTCCAATTCAGGAACGCGGACGAACCACCAAAATCCGCTCGACCATCGTGCGGACTCTCCTCGCCCGGTACTCCGCGCCGACTGCGCCCAGCTTTCATAGCCGGGGGTGCCTTTGCACGTACTTGATGTGAAATTCAGGGCAAGCTAGCCCAGATGTTTTTCGCGAACGGTTTGGCACGTGGCATGCCAAGGAGAGAAAACGAAGACTATCCGGTGTAGTATGCCCTGCGGGCAGTGGCGGTCCAGAGTCGTCACTGCTATCGGCAACTTGGGGATACGGTCTGGCTCCTACGGCGTGGATGCGGCGAACTACCGGGTGGTCTCGTGGCCCGCTTCAGATCCGACGGCCGTGCTCAGTACGTGAGAAATGAAATGAGGTTGGTCAGAAACACGGGCACCGATCGCGCATTCGATCTCATTCGCCCGAGTCTCGCGGATGGGGGCGGACTCGATGTCGTTACCCCATCCCTGTCACTCGTCGCGTTCGTCGAGCTCATCCTGGCGGCCGCGAGCTCGACGCGCCTCCGTATGGTGCTTCCCGCCGACATCTCGACGCTCGCTCTCCACGGCACCGCGGCGGACCGGTCCGCACGGAACCGGCTGCGGACTCGGTGGCTCGCGCATCAGGTCCGTTGCTCCATCGAGAGGAATGCCGAGATCCGTTCGGCGGCCGGTCCCGTGCCCCAGGGAGCCTTCATCGTCCGCGACCCCGCCGGAGAACCGCTGTGCGCCCTGCTGGGGTCCATGGCCCTCAGCACGGATGGCCTGGGGCTCGCGCCCGGCAATCCGCTGAGCCTCATTCAGGCCTCCGAGACATCCGAGGAGGCTCGGCAGCTCGGCCACTGGTTCGAGGCTCAGTGGGCAGGTCTCGCGGAGGGAGGCGGGGCGAAGCGCTTGCTGGTCGAAGCCCTTGAGCATATCGCCAGCCATCGTGCCCCCTTCCTCGTCTACGCTCTCGCGCTCCACCATCTCTTCCGCAACTCGAACGATTCGCTCGACGAGGAGCAGATCATCAAGTCGGCGACAGGCATCCGCGGGACGGTCGTCTGGAGGAAGCTCTTCAAGTTCCAACGCGACGGCGTGGTCGGCGCGATCGACAAGCTCGACCGCTTCGGGGGCTGCATCCTCGCCGACAGCGTGGGTCTCGGCAAGACGTTCGAGGCGCTCGCCGTCATCAAGTATCACGAGCTGCGCAACGACCGCGTCCTCGTGCTCTGCCCGAAGCGGCTTCGCGACAACTGGACGCTCTACAAGGCCAACGATCGACGCAACTTCCTCGCGCCCGATCGGTTCAACTACGACGTCCTGAACCATACGGACCTGTCGCGCGACGCGGGGCTCTCCGGAGACATCGACCCCACCCATGTCAACTGGGGCAACTACGACCTCGTCGTCATCGACGAATCGCACAACTTCCGCAACAAGCGCACGCCGCAGAAGGGCGGAGAGACGCGCTACGATCGTCTGATGCGCAAGATCGTCCGCGAGGGCGTCAAGACGCGGGTGCTCATGCTGTCGGCGACGCCGGTCAACAACCGCATGGCCGACCTGCGCAACCAGATCGCCTTCGCGACCGAGGGCAATGACACGGCACTGTTCGAGCACGGCATCGGCAGCATCGAGAGTACGACGCGTCTGGCCCAGAGGCAGTTCAATCGCTGGCTCGATCTCGAGGAGGCCGAGCGCACGCCGGCGCGTCTCGTCGAGATGCTGGGGTTCGACTACTTCACCCTGCTCGACCTCCTCACGATCGCGCGCTCGCGAAGGCACGTGGAGAAGTACTACGGGCTCACGGAGACCGGGCGGTTCCCTGAACGCCTGAAGCCGATCAATATCAAGGCGGACGTCGACCGGACAGGAGCCTTCCCTGCGATTCACGACATCAATCTGGAGATCCGCCGACTGAACCTTGCCGCCTACGCTCCTCTCCGTTACGTGCTGCCGCACAAGCAGGAGGCGTACGACAAGAAGTACGGCACCGAAGTGAAGGGCGGCACCGGATTCTTCCGGCAGGTGGACCGCGAGGAGAGCCTGATCCATCTGCTCCGCGTCAACGTACTGAAGCGCATGGAGAGCGCCGTCTCGTCCTTCGCACTGACCGTCGAGCGCCAGCTCCGCGACGTGGAGTCCACGCTGGCCCGTATCGAGGCGCAGGCCGAGGAGCTCGAGGAGCTGGACATCGACGACGTGGACATTGAGGATCCCGCGTTCGAGAGCCTGCTCGTCGGGCGGAAGGTCAGGGTGCTGCTGCGGGACGTGGACCTCATCCGCTGGAGGCAGGACCTCGTGGAGGATCGGAACCGCCTGGCGACGCTGCTCGCCGCGGCCCGACAGGTCGGTCCGTCCCGCGATGCCAAGCTCGCCGAGCTGCGACGGGCGATCGAGGAGAAATGCCATGACCCGATCAACGCCGGCAACCGCAAGGTCATCGTATTCACCGCGTTCGCGGACACGGCGCGCTACCTCTACGACGAGCTCGCTCCGTGGGCGAGGGGAACGCTCGGGATCGAGTCGGCGCTCGTCACCGGCGCGGGGAGCAACCAGACGACGTTACCGGGGCTCCGGCGCGACCTCGGCTCGATCCTCGCGGCGTTCGCGCCCATCTCGAAGGACCGGCCCCAGGACCTCGCCGGGGATGGCGATCTCGACCTGCTCATCGCCACGGACTGCATCTCCGAGGGGCAGAACCTCCAGGACTGCGACTGGCTCGTCAACTACGACATCCACTGGAACCCGGTGCGCATCATCCAGCGCTTCGGACGCATCGACCGCATCGGGTCGCCGAACGACCGCATCCAGCTCGTGAACTTCTGGCCCAACATGGAGCTCGAGGAGTACATCAACCTGGAGCAACGAGTGAGCGGGCGCATGGTGCTGCTCGACATTTCGGCGACCGGCGAGGAGAACCTGATCGACCAGCAATCCGGCAATCCGATGAACGATCTCGAGTACCGCCGGAAGCAGCTCCTGAAGCTCCAGGACACGGTCATCGAGCTCGAGGACCTCTCGACCGGCGTCTCGATCGCGGACCTCACGCTCACTGATTTCCGCATCGACCTGGCGGAGCTCCGGAAAGCCCATCCCGGCCTGCTCGAGGCACAGCACCTCGGCGCTTTCGCCGTCACGACCGCGCCCGAAGCCGAGATCCCACCCGGGATCGTGTTCTGCCTGCGAGCGGAGGGCGAAGCCGCCGCACGCATTCGGGATCGTAGCTATCCGCTCTTTCCCTACTACCTCGTCCACGTGGGGGACGACGGCGCCGTGCTCGTGCCGCATACCCGGACCCGGCAGATCCTCGACCGGCTGAAGCGCCTCTGTCTGGGGCGCTACCTGCCCGACGCCCATGCCTGCGCGCGCCACGACCGAGCGACGAAGGACGGCGAGGAGATGCGCCACGCCTGCCGCCTCCTCGCCGCGGCGGTGGCTTCGGTGACCGGAAAGAGCGAGGAGCGTGCCGTGGCGTCCCTGTTCTCGCCGGGCGGGACCCACGCGCTCGCGGGTGAGTTCGCGGGCATCGACGATTTCGAGGTCGTGGCCTTTCTCGTGGTGCTCCCGGAGGAACCCGCGTGAACGCGACGGAGCTCCTTTCGGCGCTCGATCTCCCCGCTGCCGCCCGGGTCGATCGCCGTGTGCCGAAGACGCTGCTGCTCGAACACGGCGCCCCCACGGCGGCCGACAAGCGGCGGATCGGCCAGGGGATCGAGCGCCTCACGTGGGTCGCGACGCTGAAGCCCGGCACCGTCGGGATCGCTGTCTACCGGGACGCGGCGCGCGAGGTTCTCGAGATCGCCGTGCTGCACCTGACGCTGCGGCCCGTCGCGAAGCTCGCTCGCCTGGTGGAGCTCGTCCACCGGGCGGTCCCCTATCCGGTGGTCGCCGTCACGGAGCAGGGGGAGACCACGCATCTCTCTCTCGCCCACAAGAGGTGGTCCCAGGGCGAGGCCGGAAAGACGGTGCTCGATGACGCGCTCGTCGCCGTGGCGTGGAGGGAAGACGCCGAGACCCCGCACGATCGGATGTTCCGCGCGGCGCTCGCCCTCGGGCGGCAGCCGCAAGCGACGCTGCAGGCGGTCTACCACGGCTGGATGGACACGGCGACGGCCTTGCAGGCGGCTCGTCGTACGGGTACCTTCGTCTCGAAGGCAGGAGCCGCCGATCTTGCTGAGAGGCGCGACGCCCTCCAAGAGTGCGAGCGGCTGGAAGCGGGGATCGCGCGCCTGCGCGCCGCCGCGTCCCGGGAGAAGCAGGTGCCCCGGCTCGTGGAGCTGAATCTGGAGCTCAAGCGCGTGGAGGCTGCTCGGGCCGCCGCGCTCGCGAAACTGTGAAGAGACCGAGAGCATGATGAAGAAGCTGACTGCCGACGACCCCGAGACCCGCTCCACCGACCTACTCGCCGAGAACGTCGAGCGGCTGAAGGCCCTCTTCCCGGAAGCATTCACGGAGGGTAAGGTCGACTTCGACGTGCTGAGGGAGCTCCTCGGCGGCGCCGTCGACGAGCGCGAGGAGAAGTACGGCCTCAACTGGCACGGCAAGCGCCGCGCACGGCAGCTCGCACTCACACCCTCCACGGGGACGCTCCGCCCCTGTCCGGAAGAGAGCGTCGACTGGGACACGACGCAGAACCTGATGATCGAGGGGGACAACCTCGAGGTGCTGAAGCTCTTGCAGAAGAGCTACGCGGGGAAGGTGAAGCTCATCTACATCGATCCGCCGTACAACACGGGTAAGGACTTCGGCTACCCGGACAACTGCCAGGACAACATTCGGAACTACCTCGAGCTGACCGGGCAGGTGGATGGCGAGGGGCGGAAGATCAGCAGCAACACGGAGGCCAGCGGGAGGTTTCATACGGACTGGCTGAACATGATGTACCCGCGGCTGAAGCTGGCGCGCCATCTACTTCGGGACGAGGGGGTGCTGTTTGTCAGCATCGACGATGCTGAGTTGAGTAACCTCACAGCGCTTCTCTCGGAGATCTTCGGAGAGGAAAACTTCCAGGCCGACATTAGCTGGCAAAAACGCTACACGCGTAGCAATAATACGGTCGACTTTACTACGGTCGTTGAACACCTGTTGGTCTATTCCAAAAGCGAGGCATTTCTTGTCAACCTGCTGGACCGTACGCGAGAGGCGGATGCTCGCTATTCAAATCCTGACAACGACCAGCGCGGCTCCTGGAAAGGGGCATCGTTCCTTAATCCCGCAAGGCCAGAGCAACGCCCGAATCTCTGCTATCCGATCAAGAACCCCAACACTGGACAGGTGACAAATCCGACCAGCAACGCATGGAGGAGGTCGCGCGAGGAATTTGAAAGGCTCCAGGGTGAGGGCCGGCTCTATTGGGGAACCGATGGAAAGCAGCCGGTGCCAGCGATCAAGACGTTCTTGTCGGAAGCGCGGAACATCACGCCGATCAACTTCTGGGAACACACCTACGCGGGCAACACGGACGACGGAACCAGAGAACTGAAGGATCTCTTTGGTGAGAAGGTCTTCGACAATCCAAAACCCGTACAGCTCATTGGGCGGGTGATCGAGCATGGAAGCGACTCGAACTCCATCATTCTCGACTTCTTCGCAGGCTCCGGCACCAGCGGTCACGCCGTCATGTGCCAGAACGCAGCCGACTGTGGCAACCGCCGCTACATCCTCGTCCAGCTTCCCGAGCCGCTCGATTCGGAGAACAAGGACCAGAAGGTCGCTGCGGACTTTTGCGACAAGCTCGGGAAGCCACGCAACCTCGCAGAGCTCACGAAAGAACGGCTACGTCGTGCGGGAGAGAGAGAGAGAGAGCAAAGCCGAGAACCCCATGTCCGCCGGCGATCTCGGTTTCCGCGTCTTCAAGCTCGACTCGAGCAACATCCGCGCATGGCAGCCCGACCGCGAAAACCTGGCGCGGAGTCTCTTCGATGCCGTCGAGCATCTCAAGTCGGGCCGCACCGAAGCAGACGTGCTGTACGAGCTGCTCCTGAAGCTCGGCCTCGACCTGTGCGTGCCCATCGAGACGCGGACGATCGCCGGCAAGGAGGTCCACGCCGTCGGCGGTGGCGTCCTGGTGGCATGTCTCGCCACGAAGATCGGCCGTGAGGATGTCGAGCCGCTCTCCCATGGCATCCTTGAATGGCATGGAGCGCTCGCCCCGGCGGGCGATCCGACCTGCGTCTTCCGCGACAGCGCCTTCGCCGACGACGTCGCCAAGACGAACATGGCCGCTATCCTCGAGCAGCACGGCATCCGGAACGTGAGGAGCGTGTAGCGTATGAGTATCCGCGAGGACGACCGTGAGACGGCGGGCGGCGAGCTCATCCTCTATCAGACCGAGGACGGCCGTACGAGGGTCGAATGCCGATTCGACGCGGAGTCGGTCTGGATGACGCAGGCGCTGATGGCCGAGCTCTTCCAGACCACGAAGCAAAACATTGCCAAGCACCTCAAAGCCATCTTCTCGGAGGGGGAGCTCGGGCCGTCGGCAGTTGTCAACCAATGGTTGACGACTGCCGCCGATGGCAAACAGTATCGCGTCAACTACTACAACCTCGACGCCATCCTCGCCGTGGGCTACCGGGTACGGTCGCCGCGCGGCACGCAGTTCCGGCGCTGGGCGACCGAGAGGCTCCGCGAGTACCTGCTCAAGGGGTTCGTGCTCGACGACGAGCGCCTGAAGCATCCACCGGTCCCGGGGCTCGGCGTCCCGGACTACTTCGACGAGCTGCTCGAGCGGATCCGCGACATCCGGGCCAGCGAGGCGCGAATGTACCTGCGGGTCCGCGAGATCTTCGCACTCGCGGCGGACTACCAGGCGAATACGACGGACACGCCAACGTTCTTCCAGACGATGCAGAACAAGCTCCACTTCGCGGCCAGCGGTCGGACGGCCGCCGAGCTGATTGTCGAGCGGGCGAACCACCTCCTTCCGAACATGGGGCTCACGACCTGGAAGGGTGGCGCCGTGCGGAAGGCCGATGTGACCGTCGCGAAGAACTACCTGAACGAGCAGGAGATCGCGGAGCTCAACCGCATCGTCGTGATGTGGCTCGACTTCGCGGAGGATCAAGCTCGCAGGCGCAAGCAGGTGTTTCTGAGGGACTGGGAGCGGAAGCTCGACGAGTTCCTGGCCTTCAACGAACGGCAGGTGCTCGCGGGCAAGGGCTCGGTGAGCAAGGCGGAGGCCGACGAGCGGGCCGAGAGGGAGTATGAAGCGTATGCGGCGCGACGCCGGGCGCTTCTCGAGGCGGAGGCCGAACGCCAGCAGCGACAGGCGCTCGAGGCCGCCGCCCGGGCGCTTCCGAAGGAGCGACCGGCGAATCCGCGAGGGGGCCGCAAGAAGCCATGAAACTCCATTTCGAGCCCGATCTCGACTACCAGCTCCAGGCCACCGAGGCGGTATGCGACCTCTTCCGCGGGCAGGAGCTCTGCCGCACCGAGTTCACGGTCACGAAGGGCGCCGTCGGAGGCGCGTTCCTGCCCGGGATGGAGAGCGACCTCGGGATCGGCAACCGGCTGACGCTGCTCGACGAGGAGCTCCTGAAGAACCTGAACGAGATCCAGCTCCGGAACGGTCTGTCGCCGTCCGCGACGCTCGCCTCGGGCGATTTCACGGTCGAGATGGAGACGGGCACCGGCAAGACGTACGTCTATCTCCGAACGATCTTCGAGCTGAACAAGCGCTTCGGCTTCACGAAGTTCGTGGTCGTCGTTCCGTCCGTCGCCATCAAGGAGGGAGTCTACAAGACGCTCCAGATCACCGAGGACCACTTCAAGGGACTCTACGCCGGCGTTCCCTTCGATTACTTCCTCTACGACTCGACCAAGCTCGGCCAGGTGCGAAACTTCGCGACCAGCGCGCAGATCCAGATCATGGTGGTGACCGTCGGCGCCATCAACAAGAGGGACGTGAACAACCTCTACAAGGACAGCGAGAAGACCGGCGGCGAGAAGCCGATCGACCTGATCAAGGCCACGCGGCCGATCGTCATCGTGGACGAGCCGCAGAGCGTGGACGGTGGCCTCGAGGCAAGAGGCAAGGAGGCCCTCGGGGCCATGAATCCTTTGTGCACGCTCCGCTACTCCGCCACGCACGTGGACAAGCACCACATGCTCTATCGGCTCGACGCGATAGATGCCTACGAGCGGCGACTGGTGAAACAGATCGAGGTGGCCTCCGCCACGGTGGAGGACGCGCACAACAGGCCCTACGTGCGCCTGGTCTCGGTCGCCAACCGGCGAGGCGTCATCGAGGCGCGCGTCGAACTGGACGTGGCGACCGCCGGCGGCAGCGTGCGGCGCCAGGAGCAGACCGTACAGGACGGCGACAACCTGGAGCAGACCACGGGCCGGGCCATCAATGCCGGATGCCGGATCGGGGAGATCCGCGTCGAGAACGCCAACAAGTTCATGGAGCTGCGCGTGCCAGGCGGCGAGGAGTATCTGCGCCCCGGGCAGGCGCGGGGCGACGTGGACGCGCTCGCGGTTCAACGCGAGATGGTCCGCCGCACGATCAGGGAGCATTTCGACAAGGAAAAGCGCCTGCGGTCGCAGGGGATCAAGGTCCTTTCGCTCTTCTTCGTCGACGAGGTGGCGCGCTACCGGAAGCACGACGCCGACGGCAATGCCGCGAAGGGAGACTACGCGCTCATGTTCGAGGAGGAGTTCCGGCGGCTCGCCAGCCATCCGGACTACCGGTCGCTGTTCGCGGACATGGACCTCGGCCGGGCCGCAGAGGACGTGCACAACGGTTACTTCTCCGTCGACCGGAAGGGAGGCTGGAACCGATACCGCGGAGAACAACCAGGCCAACCGCGAGGCCGCCGAGCGCGCCTACAACCTGATCATGAAAGAGAAGGAGAAGCTGCTGAGCTTCGACACGCGGCTCTCGTTCATCTTCTCCCACTCGGCGCTCCGGGAAGGCTGGGACAATCCGAACGTCTTTCAGATCTGCACGCTCCGGAACATCCGCACCGAGCGCGAGCGGCGCCAGACGATCGGGCGCGGACTGCGCCTCTGCGTCGACCAGGCGGGCCAGCGCGTGCGCGGATTCGAGGTGAACACGCTGACCGTGGTAGCCAACGAGAGCTACGAGGAGTTCGCGGCGAGCCTCCAGAAGGAGATCGAAACCGAGACCGGCATCCGTTTCGGTATCGTGGAGCGGCACCAGTTCGCCGCCGTGAGCGTAACGGCCCCGGACGGGAGCGTATCGCCGCTCGGACTGGAGCAGTCGGAGGCACTCTGGAAGCACCTCGAGGCGAAGGCCTACATCGATCCAAAGGGGAGGGTACTGGACACCCTGCGCGCGGCCCTGAAGGACGGTACGCTCGAGATTCCGGAGCCCTTGGCGCCGCACGCCGGACAGATCGCCGAGATCCTGCGGAAGCTCGCCGGCCGGCTGGAGATCAAGAACGCCGATGAACGCCGCCAGGTGCGGCCGCGCCAGGCGGTGCTTCACAGCCCGGAGTTCAAGGCTCTCTGGGACCGCATCAAGCACAAGACCACCTACCGCGTGTGCTTCGACAACGAGAAGCTCGTCGAGAACTGCGTGCGAGCGCTCCGTGATGCCCCGCCGGTGCCGAGGACGCGGTTACAGTGGCGCAAGGCCGATCTCACGATCGGCAAGGCCGGCGTCGAGGCAACCGAGCGCGAAGGAGCGCAGACGGTCGTTTTGAACGAGTCCGACATCGAGCTGCCGGATTTGCTCACCGATCTCGTCGATCGCACCCAGCTCACGCGGCGGACGATCTACCGCGTGCTCGACGAGAGCGGCCGCCTGGACGACTTCAAGCGGAACCCGCAGGCGTTCATCGAGCTCGCGGCGGAGGCCATCAACCGTTCGAAGCGCCTGGCCGTGGTGGACGGCATCAAGTACCAGCGACTCGGCGACGAGCACTACTTCGCGCAGGAGCTCTTCGAGCAGAAGGAATTGACCGGCTACCTGAAGAAGATGGTCTCGGACACGAAGAAGTCGCTGTACGAGCATGTCGTCTACGACTCGGATACCGAAGCTGCCTTCGCCGACGCGCTCGAGAAGAACGACGCGATCAGGATCTACGCCAAGCTGCCGGGGTGGTTTGAGGTCCCGACGCCGCTTGGAGCTTACAACCCCGACTGGGCGGTACTGGTCGAGAAGGAGGGGGCGGAAAGGCTGTATCTCGTGGTGGAGACCAAGGCGAGTCGCTTCGCCGATGATCTGCGTGTCAAGGAGGGCGCGAAGATCGCCTGTGGCAAGGCTCACTTCACGGCGCTCGAGATGGTGGAGACGCCGGCGAAGTACGTGGTTGCTCGCTCACTGGATGACGTGCTGCCGTCATCATGAAGTGGCAGGCGTCCTCAAAGCGTCGTTAGCGCCGACGACCCCTGCAGGCGAGGAGCTCGAGAAACGAGATGGTTGAGACCACCACGCGGTCGAAGAAGGCGGGAGCAGGAGTGGAGGCGGGTCGAAGGGATCGCTCTCATCCTGCGCCGAGCGCGGAGCGCGCCAGCAACAAGCCGCCATAGGCAGCGCCCGCGGTAGCCAGTGCCCGGCGACACGCGTGACGCTGTCGCTCGGTCCGCCGCTCCACATTCGCCGCGGCCAGGCCCGCCAGGGCGGCAAGCGCCAGGATGCCGAGGCTGCCGCCACACGCCGCCGCCCATGCGGCGCCGCCTTCGGTGCCGGCCGCGGTCGCGGTGCTGCCGGCAGCAAGTCCGAACACCCACAACGCGGGGAGCTCGACACCGGCCAAAATCCATCCCGCGCCCGCCAGCGCAGCGCCGAGCAGCGCCACCACAACGCCCGCGTCACCCCTCGCCAGCGCCCCCGCCGCGGCGACCGCACCAAGCGCCGCACAGGCGATCGCGTACCCACCGCGCGACCCCGCATCCCGCGCGGCACCGGTGGCTGCGGTGGCGCACAACAGCGCGACCGATCCCAACGCCGGCCCCGCGCCGGGCCGCGCCGCCAGGCCCAATACCAACCCGCTCTTCAGCATTCCCCCCATCGCAAACGCCGCTGCTAACCAGAGCGCGCGCCCGCGGCTGCCGGCCTCGTCAGCGCGGCCCGACGGCGAAGACACGATCAGCGCGACAAACAGGATCAGGGACGGCGCTGCCAGGGTTTCCAGCAGCGCCCGGCGCACTGATTCGCGGACCGCCGGTCTTTCGTCTTCGCCAGCGATCGGCCAGCGCCAGGTCCGATCTCCGTCCGTCAGGACTTTCTCTACCGCTCGACCTCCGTCTGCCGCGCGGAACGTGGCGAAATGGACGTGCGACGGCATGACGTCCAGGAGCAGGTCGCTGCGGAGCACGAGCGGCACCCGGGAGTGCGAGCAGTCGAAGCTCAGACGATAGCCGGCCCACCCGTCGCGGCCATCCGCCAGTTGTTCCACCGGCCTGGCGATTGGGCATGGCGTCGCCGCGGAGCCGATCGCGAAAGCCGCGGTCAGGTAAGCCGCAACCGGCGCGGCTTCGTGTGCCGGCCACCCCTTTTCCTCACCCAGGCGCGCCAGGTCGCGCAGCGCCAGGCGAACGGTGGCGTCTATCATGCCGTTGTTGTCGATTGTCCATGACGACGATGATGCCGACCGGACGTGCGCCCCGCCGGGCGTGGCCACGAGCGCCAGCGCCACCGCCACCGCCACCGCCGCCAGGGCGAGTCCCGCGCCGGCGGCCGCAGGATCGACGCGGCGCCGGTTGTCAGCTCGCAGCGACACCATCACGGTTCATCCACAAGCTCGACACGAGCCTCTGCGCGCAGGTCGTCCAGGTACGCGCGCAACGCGTCGTCGGCGTGGCGCTTGCGCGCCTCGGCGCTGACTACCGCGACCATCTCGGAAAACGCCGGCGGCGAGTCAGTCTCGCGCGACACCACGCGCACGACCTCCAGACCTCCAGCGACGAGCAGCGGCGGCGAAACTTCTCCCGCCGCCAGCCGCAGGATCTCGGCAGTGGCCGGTGCGCCGAGATAGGCGGCGAGCTGCGCGGGGGAGAGCGAGGTTGCCGGCGGCGGAGCCGGGCTCGCATCCGCCAACGCCGCAACCTCGGCGGCGGCGGCGCCGTCCGCGAGCAGTGACCGCGCCTCCTCGGCACGCGTTAGCGCCGCGCTGCCTCCCGGAACGGCGCGAAAGAAAAAGGCCTCGACCTGGATTCGGCGCGGCGGGGCGAAGTAGGCGCTGTGCGTCTCGTAGAAGGAGCGCAGCGCGTCCTCGGAGGAATTGAACGTGGTTTTTGCGCTGTCGATGATCGTCTGGATCATCGCCCCGCTCAGCGCGCTCCGCACTCTGCGGTCCTTTACCGGCAACCCGAGGTCCAGCGCCCGCTGGATGAGAAGCTGCTCCTCGATCAGGCGACCGAGGACGCGGCGCCGCGAGGCTTCGGGCAGGGGGTGTCCGACATCCTCGGCAACGGCCGCGACGGCGCGGTCGTACTCCCCGCGGAGAATGGGTGCGCCATTGACGAAGGCGACAGCGCCCGCAGGGCGCGCGGGTGGCGCCGCCGGCGCGACATACAACCCGACGGCGGCGATGATTGCGCCCGCGGTTGACAGAACCGCGTATCCTCGCGGGCTGTTGTGCTCCACCGCAGTATCCTACGGCTCGGCCGGCGCCATGAGCGGCTCGACGGCGGCGACGAACGAGGCGAGCTCCTGCTTGTTGAGGAGTGTCAGGACCCGCTTCCCGGCGGCGTTGAAGACGAACGTGGCCGGCAGCTCACCGCCCCACTCGCTGTCGAAAAACTCCATGAACGCTTCGGGATTCTCGGTCCAGTCGACGAGCACGTTGCGAAACGCCGGTCGAAGCTCCACCAAGAACTTCTTGACCTCCCTGTCCTTTTCCCCGGGGTTATCGACCGAGATGCCGAGTACGTGGAGACCGCGCGCCGCGTAGTCGCGATGTAGGCGCACCAGCTCTGGATACTCGCTGCGGCAGGGCACACACCACGTTGCCCAGACATTCACGACGAGCACGTGGCCGCGTGCAGATGCGAGCAACTCGCGCAGCGCGCCGACGGCGATCTGGTCGATCTCGGCAGCGACACCCGGGCTGCCGGAATCTCCTTTTGGAGTGTCCTGGGTGGCGCTGTCGGCGCACCCGAAGGCTTCCACTCCCAGCAGGACAGCCACGACCACCGCCGCGAGTCGTGCGGGGTGGGTGGCGCTCAGCTCACGTATTCGGCGGTTCATGATGGCCACTTTAGGATAACCGCGCCCGCCGGTCAAGTACGGGCGCTCCCCAAAACCCCCGCCTGTTCGCGTGCAAGCTGAGCGGAAAGCGCATCGCGAAGAGCCCCCATCTCGCCTCCCCTCGCCCGCGGGGAGCGACGGAGGGGGGTATTATTGCGCCGACGGCACATGGGCGGTGGCTTCAGGCTACAGCAGGCCGAGCTTCTGCGCCTTCTCGCGCAGCGTCGTACGCCCGAGCTCGGCGATGCGCGAGGCCTCGGAGAGGTTTCCTTTGGTTCGCTGCAGGAGGCGGCTGATGTAGTCCCGTTCGAACTCCTCGCGCGCTTCAAAGAAAGGCTTGTCGGTGAGGCGGGTGCGGATGGGGGCGGAACGGAGCCGCTCGTCGAGGAACCCGATGTCGTCGAGGCGCAGGGCCGGCGGCTTGGCGAAGATGACCGCTTTCTCGATGGCGTGCTCGAGCTCCCGGATATTGCCGGGCCAGGAATAGCGCGTGAGTCGGCCAAAGACGTCGGGTTCGATCTCGCGGATCTCCTTGCTGAACTTGACCGCGAACTTGCGCACGAAGTAGTCGGCGAGGTGGGGCAAGTCATCGAGGCGGTCGCGCAGGGGAGGCAAGTGGATGGTGACGACGTTGAGCCTGAAGTAGAGATCGCGGCGGAATTCGCCTTTGTCGACGCATTCCTTGAGGTTTCGGTTGCTGGCGGCGACGACGCGCACGTCAACGCGCGTGGTGAGTCGCCCGCCGACGCGGCGGATTTCCCCTTCCTGTAGGACGCGGAGCAGCTTGGCCTGCATGAGCATGGGCATTTCGCTGACTTCGTCAAGCAGGACGGTGCCACCGTCGGCGGCCTTGAACAGGCCGTCGTGAGGTTCGACGGCGCCGGTGAACGCGCCGCGCTCGTAGCCGAAGAGCTCGCTTTCGAGCAGTGCCTCGGGAATCGCGGCGCAGTTGACCGGGATGAAGTTCTGGTCGAAGCGCTCGGAGCGATAGTGGAGGACCTTCGCGAGGAGCTCCTTGCCGGTGCCGGTTTCGCCGAGGATGAGTACCCGCGTGGGAAGCTCGGCGACCGCCTCGATTTGCCCGATGATCTGGTGCATGGCCTCGCTCGAGCCGAACAGCCACGAGAGCGGCAGGGTGCGCAGCGCCGTGACGGGCTGGTTGTCCATGCGGACCATGAGATCGAAGAGCTCGTCGCGGCGGGCGCGGCGCGAGGCTTTCAAGACGTTTTCGACAGTGCCGACGAGGTCCTGCATCACGGCGTGTTTGAGCAGGTAGTCGTCGGCGCCGTGCTTCATCAGCTCGACCGAAATGCGTTCGCTGGTGCCGGCGGTGAGGATGATGACGGGAAGGTCCGGATAGCTGCGGCGGACCTCGCGCAGCAGCTCGAGGCCGTTTGAGGGCGGGAAGTAGTAATCGAGCAGCAGGACGTCGGGAGCGTTTTTTCTCAGCGCGTGCTCGAGCAGTGCGCCACTGCCGACGGTGGCAGTGCGGAAGTGAGCTTCGTGGAGGATTTCCTGAATGAGCTCGGTGAGGACATCATCGTCGTCGGCGATGAGCACGAGACGAGGTGGCGTGGCGGTGGCTGAAGAAGTCATCGTTGGTGGCGCGGGTGGGCGGAGGGCGAGCCGTGGGAGTCACGGGCGCCGTGGGATGCCCACTGGCTTATCGGCTGGTCGTGGACAGCACTGGAGTCGCGCGGGGGGAGGCGGTTAAAAGCGAAGGGGGCGTAGGTCGCGCCCCCTTCAACCCGGTCATTCCGGTGTGCTCGTGGTGATGTAAGGACCGCCGAAAGGCTGGAGTAACCTCCAAATGCCGTCGAGGGGGCGCTCTCTATTATCAATCTCGCCCTGGTTCGACTCCCTGCGAAACAGATTTTCGATGACCGGCGCGGCCGGCCTCCGTTTTGATTCGCGAGTAATGTCAGCATATGTTGCAATGGGCGTGCCATCGGCGGCGCGGCGCGCGATGTGATCAGATCATCGTTTCTCAACGGTCGTTACTCTTCTGCCTGGCGGCTTCCCGCCGAAATTCGGCCTGCAGATGGCGCTTTTCCGCCATCTGCCGATCGTCGTCTACCCTGCGGTCGCAAGAATGCGTCAGCCCCGCGACTTCCTGCTCCTGCGCACCACGTCCAAAGCATACCGCGGATGGCGGAAACCCGCCATACGAAATGCCGCTTGCGCACTTTGAACGGCAGTGGTAGCGTCAGCCGTTGATCGCGGCGCCATGGTTCCCGCGCCAGACCACAGCCCCCCCGCCGTGGACGCCGGGGCCTGGCTCCGCGGTCCTCTCCCCGCGCTTGAAGTCGCGTGAAATACACGTTTGTGGTGAGGGTACCACGGGGTGTCGGCTCTGCCCGAGCAGATAGGCCCTTACAGGATTCAAGAAGCCGTCGGTATGGGCGCGATGGGCGCCGTCTACCGTGCCCAACACGTGCAGTCGGGCCTGGAGGCCGCGCTCAAGACCGTGCACGTCCCGCGCCAAGGAATTCTCCCGATGCTGCGCCGCGAGATTCAGGCCCTCGCGCGCCTCCGCCATCCCGGCATCGTGCGCATCCTGGACTCCGGCACCGAGAACGGCATGCCCTGGTACGCCATGGAGCTCATCCAGGGAATGACCTTGCGCGAGTTCGCGCGCGCCGCCTGGAGCCCCGCATCGCCGGCGCCCAATAATGGAGGGCTCCTGCGCCTCTTGAGCGTCTTCCGCCGCGCCAGCTCCGCACTCGCCTACATCCACGGCGAAGGCCTCATTCATCGCGACCTGAAACCGGACAACATCCTGGTTGCCAAGGACGACCGCCCGGTGCTCGTCGACTTCGGACTGCGCGTCGAGTTCGCCGGGGCTGACACCCGCGAATCGCTGTCCGGCGTCATCGAAGCCGGCGGTACCCTGCAGTACATGGCGCCCGAGCACATGCGCGGCGAGATGCTCGACGCCCGCAGCGACCTCTACTCGCTCGGCTGCATGTTCTATGAGCTCTTGACCGGACGCCTCCCGTTTTCCGGCGACTCGGTCGCGGAGATCATTCGCGGGCACCTCGAAGAACGACCCCAGCTCCCCTCCCGGCTTTCCCCTGCCCTGCCGCGCGAGCTCGATGACCTGATCATGAGTCTGTTGCGCAAGGAGCCTCGCCAGCGCACCGGCTATGCTTCCGACGTCGCGGCCGCGTTCAACGCTCTCGGGGCCGCTGATTGGGACACCGCTACGGTGCCGCCGATCCGCCCGTATCTGTACCGGCCGGCTCTGGTCGGTCGGGCCGCTGCCCTGAGCACCTTTGAACGTCTCCTCGTCGACATCACCGCGGGGCGTGGTCGCGTGGTGGCGGTGGCGGGCGAAAGCGGCGTCGGGAAAACCCGCCTCGGCATCGAGTTTGCCCGCGAAGCCCAGGCACACCAGGTGCAAGTCCTCACAGGGGAGTGTTTCCCGATATCCGTCAAGGAGCTCGCCGAACAGACCGGCGGCGGCCGCCCGCTGGAAGCGTTGCGCCGCGCTCTGCGCGCCGTCGCCGACCGCTGCCGCGAGCACGGCCTCGGGGAAACCGAGCGCCTGCTCGGCCGCCGCGGCAAGATCCTCGCACCGTACGAACCCGCTCTCAACGGCCTACCCGGGCAAGATCACCACCCCGACCCCGCCGACCTGCCGCCTCCCGCGGCGCGCCACCGTGTCCTCACGGCGCTCGCCGACACCTTCGCGGCCCTCGCTCAGCACGCCCCCCTGGTCATCATTCTTGACGACCTGCAGTGGGCCGACGACCTCACGCTCCGCTTTGTCAACCACGTTCAGCGATCCGGATGCTTTTCCCGGAGCCGACTCCTTTTTGTCGTTACCTATCGCACCGAGGAGGTCGCCGGTCTGGTGCGCGATTTTCTCGAGTCCCCCGGCCTGGAGGTCATGGAGTTGGACCGGCTCTCGTCCCGCGACGTCGGGCAGATGGTCGGTGACATGCTTTCGCTCGCGACGCCCCCCCAAGGATTCGTCGATTTTCTCTACGCCCACTCGGAGGGCAACCCGTTCTTCGTCGCCGAATACATGCAGTCGGCGATGAATGAGGGCGTGCTGATGCGCGACGCGCAGGGCAGATGGCACGTCGTCGCCGGCGAAGGCGGCTTCGACGATTCGGTGGTGTACTCCTCGCTGCCGGTCCCCAGATCCATGCAGGAACTGGTGCAACAGCGCCTCAACGCGCTTCCCGAGCGCGCGCTGATGATGGCCTACATTGCCGCCGTGGCCGGGCGGGAAACGTCGCTCGCGCTGCTCTCCCACATCGCTTCCATGGATGAGGAGGAGCTCATGGAGCTGGCGGACGAGCTGGTCCGCCACCACGTCTTTCGCCAGACCGGCTCCGGGCGCATCCGCTTTGCCCACGACAAGATCCGCGAAGCGGCCTACGCCGCGATTCCAGAACCCCTGCTGCGCAAGCTCCACAAGGCCACCGCGCGCGCCATCGAGCGCCTCTTCGGACCGCGCAACGAAGAATACGTCGGCCAGTTGGCGTATCACTGGGAGAAGGCCGGAGTCCTGGACCTGGCGCGCAGCCACTATCTCGAGGCCGCACGCGAAGCCGCGCGAAGCTACGCCCACGTGGAGTCCGAGCGGATGTATCGCGCTTTCCTCGAGCTGGTGGGAGAACCCTCGAGCGACTCGGTAACCGCCCGCAACGAATACGGGAAAAACGTCCTTTGCATTCAGGGGCGGTTTCCCGAAGCGATGGACCAGCATCGGATCGCGTTGCAGGAAGCGCGCACCCTGGGCGACCGCGCCGGCGAAGGCGTCAGCCTGCAGGGCCTCGCCGGCGCGAGCTACCTGGCGGGGCAGCTCGGCGATGCGGAACGTCTGGCGCGTCAGGCGCTGGCGATCCATCGGGTGCTCGGCGACCGCCTGTCAGAGGGCTTCTCGCTGAGCACTCTCGGTGCCATTGCCGGCGTCCAGGGCCATACCGAAGAGGCTCGCGAGCGATACCAGAGCGCTCTCGACATGTTCCGCGAAACCGGGGACCGGCGCGCCGAGGGCGTCGCGCTCGCCAACCTCGCCATTACCTACTCGGAGCACGGCGAAACCGCCCGCGCCATCACGCTCAACGAGGAGGCGCTGGCGATTCATCGTGAAGTCCGAGATACGCGCGCCGAGGGCATCACGATGCTCAACCTGGCGATGGATCGGCGGAGCGAAGGCCATCTCGCCCAGGCCCACGACCTCTTGCTACGGGCGCTGTTGACCCACGAAGAAGTCGGCAATCGGCCGTGGGAAGGCATCACGCTGTTCTGCATCGCCTCCAATCACCTCGGCCTGGGTCGCGTCGAGGAGGCGCGAACCGTCCTGAGGCGCTCTCTGGAGGTATTTCGGGAAATGGGCAATCCCCGCGTCGAGCTCGTGGCACTCGCCGACCTCGCGCACATCGAACGGCTGGCGTACGGCAATTTCCCCGGTGCCGAGCGCTACCTCAAGCGCGCCGCGCGGCTGTTGCCGGCGGTTTCCGATGCCCCGAGCCTGATTCCCTACCACTGCGAGCTCGGTCACCTGTGGATGGCGTGCGGGAAGTCCGCGCTGCAGATGCTCGCGCACGTGCGCGCCAAGGTGGCCGAGATTCCGCTGAGCGACGCCAGCGAGCTGGCGCAGGACGTGCGCCGGTTCGAGTCCGCGGTGGATGCTTTCGAGCGAGGCACGGCGCTGTTCCGCGGCGACCTGCCGCGGTTCCTGCCCGATGGCCTGCGCCGCTGGCTGCGCCAGCGCGGCGACTTGCCGGCGGCGCTGTCGTGAGCGGCACCGGTAGCGGACGCCGCGCGCTGTGAGCGCTTCCCGCCTACGCCTCGAGGATCTCGCCGCGCTCCCGCGCTGGCCGGCGGCACAAGTGCTCGCGCTCACAGGAAACTGCCGCGGCAGCCTGATGCAGCACTGGGCGCTGCACTGCACCCGGCGGTGGGGACCCGGCGCCGTGCCGCTGATTCGCCAGGATCTCGGGGTCGCAGGCAGCGGCCTGCCCGATGCGCCCACGCTCGGCGAGTGGGTGCCGGCGGCGCTACAGGTACGGCTCGTCGACATCGTCCTGGACCGCTTCCTCGGCGATGACTGGCGGACCGCGCGCGAGCTGTTCCACGCCGATGTCGAACGGAGCGGTGGGCGACTGCTGCGCGCCGCCGTGAAGGCGGTTGGCCCGTCACCCTTCTTTCACCACGCCGGCAAGATCCACCCCCACCTGTACGATGTCGGCGTCGCCGCCGGCGCGGTCGACGGCAAACACGCCACTGTAACCTGCTCGGGAGCCGGCCTCTTCCTCAATCCGACCTGGCAGGCGCTACAGCTTCTCGGTTTCGAGGTCCTGCTCGCGCTGGCCTCGCGCCGCCCGCTCGACCTCTACGGCGAGACCCTGCCCCCCGACGGCTTCCAGGTGACGGTCGAGTGGGCGTGAGTTGCGGGCGCCAGGAGCCCGCCACCACGTCCCGTCAGCTTGCTCCCGCATCACCATCCCTCGGCCCGCCGTCGGCTTCCGCACGGGCGGCGCTCGGGCCGTTTCGGCGAACGTGGGATTTCTCCGGTGCTGCGAGCAGCTCACCGTCAAGCTCCCGCCGGAGCTTGAGGCGGCGAACTCCGATCTTGATGTACTTACGCTCGCGCTCAATCCCGACAAAGCGCCGACCGAGGCGCTTCGCAACTGCGCCGGTAGTAAAGGTACCTGCAAAGGGGTCGAGAACGAGGTCGCCGGGGTTGCTACTCGCCCGGATGATACGGTCAAGAAGTGCCTCTGGCTTTTGCGACGGATGCTCCTCGTACTCATCCATCCTGTATCGCACGCGGGGGAAATACCATACGTTCCCCGGCACTTTCGTGGCGTTATAGGCAGTTGGCTCCAGCTTCCGATAGTCGATCACGACCCAAAGTATCGCCTGGCCTGGACGCCAGAGCTGTCGTAGTGCCAGACAATACGAGACTGAACCGAGCAGCGGTCGCGCAGCCAGAGATCGAGGTACGGCATCGCTTGCGTACTGGTCATGACGTACAAACTGCCGTCGTCAGCGAGCTTCCGAAGGCAGATATCAAGCCACTGGTAGCACCACTCGGCGTACGCCTTGTCCGCAGGCCACTTGTCCCGAAACTCACCGAAGCTCTTGCCGATGTTGTACGGAGGATCTGCGAAGACGAGGTGCACCGACTCGTCCTCGACGACACGCTCGAGAACGTCGATGGCGTCGCCGTGAACAACCACTACCTCAGCGGCACTGAATTCCGTTTCTGGCTGCAAGCGCTGTGTCTGTTTCCTGAAACCTGATCAAGGCTGATCATGGCCTTTCCCCGGCGATTTCCCCGACCCGGGGTGCAGCCGGGCCCCTTTCGGCGGCCCTCCCACGGATCACCTTGCGGCCATGCGATGGGCATCGGCGAGCAACCAGAACGCGTAACGCCGTTCGGGTTCACACCACCGTTCCTTCTGCTTTGAGTTTCGGGTTTCTAGTTTCGAGTTTCGAGTTTCGAGTTTCGAGTTTCGAGTTGAAGAGCTCACCCTCTTCGAGCTCGAAACTCCAAACTCAAGACGCGAAACCAACGATTGACAAGGCTGCGGACGCGTTCCGCCAAGGATGCCCATTGCCGGTCAACTGTGTCAAAGGCTTCCTTGAGCGCGCTTTTCCACTGGCGCGCCTGGAGGCTGTTCAAACTGACGTAGCCAATCTCAAGCCAAGCGTTGCGAACGGCGAGCGAAGTCGACATCTCGGCCCCAAAGCGTCGCGTTGGCCAAATCGAGAAGATGCCGATCTTTCTCGCGAGCGTACGCTTTGGCAGTCGCGTCCAACTCGTCCCATTTGCCACGGTTCGGCGGCAAGCTGATGCGGCGGATCGTGCGCGTGGGCCGACTCTTTGCCTTATTCGCTTGCGAGGTCCTTGTCAGCATGATTCTGTAGATCTTTTTCTGTCGCCAATTGAGCGATTTTCTTTTTGTACTTGCGCAGACCGTATAATCGTGTAGATCTTAGCATCGATGATGATGGAAGTCAATACGAGAATCGAGCTCCTTTGGCCCTGTTCGCGAAGGAGTCCGCGGCAACGACGGATTAGACGCCGGACGCCCCTGCGCTTCAGGAGCGCCCCGGCTTGTGACCTGAATCGGTGTTGAAGACCTTCGCCGAGCTACGCTTGCAGGACCAACGGCCGTCGGCCGAGCGGGAAAACGCGAAGATCTCGTACTTCCCGCTACGTTCCGCCGAGGCGAATGCGGAGACATATGCAGTGGAGAAGCCCCATTGCTCGGAAACTGGCCGGATAAGCTCGAACACCTCGAGAGCCTCCTGATCGAGCTCCTTTGATGCCGCTGCTGAGACCGCGGTGACGTACTCGAGAGCGAAGGCATCCTGATTGGCATGTCGTTCGCCGTGCTCGACGCCCCACACGAGCTGGCATGAAGTTACCTTGACAGATCTGCCTGACGGGAGCTGCTGGGAAAGAGTTGGCTGGGGAAAGCGGCCCGAATCGAGGCAGCCAAAACACCAGGCGAGGAGAAGCGATGCGTTCAGAATTCGTAGTGACACAATGCCTCCATCATGCGGGGAGAGGTGCGACGCATAGAAGGGGGTTCCGGGTTCAACGGTTCGTGCTGCCATCATGGGTGCTCTCGGGCGTCTAACGGGGAGCCGGGTCAGTGGCTGGGCCCGAAAGTAGTATAGTACCGCTCGGCAATGTCTGCTGCGCGGCGGCATCCTGAGCCGGCGGGAGATCGACAGAGCGGCGCGCGCGCAGCGCCTCAGCCGGCGTCGGCTCGGCCTCGCGTAGCTCGATATGGAGCTGCTTTGCCGCGGCACAGGGCGAGTGAGCGCGGGATTGGAATCCGTGCTAGCATGATAGCGCCGTAGGCGCGGAGGCGTGGCGATGCTTTCCATGTCCAGAATCTTGCCCAGACTGCTCAGGCACCTGGCCGGTGCGGCGTGTCTGACCGTGATCTTCACCCTTCCGGCGGCCGCGAGGAAACCGGACCTGGCGGGACTGGCTGCCTACACCGAAACCGAGCTGCAGCTTGCAGTAGAGAAGTCTGGGAGGGGGCGAGCTCAGCTCGTCCTGGCCGGATCGCCCGTGACCTTGTTGCTCGAGCCCGTGGACTTGCGGGCTACCGGGTTTCGGCTTCTCGTTGCTGGGGCCGGCGGAGTCGAGCTCCAGGAGCCGCCTCCTCCGCGCACGGTTCGGGGTAGTGTCGCCGGTAACCCGGCCAGCTCGGTGCGGGGATCGATCACCGGCCATGGCTTTGCGGGCCTCGTGCGCGCCAACGGTGGCGCGTGGTACGTCGAGCCGCTTCGCCGGTACCTGCCGCAGGCTTCGCCCGAGGCTCATGTGGTCTACCGGCCACTGGATGTCGCGGCCGCCCCGCTGAGATGCGGAACCAGGCGCTCGATGGTCGAAACTGCCGACCTGCCTGCCGACGCACCCGCGCCCGTTCGCAGGGTTGCTGTCGTGCTGGCCGAGATCGCTCTGGACGCCGACTTCGAGCGCTTCCAGCTCGACGGCTCCGACCCACAAGCAACCCTCGAAAACATGGAACAGATCCTCAACCTGGTTACCGACCAATACGAGCGCGAGCTCGGCATCACCTACCGAATCAGCGCCAGCATCATTCGGACGGTCGAACCCGATCCGTACCGCGACCCGGACCAACATGCCGCCGGGTGGGTCAATGCGGACAACCTGATGGAGGAATTCATGCGGGAATGGCGGACGAACCAGGTGGCGTTGCCTCGCGACGTGGCGCATCTGTTCACTGGCAAGAACCTCGGCTACCAGGCACCGGCCGGGTTGGCATACCTGGGTTCCGTCTGCGACCCGTATCGCGGCTACGGATTCTCCGGGAACGGGACGGAGACCGTCCTGGCGCTGCGGCAGTCCTTGACGGCCCACGAGCTCGGGCACAGTTGGAGGGCGGAGCACTGCGACGATTCACTGGCGGACAACTTTTTCGCGGGTTGCTGCGGTCCGCCGAGCTACACGATGTGCTCCTATCTCGGCTCGGATCCGCGCAATAAATTTTGCCAGCCGTCGCTGAGCGTGATGGGTGCGTTTCGGGACAGTCTCGACTGCCTGTCCGAGGTGACTCCCGGTGGCGTCGCCGCGGATCGCGCGCCGGCACTGGCGATCCTGCTCGCATTGCTTTCCGTCGCTGCCGCTCGGCTGCCGGCGGGCACTTGCTTTCAGCGAGCGACCGCTCGGCGTCATCTTTCCTGACGGCCCACTCATCCCAGCTCCGGAAGCTCGCATGACTCCCTCTGTTGGTTCGCGGCTCGGTAGACCCTCCCTCGATGTCGATGGCGAGCTCGTAAAGACGGGGCGCGCCCGGGACCACCATCACGCCAATCATGGTGACCGCGACCGACGTTTCCTTCGCGACCGGCGCGTGTCGCCGTATCTTGGCGGCGGCCGGGCTGGTGGCGCGTGCGGGAGAAGATCGTCACGACCGGTCGGACGGCAGGCTCGACCAGCCTCGGTGCGCATGTGGTCAGCGGCCTCGCCGTGCGCGCTCATCACCTCGTAGTGCTGCTCGGAGAGCTTGCTCATGCGTTCGTTCCGCACTCTCTGGAGGGGGATGAAGGCAGTACGGCTCCCTACCACGATGAGGACGAAGTCGGCGGTTTCAGCTTTTCACTGCGCTTCGCCGTCACTCTGTGATCGCAAGCGCCGCAATGGGAGCGGCGCCGCGAATGCCGGGGGCAGCACGATGCGGATGACCAGGCGTTGGCGCTCGCTTCTGAGCCATTCGTCGTCAAGCTGGCGGGCAGGCGCGAGGCAAGGCTTCCCCGGTGTTGACGCCAGTTCCTCGCGAATGCTCAGACCTTGTGGACAAGGCCCATGCTCAAGCTCTACTCAGGCAGCGCAATGCGAATCAGATAACGGCTTGGCATCGGCCGGAGCACGAACCGCAAGGTCATCGAGAATCGGGAATCCGCAGTGGAGAACCTCGCTCGGAGCCGTCAGGATCACCTTTGGTGTCGTCTCCGGTCCTGCTGACGAGGTACCAAGTGCGTCTCGGACCGACGCCCTTCACGTCGATCTCGCCACGCTCTTCGAGTTGGAACTTGCCAACGAGTCGATCGTAAGTGGCCTCGGTGACTTGAATCGTCCCGGGTTTGCCGTGACTCTCCATGCGCGAGGCCATGTTGACGGTGTCGCCCCAGAGGTCGTAGATGAATCGCTTGCGCCCGATCACTCCGGCGACCACTGGGCCCGTGCTGATACCAATTCTCAATTCCAACGGCCTTTCCCCGGCGGACGCGAGCATCGGCGCGATGGCCATCATGTCGAGAGCCATGTTGGCAACACAGAAGGCATGGTCGTCACGCGCCTCCGGAAGCCCCGCAGCGGCCATATAGGCATCGCCAATGGTCTTGATTTTCTCGAGCCCATGTTTCTCGGCGAGCGCGTCGAACTCCGTGAAGACCCGGTTGAGGAGCTCCACCACCTCCGCTGCGCTCAGGCGTGCCGACATCGGTGTGAAGCCAGCAATGTCTGCGAACAGGACAGTGACTTCAGCAATGCCGTCTGCGATCGCGCTGTGATCTTGCTTGAGTCTGTGAGCAATGGAGGCTGGAAGGATGTTGAGGAGAAGACGCTCGGAACGATCCCGCTCTCGGAGCATCTCGGCCTCGGCAGTCGATACCAGACGGCGCATGCCGGTTGCGCACGTCACCGCCAAGGAGAATACGCCTGCAATGGACGCGTACTCAATGATGACCCGGACCGTTGAAGAAAACTCCACGATGCGGAAGCCAGTGGAACGTACCCAGAGCCAGACCCCGATACCGATTGCGCAAAGAGCGATGGTCAACACCGCAGCCGTTTGCTCTTCGTTTGGAAACAAAAGCGCACACGCGAACGCAACCACCATGAACCACAGATAGATCGGTATCTGGCCTCCAAATGTGAAAGTCAGTGTTTCCGACCACACCAGAGCAAGAGCCGCTATGTATTTCCTCGCCAGAGCATGGCGTTGCATCCAACTCAGAACGATCGTTGCAAACAAGAGCAGCGATACAACAGCCGTGATCCTCGCCAGCACCGCGTGGCCGCCGAAACTCGCGATCGGAACGAAGACAGCCACCGCGAGACCGCCCGCCAGGGCAGCGAGGTTGGTAAACCTGACGTGTCGGGTTTCCTGCAGCGATTGCCCAGCAGGTGCACCGATTCCGAGCAGCCTCAGAAACAACTCGCCAACGAAGCCGAACCCACCAATCGTCCGAACAGTCGCCACCTCGGACCGGACATCATCGAGCAGGCAGGAAGCCAATCTGGGGTTCTCCAACATCATGATATCTCCTCAGAATCAGCGTAACTTGTGCCCACTTCTCCGGAAACAGATAGACTGCTTCGGCACCGGAAAAAATAGGGCCCGGGCGGGCATGCTGGAATTGTTAGAACATCCTCCAGCGCCAGAGCCGAGCCATGTTCGATGGAGATAGTACTACGCCGAAACCCTCAGAGAGACAACCGCGATGGGATCGACTCTCCACAGTGCGGAATCTCGTTGTCCTCGAATGAGCTCGACCCGAGCTCTCGCACCGGCAGCTCGCGCGGCACAGCGGGGTGCCGCGTTCGACGTTGCAACACGGTCTCGCCCGCAAGCGGAGTCTCGGTGCCGATCCACGCGTACACGAATTTTTCGAATCTCCGCAGGGATTGGCCTTCGTCCGCCGACTCGTGGCCGCGGCGCAGGTCACTTTCGAACAGGTCGCCCCCTGTGGAGTACGGCTCGTGAGCCTCTCTTGACGCCTGAGTCGATTGGACTGCGTGGTGCCCGCCTCTGTCGGCTCCCAGCATGCGGTGGCTCGCGCCATCGATGCGCATTGTCGCACCCGCACCCGTATTTCGGCGCGATGAAGCGCGCCGCTACGGCCTCGCGAAGAGCGTAGGCGCGCGACTTGTCGCGCGCGAATACGGGAACGAGCTCTGTATTGGTGATCACAAACGATGTGCATTACGCGTTTCAGGCCGGGGTTCGGGAACCCTCCCAGCGCCTGAGGCAGCGGGCGCCGCCCTGGACCTCGCTACGCTCGGTTCCGCGGCGATTCCGCCCTGAGGGGCGGGGTTTCGGACCGGCTGACGAATGGATGACGCGGTTTCTGGAGTGCTCCGCCGGCCGATGTGCGGAGATGGGCTTGCCACGGCCATGCGGCCTCTCTATAGTCAGAGCCCATGACCAATCGACGCGCCTGGAGTTACAGAGATGCCGGAGTGGACGTGGACGGCGCCGCGGAGCTTGTCGGCGACATTCGCGCGCTCGCGGCGCGGACCGCGCGGCCCGAGACGATCCTGGGAATCGGCGGATTCGCCGCGCTCTCCCGGGTACCGGTGGACCGCTACCGGCGTCCTGTGTTGGTATCCTCGACGGACGGCGTGGGCACCAAGATCAAGCTCGCGCAGGCGTGGGGTCGCCACCGGGGAGTCGGCGTCGACCTCGTCGCCATGGTCGTGAATGACTTGCTGCCCTGCGGCGCCGAGCCCTTTCTTTTTCTCGACTATCTCGCCATGGGGCGGCTGGACGCCGCGGTCATCCGCGAGCTCGTCGACGGCATTTCGGACGGCTGCGCGAAGGCGGGCTGCGCCCTCGTCGGGGGCGAGACCGCGGAAATGCCTGGAGTCTATGGAGACGGCGAATACGACGTCGCGGGGTTCGGCGTCGGGCTGGTCGAGGAGAACGAGATCGTCGACGGTAGCCGCGTCTGCCGAGGCGCGGCGCTTGTGGGGTTGGCCTCGAGTGGGCTGCACAGCAACGGCTTCAGCCTGGTGAGGCGTCTATTACCGCCCGAGGAGCTCGATGGCGGGACCATCCTGGCGCCGCTGACCGTGCCGCTGGCCGACGAGCTCCTGGCGCCGACCCGCATCTACGCCCAGTTGATTGCGCTGGTGCGCTCGCAGTTTGATATCTGGGCCATGGCTCACATCACGGGCGGCGGTCTGCTCGAAAACGTCCCCCGCACCTTGCCGGAGGGGCTGGGCGTCGCGCTGGACCGCCGCGCCTGGTCGCTGCCGCCGATCTTTCGCCTGCTTCAGGAGCGCGGCGACATCTCCGATCGGGAGATGCTGCGCACGTTCAACTGCGGTATCGGCTACACTCTGGTGGTCGAGGCCAACGCCGCCGATCGCCTGCTGGCGACCGTGCGGGACGTCTCGGATTGCGCGGCCTTTCGCATCGGCGAGATCGTCGAAGTGCCCCCGGGCGGGGAGCGAGTCGGATTCGCGTGACCGGAAAAATGCTTCGCGTCGCCGTTTTTGCTTCCGGAACGGGGACCAATCTGAGCGCCATCGTCGACGCCGCCCGCAGTGCGCCAGGGTTCTTCGCGGTTGCTCTGGTGATCGTGAGCCGCGCAGATGCGGGCGCCGGCGCGCGCGCGGCCGCGGCCGGAATCCCCTGCGCGCACATCTCCAGTGCGACCCACGCCACTGCGGCCGAACGCGATGACGCCATGTTGGAGCTGCTCGCCGCGCACCGCGTCGACCTGATAGCGCTCGCCGGATACCTCAAGCGCATCTCGCCCTACTTCATTGCCCGCTTCGGCAAGCCGATCCTGAATATCCACCCGGCCCTGCTTCCGGAGTTTGGCGGCCAGGGGATGTACGGATGCCGGGTCTTCGAGGCGGTTCTCGCCTCGGGCGCCAAAGCGTCAGGCGTGACGATTCACCTCGTCGACGAGCAGTACGACCACGGGCCGATCGTGTTTCAGGAGGCGATTGCGGTCCTGGACGGCGACACGGTCGAGTCGCTCGCGGCACGCACGCAGGCGCTGGAGCACCGCGCGTATCCGCTCGTGCTCCGCCGCATCGCGGAAGGTGAAATCGACGTCGGTGGCGGCGGCAGCGATCGCCGCTCCGGCTAGCTCCCACACGCCGGCGGCGATCGGAACATGGAGATCGAAAGGAGCGCGCAAGGAACCGCGCCCGTCTGGTGAGATTCGAACCACAAGGGCCGTATCGACGACGACGAGGCTGAAGCGACGCCTCGTGGCTCGGGTGTCCTCCTCGATCGGCAGCGTGGCGGCAATCCGACCTTCGTTGGCTGTCAGACCCTGCTAGCCGACGAGTCCGATCGTTTCCACGAGCTGATTCGCCGGGATTCAGGGCGGGGACCGCTGCCGCGGTGTTCGCCGCGGCGGCGCCCCTGCGCGAGACCGGCCCGGCCGCGGGACTAGCTCGCCGCCACCTGCCGCTCGTGCAGCGGTTGCGTGGGTCGGGCGTTGCCGTTGTACATCAGGCGAAACGCTTCGAGCTGCTCTGGCGAAACCTGCACCGGCTCCTTCAAGACCAGCCAGCGGACACCTTCCGTACAGGGCGGAGTGGTCAGCGAGCCCATGTACTCGAAACGCGCGTGGTGCGCGGGCAGGAAGGTAGAGAGGTCGAATGCGTGCTCGCCTTCGTTGATGGTCTCACCCGCCTTCGGCAGGCGCTCCCAAATCGGCGCGAGGAATGCATTCTCGGCGCCGGCAGACATCAGTACGCCGACCACGGCGAGCTTTCCTTCGGCATTCTTGTGGACGAGGTGAGCGGCCATCTCGAACGACTTGCCGCCGATGGTGTGCTCGCTTGGGCTGTGAAAGTGAAACTGGACGAGCTCGTACTTCTGATCTCCGACCACCAGAAACGACCCGGGTTTGACGTTCACCTGGATGGTGTGGCCGTTGTTTGCGATCTCGACGGGGGTTGGGGCGTAGCGGAATTCGAGCGCTTGGAGGTCACTTGCGGGGGCGTTTGTGAGATCCACGGGTGACTGCGCCGTACCGGTCTTGCACGCCGCAAACTCCGGCTTCATCTCGCCCCAGTGGGCGGGGCCGGTCTCGTCCGCATAGCCCCAGTGTTTTTCGTGCTCGCCCTCCGAATGACCGCAGCCGATGGACAGTGCCAGCGTGAGTGCGAATATCAAGACGGCAAGTGAACGTGACTTCTTGGACATGGAAAACTCCAGACACCGGGTAGGCGGCGAGCTGCCGCAGGATTTGGTGCGATTAAGATAGCCAGTTCGTCGCGGCGCGCCAAGCCGGCGCCTGCCTCCCGAATCCCCCGCCGGTTCGACTGCAAGCTGTTCGCCAAGCGCATTGCGAAGACCCCCCACCTCACCTCCTCCGCAGGCGGGGAGGGGCAGAGGGGGCCGCTGTCGCGTCGACGTCGAACAGGCGGTGGCTTCAGGTGCCTGGTCGTGGCCGTAGTCACGCGCACTGTTCCGACGTGCGTCTGAACGCCTCGCACTCGGCGGCCACCTCGGCCACCGAGGCTCGCCAGAAGTCCGGCCGGGTGAGGTCAGCGCCGACATGGCGCCGCACGACAGCTTCGGTCTCGGCGCTGCCGCTGTCGCGCAGCAATGCGCGGTAGCAGGGCAGAAACGCCGCGCCTTCTGCGCGCGCCCGTGCGAAGAGCCCGCGCGTCAGCAGGTAGCCGAAGATGTATGGGAAGTTGTAGAAGCTGATGCTCGGTAAATAGAAGTGGAGCTTTGATGCCCAGAGCCACGCATCGAGCTGTTCGCGGTCGAGCGCGTCCGCAAAGGCCTCTTCCTGGGCCTTGAGCACGAGCTCCTGCAGCCGCGACACGGAAACCTCGCCGTGTTTTCTGGCCTCGTAGAAGGCATGCTCGAAGTGAAAACGCGCGGGCACGCCGAGCAAGAAGACGACGGCGTCGAGCAATCGCTCGTCGAGCAGTCGAAGTCGCTGGGGAGGCGATTCGGCGTCGGCCAGTAGCTGCTCCACGAGAATTTGCTCGCAAAAAGTTGACGCCGTCTCCGCGAGGCCGATGGGATAGCGGCGGGCGAATACCTGTCGATCGCGGAGCAGCCAGTTATGATACCCGTGACCCAGCTCATGGGCCAGAGTCATGAGGTCGGGGGTGCTGCCGTTGAAAGTCATGAAGACTCGTGACTGCCCGAGCAGCCCCGAGGTCGAGCAAAACGCGCCGGGTTGCTTGCGCGGGCGCGGCTGGTAGTCGATCCAGCGGTGTGAGATCGCGTGACGAGCGAAAGTGCCCAGCTCCGGGTCGAACCTGTCAAAACAGCGGCAGAGCCGGTCGGTGGCCGCAGCCCACGGGACTTTTTCGAGGGTCTCCTGCCCTGCCGGGGCCGTGAGGTCCTGGATGCCAAGGCGTGCGAGGCGCAGCACGCGGGCCTTGTCCTTGAGATACTGGCGCATCAACGGTTGAGCTTCGCGGACTACGGCCATCAGCGCATCGAGGGTGTCGCGGCGGATCCCGGCGCTGCGCAGCGCCGGGTCGAGGAAGTGCTGCTCGCCGCGGCGTTCGTGAAGCAGCAGCCGGGCGCCGGCGATGCCGTTCAGGCATGCCGCAGCGCTTTCGCCCATGCTCGCCCAGGCGCGGTTAGCGCCGGCGAGGGAGGCGCGGCGCACTGCGGGGTCCTTGTCTGCAAGTAGCGCCGTAGTCAAGGATATCGGCACCTCGCGCGCCGTTTCGCCCGGTACCTGGAGCGCGAAGGTCAACGTCGCCGAGATCTTGTCGTACAGACGGGACCATGCCGTGAGCCCGACGACCTCGAGGTCCGCGACCAAGTCTTCGTGTTCGATCGGCATGCTGAACTGGGCGGCGAGGCGATTGCGTCTGAACCAGTCCGCGATCGCGGCCAGCGCGGGATGCCTGACGACCTGCTCGTAGTCGCTGTCCCCGGCGGCTGCGAGGCGTGCGCGCAGGCGCACGTACAGCTTGGCGTGCTCGGCCTCCACGATCGCGAAGCGCGCCGCTTCTCCCGCGATCCGCTCATCGGTCCCGTCGGCGGCGCGCAGGCAGGCGAGGTACGAGCTCAGGTGGCCGATGCGCATGGCCAGTTCTTGGAGCTCTGCAAGAAACGGGCTCCAACTCCCGAGCGCCGGTTCGCCCAGAGCCGGCAGCGCCGCCGCCATTGCAATGAGGCGGCGAAGATCGTCTTCGATCGCGGTCCAAAAGCGGTCATACTCGGAGTCTCCGAGCTCCTGAAAATACGGCGTCATATCCCAGTCGGCGGAGGCGTTCACGATATCTCCTCGAGGCGTCCGTGTTGCCGGACGCGGGCGTGCGGGTCGATTTTGGATCGGGACTTCGTAGCGCTGTGGAGGCGCAGAATGCAACAGGGGCGGCAGTCCTGGGTGCCTGCGCTGCATCGCATTGGTGGTGCGGTCGCGCTATACTACACGATTGTCTCATGAGCGCATGTGAACAGAAACTGCCAATGGCGCTGTCCCGCCGTGTCCGGCGACTGACAGTAGGGATGCTTCTCTGCTGCGGGGCGTGGGCGTGCGGCCCTGGTTTGGAGACATCGGAAGCGGAGCGGCCGACGGCGGCACACCGCACGATCGACGGCGCGAAACCAGTTTCGGGTCGGGCCGCAGTCACGTCCCAATCCATCCCGAAATCGGCTCTCGTCGACAGCCAAGACACTCAGAAGTGGACGCGGCGTGTCTTCGTTCTCGAGCTCGCGTTTTTCCTCACCATCTTCTATGCGCTGGCGCGCGTGGCGACCCGCAAGCTCGAGCGCCGTATCGCCGACCCGCCCGCGGACTCTCCAGTGCTGGACAGGAAAGTCGACTGAGTCTCCCCACGGCTAAAGCCGGGGGGATTCGCGGCGAGACTTCGGTAATCGGAGAGCGGCCGGTCCCGAGCCACCCGGCGGGCACCTTGCCTCGCCGGGCGTCGGCGATCCGAGATCAGGACTCGGGCTTCGCCACGATCTCCAGAAGCTCGACCTCAAATACGAGGGTCGCCGCCGGGGGAATAACCGGGGGCCGGCCATGGTCGCCGTAGGCAATATCCGACGGGCACACCAGCTTGGCCTTGCCACCGACTTTCATCATGCCCACCCCTTCCGTCCAGCACTTGATCACGCCCTTGAGCGGAAACTCCGCCGGGGTTCCGCGATCGACGGAGCTGTCGAATACGGTCCCGTCGGTCAACGTGCCGTGATAGTGCACCTTCACCGTGTCCTCGGGAGTCGGCGCCGCACCCTCACCAGCCTTGACCTCGGAATAAATCAGGCCGGAGGGTAGCTGCTTGGCGCCGCTCTCCGCCGCGGCCTTCGTCAGGTAGGCCTGCGCCTCTTCTTTCAGCTTCGCGGTGCGTTTCTCCATCCGCACGCGATGAAACTGCGCGATTTTCGGTCGGTATTCCTTGAGCTCGGTGACCGCGAGCGGCTTCTTCAGAGCGGCGTCCGTAAACCCCTGCAATACGGATTTCACCTCATCGTCGCTCAGGCCAAAGGAATCGATGGACTGTGCTTGTGTCGCCCCGAGGGCATAGAGCACCTTCTGGTCGTCGGTAGTGGGGGCGGCAGGATTCGCGGCCGATGATGAGGTGTCGGAGCTCGTTCCTCGGTCACATGCCGAGGTGCCGGCGAGAATCAGGAGCGCGATTAACAGCGCGCCCGCGGTGAGGTTGAAGCGGTTCATCGAGGAAGACCTCCGAAGAAGAAGTAGGGGAACGTGGCGCCGCAGTGTTGGTCCGATGCCGAGCGTCGCGGGAACGCGATTATAGTCCAATACCCCAATGGTCGCACCAGCGGCTTGACTTTCGTATTTTTTTCGCTTATCCTGCAGACAGGAGGAACGATGGTGGCTGCAGAAATCACCGGCAGGGAGCGATTGACGGCGCTACGGGCGCTGGTGAGGAGCCGGTTTCCGGGGGTCTTCGACAATCTGTCATGCCGTGGGCGCCAATCGGGGGGCACGAGCCCACTGCTGCTGGCGGGATGGCCGGAGCTAAGCGCGGCGTGGCCGGGGGATGGCATCGTCGAGCTCATGGACGGGGCGGGGGCGCGGCGAACGTGGCTCGCCATGCGCCTGGTCGCGGCACAGGGGGAGCGCGGTGAGCCCGTGGCGTGGCTCGACCCTCTCGACTGCTTCGACCCGGTTTCGGCGGCTTTGCAAGGGGTCCGTTTGCCGCTGCTGTTGTGGGTCCGCCCGCAGGGGATACGAGCAGCCTTGACCGCAGCCGAGGTGCTGCTCCCATTCTTTTCGCTCGTCGTTCTCGACCTGGGATGGAGCAATGCGACCAGCGGCGAGCAGCAGGTCCGAGAATGCAGGTCGCTGCCGCCCTTGTCAGCATGGTTGCGACTGCAGCGAAGCTGCCGCCGGAGCCGCGCGGTGCTCGTCGTCATTGCGCCGGGTGGCGCCGAAAGCATGGTGCGAACGGCGGCGGATCTGCGGATCGGTGCCGGTCCGCGAGCCATTCCGTGGCCCCGGAGGAACCAGAATGAAGCGGGTCGGATTCGCGTTCTTGCCTGAGCTTGGGACGCTGGCACCCAAAGAACGTCAGGACCTGCTGCGGGCGCTTTATGAGCTCTGCCCGGAAGTGGAAGAGTCGGAGACCGGCTATTACCTACAGCTTGTGGGTTTGGGACTCATGCATCCGAGTGAGAACGAGTACCTTCGGCGCGTGCGCAACCGCTTGCGGGCACAGGGGCGGGAGCACGTCGCCATGGGTGCAGCAGGTGGGAGGTTTGCCGCGCGCGCGGCGGCTCAATGGGCGCAATCCCGCGGTTTCGAGGTGGTGCAGGTGCCACCGGGAGAAGAGTCGACCTTTATCGCGTCCTTGCCCTTGCCGTTCTTACCCGCGAGCGCGGAGCTCATCGTCATCCTCCGCGACCTCGGCCTGCGGACCGCCGGTGATTTCGCGGCCCTGCCCCGCGCCGCTGTTGTCCGGCGCTTCGGGGAAAGCGGCGCCGCGTTGCTCGCACTCGCACAGGGGAGCGACTCCGCGCTCCTTTCCCCTACTCCCATGCCGCATGAGCACGCCGTTTCAGGTGAATTCGAGCCCCCCTTGGTGGAGCGCGCCTCGCTTATCGAAGCCTTTCGCAGGCAGACCGCGGTGCTCATGTGGCGACTGCGTCGCCAGCGCGTCCTTGTCGATACGTTGGTGGCAACCATGACCCCGGAGACATCATCGCCCCTTTCCGTGACCCTGCGCGCAGCGGTTGCTACCCGTCAAGCAGCGATCTTCCTCGAGCTGTTCACGCTGGCGCTCGAGGATCTCGCCCGGAGCTCCGGCGCCGATGAGGATGCCTCCGTGCCCAGGTTTCAACGCCTCACGGTTGCCGCCACGGAAATCACCCAGGAAGCTCCCGGGCAGCGCGTGCTGTTTGCGCGCTCGGGTGCACGCCGTAGCAACGCTTTCCTGCTCGCGCTGCTCCGACTTTCGCGCCGGCTTTCAGCGCCGGCGCTCGCAGTGCCCGTGCTCGTCCCCCACGACTTGCCCGACCGCGCCTTCTCGTCCCGGCCGCTCTTCAGCCACAGCGAATCGCTGCAGGGCCATCCCGCGCGCGCCTGGATGGCGGAGCATGCCATTCCCACTCCCGTCATGCGCCCCCCGCTCGGCGATCTACACGTGTCACAGACGCTCCGTTCACTGCTGTCGCTCGGCCCACTGCGCCGCGTGTCGCCGCCCTGCATGATCCGCATTTCCGAGAACACTGCGTTTTTCGGACCGCCCCACGCCATTCGCGCCTGGCAAGGCCCCTTCCGATTAGCAGGGCAATGGTGGCAGGAGAGCGCCTACACGCGCGAGTACTATCGGCTGCTCCTGGAGAATGACCGAAGCCTGCTGATCTTTCGCTCCCTGGACCCACCGGAGGCACCGTGGATGCTTGCCGGCGTCTTCGATTGATCCGGCGGTGCGCCGCAGGAAGGGCCCATGCTCGACCAGGATGACCAGGGGGATTGCCAAGCGCGCACGTCCGAAATACGGTACTGCTCTTCTAAGCTGCGTGGGCAAGACATGAGCAACGCCATTCGCCAACCGAGAATCGGACCGTTTCGCCTCTTGAGCACCCTCGGACAGGGCGCCATGGGTGTCGTGCACCTGGCCGTAAGCGTCGAAACGGGGGTTTCCGTCGCGCTCAAGACGCTGGCCGCTCCCACCGAGCAGCACCTTCCCGCGATCCGCAGGGAAATCCAGGCGCTCGCGGCCCTGCGCCACCCCAATATTGTCCGCGTGGTCGCGCACGGCGTCCACGCCGGCCTGCCGTGGTGCGCGCTGGAGCTCGTCGATGGCGTCGGGCTCGTGCCATTTTGCCGCAAGCTGTGGCATCCCAGAGCTCCACAGGGCGCCGCGCACAAGGCGACCAACCTGCGCGCCCTGCTCACCGTCGTGCGCCGGCTCTGCGAACCTCTCGCCTACCTGCACGGTGAGGGAATCGTCCATCAGGATCTCAAGCCCGACAACGTGCTCGTGCGCTCCGACGGCCAGCCGGTGATCGTCGACTTTGGACTCGTGTCCCGTTTCGGCAGCGGGGAGGCAGACGAGGACGGCTGGTCGCGCGAAGTCCTGGAAAAATCGCCATCCGGTTCCGGCACCATCCCGTACATGGCCCCAGAGATACTCCGGGGCGAGCTGATCGATGCCCGCACCGACCTCTATGCCGTGGGTTGCATGCTGTATGAGCTGCTGACCGAGCAGGTTCCCTTCGCCGAACAGTCGAGCCGCGACATGGTGATGGCGCACCTGCGCAGCACGCCACGACCTCCAAGCGAGCTCGTCGATGGCATTCCCAAAGCCCTGGACGCGCTCATTGGCCGCCTGCTGATGAAGGACGCCCGCGCGCGCCTGGGTTATGCCGAGGACCTGGCCGCCGAGCTTGAACGGCTCGGCGCTTCAAGAGATGGACTGCTCGCTGGCCCGCCCCCGCGTCCCTACCTGTACCGACCGCGGTTCGTCGGCCGCGAAGAGACGCTGGAAACCCTGAATGACGCCATGCCGCGCTACGGGAGCGGCCACGGGCGCCTCCTGCTGTTGCGCGGTGAAAGTGGTGTCGGCAAGACCCGCTTTGCGCTGGAAGCCATGCACAGCCCGCGCCTGCGGGGTGCCCGCGTGATGATTGGCGAATGCCCGCCTCCCGGCACCGGCGGAGCTCTTCTCTGCGCCTTCCGCGGCCCGCTGGAGACCCTTGTCGACCACTGTCGCACCGGCGGCCGGCAGGCCAGCGACGCGATAATCGGCCAGCGTGGAAAGGCGCTGGAGGCGTACCACCCGAGTATCCGTGACCTCCCCGGGCAAGACGCCTACCCGGAAGTCCCGGAGCTCCCGCCCGACATTGCGCGGCAGCGGCTGTACACGGCCTTTGTCGATTCCCTGCGCGCATGGCTCGGCGAGAAACCGGCCGTTCTGATGCTCGACGACCTGCAGTGGGCCGACGAGCTGAGCATGGGGCTGCTGCAGCACCTCGCCGCGCCGACGCAGCTCACCGCGCTACCTGTGCTGATACTGGCCACCTATCGGCGCGAAGAGGCCACTGCGGCACTGAACGGCCTGGCGGCCCAGCCGGCGGCGACCGTGATCGACTTGCAGCGCCTCGACGCGGCGACCGTCGGCGCGATGGTCGCCGACATGCTGGCCATGGATCAGCCGCCCGGCGAGCTCGCAGAGCGCCTGCACCGCTACTCGGAGGGCAATCCATTCTTTGTGGCCGAGTACCTGCGCGCCGCGATCGCCGCGGGACTGCTGCAGCGCGACCCCCAAGGGCGCTGGCAACCCGCGGGCGAGGATTGGGATCTCGCGTTGCCGAAGTCGCTGGAGCGACTGGTGCAAAGGAGGATTACAGACCTCCCGGCTGCGGCGCTAAAGGTGGCACAGGCGGCCGCGGTGGTTGGCCGCGAGGCGCGGCTCGAGCTCCTGGGCACCGTCACAGGGCTCGATGAGGCGGAGCTGTTCCTGGCCTGGAGCGAGCTTCGGCGCCGTGAGGTCCTCGACGAGGCCAGCGGCGGGTGCCTGCGCTTTGCTCATGAAACGATCCGCGAGGCAACCTACGCGGCCTTGTCCAAGGAGGAGCGCGAGCCGCTCCACCGCCTCGTTGCGGAAGGGCTGGAGGGGCTGGTCGGCGAGCTGGATGAGCACCTCAGCGAGCTCGGGCGGCACTGGGAGGAGGCCGGCGAGCGCGAACGCGCCGCTTCCTGTTACTTGCGGGCGGCACGGCGTAATCGCCGGCAATACGGGCTCGTCGAGGCGGAAGCGAGCTACCGCGCGTACCTGCGCTTGCAGACTGTGGAGACTGCCGAAAGAGTCGAAGCCAGCGTGGAGCTCGCAGAGGGCGTCCTGTACGTCCAGGGACGACTCCGCGAGGCCCTGGCGGAGCTGGAAGACGCGGACCGACGGGCCGCGGAGCTTGGGGCGCGAACGGTGCAGTGGCGCGCGCTGTGCACGCTGGCGCTGGTCAGCCACGATCTCGGGAAGGTGAGCGACGCCAACCAGATGCTCGAAGAGGCGCTCGCGATCGCCCGCGAGACCGGCGACGAAAACGGCGAGGCGCGCACGCTGGCCGCGCAAGCGTTGCAGGCCTATCAGTCCGGTCAGCTCGCCGCGGCGAGCGCGCTGTTCAGCGCCGCTCGCGAGCGCTACGGCCGCCGCGGGGACCGCCTCAATGAAGGCCTGACGCTCAATAGCCTCGCCGTCATCGCCGCCGCGGAAGGCAATGTCGATGGCGCCGTGGCGCTGTCCAAAGAAGCACTCGAGCTTCTTCGGGCCGCGCAAAACCGGATGGGCGAAGCGGCGTGCCTGGGCAATCTCGCCAACTTGCTCGAAGAGCTGGGACGCGAGGACGAGGCGGAGCGCCTGCAGCGAAGCGCGCTGGCCATTCTCCGGCAAGTCGGTCACCGGCTCTTCGAAGGCGTTACTCTCAACAACCTGGCGAGCCTGAGTCTCAATGCGGGAAACCTCGCGGAGGCGTCGCTGCTATGCGAGCAAAGTCTGCCGATCTTTCGCGAGCTCGGCCACCGGCGCTTCGAGGCGCACGCGATTTACTGTCGCGCCCGCATCGCCGCGGACACGGACCACTTCGAGCAGGCCATGTCGGACCTGGACGAGGCGCTCGCGATCCTGCGTCAGATCGGCGACCGTCGCGTCGAGGGGGCGGTGCTGCTGACGCGCTCGACCTTGCAGCGGCGGCGCGGCTTGTTGGAGGCGGCCGCGGCGGATCTGGACAGTGCTGAGGCGCTGCTCGCCGCGGCGGGGCACGTTCGCGATCGCGTTCAGGTGGCGTGCGAGCGCGGCTTCCTCGCGCTGGCTCAGGGGGCGAGCGCCGCCGCGCACATCGCGACCGCGCGCCAACATGCCGCGACGTTGGGCGCCGGCGGTGGCGGCCGGGTGGGGACGATCCTCGCGCAACTGGAGCGGGCTCAGGACGAGCGTGAAGCTACCGCCGGATCGGCCGCACCGGCCGTGCCCTGGCAATGAGGCGAATCTGCTCTTTCATGCTGAGTATGGGCCTGGCATTGCTCGTCGGGCTTCCGACCTCCCTCGGTGCTGACCGGGACACGCGCGCCGCAGCCCAGGCCGCGGTGCAGCGCGCCATGGCCGCCCTGGAAGCCAAACGATACGAGGAGCTCCGGGAGAATCTTCTCACGGCGCTATCATACCGTCCGGATCACCCGGTGCTGCTTGCGTATCTCGCGAGAGCAGAGGCGCTGACCGGCCACGCTCCGGAATCCTTGCATCGCCTCCATCGCCTGCTCGAGCTCGGCGTCGATCCTGACCTCGATTTCGCTGCCACGGGCGAGCTCGGCAGCGTCCTTCTCCTCCCCGAATTCGCCGACTTTGCTGCGCGCCGCGAAGCGCTGCAGCGACCGATTCTACGATCCAACGCCCGGTGCCGCCTGTCGGCGCCACGTTTCCTCCCCGAAGGCGTGGCGTGGAACGTCGCCACGGAGATGCTCTATGTCAGCAGTGTCCACGAGCGACGAATCGTCGCGGTCGACGCGCAGTGCGCCGAACGGCGGATCGCCGGCCCGGAGCAGGGACTCGACGCCGTCCTCGGTATGGTCTTCGACGCGGCGCGCAACGCGTTGTGGGCGGTCACGACCGCGCTACCGGAAATGACGGGCTACCGGGAAGGCGATGCGCATCGGTCGCGACTGGTCATGATTCCGCTCGGGCAGACGGACGCGGAGCCGCCGCGATTCTACGAGTGCGCCGCCGTGCCGCCGGGAAGTAGCGTGGAGCGGCCTGCACCGGAGCTCAACGACGTCACCCTGGCTCCGTCCGGAGAGGTGTTCGTCGCCGACAGCCGCGGCGGCGCCATTTACCGCCTGGCGAATCCGCAAGGCGCGCTGCAGCCGCTCGTTCCGGCGGGCACGTTCGTGTCGCCGGGAGGTCTGGCAACGGATGGTGGCGGCAAGTTTTTGTACGTCGCCGATTACGCGGGTCAGCTCGCCCGTGTCGAAATCGCCTCCGGCGCAGTGCTTCCTCTCACCCTCCCCGCGGATCTTACGCTGTACGGAGTCGACGGGCTGGCGCGGCACGGTGCCGCGCTCATTGCCGTCCAGAACGGCATTCGACCGCATCGGGTACTCTCGCTCCAGCTCTCGGACGCCGGAGACCGCGTCATCGCCTCCGAGGTGCTCGAACGCGCCCACCCCGCCTACCACGAGCCCACGCTCGGGGTCGTGGCCGGCGACACGTTCACCTTCGTGGCGAACAGTCAGTGGGAGCTCTTCGGCGCGACCGGCGCTGGTGGCGGAGCTGCCGAGCAAGAGACATCTCCGCCGCTCCTCCTGCGCCTGCCCTTGGGCGAGTCCGGGCCGGCGGCGGGTCTCGCCGAGCGTGAGCGGGCCTTCTCCGATCGCTCGGAGGCGCGCGGCGTGCGCGATGCCTTTCTCGAGTTCCTCGACGGTGACGCGATGCTCTTTCGCCCGCACCCTGTCAACGGGCGGGAGCATACGCAACAGCAACCCGATCCTCCCATCGGTCTGGTCTGGCGCCCCGCGCGCGTGGAAGTGTCTGCTTCCGGCGATCTGGGCTATTCGACCGGACCCTTCGTCGTCACCAAGAAAGGCGAGGCGTCGCCTGCGGGCGCCGGCCGGTTTTTTTCGATCTGGCGCCGGGACGAGCTGGGCGAGTGGAAGGTGCTCGTGGACGCGGGTGCCGACGTCACCACCGCCTCGCCCGCGGATTCCTTGCGCACCACCTGTCAGCTCCTGTCCAGCCGGAGCCCGCGCGGCGCGGCCGGCGCCGATCATCGCGGCGATCAGGCAGCGCTCGATCTCGCCGAGGCGCGGTTGCAGGCCGTCTTCACCTCAGCCGCCGGGACGGTCGCGGAGCGCCTTGCCGATATCGTTACCACCGACGGCTTCGCGCTGCGCGAGGGAGCCGGCGAAATACCGCTGGCCGGGCGTGCGGATGCCCGTGCGCTCAGTTATCCACCGGGAACCGCATTCGCCAGCCTGCGCTCAGGGATCTCGGCGGCGGGAGACCTCGCCTTCTCGGTTGCCGCGTATCGACTACCGGGCACCGCAGGCGACGCGGCACCGGATGGTTATGCGGTTCGCGTGTGGCGCTTCAGAGATCGATCCTGGCGCCTGGTAGCCGATAGCTCCACTCCCGTCCCCAGGCAAGCGCCCTGAGACCGGGCGGCGGCGGAAGCGCCGGGCGCCGGCCGCCGCCACTACGGGACGGGGAAAGACAGCGGTCGCGCCCGATAGACGTGACCGAAAGCGAGCCCCGTGAGGAATCCAACGACGTGCACGTCCCAGGCGATGCCCCCACCGTTGGCCGGCGTGCGCGCCAGCATGCTCAGGAGCTGCAGCAGGAACCAGAGGCCGAGATAGGTGAGCGCCGGGAGGCGAAAACGCATGAAGAAGATTACGGTGTAGACTTTTGCTCGTGGGAATAAGGCTACATAGGCGCCCATCAGCCCCGCCACGGCTCCGGACGCACCGCCGAGCGGAATCTCGCTCGATGGGTAGATCGTCACGTGCGCAAGCGCCCCCGCGAGACCCGCTGCAAGATACAGCAGCAAGAAGCGGCCCTGCTCTAGCGCGTCCTCGACGTTGTCGCCGAACACCCGCAGGAACCACAGGTTGCCGAGCAAGTGGACCCAATTGAAGTGAAGAAACAAATGGGTAACCAGGGCCAGCGGCGCCGCTCCGCGCCAGAGCTCGACGGGCACGAGCCCGAGGGCTTGCACCGCAACGCGCGAGGTGCCCGGGTCGGACACTTCCCCGGCGATGATCGGAACGAACGCCAGCGCGTTCAACGCCAGCAGGAACGTGGTGACCAGCGGCCTGCGGCCGAGCGGGTGCCACACCTCCAGCGGCAGCGCGGTAAACAGTTGGAACAGGTAGCTCATCGCCGTCGGTTTGGGCGCGAGCCCCATCTCCGGGTGCTGCCCGCCTTCGTGGACGAGGTCACGCAGCGTCAGGCACTCGCCGGCATCGAGCCAGAGCCCGGCGCACGCCGGGCATACATCGACCTCCACGCCGCGGCCGGCGAAGCTGACCAGATGCTCGATCAGCTCTGTCCGATCGCGCGGGCAGGCCAATCCTGAGAGTTGCTCCAGGCCATCCAGGCGCGACGACAGCCAGATTGCCGGCTCCGCGGACACGCCGATTGCCCGCGCCGCTTCGCCGGCATCCAGCCACGTCCCGCCGCAATGGGGACAGTGATCGAGCTCGACGCCCCGGTACGGGACCGTTTGCAGGAAAGCCCGACAGCGCGGGCACAGACATCGGTTGACGCCTGAGCTCATGGGAACCTCCGCCGCGAGAGAGCGGTTGCACCGATTCGCCCGCATCGCGGTGGTCGGCGACACGGTCGATCTACCGCCTGCGGCGAGAGATGTCAACTGCGCGCTACGTCCACAATCCACCGTCGGTTCGCCTGCAAGCTATTCGGAAAGCGCATCACGAAGACCCCCCACCGGTGTCGGTCCGGAGTGTCGGACCTTGCCGATTCGACCAGATTGGGGAACGAGGGGTTGACGAAGCGCGATGGACTGTCCAGGGTGTTAACTGAGACGCCTGGAACGCGTTGTTGACACCCATTCAGGAGGACAGTCCGGTGACATCGTTGCCGAATTCGATGATCGAGTCTATCGCCGAAGCCCACTTCGAGCTCGCTTCGAACGAAGCCTTTCGCCGCTTATTGGCTTATGTCGACGAGCAAATGAACCGGGCTCCGGACGAGATCGCCGCGGATCTCGCCGACATCGAGGCCAACGTGAGGGAGCTGCTCAATCGGTTGGGCAGTGAGATTACCGCGGCCACGCTCGCGCGGCTCGACGTCCGGGCGAATGGATGAGAAAGGGGACCGACTCCACACGATCCGGCGCCGGACGGCGAAACGGGTGTAAGGTGATCCTGAGTCGATGCGCGCCCCAGGCCTGGGGCAAGGAGGTCGCTTGAGCAAGGGCACGATCACGGCGCGCGGCCCCGTCGGCCGCAGGCTCATCCAGATGCTGCGCCGAGAGCGGGGCCGGAAGGTCGTCAGCTTCGCCACCATGGCCGCGGGCGCCCAGCACGCCCGCGACCTGCAGCAGTCCGCGATCTCTCGCGACGAGCTGGACAAGCACGATCCCTCCCACGGCTGGTACGTCCTCGCCCGGCACCAGCTCTCGATCTTCATCCAGCAGACCGCGGCGCTGCGCGAGACGCGGTGCTTCACCGACCCGATCAACGACGCCGAGGACGAGTACATGCCCACCGGTCCGCCGATGAGCCCGTTGACCCGGAGCTACTTCTTCTTCTGCTCGGCCTGCGACCTCTCGCCGAAGGGTGACGGCGAGACGCTCGCCAGCGCCACGCTCGACTTGGTGCGGGAGATCGGCACCGAGCCCCATCTGCTCGCCGCCATGGACGCCCTTGAGCGGTCGCGGATGGGGCTGTGGGTGCATCAGGGGCTCGACGGCAACCGCGTCGTGCTGCGGGAGCTGGTCACCGACGAGGAGCATCGGTGCGTCGTGCCGTCCGGCTACCGGGGGCGCAAGGGCGAGGTGTGGCTCGTGCGCGTGCTCCCCCCAGGTGCGCCCGGCCTTCACGCTGTCGTTATCACGACGCCCTACGTGCTCATCCGCACCGCGCCGGCGCACTGGCTCGCCTACCTGGACCGAGCGCTCGGGTCGTGCCCGGCCGAGCAGCGCCGGAAGGTCTACCCCCTGCTGATGAAGTACGGCGAGAACCCGCGCTATTGGCCGGAGTACGTCTTCGCGGGCTACGTCAACTACCAGTCGGACGTGGTGTTCCTCACGGGGTTGCCCGACATCAAGGCGAGCCAGCCGCACTCGCGAATCAACTCGTGAGGCTCGCCCCCGGCATCTGCGAGCAGCTCGTCACGACCGAGCTGCGGGCCCTTCTCGACGATCCGGCGTGGTTGGCCGGCGAGGAGGGACTCGGAGACGCCGCCGCTCCCGACCTGCTGGCACGCCCACGTCTACGAGGCCGTTCGGCGCGCGCTCGGGGGCGTCGGTGGGAACCGACGCATCGAGCGCCAGATCGATGTAGTCAACGGAGCTCTCGCGCTGCTCGCCGCGCGGCACCCCGACCATGTGGAGGCGAGCGACGCCGTCACGCTCCAGCTCCGCCGCGGCACGGCTCGTTGGGCGCGCTCCAACCGCGTAAACCCTGGCAACGAACGACAGGCCGTGTCTTCTCCTCCCGCGCAGCCCACACCTCCGCCCTTTCGCGCCATCGCGTGCGCGGCAGCCTGAATTTCACATGTCGTACGTGCAAAGACACCCCCGGGCATGAAAGCTGGGCTGCGTGGACGCTGAGCCCGCCGTATCGCCGCCTGGCCACGCCCGGGCCGGATGCCGCAATGTCCTCGCTTCTGCCATTCTTGCTCGCGGCTTACCCCGGTGGTCGATCTCTTCCCGGTCGGATCGCCAATCTTCCGTAGACATTGGCGTCCAGGGCCAGAAAGTGGAGGATCTTGTGCTGCACGTCATTGAGCGGGGTTATATGGTAGCCGAGCCGGCCGCCGGCGGTCACGGCACTGAGTGTCAGACCGGTAAAGACGCGAAGCATGGCCTCGGTTGTCGGCTTTTGGGTGGCCCGCCTCGGGTTTCCGGCGTACAAACCGCTGAGCTCCCTTTGCGCCTGGGCGAGATTTCGCCGGACGAAAAACTCGGTCAAGGTCAACACCATCAGTGCCAGAAACAGCAAGCGTGTCAGCCCTTTGACGTGGTCGTCGCGTTGAATCTGAATCGGCGCGAGCCCGAGCGGTTTGCCTTTCAGACGACCCCTCCCCCGCTCGATGGTGATGGCACCCCGATAGGTGTCGTACGCCTTTCGAGACGGGAGCTCGTTCACCTCCGCGTTGGTTACGTACAGGCGCCATCCGAGCATCGCGCGAGCCACGCGAATGACACCTGGCCGCCGCTGAGCTCGATTTCGTACCACGTTATCTTCGCGGTGCGGGCCGGCCGGTCCTTGTAGCCGCGCGTGGCAATGTCCTTCTCCTTCTTGATCAGATTCACGGCGAGCTCGGCTTCGACGTCAGTGTCGCGCAGGAGCTTCATGACCTCCTTGCGAAGCGGTTCCTTGGCCGACCAAGTGCGATGACCAGGGCCGGGAGGCGGAGCCAGAGCGCGGAGCTTTGGTTCCAGGTCCGTCAGGCGCTGGTCATGGGTGTGGCGGAGCTTTCCCGCCAGTGCCGGGGAAAACACGACGATGACGCGCTCATCCCACCTGAGCACCTGACTATCGACGACGGCCTGCTGCTCGCTGACGACCTCGAAACCAAGAGCCTGGGCCTTGTTTTCTCCTTCTTGCCGTCGGGGCGTTTGACCTCGACTTCGACCCACCACACCGTGGAGCGACGACATGTTTTCGCTGCCGCATCTCTTGAAGCAGTCTCCACAGGAGCTCCTGATTGGTCGGGCTCCAGGGCAGCGACGTAGCGATCGCCCGCGGCCGCGATGTGCGCACGGGTGGCCACCGCGCTCATCTTGCAATCCGCCACGAAGAGCCGCGGCCCCTTGACGACGACGCCCTTGGTGCGCTCGATCACGGGCACGTAGAGGATGTCGTCACTGCTGTTCCCGGCAACCACCAAGGTCGCGATCGGCAATCCGAGCGGATCGACAGTCGCCATCATGAGCTTGAGCTGGGCGAGATCCGGCCGATGATCCTTGCTGTGACCCAGGCGGAACAGCCCGTCCGGGTCAACGGCACGGTAGCTCGAAGCCGTGGTTGCATCGAGGCGGAGTGGCTGCCCGGCGAGGTCGTACACGCGGATGATGCGCTGCCCGAGCTCCCGCTCGATTGCCGCCCAAGACGCCTCGTCCGCGAGGTACCAAAGCAGATCGGCAAGCCGATCATCCGCGAAATCCTTGGCCTGCGGTTCGACATTCGCGACGCCGGCGAGGACGGCCCGCAAGGTGCTCAGATGCGATGCCGCCCAGTCTTCGACGCGGCACATCCGATGATCGGCTTCGGAAAGAATGTAAGTCAGCCAGGTCGTGAGCAGCCAGCCAAAGCTGAGGCCGCCGCGGTTGCCGTGCGGCACCAGTGCCCGATCAACGACGCTGGGCAGTCCCATGCGATCTTGCAGGTGGATCAACAGAGGAATATCGTCGACGCGCTCGGCGCGAATATCGAGTTCGCTTGCCATGGATTGGCAAGAATAGCAGAAGAGCACGAAAGTACAAGTCATTTATAGAGAATGGGCTCCATATATGATGCCCGCCAGTTCTCTCATTTCACTCGGGAATGGTCGAACAGTGAGTCATTACGCCGTCCAATGACGCCGCGATGCAGGCAACACGGGGCTCGTCCGGCAAGCTCTCCGCGGCCCTGACCTTGGCCTCGATGTCCTGGCGATCCGCCTCGATGATCTCGCCGGGCCGCTTGGGTAGTCGGTCGAGGCTGCTCACCGATGCGGTCATCCCGGAAGGGCACCAAGCAGCCGATGCGACTCGGCCTTCCCATTCACGACGATGCCATTCGCCCGGACGTCGAGTCGCGCGAGCGTGGCCGGGGTAATCTCACTGCCCAATCGCTTGAGCAGCTCCCTCGCGTTGGCCTCGATGTCGGCGAGATCCGCGGCGATCTCGTCCGGAGCCCGGTTCACTTGCTCGTCGACATGAGCCGATAGGCGGCGAAAGGCCTGGTTCGAAGCGAGCGCGAAGTGGGCTTCGGCGATAGACTCGAGCGTCGAATTCGGCAACGATGGCACCGGACTGTCCTCCTGAAGGGGCGTCAACTACGCGTTTCAGGCGTCTCAGTTGACACCATGGACAGTCCATCGCGCTTCGTCAACCCCCCGTTCCCCAATCTGGTCGAATCGGCAAAGTCCCACACTCCGGACCGACACCGTCTGCAGTACGAGGTCACGACGCTCGCGTCCCGGAGCAGTCGAGCGCCGTCGAAGTCCCGGATCTCGGCGCCGTGGGACGCGAGCTCGAACGCCAGGTGACTCCGACCACCACCGAGAAGGGAGAGCAGCGCTACCGCCACGCCCTGGCGTGGGCTCTGGGTGACGTGCCAAATCTCGCGAAGAAGCTGATCACGGTGCTCTCCATGGGCGCGGAGGACGGCAAGAAGCTGTACCGCATCGAGCTGTCCCCCCGTGGATAAAGCAGATGGCTACAGCCGCACGAGGATCCTGGCGCCGAGCAGACCATCCAGCCCGCGGGAAAAAGTCCCGCAGCGGTGCTATCCTCGATCAGGCAAGCCGCAAGAAAGGACAGGACGTTGAGCACAGCAGCGATTCAAGAACGTCTGATTACCGCCGACGAGTTCGAGCGCATCGCCCATCGATACGGTCGTTCCGAGCTTATCGACGGGAGGATTGTCCAGTTGAGCCCTACCGGTTGGAAGCATGGTGATATCGAAGCGCAAATCATTCTGCTCTTGCGGCCCTATGTGAGACGCCAGCAGCTCGGATTCGTCGGCACTGGCGAAGTCGGCTGCAGGTTGCCCAATGGCCGGGTTCGTGCGCCGGACGTGCTGTTTGTTCGCCAGGAAAGGCTTGTTGGCCTTCCCGAAGATGGCTTCCTGCCTTTCGCCCCCGACCTGGCGGTCGAAGTCGTCTCGCCCGACGACAGCCCGCGCGAGGTCCGCGACAATCCAACGATTGGCTCGCCGCCGGCTCTGAGGCCGTTTGGACCGTCGATCCCGCCACCCGCACCGTCACCGTCTACGCGCTCGCCAAGACCCCCCGCATCCTCGGCATCGGCGAGACTCTCGAGGGCGGCTCTGTTCTGCCCCGCTTCGCCTGCACCGTGGCAGAGATCTTCGGCTAGATTTGCTCGAGCACCTGGAGCAACCGTAACCAGGTTTCGGCCGCCAGCTCGTCCGCCGCGGCCGACCGGTCCCCTTGTGCGCGATTCGTGGCCACCTTCGAGGCCGCGGTAAAACTTTCCATGACCAATCCGACCCCGTTCGGCCGCGCCGCGCGCATCAAGCAGACGGTCAGCGAGCTGTGCGATGCCCGGGGGGTGCACGAGCGATGGTGCATCAAGGTGGCGGCGCTACTGTCACAGCTTGGTTGCGTGACTTTGCCTCCGGACGTGGCCGAGCGGTTCTACTGCGGGCAGCCGCTAGTAGCGGAGGAGGGGCTCGTCCGCAAGCTTCCCGAAGTCGTCCTGCGGCTGTTCGGGCACATTCCGCGGCTCGAACCGATTCTGGAAATTCTCGCCGTCCAGTTGCGGAGCCAGGGCCGGCGACAATCACCGGTCCGCGGCCGGGCGAGCCAGCGCGCCAGTTGCATTCTTGCTGCCGCCATGGATTGCGAGGTGCTCGAGTCGCGCGGCTTGCCGATCCAGACGGTGATCGATACCCTGCTCGTAGGGTGCGGCTACGACGTGACCGACGGCTTCGTCGCCCGCGCCCACTCGTTTCCTTGTGGTCGCGTGAAGGAGCCGGTCAGAGTCATCGTGCGCCCGCCCGCGACCCCCGGGACCGGCGGCGGAGAGTGAGGGGCGACCTCGCCTCTTCCTCACCTCCCTTCGCTTGTGGGTGGAGATGAGGAGGGGGGCCGGCAGGCCAACGGCTCTGCAGCGCCCTCCGGCCATTCGAACAGGGTCGCGCGGCGACCGCCAGTTGTTCCGCTATCGGGTTGCAGCCAGACGAAGGTTGCAGCACCGATGCGGCGGGTGCACCCGGGATCCGCGAAGGCGGGCGACCAGAAACCGCAGTTCAGGTAGTCGATGCCGCCGATTCGCGTCCGGGTTGGCTGGTGCGTGTGTCCAAAAACGATCCGGCTCGCCCCGGTCACGGTCGCAATCAGCTCGGCCAGTGACGGCGTGAGCAGCGGGGAGCGGCCCGTGCCGGGGGTCACAGACAGCGAATAGACGAGGTAGGGAAAGAGCAGAATCGCGAGCGGCACGAAAACCCACAGCGGGCTGATCGGCCACACGAAGTTGACCATCAGGACGATCTGCCAGGCGACGTAGACGATGATCACGAGCAAGAGGCCGCGGTCCAGCCACAGCTCGCGAACGATCGTGAACGGGTGCCGGCACGCCGAGGGCACGCTGGCCACGTGGAGCTTGCGGACTGCCGATGCCGACACCTGCGAGCGGCGCGCGATCTCTGCGACCTTCCCATCGACCAACAGCGGGTCGCGCATTGCCGGCAGCCAGAAGTCTCGGAGCGCGATCACCAACGTCACCGTGGCGCCCCAGAACCAGGTCCACAGGAGGAGTGGCTGGGTCAACACCATGTGCCGCAGGTAGAACCGAGCGTACTCGCGGCCGCTCATGATGTAGTTTTCGGTAGCGTTGGGGTTGAAGTAGCCCATGCCGTTGAGCATGTACCGTTCCGCCAGGTCACCGAAGGGGATGCGAACGCGAGGCCGACCATCGCGCTCGATCAGCGGATCGATGGCGCTCTTGGCCACACAGAACGGGTCGTACTGGTGCCCGTGGCTGATGTAGGTGTCGGCGCCGCTGACATAGAACCAGTCGCAAAATACCAGCGCTTCGGGTCGCTCGTCGGGGGGCTTCGCCGCCTCTGGTGCGGATTCGCCGATGAAGACGGCCCCTCCCTGCCGCCGCTCGAAACCGAGCGCCAGCCGGAGGCGCTCCTGGACCTTCGGCCAGGTGAGCTCGACGTCGTGGTTTCCGATGATGATGACGACGCGGTTGCCGCGCCGCAGAAACTCGCCGAGCCCCGTGAACCATTCGGGATGGTCCTCGATGATGCAGTCGAGCTTGAAGAGCGACATCCACTCTTCGCTGCCGAGGCCGCGCCGCCGCGCCAGCCAATCGACGGGCTGCTGGCCATCTTCGGGCAGCCTGGTGATGCTGTCGAAATCGAACGTATCGCCGTTCAGCACCAGCTCGACGGGCTCGCGCGCGGTCTCCTCGACGTGGCAAAGGAGGCGACAAAAATCGGCGTCCATAAAGTGCTGCCGCTGTTTGAAGGCTTTCCACAGCGGTCGCTTGGGATCGACGACCGCTGCATCGGCGAGGTGCTGATCCGAGACGATGATCGTATGCATCAAGGTTCTCCGTCCGCGCCTCGCTTCAGCCGCCGCCAAGCGGCCTCCGACCGAAGCTGGTGCGCGCGCTCCGCGACCGACAGCAGCGCGATGTCGCGTTGCCAGCGCTGCCGAACAGGAGACGGGGCCACCGACCAGAGCCCATCCATTGCCGCCAGCAGGCGGCGCCGCAGGGAAGAGAAACCGGCGAGCGGCTCCACCCGACTCAGGGCGCCAACCTCCATAATGAGCGCGAGGATTCCCTCGCGGGTCGAATGAACCCACCGGTACCGCTGCGCCATACGCCACAGATATCCGAGCAGACCGGCGTTGACGTGGATGTCCTCAGTCGTGCGGAATGACTTGATGTACTGCTCGTAGCCGTCCCCGGACAGCACGGCGGAAGCGGGCTCAGGCACGTCGTCGAGCGTTAGCTCGGCGTGTGGGATTTCGGGGACGAACGACAGGTCGGGCATCGCGTCCAGGATGACACCTGCTAGCCGCGCCGGGATGCGCACGAGCGTGAGGCGGTTGCGGCCCGCTTCGTCCTGCCCGATGGAGGCGGCGACCAGCAGACATTCTGCGCATTGCCCGAAGGTATTGAATCGCTTCTGCCCATCCAACCGGTAGCCGTCTCCATCCGGGCGAAGCGAGGTAGGGATTGAGCGCGGATGGCCGCCGCTCGGCTCGGTGACGCACAAGGCTACCATCTGCGCGGCGGGCAGCGCCGCCTGATAACCTGCGGCAAAGGCCCACCCCACGCCATCGGCGAGCATGCCACCAACCACGGCGAGCTCAGCCGTGCTCGGCCACGATCGCGGCGCCTCCGCGAGCACCTTCCAGCGCTCGTGCGGCGCAGCAGGCGGCGGCGCCGCCGCCCGCAAGGCGGCTCCCTCCGCGGCGAACAAATGGACGAGAAACCTATGCTCGGTCATCACCAGCAATGGCCTCGAGGACCCGAACCAGGCCATCGGGGACGGGGTGCGGCCAGACCCATTGCGATATCCTGGCCGCGACCCTCGCCGTGGGCGGCGGGTAGCTTGGCGCATGCACAGACACCGAGCCGAATCCCTGACTTCGCAGCGAGGCCACGGCCGACGGCTCGTCTGCAAAATGCCAGTGTACGGCACCACCCGTATACCAGCTCAGCAGGTGCCGGAACATTTTCACGGCACCAAGGGTGTCCGCCGCCATGCGTAGGTTCAGATCCGATATGTACGCACCCCTCGGAAAGCGCCGCAGAAACTGGGCCAGGCGGCGCCAAATGCCCTCGACGGTCGCTCGATCGAAGTAAGGCAACAACCCTTCCGTGATGACGGCAGTGCCTTTCGCTTCGTCGACGACCCCGCGAGTGGCGGCGCCGAGGCTGAGCTCGCCGGTGTCGGCGAGCGCGTCCATGGCGACGATATGGTGGTTGGGCTCGAGCAGGCTGGCGGACGCGAGCACGGCCCGCTTCTGCGCGGCCATATCCGGCAGATCGCCCTCCACATACGTCAGACCTTCCGAACGGTAGCGCTCGGCGACGCGCACGCCACGCGCCGACAAGCCGCCGGCGATCTCCACCACCTGCCGCACGTCGCCGCGGCGAATGAGGCGATCCAGCGTCTCGTCGATTAGACGATGCCGCAATAGCAGCGCGCCCTCAAGGGTCAGGCCGCCCGTGACCACCGAGCCCACCCGCAGGAACGGCTCCAGCACGTGAAACATCGCGGCGCCGCGGCGCGTCTTCAAGGCTGGCGAGGACAAGCCATTTCGGTACCAAACATGCCCCGTGTAATGAGCCGTCGGCGAGATCCGCGCGCTTTCCAGGTGATGGTGCATCTAGAGCGAGTGTATGTGCCCGTGACGCGGTCGTCAAGCGTACGTTCGCATGATCCACCGCCGAACCCGTAACAAGGTGTTCTCGGAGCGCAGCGGAACGGCCTGTTCGGTGCTCACCTTCCCCCGGACAAGGCATTCGCCGTCCTGGCGCATCTGCGCGAAGGTTGTGGGATCCGAACCAGGCCCCGACTCGTGGGCGCCCAGTGCTGCTGGCCGGTGCACACACGGGTCATGACCGAGTATCGACCTGCCCCATGTAGCCCAACGATGCCCGCCGGCCTGGTTGATCACCTGTGGACCATGGGGGAGTGGGAGGCCTTTCGGGCTTGCCACCCACAGCCATCATGGGGCACCACCCCGCGGCCTTGATCCACCGCCCCCAAGCAATCGATGCGATGGCTGACCGGTAATGTGGGGTTCCGTCTTCACCAGCGCCGGACGGTCATGGTAGAAGCGCGACCAGACTCTGGCCGGCGACGCGGGGACAAAGGGGGCCGCGACGAGACGCTTGAACGCTGGTCGACTCGCCTTGGCGAGCTGACGGCCTGACCGGATGCGGGCGGACGGATTCGATGCTCCGCCTGTGGGAACCGAGCGAGGGCGGCCAGGAATCCAGGAGGAGCAGGTTACGGGCTGATGACACGCTCGCGCGCGAGGCGGGTCTTGGCGAAATCCAGGAGCAAGCCATGCCGCCGTCCCAGCGCCTCGAAGCAGCATTCCACCGCGACGAGGTGGAGAGGCTCGAAGGCGCGCGCACAGTCGAGGCTGTATTATATGATCATCGTCAGCTTGGTCTTGCTCCACCTGGCCCGTGGCGACTGCATTCAGGACCTCGACCTGCTGGCAGCCGACGATGGCTTGCAGGGCGTGCTCGAAAGGGTCGATCTCACTCTGGTCCCCAAGGAGGAACGTCACGGGCTGCGCAAGCGGCAGCGACTACAGTGGCGTAGCGGGCGCGAGCAAGGCATCGTCCCCTCCCCAAGTGCAGCCTTGCGCTTCCTGGCGAGCTTTCACAATGCCCCGGAAGAAGCCAGGCGGCAGCCCGGGGCCCGGGGTGGCCTTCATTCCAGCTCCGAACGAGCACCTCCCTGGACTGACCAAGGTCATCGCCGACCTCGTCGCCCGCGTTGCCGAGAGGCGCGGACAGCGACAGGCCACCCTGGACGCTGACGCCACTCTGATTGAAACCCACAAGAAAGAGGCGCTCTTCTGCTACGAGGGCTACAAGGCCTACCAACCGTTCAACTTCTTCTGGGTCGAGCTGGGGATGGTCCTCTACACCCAGTTCCGCGGCACGAAGTGACGCTGTGCCGAGCAGGCTGTGCTTGGTTCGGTCCAAGCCGGACGTTAGAAAGAAGAAAACGCATACTAAATGAGCTCGACCGTTTAGCCCAGGCCAAAGGAGGGTAATAGAGGCGCTCCTCACGTTTGGCCCCTCCCGATACACGGCGCTGCTTTGCATTCGCGAGGTGGTCCACTCCAACAGAGCGCAGGTGGTTCAGTTCTGTAGCGCGTCGAAGCCATCGGCGCTGCCGCGGCGCAGCGCGGCGGAGGATACGGGCGGCTGCTTGTCCGGTGGCGGCGGCGTACTTGCGCTTCGCGGGCCTTGCGGCTTGTGGACTATGGCATGTACGCTACCCGTGTTGGTTTGCTTGGCGAGTACACGTGAGCCGAGAGCCGAGAGGACAAGAACATGGCGAAGTGCCCGGGCTGCGGAAAAAAGGTCAATTTCTTGACGAACTACTGTGACGCCTGCATCCGCGAACATCGGGCCGCCAACGCGGCACGAGCCGAGGAACAACGGGCCTTCGACGCGGCACGTGACGCCTGCATCCGCGAACAACGGGCCGCCGACGCGGCACGAGCCGAGGAAGCGAGACGACGGGCCGACGAGGCGCAGGCAGTAGCCTTCCGGACTACACTGGAGGCGCTGCGCGCCCAGGTGGCCGGTGGCCGGCGACTGTTTCTCTATGAGAGTCTCTACCTTCCCGTGGACTCAGTAGTTCTCGCGGAGACAACGGCGCCAAGTTTCGACATCGGCGAATTGCGGGAGCTCGGACTGGCAGGGTGGGAAGTCGTTGGCGTTGTGCCTCGAACGGCGGGAGTCGCTCTCGAAAACAAAGACAGTGGTGCCTTTGGCTCAGTCTCATATGGGGGGGGCGTCGGAGGTAACGTCGTTGGGGTGCATCTTCTTATGCGCAAGGAAATGCGCGCCGATTCGGAAGATTTCACAGTTGAGCTTGCCGCTTTTGTCACCCAACATGGGATTACGGCGACACCTTGAGGCAAGGTGCCGCTGCGAGGCGTCTCGATTCGAGGCGCGTTGCTGCAAGCGTCTTCTCCGTCAGCCGGTAAAAGCCGGTGCCCACTCCAAGAGCCTATCTCACCAGGCCGGCCGGCAATGCAAGACATGGGCGCGGCCAAAGCACAGAAACCCCTGATGGTCACGCGCTTTCTCCGCGCTCCGGCTGTTGCAAGCTCTTGCCTTATTCATCGCCCTAGCGGTAGCCCACGCGCACGGCGTACCTCGCAACCATCGGCCACGTTACGGAATGTCCTCATGTAACTCTGTGCCGCAGGCATTTCCAGTCGATAATTGTCCCGGTTGCGGACAGTTCTTCGTTTGTGGCAGCCTACCTGGCGACAACGGCGTCACGACGCCATCGGCGACCGGTGCCGGATTGCCGCCTGAACGAGGTCTGAATACTGCTGCGGTCAAGATCCGTGGAGCGGATGCGGAGAGAAGGTGCGCGGAAAGCATAACACCGCATCACCGGCGGGCTTCGATGCTCGTCAATATGAGCGCAGCACCTGCATCCACCGTCGGTTCGGCGCGAGGGCGCTACCATCGCCATGCCGGCGATGATCCCCCCCGGCGAAAGTCGGCATCGAATTCTGGTGCAGCCGCGCCGTGACTCCGACCACCCTTCCCCATGAGCGCCCGGATAAGGAGTGGCAGTGCGCAAGAACCCTCCTCCGCTCACTGGGGGGAGGCCGGGAGAGGGAAAGAACGGCGAGCCCGCCGCTGTCCGCCCCTATCTCGACCCTCCCCGCGCAAGCGGGGGAGGGGGACAGGAAGTGGCGCCCATCTTGTCCGAGCGCCTGTGGGGAGGGACGGAGGTGGGCGACGGCAGGAGCCCGAACAGGCGGTGGATTCGGACAGACTCTGCCTTCTTGACAACCAGCCGGCGCCCGAGTAACGATGGGTCGGCTGTCGGCATTTCGGGATCGCCTGAGCGGATGCGGCCGGTATGGCGCAAGGGCCACGTAGTGAAGGAGGACAGGGGTGGGATGGCACGGTCCGTGTGTCCGATCGATCGCATTGGCTGCTCTGGCTCTGGCGCTGGGTTGTGGTTATGGCGCGGGAGGAAAATCCGCACGCGCCCCGGCATCCACGCCGCCGATACCCGTACGGCCGGCGCCGCGGGGCACCTGCGCAACCGGCGGCAAGTGCGTTGCCGTGCCGGCCGGGGAGCTCGGCTGGCACACGCTTGCCCAGCCGATCGCTGCGGAGGTGTCCGCGTGTCCTCCGGGGCTCGGTCACGCCTGTTGCAACAGCGCGGAATGCACCGGTGGGAGCGGCGGTGGCTGCTTTCTGGGTCCCCTGTGGTATTGCGGCGGAGCCGCGCCGCGGCAGGCGACCGAGTGCATGTATGATGAGTGCGAGCTGGACGCGGATTGCCGGGAAGGCGATCACGGCCTGTGCCTGCCGCGCGGGGCGTTTGGCGAGGTCCGCAGCCGCTGCGTCAATGGGGGCTGTCGGCTCGATCGCGACTGCGGCGAGCGCTCGGGTGGCGCCTGCATGCCATTTTTCGATCCGTGCTCGCGCCGTCTCACCAGCTTCCACTGCACCTACGACGACTCGGCCTGCCGGACGGACCAGGATTGCGGCGGTCCCGGCATCGCGTACTGCAAGCCATTGGCGGCCGGCAAGACCGAGTGCGCCCGCTTCTACCCGCGGCCATGACCCGGGGTGGCTCGTCCTGCCGGCGCTGGCAGCCGAGCACGCATGATCCTGACGAGTCATTAGAGGAGGAGGAGACCAGATGAAGGCAAGCTCACGTAACCGCGGCACGATGGCCATGATCGCCGCTGTTGCCGCCTGCGCCCTGCAAGCCTGCTCGCAACCCGAGCCCACTGCGAAGCGCCAACCCCTGCGGTGGAGCGACAGGATCTCGGTGGCTCCGGTACCCGCGCAGACTCAAGGAGATGCTCCGGAGGAGCGCGAGAACTGGTTCTACGCCCAGCGAGCCTATCCCGATGGCATTCCGATCAACGCGCGGCAGAAGGCCATCGAGCAGGCTGAAGCCACCTTCGGACCGGCGTGGCGTAAGGCGGCGGCCGCAGCGGCAGGCACGTGGGCAAGCCTCGGACCGGCTCCGACCACCGGTTACTACGACCCGCCGGGCAACTGGGGCAACGTCACCGGCCGCTCGGGCGCCATCGTTGTCCATCCGAGCAACCCGAACATCATCATCTACGGCTCCGCCACGGGCGGCATCTGGCGGACCGACAACGGCGGCAGCTCGTGGACGCCCGTCTCCGACTCCGCCGCGTCGCTTTCGATCGGCGATATCGCGATGGCCCGATCCGACTCCAACATCCTGTACGCCGCCACCGGCGAAGCGGATGTTGCGACAGGAGCCTTTCACATCACCCAGGACTACTTCGGCTCGGGCATCCTCAAGAGCACCAATGGCGGCCAGAGCTGGTTCAAGGTCAGCAACGCGAGCTTTCCGGACTATGGGTTTTGCAGCCGGATCATCGTGCACCCGACCGACCCCAACCGCGTCTACGCTGCCATGTTCTTTGCGTTTCAGCCGCAGAGCGGAGCGGCGAGCCGCGGCGGCGTCTACCGCTCGACCGATGGTGGCGTGAGCTGGTCGAACGTCTACTCGGGCCTCATCACCGACCTGGACCTGCCGGTCAGCTCGCCGGATACGCTGTACGCGGCGATTTCCTTCCAAAGGACCGCCGCCGACCCGGTCGTCGTGGCTTCCGGGGACGGCGGCAGCTCGTGGCAGACGATCCTCGAGGTCGGCAGCATCGGGTTCGTCGCCTCGTCGATCAAGCTCGCCGCGGCGCCCAGCATGAGCGAGGTGATTTACGTGTCGGCCTACGCCGATGGCCGCTACATCATGGCCCATTCGCCAAACGGCGGCGGCCTCTGGTACACCGCGACGAACCCCTGCGGCGTTCACGCTCAGGGGAGTTACGATCACTACATCGCCGTCTCGCCGGTCGATCCGAACGTCGTCTACTATGCCGAACGCGATGTTCATCGCAGCGTTGACGGCGGCGCGCGCTGGGTGAACCTGACAAATGCCTTTAGCTGCTCCGACCCGAACGGCTACACCTTCGGCCTCATTCACCCCGACCAGCACGCCATCGCGTTTCATCCGAGCGATCCGAATGTCGTCTTTCTGGGCAACGACGGCGGGCTCTACCGCAAGAACGCCGACGATTCGTTCACGAACCTCAACGCCAATCTCGCCACGCTGCAGTTCCACACCATCACCCAGCACCCCACGGATCGCAATCTGCTCTGGGGAGGCACCCAGGACAACGGCGTGCAGACCTATGCGGGGAGCTCGGTATGGACACAGATCGTTTATGGCGACGGGGGCCGCACGGCCTACGACCCCACCAACCCCAGCCGCATCTATGCTGGCTACACGAGCTTCCTGATCTACACGGCTGGCGATGCCGGGCGCTCACCCATCCCTCTGTCGGGCGACAGCCTCGCAGCCTTCGACCGCTTGTTTCCCCAAGGAGAGCTCGTCGGTTTCTACCCGCCGATCGTGTCGTCGCCTGACGGCGGCATCTACCTTGGGACGCAGCGCCTGTGGCGATACCGCGGTGGAACGGGCAATAGCGCATCGTGGCAGGCTACCGCAAGCGTGGCGCTCGTGGGTTCGGCAAACGGCGTGCTCAACGACGTCGCGTTTGCGCCGTCGAACGCGCGGATCGTGTATACGGCCAGCACCGATGGCGTTGCGGCCCACAGCGACGATGGTGGGGCGACCTGGTCGAACATCAGCGCCGGGCTGCCGAATCGGGTGCTCACGGATATCGACGTGCACCCGAGCAACCCGTCCGCAGCGTTTCTCTCGGCTTCCGGTTTCGGGACGGGGCACATCTTCAAGACGGTGAACGGGGGAGCGAGCTGGTCCGATGTGTCTGGTGGTCTCCCCAACATCCCGTTCAACGCCGTGGCGTTCGATCCCAAGGACAGCAACCGGATCTTCGCCGGCTCGGACATCGGAGTGTTCTTGTCGACCGACGGGGGGAGCTCGTGGGCCACCGAGAACAACGGGCTTCCGAACGTTCCGGTGACGAGCTTCGCGTTCAACGGATCTCTCGGGACGTATCGGGCGGCAACGTTCGGACGCGGGGTGTGGGAGTGGTCGAGCGGCGGTGGCGGCGGCGATGATGATGGCGACAGTGGCGGAGGCTGCTTCGCTGGCGGGGTCACGGAGGGGCGGGGCGAGCGGCCGGGAATAGGCCTGGATGGACTGGTCCTCGCACTGTTGGCGGCCGGCGCCGGTCTGCTCGCCCGACGGACGCGGCGCGCGTGCTGAGGCGCGGTGGGTGGCCGTCCGCCGCGAATGAATACGGGGTGCTGCACCTTCGTAAGCACATTGGGAAACCTGCCGAGGACAAGTAAGGATGAGCACCAAAGAACGGACGCCGGCTCGCCCGCAAGAAGATCCCCCACCTCACCTCCCCCCGCTTGCGGGGGGGAGGACTTATGGCTCGGCCGAGGGCGTGTTGAAATATGCCCGAGACCGAGGGATGAGCGACCATGAAGCGGCTGCTTATGTTCTCGCGCGGCGTGGTCTGGCAAGCACAAAGCGCGGACAATTGCCGGGAGAACGGGTCACTGCCAGCGTACGGGCTCGGATCATGGAGCTCGTCAGGGATTTGACGAATTATCGGAAAGAGCTCAAGGCAAGACTCTCGAGTCCTGAACTTGGCGATCGAGAAAAACAAAGGCTCATGGCTTGTATTCGAACGGTGGGCCGCTGGATCGGATGGCTCACGAAATGGCAACAAGTCAATCATGGCGGTCGGGCATGGTTTGTCGGAGTCATTTGCGAAATGCGCCGGCGCCGTTGGCCACGTGTTTTCCTTCTTGGCGGTAGCAATGGAAGCAAGAAAGCCGCCGAGAAGCAGGGCGTCTTACGGACGGCCGGGGCTGGGAAGCGCTACCCTAACCTGACGGGGGCGATAAGAAGAGCATTCTTCGGAAGGAACCCTCTGAGTTGCGCGGCTCCGGATCAGGATCTATCCCAAAGGCCAATTGGGCGCTGCGCGCATGACGGGGTAGAACCGAGCGGGTTGGAGGCCCGCCCCGAGGGACCTGACGAGTCGGCCGCGAGGGCACTGAACCTGGTCTGGTCCCGGCGCGATCGAGCTCGCTTCTTCCGAGTGAACCTAATTGTCGATTCAGCACGGAAAAATTAGCCAGGGGGGAACGATTACCTCGGCGTTGCCGGGCGACGAGTGCCGCAACCTTGATCGCGCAGCGGTTGCGGCGTGTCGTCGCGGCGATGCCGCGCAGTTCCGCCGACTCTTCGACACCTACCGCGACGCCGGATACCGCGTCGCGCTGGGCGTCGTCGGACGGCCGGACGACGCGTTGGACGTTTGTCAGGACGCCTTTATCAAGGCCTTTCAGAATCTCGATCGCTTTGACGAGCAGCGGCCGTTCGCGCCCTGGTTCTTGCGCATTGTGAGAAATACGGCGCTCGACTTACTGCGTGGTCGACGCCGTTTCGTCGAGCAGGACGAAGATGACGGCGATGAAGCGCCGCGGGAGCTGGCAATCGAGACGCGCACGCCCGAGGAGGAGGCGAGGAATGTGGAGCTTTCGCAGGCCTTTGACCGGGCCTTGCGGGCGCTGGGACCGGATCACCGGGAGACGCTCTTGCTACGGGAGCGGGAGAACCTGCAGTATGACGAGATCGCCGAGGTTACCGGGGTGCCGCGCGGGACGGTCATGTCCCGCCTCTTCTACGCCAGAAAGGCGCTGCGCCGTGAGTTGGAGGCCTGGCTATGAAGTCCCAGGACGATGAACAGCTTTTCTTCTCGTACTTCGACGGCGAGCTTGCGGCGCCGGAAGAAAACGCCGCGGCGGCGCGCGCGCGCGCAGATTCCCGGGCGGCGGCGATTCTCGAAGATCTGGAGCTCTTGCGAGCCCTCTCCGCGGGCGCGGCGCCCGCGAATACGCCGCGCTCGGAATGGGAAGCGCGGTGGCTTGGCATCGAATCGGCCATCGGGGCCGCCGTTGCAAGTGATCGTGCGGCCGAGGCGCCCTATCTGGCCCTGGCGCTGGAGGGATTTGATGAGCTCATGGGCGAGCTGCGCGTGCCGCCGTCGGGCGCGGCCGCCGCGCGCTTGGTGGTAGAGCGGTTGCTAATGGCCGGGGTGTCGCCTCTGCAGTCACAGTGGCTCGGTGCGGTGGCGATGGCAGGCGCCGGTGTGGCTCGGCTGCGGTCGTTACTCGACCACCACCGGGCGGCGGGAAAATCCGGCGCTGATCTCGTGGCGGTGCTGCTTCGCGATGGCACCTGTCGGACGGTGGTCAAGGAGCTCCGGGCAAGCGCGGTCGAGGCTGTTCGCGCTGAGCTCGACATCGCTCTCGCCAACCTGGGGGCGGAGGGGTCCGTTGCGGAAGGCGCACGCTCCTTGTTCGCGGCGATGGTCCGCGCGGACGTCCCGGCGCTCACGGCCTTTGCGTTGGTCTTGTTTTCCGTTCGCACTGGCGCGACGGACACGATCGGCGCAGCGGTAGCGGGCGCCGTCCGCATTGGCAAGCGGGGCCTGGACCTCGTGCAGGCATGTGGTGCCGATCCGCGCGTCGCGAGGCTCATCCCCGACCTCACATAGAGTGGGGCCAGGGCCGAGGAATCTTTGAGACGAACAGGAGGAGACGACGAACATGGAAGTAAAGGGTCCACGGTCATACCCGCTCGGACCGCCAGCGGGAGAGGGTCCGGACGCGGCACAAGAGTCGACCAGTAGTGCGAAGAATCTGCAAGCGCCCGCCACCGAGCCGCGGCCGGAGGTCCCGCAAGCGGCGGCCGGCGGCTTTGCATCGCGAGAAGCAGCCACGAGGAGCGCCGGGGAACGAGCACTTGGGCAGCCGAGCCGAACGGCGCGGTTTGCGGCGGCCCAGGTCGACGCGGCGGTCACGGCCGGCAGCGAGAATGAGCTTGCCGCGGGGGTGCGCGCAGCATTTCGCGATCACTTCCGCGCTACCGCTGGGCGGCTCGCGCAGGCTGTCGCGGGGTCGGCTCCCGCCGGAAAGGCGAGTCCATGGAGGGATGGAGGTCTTGCGGAGGCCGCGACACCGGGAAGCCATCGCCACGTGTCGCTCGCGGCAACACTGGGACTGGACCGCGTGCTCGCGGGGCCCAAGCGGGGTGAGACGACGCCCGCAGCGGTTGCGTCGATCCAGAAGCGTTTGGAGGAGGTGCTGAGAGCACAGGGGAAGGAGCGCGTCGAGCTTGCCACCGACGCTCTGCGGAAAGACGTTACTGCGGCCGTCGAACGCGCCCGGTCCGACGCGGGCGAAGCGGCGCGGCTGGCGTCCTGGTTCGAACATTCGGTGCTGCCGAGCTCTGGCCACGGGATCTTCGCGCGCCTGTACCAGCACGCCCCTGCCGAGATGGCCGCCATCGAGCAGCTCTGGAGGCAGCGGCTCGCATTTTCCGCGCGCTGGCTGCTACCCTCGCGTTGACCGCCTGGGAAGGAGCGCCGGAAAACGGGCGCCGGCCGAATCCCAAGGCTCTCCGCTTGACAGCCCTGCGGCTCGGTGGCACCGGGCCATCTAGACACAGGCTGAAAGCCTGTGCCACCAGCCTGCACCTGTAAAGGACATTCGGCCGAGGTCGGAAAAATGGCGTCGGCCGAATGTGGTTTACACCTGAGCCGCCACGCAGGGGCGCGATTTATCGCGCCCGGTCATCGCGGCCGGTAATCGGGGCGGAACATTCTCGGCCCGATGATCCCCGGCCCGGCATTGGGGCGCGATGAATCGCGCCCCTCCGCGCCGAAGCTGCGGCGGGAAGAAGTGTAATGGACGAAACCGGACATTCGGCCGATCCCGAACATCCGCACCTTCGAAGGGCATACGGACCGGGTCTGGTTAGTGGCCCTGAGCCCGGACGGCCGGCTGGCGCTCTCCGGCAGTTGGGACAAGACCGTCAAGCTGTGGGAGGTCGACACCGGCCGGAACATCCGCACCTTCGAAAGGCATACGGCCGGGGTCCAGCCAGTGGCCCTGAGCTCGGACCCAACGCTGGCTTTATCCGGGGACGCAGCGGGCAAGCTCATCGTGTGGCGCCTGATCTGGGACCTGGAGCTCTGAGGTGCGCACAAGACCACGACCGCGGGAGACAAACCATGGATGCGAGACCCGAGGCGATCGAGGCCCCGGAGACGAACAAGGCGCTCCCTGTGCTCGAGGCAACGACCTGGGTTGTTGGGCGGAGCTCGGCGTTCGGTGCCTTTCCGGCACCTCGAGCTCCGAGAGACGCCCCCGTGCTGCCGCGGTTCGTGCTATGAGGGAAGATCCACCATCCTTCATCATTGAGAGGAGCCCACGATGCTTCAAGTCGTCCCTCTGAGGTATGGCGTCGCCTTCAAGAAGGCATTCCGCGACGTCGAGGTCTTCCGCGCCTTCGTGGCCGATGTCCTCGGGATCGAGATCGAGATCAGCGAGGTCCGCGAGGAGTTCACCTACCCGGATCCGGTCGGCAAGGCCAGGACCGAGTATGACCTGTTCGCCGAGGACGAGCGCCACCGGATCATCGTCGAGGTGCAGCACGTCAAGGAGGCGGACTTCTACGACCGGTTCCTCTACTACCACCTCGTGAGCCTCGTCGAACAGGTCAGCGGCTACCGGGAGTATCGGCTCGCGAGGACGGTCTACACGGTGGTCGTGCTCACGAGCGTGCCACGGGACGGGACCGCGCGCTTCGGCGTGGCCGCCAGCGACATGGACCTGACGGATGACGAGGGGAGGCGTCTGGGGATCTACGGGCACCGGCTGGTGTTCCTCAACGCCCGCCGGGCGAGCGAACGGATGGCGCCCGGGGTGCGCAAGTGGCTGGAGCTGATCGAGGACACGCTCGACGGCGCCGTGGAGGAGGAGCGATACGAGGACGAGATTCGCCGGAGGGTGATCGGGGCGATCCGGACGGAGCGGATCACGCCCGAGGAGCTAGCGCGGGTCAAGGACGAGGCCGCCTGGGAGGCCGCCAAGCAGGAGGCCCGCAAGGAAGGCATCGAGGAAGGCGTCGAGGAAGGGATCGAGAAAGGGATCGAGAAAGGTCGCAAGGAGATCGCGCGGCGGATGCTTGAAGAAGGCATGCCCGTAGAGCAGATCGCCTTGCTGACAGGTCTTTCCGCCGGTGAGATCGCCGGGACCTGAGAGTCCACCCAGTGAAGATGGAGGTAGGGCCATGGGTTTCCTGAGCAGGTTGTTTGCCCGATCGAAACCAGAGCAGGTCGCGGCGGATGCCGGCGCAGGGCGGCAAGGACCCCCGGAGGATACGACGAACGACGACGCCGGGGCGCCGGCACCCGCGACCGGCGCCACGGGGACCGTGCTCCGCCGCCCCAGCCGCGATGGCGCATTGCCGGGGGAGCGACCCGGCCCGGGACTGACGGCCCTCGAGATCGCCGAGCAGGCGGCGTGGGAGGTCAAGTCCCTGCGCCCGTGGGAGCCTGGCGAGGTGATCCTCGCTCGCTCTGTCCGGGGACGCGGCGGGCAAGGTCATCGTGTGGCGCCTGATCTGGGACCTGGAGCTCTGAGGTGCGCACAAGACCACGACCGCGGGAGACCAACCATGGATGTGAGACCCGAGGCGATCGAGGGCCCCGAGACGGGCAAGGCACTCCCGGTGCTCGAGGCAACGACCTGGGTTGTTGGGCGGAGCTCGGCGTTCGGTGCCTTTCCGGGACCTCGAGCACCGAAAGACGCCCCCGCGCTGCCGCGGTTCGTGCTATGAGGCAAGATCCACCATCCTTCATCGTCGAGAGGAGCCCATGATGCTTCAAGTCGTCCCTCTGAGGTATGGCGTCGCCTTCAAGAAGGCCTTCCGCGATGTCGAGGTCTTCCGCGCCTTCGTGGCCGATGTCCTCGGGATCGAGATCGAAATCAGCGAGGTCCGCGAGGAGTTTACCTACCCGGAACCGGTCGGCAAGGCGAAGGCGGAGTATGACCTCTTTGCCGAGGACGAGAAGAACCGGATCATCGTCGAGCTCCAGCACGTCAAGGAGGCCGACTTCTACGACCGGTTCCTCTACTACCACCTCGTGAGCCTCGTCGAACAGGTCAGCGGCTACCGGGAGTATCGTCTCGCGAGGACGGTCTACACGGTGGTGGTGCTGACGAGCGTGCCGCGAGACCGCAGTGCAGACTTTGCAGTAGCGGTCAGCGACATGGACGTGACGGATCAACATGGCAAGCGTCTGGGCGTCTACAGGCATCGGTTGGTCTTCCTCAACGCCCGCCGGGCGAGCGAACAGATGCCGGCGGGGGTGCACAAGTGGCTGGAGCTGATCGAGGACACGCTCGACGGCGCCGTGGAGGAGGAGCGATACGAGGACGAGGTGCGCCGGAGGGTGATCGGGGCGATCCGGACGGAGCGGATCACGCCGGAAGAGCTGGCGCGGGTCAAGGACGAGGCGGCCTGGGAGGCCGCCAAGCAGGAGGCCCGGAAGGAAGGCCTGGAGGAAGGCATCGAGAAGGGCATCGAGAAAGGGATCGAGAAAGGCAGCCGGAGAAGGAGTCAAGAGATTGCGCGACGCATGCTCGAGCAAGGCATGTCTGTCGAGCAGGTCGCCTTGCTCACAGGGCTGCCTCCGGATGACGTCGCCGGGATCTGAGCAGCGAAGACGGGCCGGGAGCACCTGCCGCGGTTGCGCCTTCACGGCTCGGCGGAGCGAGAGGTAGTCATCATGAGCTTGCAGGTGTGGCCATGGGATTCCTGAGCAGGTTGTTCGGCCGATCGAAACCGGAGCGAGCCGCCGTAGATACCGGCGAAGGTAACCGCGAAATCGATGGGGACGCGACGAAGGATGGCAGTAGTCCACCGGAGCCACCGGCGACCGGCGCCAGGGGGACGCTGCTTCGCGGCTCGGGTGGTGACGGAGCGTCGCCGCAAGAGAAGCCCCCTGCTAGGCTGACGGCACTGAAGATAGCCGAGCAGGGGGCGTGGGAGGTCAAATCGCTGCGCCCCTGGCAGCCCGGCGAGGTCATCCTTGACACCTACGAGGTCGAGGACGTCCTCTCGGGCGGCATGGGCCACGTCTACATCGTGACCCACAGAGACTGGCGCATGAAGGTCGCCATCAAGGCACCGAACCAGCTCATGCTCTCCGAGCGCGACCTACTCGCCCGCGTGCTCAGGGAGGCGGATTCCTGGACGAAGCTCGGGCTTCATCCCCACATCGCCTACTGCTACCACGTCCGCCGAATCGAAGGGGTGCCGCACATCTACACGCACATCTCGCCGCGCCGCCGCAGCACGCGATCAACAGCGCGCTCGAGGCCTGGAACGTGTTCGACGAGACGTCCTGCCGGTCGAGATCCCACAGCTTGAGGGTCTTGTCCCAGCTCCCCGCGGAGATCGCCCGCCGGCCGTGCGGGCTCAAGGCGACGGAGACAACGGCAGCCGTATGCCCTTCCATCCTGCCGAGGCACTGGCCGGTGCCGAGATCCCAAAACCTGATGGTCTTGTCGTTGCTGCCCGAAAGCGCGCGTCGACCGTCAGCGCTCAGAGCAACGGAATAGGCTGGCTCCGAATGGCCCTCCAACATTCGCAGGGATCGACCCGTCTCCAGATCCCACAGCTCGAGCGTGCTGTCCGCGCTCGCCGACAGTACCCGTTGTCCGTTGCCATTCAGCGCGACCGAAACAATCGTTTCCGAGGCTCCAGTTGTCTTACGATTGTGCGCCCGATCGCCTCTTTCCACCGCCCAGTCAGCGATCAACCCATTCGCTCATGGCATCGTATGTCGAATGCGCGCTGGTGGCCAGCACCAGGTTCCACAGGGGCAGAACCACGAAGGCCGCGCCTTGACCTCACCTGTCAAGGACGTTACAACGCCGTAGACCGGTTCGTCGATCTCGACCCCTTCCGCGGAGAGACGGAACATGACCATCATCGCACTCCTGCTCGCTGGCACCACGGCCGCCATGATCTGCGTCGCCGCCTTCGTGCGGTGGGGAACCCGATGGGGTGCTACCGCGGCGGAGCGCTCGGCGCCGATGGCCGGAGACGACTGGCTCGAGGGCGGCCCTGCCGCGCGCGTGGCGATGACCCGCGGCCTCTCCATCAACCGGACGCCCGAGATTGTCTGGCCCTGGATCGCCCAGCTCGGCCGCGGAGCCGGGTTCTACAGCATCGACTGGCTCGACAACGGCCGTCGCAGCTCGGCGCGGCACCTGGTCTCGTGGATCCCCGCCGCCCGCCTGGGCGACGCAAGTGCGATCGGCTATCTGCGGCACCTGCAGCCCGGCCGCGAGCTGGCCTGGTGGGTTCCAGGCGAGCGTTTCCTCGGCGCCACGACCAGGATGGCCGTCAGCGCCGCGCTGCGGCCGGATGGCCAGGGGGCGAGGTTGGTGATCCGCATCTCGGGGGATGCCGCCGGCCCGGGCTCCTGGCTGGTCGGGCTGCTGTTTCCTGTGGTCGATAGCATCATGGCACGCCGGCAGCTCCTGGGGATCCGGGAACGCGCCGAACGGCATGGCGCCCGCACGGCCGATCCGGAAGCCCCGGAGACCGGCGCTCGCGATCAGTATCAGTTTTTTGAGGTGATCTACGCGTCCGGCGAGAGGGCAGGCGTGGCGGGGAAGGAAGCGGCGGCCCTGTGGCGGGCGGCCGCACTGGAAGCGGGAGCAGTCGAAGCGCGGTCTGGCGAGGTAATGCACGGTTGACGAGCCAAACACGATGAGGGACCGGGGCTTTGGCCCGCCCGCGCTTCTGGTGGACGCGAACCGCAGCCCACGCGAAGTAGCGTTCCGCATAGAGCTCGACGAGCTGACCACCCGCTCGAGCCACATCGAGGTGCTCCATACGGCCAGTCGCGTAGAGCCAGGTGATTCCTGGACGCATCGCGTCGGTCGAATCGATCCGCCACTACTCGGTGAGGTCGCGGGGCCGGCTGGATTCGTCCGGACTGCCGCGAGCGGTTTGATCGCGGCTGGGATCGCTCGCGACGACATCCGGATCGAGCTCTTTCGAGGCTACGAGGACGACCCCGATGCGGTCGAGACCTGAAAGCGCTCGGACCCGATGTTGGGGACGCCAGGGAGCGAGGTATCGGATTCAAGGTGGCGCGCGAGACCGTGGAAAATATGCCGATTGACAGGCGATTTGACGCTCGCTCACCAGGAGCCCACGTCGCCGGATTGCCCAAGCGATCCGTCTCACTAACTGCGACGTGTGCCCCGTTCAAATCGACGCCGGCGGCGGCGCCCGTCGAGGTCGGCGACCAGCAGCACGAAGAGACGGCGGCTGCGATGATCGCGCTGTTGAACCATGGGTGCGGGTTGCCCCTCCACCGCATCCGTCGAGAGCTTTCCCGCGGCAGTCGCCTAGGTGCTGGAAGCGCTCGGGCAGGTGTACGAGCACGAGGGGGAGACGCACCGTCTGGGTCTGTCGCCGGAGGAACGCCTGCGCCTCCATCAGCAAGAAGCGCTCCGGTGATGGAAGAGCTGAAAACCTGGCTCAGGGCGCATTTTTCCGAACAGAAAGCGGTGACGTCTTCATGAGCCTGATCCACATCGCCGAGCTGTGCGGGGTCAACACCTTCGCGTATCTGGTGGCCGTGCACCGGCATCGCGACGCCGCTCAGGCATGCCCGGGAGACTGGCTGCGCTGGACCTGTCTCCGGACCCTGGCCGCTCTCGCCTCATTCCCAGTTCCCGCCCCCGAACATCCAAGAGACGCCATCTCCCGCCGGTCGGAACCCCGTGCGCACGCTTGCCGAAAGGACGCCAGACGTCGGGAAGAGGCCGGCTTGACCGGCACGTCACCCGGCTTGTTGCCCCCCGATACGGTCCCGCACGGTCATCAGGGCGAAGCCAAGCAGGTTGGTCCCCTGCCATTCCCCCGGATCGCTCGCTCGCGGATCGTCTCGGTGCAGCCCGATCCCCCAAACCGCATCTTCCGGACTGGCCTCCACCAAGACCTTGGGCGAGGTGCTCAGCAGGTATCGGTGCAGGCGCGGGTTTTGGGTGAATTTCGCGATATTGCCTCGAATAACGAGCTCCACGCGCCGCGCGGTCCATCGCTCCTGAGCGAATCCCTGGACTTTCCGGCCGAGCCCCTTTGCATCCTGTGCCGTCAGCGCCTCGAGAATGCGCGCTTCGGTCCCGTGATCCCCGAACAGGCGAGCCTTCTCGGCCATCATGAAGTGTTCGGCAGTCCGGTACCGCACGCCGCCGATCGCAAAGTCGGCCGCATACCACTGGCTGAGGCAGCTCGGACCGATGCGACCATCTGGTTGCGGCCGGTGTCCCCAGAAAAAGAGGACCTCGTAGGCCTCGCCCCGGCCGCGAGCCGCGAGCAGTGCCTCGCGAGAATCCAGCGCTAGCATCATCGCTCACCTTCGCGTGTCGTACAAGCTCTGCAGCTCAGACCGAGTCGACGATCCGTTGAGCCGCGAATCCTGCTCCACGGTAATCTGGACCCGGTGCAAGTCCGGAATGTCGGACGTAGCCGGTTCGGGCCAATCGGGCGCCGAGGCCTGGACAATCGTGAAAGGACTGTCCAGGGTGTCAACAGTATGAACGTGAAATCGTCGTCGACACCCTTTCGTGAGGACAGTCCATGACATCGTTGCCGAATTGCTGCCTCGATTCTATCGCTACTGCCCATTTCGCGCTCGATTCGAGCAAAGCTGTTGGAGCATTATCGGCCTTTCCCGCGGAGAAAACGAATCGCTCGCCAGAGGAGATCGCCGCGGATCTCAGCGGCATCGAGCTCGAGCTGAAAAACCTCCTGAATCGGCTGGGTACGGAGATTGCCGCCGCGCTGCTCGCCAGGCTCGACCTCCGGGCGAACGGCGTCATCGTCGGCGAGCAGGCGTACCGTCGTCGGCGCGAAGATGGCGCGACCGAAATCATGTCGACGTTCGGCCCGACGGCGATCACCTACGCGCTTTACGAAGAACGTGGTGGCCATGGTGGAAAGACGATAGCGCCGCTGTTGATGCGAATCGGCTTGGTCAACGACTTCTGGACGCCGCGCGCGGCGGAAGTCGGGGCGCTATTCGTCCAGGCTACGACTCCCGCCGAATCGCACCGACTACTGGCGGCGGCTTCCGGAATGACCGCCTCGCCGAGCAGCCTCGACCGACTGCCAAAGAGCATCGGTGAGGTCGTGGAGAAGGATCGCGAAAACCTCGAGGCCAGCATCAGGGCAGCGGAAACCTTGCCCGCCCCGTCGTGTGTCGCCACCATTGCAGTCTCCTTGGATGGCGTCATGGTGCCGTTAAAGGACGCGAAGCCGCAGTCTGCTTCAGGTCGTGGGAGCGAGCACGCTCAGGGGTACAGGGAGGCCGGCTGCGGGACGATTTCCCTGTACGACAGGAAAGGCGACCGTCTGCACACCATCCGCTTGGCCCGCATGCCCGAGGCTCGCAAGGTGACGTTGCATGCCCAGCTCCAAGCCGAGCTCGCGGCAATCCGGCAGCGCCGAAGAAAACTGGCGAATTCTGCGCGAAATCTCCGCCAAGTTGGGAATCGAGCTCGTCGAGGAAATCATCGATGGCTCATTATGGAATCCGGGGAGCTGGCCCGCGTCGAGTAGGCCGATGGCTCCCGGTGCTCTGGAGAGAGGAGGCGGCGTTGCGCGGCGCGGTCCCCAGAGCGATACTTGCGGCATGATAAACATCCAGACTCTCATTGACGACGCGAGGTGTTTCGAGACGGTGCGGCAGATGCGCTGGCCAGAGGGAGCCCGCTGCCCGGACTGCGGCTCGGAACAAGTGACCAGACAAGGGCGAGACGAGACTCAGCGGGAGCGGCAGAGCTACCTGTGCAAGGCCTGTGAGCGGCGCTTCGACGACCTGACGGGGACGATTTTCGGCGTCGGCCGAATGTGGTTTACACTTGCCGGAAGTTGAAAGAGGTGCGACACCTGATAGGGGTAGGAAGGGCCGGTTACTCCCGGCCCCTCCCCCCTCCGAACCCGGCGTGCGGATTTCCCGCGCTGGGCTCTCCAGTTGGTGGTATTACCTGCGAGAGGATTGACAGGCCTTGGCATTGGCTGCGGTCAGTGAGAACAGCCCATGTTGGGCAAAGAAGACATTAGGCCAGCGGTTGTGATCGC
>JACPHN010000082.1:0-115418 GCA_016188575.1 Candidatus Schekmanbacteria bacterium
GGGCCAGCTCTTCGTGGACGCGGACCAGATTGCCGTTGGTCTTGCGGTACAGCTCGCGAATCCGTTCGAGATGAGGCTCGGCGGCACAGGGGCGGCCCCGGAACGTGGGTGTTGTCGAGCCACTGTCCAGGACCTTGTCGACGCTGCGGCGCGAGACCCCAAGCGCTTTGGCGATGGCCCGCGCCGACTGGCCCGCCTGCTTGAGGCGCAAGATGGCAAGACGCGTATCGTGATCAAGCATGGCTTGGCTCCGGGCTGAGCTGGGCAACGGCGCTGAGGTTGGGATTACCGGGCCGTCCGCCGCCGGTCGCTCCGAGCGCGGGATTTGGCGCTGCAGGCGCGCCGGCGATCACACCGTGCACCGACGCGAAGGGCTCGCAAGCCGCTTGCCAGGTAAGCCCGAGCGCGGGATAGGTAGCCACGCCGCCAGCGGGGGCGAGGTGGCAGCGGTAGAGTCGCCGGGCGCGAAAAGACGCGCGGACGAGGATTTCGAGCTCGGCGGCGAAACGATCGACCACGGAGTCGGAGGGGGTAATGCCATCGGGCGCATCGCTTCGTCCCGCTTCGTGTAGCGCCCGTACCGCCACCAGCGGGCGGGATACGATTTGCTGTTGTTGCTCCGGCGTGGCCCAGCGCCAGGCGTCGTACAGATTTGCCACCTGGCGCGTGGACAGTCGCGTGCCCCCCAAGCTCGCGAGCGCCGCGGTCAGCATCCGCCCGTGCTCGGTGTTGGCCCGGGCCAAAGGAACGAGGTATTTCATCGCGGCCTGCGGCGTGATGGTCGAGCTGCGGAGCAGCGATTCGACGTCCCCGGGTACCGCCTCGAGCAACGCCAATCGCCGCGATACCCAGCTCGCGGACCGGCCAAAACGCAGCGCGAGCTCGCTGAGCGCAAATCCGTGCGAGTCGTGAAGCGCTCGCAGCAGCCAGGCTTCCTCCAAGACGCTGCGGTGACTTCGGTGGCTCATGCCCCAGGCAAAAAGCAAGGCCTCGGCTTCGCTCATCTCCAGCACCGCCGCCTGCACCGTGTCACGACCGAGTCGGCGCAGCGCCGCCACTCTGCGGTAGCCCTTGATCAAGACGTAGCAGGGCGGCGCCGCTGCCACCACCAAGACGGGAACCCGCTGGCCGTGCTCACCGAGCGAGGCCATCAGCCGCGCCTGGGCAGTGGCATCGATGACGCGCAGACCTTGGTACTTCAGCTCGAGTTGATGCCATTCGAGCTCCATGCTGTCCCTCACTTCGGGGCCAGGCCAACAACCCTCTGCTGCCGGGGGAGCTGGCCCCGCAACCTCACCAGGCGTCCCAACTGGCCGCACCGCGAGCATCGGACCCACAGCGGTGCAGGGGAAAGGCTCCCGGATCGCTGCGGGCCGGCTTCCGGCGCGGGTGCAGATGGGTATACCTGTGTGCTCGCGAGGGGGGAAGAAGCTTGATGCGTTACGGTCTGGTGGGGCGGCACCGCCGCGGCGACCGGGGCAACTGTCGTCGGGGCACAGCACTGGCGCTCGCGAAAACGGATCTGGCGACGGCGGTTAGAGAGCCGGCCGCGCTCGGTGGCCCGATACCGTTCGCCGGCGGCACGCGTCTGCTCGCTACGCGCCAGCGAGCGGCACGCCTCATCGCAGTAGCGCTGTCCGCGATAACAACCATCACACAAATAAAATACGGCCCCGCAGCGGCGGCATATTCGTTCCGAGATGAACATCCCCAGGGGCGCGCCGAGGGGACTTGGCAGTCAGGCCAATCGAGGTTAGGCTGTTATCGGGCGGCATCGTTCCGAGCCGTCCATCCCCAGGGAAGCAGCGTTGTGTAAAAGGTACGCTGCTTCCCTCCCTCATCGCGCCAGGACCACGATGTATCACCGCGGGCGAAAGCTGGGCAGTGGCGCGGCAATCGAGGGGTGCGTCGCAGCTCTTGCGTGCCACACTGGCCCGCGGTGAAGCGGAAATGGGCAAACCACCGGCTCCCCTCCGGCGGCCGCATTCCCGCGCGCCGCTGTTAGTCGGAAACGTACTTCGACCAGTTTTTTGTCGGCTAGCTTGCCGGTGGCCCATTTCTCGTGAGCAGCCGTACCGCGGCCCAATTCTGGTGCACAGGGCCGGCCTCTTTTTGCCGAGCGTCGAAGTCCAGGTGGCCGACTGCGGGAACCGGATCCGTGTGGGCGGCGCAGCCCTCCTGGCCGTCGCATCCGGCCTCCTCGCTGCTGCCAGCGCGCGAGGAGGTTGGCGACTGCGGACGAGCACCCGAGCCCCGCGGCCCATACGTGAGTGATACAGCGTCCATGGCGATGATTGAAGAGCGCCTCGGTGGTTGAGGGTCGGTCTTCGGAGCTCCTCGGGCTAGCTCCCGAAGACCGACCCCTCTGCCTTCCCGAGGGCGCTGCTTTCCCCAGCGTCAAGGCGCGGGGCATGTCCGGCGGAGCCGGCGGCGGAGGCCTGCCAGCGCGGGCGCCGCGAGTAACGCGAGCAGGAGCGCCGGGCGGCCCGCCGGCACCACCGCGGGCCCCTCGATGTCCATGAAGTAGACCCCGCCCCCGTTGGTGCCCGCGTAGACGCGCTGCGGGGCCGCTCGACCGACCGCCGTGACGGTCACCCAGCGGTTGAACAGTCCCGCGCTGAGCTCGGCCCAACTCTCCCCGCCGTTGGTGCTCCGATACGCGCCGCCGACCAGGTAGATGCCCGCATAGATGGTCTGCGGCGTTATCGGATCGACCGCCAGGGCGTACCCGGAAGCGTTCGTATCAGGCGACTCGGCAAGGGCGACCCAGCTCGCCGCGCCATCGGTGGTCTTGAAGACCGCACCATAGCCGATGCCCGCGTAGAGCGTCTGGGGCGTGGCCGGGTCGATCGCGAGGACCTCAATGTTCGTACTCGTCAGCCCCGAATTGACCGCGGTCCACGACCCCCCGCCATCCGTGCTCTTGAACACGCCGTCAGCGACGACATACAGCGTCTGGGGCGTCAGGGGGTCGATGGCCAGGCATACGTAGAAGCTCTTGTTCGGGAGCCCCGCGTTGGCGGCCGTCCACGTCCCGCCGCCGTTCGTGCTCTTGAACACCCCTCCGGCTCCGTAGTAGCTGGTGCCGGCATAGAGCGTCTGCGGGTTCTGCGGATCAATCGCCAGGGAAAGGAGGAGGTTCGTGTCCAGACCGGAGTTGACGGCCGTCCAGCTCCCCCCGCCATCGGTGCTCTTGAACACGCCCGCAGCGGAGACGGAGGCGTAGACCGTCTGGGGAGTCTTCGGGGCGATCGCCAGCGCGAAGACCCCGCCCGCCGGCAGACCCGAGTCGAGCGCGGTCCAGCTTCCCCCGGCGTCGGTGCTCCTGAACGCTCCGCCGCGGGTACCCGCATAGACGGTCCGGGAGGTGGCCGGGTTGACCGCCAGGACATCGATCACGGTGGCGACGACCCCCGAGTTTTTCGGTGTCCAGGTGTCGCCGCCGTCGGTGCTCTTCAGCACCCCCTGCTGATCGCTGCCCGCGTAGATGGTCCCGGCCGTGGCTGGATCGATGGCCACGGCGTTGACCCGCTCGGTGATGGCGGCCGCGCCGACGGCGCTCCAACTCCCGCCGCCGTCGGTGGTCCGGAAGAGCCCCTCGGTGGTGCCGGCGTAGAGCGCGTGCGGCGGCGCAGCATCGAAGCTCAGGGCGTAGACGAGCTGGCCGCTGCCCAGCCCGGTGTTCACCTCGGTCCACACCGTCCCGCCGTCGGTGCTCTTGAAGGCACCGTCGCCATCGGTGCCGGCATAGAGCGTCTCGGGCGTCGCTGGATCGACGGCCAGGGCGAGGACGCCGCGCTCGCCGAGGTCCGCTGTCACGGTCCAGTCGTCCCACCCGCCGGCAGTGCTCTTGGACACCTCGCCGCCTGCCAGGCCGGCATACACCGTCAGGGGCGTGGTCGGATCGAAGGCCAAGGCCTTGACCCGGCCGGTGGCGCCGAGCGACTGCTGGACCCAGGTCGCGCCGCCGTCCGTGCTTACGTACGCCTGGCCGTTGTAACCCAGGATGACCGTGTCGGCTGACGCGGGGCTGACGGCCAGGGAATCGGTCAGCAGCGGGGCGGAGGTCAGCTCGACCCAGGTTCCGCCGCCGTCCGTGCTCTTGATGACGGCTTCCCGGCCGCGCGCATACAGCGTCTGGGGGGCCGCCGGGGAGCTCCCCAGGTGCTCGATGAAGGCAGTTGGCGATCCCGCGTTGGCCGCCGACCAGCTTCCGCCGCCGTCGGTAGTCTTGAACACGCCACCGCCGGTGCCGGCGTACACCGTCTGGGGCGTTGCCGGGTCGATCACCAATGCGTAAATTCTCCCGCCCTCCGGACCGATCGACGTCCACTGCCCGACGGCCGCGTGGCCGCCCGCCCCATACCCGACCACCACGACGGCGACCAGCGCTGCCAGCGATCCCCGCACCAGCCATCTCGTTCCCATTCCGTGTCCTCCTCTCGCTTTCAAGCTTGCAGCACCCCAACCACTGCCGGCCCGATCCGGGCGACCGGGCCGCTGCACCATTCGCATGTCGAAAAAACCACTCGGAGCAGGAAAGGCACGAAGCTGCGCTCCTCAACCGGGCGTTGAACTTTTCGCAGCCGCTCGGGAGAGCCGTGGTGATCCTTCATGGTCTTCGCGCCCCTGGTGGTGGAATCCGGCCGCCTACGCGGCGCCGCACCGCACCCGCCCGCGCCGCCGCCGGCGCACGACGGCGATGGCGATCACGGCGCCGACGGCGAGCGCCAGCAGCGCGGGCGCGCCGATCGGAAGTGGCAGCGCCGAGGCGGAGGACACCTGGAGCTCGACGTTGATCGTCCGCGGACTGCCCATGGAGGCCTGCGCCGCGGTCACCGTGATGGTGCCGCTGTAGATCCCCTCGGCTTTGCCCGTGGAGTCGACCGTCACGGTCAAGTTCCCCGGCGTCGTGCCGCTCGCCGCTCCGAGCTGGATCCAGAGCTGGTCGGCGGTGGCCGTCCAGGCCAGCTCCGTCCCCCAGCCGAGCTTGCGCAGGGCCAGCTCCAGAGAAGCCGGCGACGGACCACCCGGGGCGGCTTGGAACCCGAGCGCTAGCGGCGCCGCCGTGAGGTCGTGCTCCCCGACACAGCCGCTTTCCGGATTCACCGTGATGCTGGCCGAGGCGGTCCGGCTCTCGCTGTCGGTCGCGGTCAAGGTGATCGTGTCCGGCCAACTGAAGCTGATGCCGTCGACCTCGAGCATCGCGCCCGTGCCGAGCACCCCGCTCTTGCCCGAGGACCAGCTCAGCGCGGCGTCCGGGAGCACGCCGTCCTCCGGGTCGAAGGCGCCGCCCTCGAGTCGGGCGAGCTGATTGGAGCTCGGGCAGGAGTCGTCGACCGGTGCCAGGATCTTCGCCTGCGGGGCGTGGGTGGGCACCGCGAAGGTCGCGGCCGTCTGGCCCATGACCGTGTGGAATCCATCCGTTGCATACACGCGCACCGCACCCTGGCCCGTACCGGGGAGCAGGGCGAGCGGAACCTCGAGCGTCGTGGCGGTCCACTCCAAGGTCAGCAGCTCCCAGGTCTCCCCGCCGTCGGCGCTGTACTCGACGAGGAAGCGCAAGGAATCGCCGTCCGGGTCGCTGGCGGTCCAGCTCAGTTGGAGGACGCCGTCGGCGCCGTCCCCGACGACAGGCGAGGGAACGCCGACCGACGGGGAGTTGTCGGACGGCGTCCTGACATCGAGCTCCTTGCCGTCATGCAGGAGCACCACCCTCGCCAGACCCGCCGGCGGCGGCACGATCAGGGAGAAGAGGCGATTCGAGCCATCCGCGAGCGGGATGGGATCGAAGCTGTACGAAGCCAGCGCGGTACCGGACGAATCCTCCAGTCGGACGGCGTACGCCCCAGAGGGCGGAGACTCGGGAAGCTCGGGGGCCTCGAGCTCATAGAACAGCCCGATCTGGCCCGTGTCCAGACTCGGATCGACCGATCCCGCCACCAGCAGGACCTGCTGCGGAGCACGCTGCTCAATGGGCGTGGCTGGCCACTCGGCGCCCCGGAGATTCTGGACGATGTAGTCGTGCGCCGCCTTGTACTCCACATCCTGAATCCAGCGCAGCTCCCCTTGGTAGCCCATCAGGTCGTAGACGTTCCAGAGCTTGACCTTGGCCTCGCTGTTGAGCTCACGGACGTCGAAGCCGTAGAACGCGGTGGGATCGTCGAAACCGGACGGCTCCGGCCCGATACGACAGTTGTATTCCGGCGGCACGAAGTTGTCCGGCTTCGGACCCTTGGGCTCAAAGCAGTAGCGGTGCCTGAGACTGAAGTTGTGGCCCAGCTCGTGAGGCGCCACGTAGGGACCTGCCAAACCGTATGCGGTGGAAATGCGACCGACGAGCAAGTATTGAGGGAGGTCGAAGAGGCCAAGCGAGCCGTCACCCAGTTGGCCACCGGGAGCTTCACCGACGATCACGGAGTGGAGGATGGCGGTGGGCGAAAAACGCAGCAGTGACAACGAATAGCCTGCGATCTGCAAGAGATCCACCTGGAAAGGTACCGGTGCACCGAACAGCGGCCACAGCAGCGGCACCGGGAGCTTGACGGCGTTCAAGCGGGGGACGGGGAGCTGGGCCTCGATGTATCGCTGGACCTGGAGGTAATCGGTCAGCGCCGGGGCGTAGACTGGTCCGGTGGGGCTCGCCGACCAAACCACATCCCTGAAAAACACCAACGGCGCCGGCGATGGCTCGAACGTCAGCGTCACCTTGCAATCGCTCCCCTGGGAGGTGTCGTTGCCCCCCTTGGGTTCCTGGCACGCGAAGGAGTGACTCGCGCCGCTGCGAACCTCGAACGTGACGGTCCCCGTGAGACACTCGGAGCAGGAGGTCGGGATGTCGAAGTAGAAGCCGTCGCTGATGGACCCGCGCCAGGGCTGGGCGAGCACCGTGATCGTCCGCGGGGAGTTGGAGGGGACCAGGGTCCGTAGCGTGGTCTCGCCGCTCTTGACGAGGAGCTCCGCGTACACGCCGGAGACGTCCTCCTCAGGGCTCCGCAGGTGCACCCGGACAGCGGTCGGCCGGCCCTCGATGAGCGGCACTGCGTTGTCCCAGTTCTGGATAGCCTGGGTCACCTCGATGCCGTTCAGATCGAGCGGGCAGGGCGTCAGCTCCGAGGTGTTGTTGGCCGCGTCGGTGGCGGTGGCGCTGTAGAACTGGGCGCTGCCGCCGGGGGTGAAGGTGAAGCTGGCGTTGCCCTCCGCGTCGGTCGTCACGCCGTCCCGCGCCCCCACGAGCGTCCGGCCCTGGCCCGTGCCCTCGCACTCGGTGTTGGAGAAGACTTCGACGCGGAACGTCGCGTTGGGCTTGCCCTGGAGGTTGACCCTGAGCTCGCCGCCATTGGGGTCGAAGTCCACGGTCGGGAAGTTCTGCAGGTCGTTGGGGCCGGTGTCGGGGTCATCGGGGTCGTTGGCGGTGATGCCGTCGTAGTTGCCGAGGTCGATGCCGGTGCGGCCGTTGTCGCGGATCTCGTTGCCGAGGATGGCGTTGCCGGTGCCGGTCTGGACGATGATCCCGGAGGAGGTGCTGTTGGCGATGACGTTGCACACCCCGGTGCAGTATGCGCCGGCCGCTCGTTTGCCGCCGATCGTGTTGTCCTTCGAGTCGGTGATCGTGACGGCGTTGGAGTTTCCCGCCAGGTCCGTTCCGTTGGCGGCGGTGCCGAAGAGGTTGCCCTCGACGGTGTTGTCGTCGCTCTGGTATCTGATTTCGATGCCGGCGCTGGTGCTCGCCGAGATCAGGTTGCACGGGCCGGTGCAGGACGCTCCAGCCGGCCGGTCGCCGCCGATGCTGTGCGAGGTGGGCACGTCGGGATGTCCGCTCACCCTGATGCCGTAGTAGTTGCCCAGCGCCGCCGTCCCCTCCGCATTGGTGCCGATGCGGTTGCCCTGGATCTTGGCCCCGCTCCCATCGTGGAGCGAGATGCCCGCAAAGCCGCTTGCCGCGATGACGTTGCCTTCGCCGGTCCCGGTGCCCCCGATCTGGGCGTTGGTGGGCAGCGCGAGCGAGATGCCACTGCTGCTGTTGCCCAGGCCCTGCTTGCCGGTGACGTCGGTGCCGATGTAGTTGCCCAGCACCTTCGTTCCGGTGGTGTTGGACTTCGTGCAGATGCCGCAGGTGTTGCCCGAGATGAGGTTGCGCGCTGCCGCGGTGGTACCGCCGACGACCACGTTGGCCGAGTCGAACATGATGAATACTCCGCCGTGGTCGTTGCTCATGCCGACGGTCCCGGTGTAGTCGGTCCCCGAGTAGGAGCCCTCGAGGATGCTGTCGCTGCTCAGGAAGACCCCCTCGTACTTCGCGGTCTCGTTGAAGACCAGGCCGCGGGCCACACCGCCGTCGACGTCCAGGCCGTAGTAGGTGCCGGGGAAGCGGATCTCGACGATCGGCTGGTCCTGGAAACCGGGTTGCGTGGTGCCGTCGAAGACCAGACCGGTGTCGGACGACGAGAGCTGGGAATCGACGCGGATGATCTGATGCCCGGAGGCGATCCGGAAGTCGATCTCGTCGGTGCCCGAGCTCTGGCTGGCTTCCATGATGGCGGCGCGCAGCGTGCAGATGCCGCTCGGGGGAACAGGGGGAGTGGCCTGGGGATCGTAGGCGGTGTCGCAGAGGTTCTGGTCGTCGCCGGGGCGGGCGTCGGGCGCGTCACCGACGTCATTGACGTCGAAGGTGAAGGTTGCCGCGGTCAGTGCCACGGCGGGGGCGGTGCGGTCCTGCTGGAGGACGACGAGGTCGCTGCGGTTATCGATGTTGAGGCGCATCGGCAGGACGGCGGCGGGCTCGCCGGCGAGGTCGAGCGAGGCGGCCAAGCCAAGCTGCCGGTGTTCAGCGGCTTCCAGCACCTGCAGGCTCCCGCCGGCGGGGTCGAGCAGCACGAGCTCCTCGCCGTGCCGGGCGGTGAGGCGCGTCGCGACCAGGCGCGCGGCGCCGGGAGCGGCGGGGTCGCGGGCGGGGGCGAGCGCCGCGGAGGTGGTGGCTAGCGTCCAGGCGCCGGAGGCGGACCGCTCGAGCACCCGGACCGCCCCGTCAGAGCCGAGCACGGCGAGCTCCCTGCGCAGAGGTCCCGCGGCGGGGAGGAAGTCGCCGCCAAGAACGCTGGCGGCGGGGCACGGCAGCGTCGCGACGGAAGCGAGCGCCGGCACAAAGTCCGGCCTGAGCCGGTTGCGGTCCCACCCGCGCAGCACGAGGACCTGGGCCCCCGCCGTGGCGGCCAGGTCGATCCACGGGTCGTCGTCGAGCGACCCGAGCCACAGCGAGGTCGCCGGCCACGGCAGCGGCACGGCGAGAGGCGCGGCGCGGACAGCGGCCCCCAGCCCCGAAAAGACGAGCAGGCGTGGGCCGCCCGGTCCGTCGACTGCCGCGATCACGGCGAGGCGCCCGTCGAAGCGCCCGAGCTCGCCGACCGCCAGAGCGGTGAGGGCGCCGCCGCCCAGGTCGATGGCGACCGGGGCTCCAAAACCGCCCCGGCCGTCTCCGCCGAGCAGCCACAGGCGCGTGCTGCCGATCGCGCCGGCGATCACGTCGGGGTGGCCGTCCGCATCGAGGTCGCCGGCACCCAGCGTGTCCGGAGCCTCGGGGAGCGCGACCACCGGGGCGTCGGGCAGAAAGGCCGCGTCAACCGCGTGCCCGGCCCCCCGCCGCTGCTGCGCCGCCACCGTGTGCGGGAAGAGCAGGTCGACGTTGCCCCGGTGGAGGCTGAGCGCGCCGCCAGCGTCCAGCGCGTAACCGGCGACCACGTCGGGCATGCCGTCCTCGTCGAGGTCGGCCGAAGCCAGGGCGAGCGGCCGGGTCCGGCCCGCTGCCAGCGCATCGAGCAGCTCCGGCGGGCCGCCGTAGCGGGCAGGCAGGTCAACGCCGTCGCGCAGATTCAGCTCCGGGCCGCCCCGGCCGGCGGCGTGCACCGGCGGAGCCTCCCCGGCTGCCGCCGCGGGCGATACCGCAGCGATCGCCCAGGAGACCATGATGGCGACGAGACCCTGCCCAGCACCGCGCGAACCCCACATGATACACTTTCTCCCTGCCGAGCTGCGGAAACGGGTCGCGGCCCGCCGGCGTCGCTCGATCGCACCCTTACGAACAACCGTGAATCCTGTGCTACACCAGCGCCAGGAACACCTCCGATACCTTCGCGTCCTGCCTTCCGAACCATTGCCCGCCGGGCATGATCCTAACCTTGGTCAACTGCGCGGTCAAGTCCCAGATGGCACCGGAGAGCTTCTTGGTCGCCTGCTGCGCGCGCTGCCCCAGCACCGCGCTCACCCCATTGGCCAGTTTCCGCACGATGTGGAACATGGGTTGGTCAGGAACACGCGGCCACCACTCCCCCGCATGACCAGCCCGCGCGTCGCGGACAATGACCAGCCCAGCATCGAGCTGGCGCCGGGCAAAGCTCGGTTGTTCCGCCGCGCTGATTCGCGCAGCAGAACAACCGGGTGCAGCGGACAGCGCCCTTCGGTAGTAAGCTACTTCCGGGAGCTGCCGCTGACCCGGCGCCCGTCAGGGCTCCAGCGGCCACCAGAAAATTGTCGGAAGGTGAATGGATATTCGCTTCTACCGTGATCCAGCACCTGGCGATACGAGTTGCGGGATAAGCCGCTGACCGCATATCGACGGCGGCAGCGCCGGAAAGGACAGCGATGAGAGGCAGCGGAAGCATCGCGGTGGTCGTTACGTTCTGGCTGCTCGCCGGCGCTGGCGGCGCCGAGGGGCACACCATCAGTGGCTCGGCCTTGCTGGCTGATCAGACGGATCACAGCGGGATTCTGGTCACAATTGAGAATCCGTGGGTACCCGCCAGCGGCGCCTGGTGGGTGCTCGCCGCGCTCGTGGCCGTGGCGCTGCTGGCATGGCGCGCCCGCGGGCGCCCGCTTCCCGCGACGGCGCTGGGCGCGACGCTCCTCCTGGCTGCCGGCAGCACGCTGGTGTGGGCGCTATCCTCGGCGGTGACCCAGCCGGATGGCGCCTACCAGTTGATCGACGTGCCGGACGGCATCTACACCGTAACCCTTGGGCGCTCCGGCTACACCTCGCGGCGCGTGGCGGGGGTCGTGGTGGCGGGAGGTAACGCCACGGTTTCGACGGTTACGCTCGACCGCCTGGCTCTACGGGTTGCTCCCGCCGCGACGCGACTGGGTCCGGGACAGACGCAACGCTTTCGGGCGGCCCTCGATGACCCGGCTACCCCGCTCACGAACCCCCTCACCTGGTCGGTGCAGGCGCTTGGATCGGCCGAGCCCGGAACGGTGACCGCGCAGGGGGAGTACACCGCTCCCGCGACCATCGCGGAGAGCGCCACGGTGCGGCTCGTCGCCGAGCTGTCCCAGGATGGCGCGAGCTATCGAGACGAAGCGCTGATCGAGCTCGCGAGCACCGCCGCCCCCAGCATGACCCAGGAACAGGCCAGCGAGCTGGTCATCGACCAGTACATTCAGGCCACCGCGTACGTGGCAAATCCGAAAGTGGTGACGGCAGTCGCGTTGCCTGAGCTGTTGGTGGCCGGAGACGAGGTCGCTCCCTATCGGGCGGCCGATTCCGTCGGGCAGGGGGAGGCCACGCAGATTGCCGCAAACACCTGGTTCTATCTGCTCGACCGCGAGCCGGGCGCGCTGTTTCCGCACAGCGTCACCTACTTGTTCGTGGACGCGACAACAGGAGCGATCACGGCTCGCGACGAGCAGTGGTTCCCGGTCATCAATGGGGTGGTGTGGTTCAACGCTCCACTCGAGTCATTCTACGGTCTGAACCGGGTGTATGAGGGCGACAGCGTCAACCGCGACCTGGTCGAGGGCGCGATCAATCTGGACGCGAGCGGCGCCGGTAGCGCCGGCGAGCCGGGGATCGAGCGGCGCGATTACGCGGTAGATACGCTGTTTCCCTTCTGGACCGACACGGTCTCGGAGTGCGCCAACCCGGTTCGGGTAGCCCTCATCATCGAGGGCGTCGGCTACGCGAACTTGCTCGCTCCCGGTTCCTCATTGAGTCGTACCAACGCCGAGGGCGTCTTCCGGGACATGCTCGGCTTCGATCAGGTAACCGTCTTGAGCTCCAAGGGGGCGAAGGGGACGACGCTCCCCTATCAGCAGACAGTGGACGACCTCTTCGAAGGCTACGTGAAAAACCTGAGGCCTTGCGACGTCTTCGTGCTCTACTTCACCGGGCACGCGGTCGATGGCACGTTCAACGTGGAGAACCTGGGCCGCGGCAAGGACTGGTCCATGAACTCGGACACCGGACAGCTCGAATACCTGTTCGCGCTCATCCAGGCGCGGAACAAATACCTCATTCTCGATTCCTGCACCGCCGGCGCCGCCATTACCCAGTTCGACACCTGGATGACCAGGTATTCGCATCCGCTCAACGTGAAGATCCTCACCGCCACCTCCGCCACCAAGAAGGCGACGGGGGGCGTGTTCGGCGTCTCATTCTACAATTCGCTGCTCGTCCACAACCCGACCACGATGGACGAATGGTACACGCGCATCGTCAATCACACCCTGACGTTCTGGGAAGGCATGGTGGGACGCGGGGATCCGCTGTACTCGGTGTTCGCGGCACCCGACACCGACAAGGACGGTCTGACCGACGCCATGGAGGCATTCGTCGGCACGGATCCGCAGGTTGCGGATTCGGACGCGGACGGAACCACGGACGGGGACGAGATGCGACCCGTAATGCCGACGCGCTTTTACGGCGGTAGCCGCGGCCTCACCGACCCCCGCGACTTTTACCTGCAGGGAGCCACGGACATTCCTCGGCCACCGATGCCGCGGCAGACGACGCTGCCCGAAGGCTACCTGGGCGTGCCGTACGAGCAGGCGATCCAGCTTGCGCCCAATCGGAAGCACAGTGCCACGCTGGCGTTTGCGGCCAGCGACCCTGGCTTGCCCAGCGGCCTCGTGCTCGACGCGGCGAAGGGGGTCGTTTCCGGCAACCCGCAGCAGAACGGTGTCTTCTCGTTCACGCTTACCATCCGGGATTCCCGCGGCGCCTCGACGCGAACGCAGATGAGCCTCACCATCGTCGACCTGGGTCTACAAGCCGGCGGCACGATCGTCAGCACCAAGTGCAGCATGAGCAACAACCGCGACAACGACCTGTCGATTGGCGAGGCGCTGCTGCTGGCTCGGGGAGAGCTGTTGTACTCCGACCTGCAACCCTACGTCGACGAGCAGAATCTCGGTGAGCAACGCTATGTCACGCCGCCGGTGGGGCTTTCCAACCAGGATCTGGTCTCCGGCGCCACCTGTCAGGGGGCGTTGGGCCCGATCACCATCGACTGGGATGGCGACACGTTCGCCTTCGACTTCGCCGACACCGAGCTCGTGGTCACCGGCAAGTGGATCACGCTCAAGGGGAGCTACCGCGCCCCCGGCGGCTGGGCGATCAACCTGTCGCCGACGGCCATAGGCAACGTGGTGGACAACGTCACGGTGGAGAACGCCCTGGTCGGCGTCGCCGTCCAAGGGAGCTCGAACGTCATCAACGTGCTCAACCAGACCACCGCGAGCGGCGTGACGTCGGCGATCGTCAAGATCTTCGGGGCCGACGCCGCGTTCAATACCATCGGGGAGGGCTCGCGCATCTGGGGCGCTTCAGGTTACGGCGTGCTGATCACCGACGGTGCTCACGACAACGTCGTTGCTCCGTCGCACCTCCACTACAACACCTTGGGCGGGGTGAGGATCGAGAACGCCGGTCCGCGAAATCGGGTGACGGGCGGGGGCGTGCCCGGCAACGGCTACTACTGCTGGATCAATGAGAACGGCGGCAACGCCGTCACCGTGATCGACACCCCCGAGGTCTACGTGCACGGGGTCCAGACCACGAGAAATGGCGGCCACGGTTTCAGCTTCTCGGGGACTGCCACCACGCCGATCTACGCGGACGGTTCGCAATCCGAAAGCGATGGCGGGGATGGTTGGAACCTCTCGGGTGGAGCGAGCGGCGGTGTTTTCAAGCAGATTGGTGCCACCTCCTCCGGCTCGAACGGGATCGAGCTCAACGGGGTCAGCGGCAACCACTTCGAGCAGGCCTACGCCAACGGCGCCGGTGACTACGGGATCCTGTTCACCAACGGCGCCACTACGAATACCATCGACCTGGCGACCGGGACAGGTTCCTCGGGCCAGGTCTCCAACAATGGGGGCGGCATTCGCTTTCAAGGCGCGGGAACCACGAGGAACGCGGTCCATTCGGGGCTGTTCTACCAGAACAGATCAGCCGCGGTGCTGTTCGAGGACGGCGCGGCCCACAATTGGGTCGGAGGCGACGGCGGCGAGATTATCGGCAACACCGGTGTCGCCGTGCGCTTCACGGGAGCAGGGACCGAAGAAAACGTGCTCTACGGCATGCAAGTCGGTGGCCTCGGCACCTTTCTGGGCGGTCCCAATGGCGCCGGAGCCGAGTTTCTTGCCGGCGCTACGCGAAACTGGATCACCGATTGCTTTTTCCAGGATAATCCGAGCCCGGCCGTGCTGTTCGACGGCAGCGACACGAGGGAAAACGTCGTTTCCGACAGCGACATGACCTACGGCGATACCGCCTCCCAGGCGCAGAACGTGATTTTCGACCACGGAGCCGCCTACAACGTGGTCTCCAGCTCGATGATCAGCGGTGCCAGCGGCGCGCAGGTGGTCCTTCGCGGCGGTGCCCGCGGCAACATCCTGTCCGGGAACGAGATTTGGGGGACCCAGGCAGCTCAGGGAACCACCCTCGCCCACGGCGTATGGATCGACGGGGCGAGCCGCAATAGCATTGGGATCTGCTCGGGCCAGTACGCGCAAAACCTGATCTATGGCAATCAGGGCGACGGGATCCACATCAGCGGTGGCTCGGGAAACCGCGTGTGCAGCAACGTGGTGGGACCGGGGTCGGTGCAAGCGCAGATCAATGGGATAGTCCTCGATGGCGGCACCCGCGACAATGTCATCGGGGGGCAGAGTCCGCTGTCCGCGGGGAAGTCGGATACGGACACCGGAGTCGGCAATATTCTCTTCGGCCACCAGGCCGGCGATGGTCTCCTGATCTCCGGTAGCGGTACCGGTGGCAATGAGGTCTTTGGAAACGTGGTGGGCTTCGACCCGCTGGACGATATGGGCTCGCTCATTCAGATGGGCGGCATCCGCATCGTCGAGGGGGCGGCGACGAACCTACTCGGACGCCCGGGGGCGGTCTATCCCCGGGAGCCGTCGCCTTGGGCCAACATCGTCGCCTTCAACGGCACCGCGGGCATCATGCTGGACGGCGCGACGACGCTGTGGAACAAGATGTTCGGCAACCTGGTCCGGTACAACGGCGACGAGTCCGCGGGGGAACAGGTCGTGCTGACGGACGGTGCCAATGGCACCGTCCAGCCGCCTCTGCTTCTGGTGAATGGGGACGACACCGTGACGCTATCGTCGGCAACCGGTGATGTGGTGGAGCTCCTGGCCTGGCCGCCGAAGCCGACCTCATGGGAGTCGATACGCTCCACGGACTTCGGGATCTTGCTCTATTCGGGCTCGCCGGCCGCGCCGGACTTCGACGTCACGGCGATACCGGCGGCGCTGCGCCAAGGGTTTCCTACCGACTGGAGTCAGGTCAGCGTGACCGGTGCTCAGATCCGTTTTGCCAGCGGGGCGTCGGGCCTGGCGGAGCCGCAGGCGCTGTACTCCATGGAGTAGGGAAAGCCGCATGTCACAGGATTCCTTTCGGGTAGCGAGACTATTCACCGGTCCCGCGCTCGCGGGGGGATAGAGGGGGGGAGACCATGGATGGCGCAACAACGAGCTCGCGAGATGAGGTGACGGTGCGCGGGTGCCCCAAGTGCGGCTGCCTCCTGCCGAGGGCCGCGAGCGAGTGCCCGCGATGCGTCGTGCTCCTCTGGAAAGCACGGCGGGCCGAACCAGGTCCATCCGTCGCGAGCGGCGAGGACGGCCCGTGGCTCGAATCACGCGAGGAAACGCCGTGGGAGGCTTCCGAGGAGGAGCGGGTATCTCGCATCGAGCGATGCCGCGCGCTGCTCTCGGCCACGCTGAGCTCGCCCAGGTTTTGGCCCACAGGGATGCTCGCCATTCAAGCTATCGCGGCGCTGGCAATGTGGATTGGCGGGACTCCGGAACCACCGCTGCCCGGTCGGAAAGATCTCGACGCCCACTTGGCGGCGCTGGTCACCAGCGTCTTGTGCGCAGTCATCCATTCCCTCACCTATGCGAGCTGGTTTCCCAGTGTGCTTACCGGGCTCAGCTTTTCGCCGGGTTTCCGCTACCCATCGGAAGGCGAGGAGATGGTCGCCGTGCGCTTTCTGCGTGCGCTCGTCTTTCTCGCGGTGCTTTTCCTCACCGTGGCCATGCTCATGTGATGGTCGAATCCGTCCTGCGCGTCCGGTTCGGGCGGAGCGGAGCTACCGGGCGCCTGCGGCGGGTCGGGCGGCGCGTGGCAACGATCGAGCTGCACGCGCGAACCCGGACGATCCATCTTCACGGAGCATCTGCACGAGCGCCCGTACGGGCAGGGGGCAGCAGCCGGCTTGCCCTCCGGACGTCCGCCGCGGTACGGTACGCCATCATGAAGGCACGGGTCCAAAACGGTCGCCTGGTACTCGACGAGCCGACGATGCTTCCGGAAGGTACGGAGGTCGAGCTCGCGCCTGTCGACGTGGACGACCTCGATGAAGACGAGCGTCTGCGACTCCACGAGGCCCTCTCGACCGCGGCGAGCGAGCTCGAGGCGGGCGCCTACCGGAACGCGACAGACCTGATCGATGAGTTGCGCGGACGGCGCGGGTGAAGGTCTATAGAATCGTTGTCGCCAGACGCGCCGAGGCCCAGATCGAGGCCATCGACCGCTGGTGGTACAGAAATCGACTCGACGCGGCCGATCTCTTTCTCGACGAGCTCGAGTCGCCTTTGGATCGGCTTGCCGAGTATCCCGGGGAGGGCACCCTGTATCCGGCAGCACCTCCTGGCAACATACAGCGTATTCTGATGCGTCGTACGCGATATCACGTCTATTACATCGTAGATGAAACAGCGAGGCACGTTTGCGTACTGGCCGTCTGGCACGCCGCTCGTGGCCGCCCGCCGCGACTGGACTGACCGGGAGGGCCCACTTGCTGCTACGCAGGGCTGTGGTCGCGGCCGGGCTTGCAGTGACACTGCCGGCGCGTGGTGAGTGCGACGGGCTGTTCGCGGAGGCTCTTTGCGCCCGCTTTCGAGCATGTGACACCTCAGCCCGCTGCTCGACGAGGCAGCGCGGGAGTACGCGGATCAGATTCACGCCAACCGCGCCCTGCAAAAGGCGCAGAGCGATCGCGCCCAGGCGGCGGAGGCGGTCCGCGCTGAGCTCCTGAGCTTCCGCCGGGTCGTCCGCGCCACCTTCGGCCGCTCCTCCCGGGAGTATCGCGACCTCGCCGACCGCCGCTATGACGGGCGACCCGCGGAAGTGCCCGCCGCCGAGGAGCAGCCGCAAGCATAGGGCCGTCCTCCCGGGCCAATGGCGTGATCCGGAGCTGCCGGGAGTGGCCGGTAGCTCCGAAAAATGGGGAGACGCCTCCGGAAAATGGGGAGTGGTCTCGGGAAAATCGGGAGAGGCCCGCAGGACCTGGCGGGACGCACCGGGGAAAACCGCAAGCCGCTTGCTGGAAGCAGGGGATTCCCCCGAAGACGGGCAGGACGGCTGCGGCGGATACGGAGGCGGCCGGAGTCGCTGCCGAGGCGATCGGGGGAAACGAGGAGTCGGCCGCGGGCGGTGGGGAGTCGCCCCGACGCTCTGGTCGAGCGGCGCGCGGGGTTGACGACGCGAGACCAGCGGGTGCTCGCTCCTGTCCGGCTCCGACCATTGCACTGTGCACGAGCTCCTCGGGCACGACGCCGAGACGACGATGGTGGATACTCACGTCTAGGGTCGGAGCGGAATGGCTGGTGGATCGAGACCGTCGCTCGGCGGCTGAGGTGAGGGAGCGCTTGGGTGGCAATCCGGAAATGGCCTGGCAGGTCGCGGTCTTGACACCCTGCATCCACGGGTGCAAGCCTGTGGCGTCGTCGGCCGTGCTGGTGGGGTGCGTGCCGCCATCATCGAGGAACATGAAATGAGCGAAACTGGCCACTTGGACCCTCTGCTCGCAGAGCAGGTCGCCTACTACCGCGCCATTGCCAGGGAATACGAGGACCACGCCATTCCGGCTCCAGGTGGCCGTGAGCTGAGCGCGGCACTCGACGCCTTCCGCCCGACTGGGCAGGTGCTCGAGCTCGCGTGCGGTCCGGGCGCGTGGACCGAGCAGCTCCTCCGCCACGCGACGACCGTCACCGCCGTGGACGCGGCTCCGGAGATGCTGGCGCTGGCATCGTCCCGCGTGGGCCAGGAGCGCGTGCGCTTCATTCAGGCAGACATTTTCACCTGGAGGCCCGATCGCCGCTACGATGTCGTGTTTTTTGGTTTCTGGCTTTCGCACGTGCCGCTCGAGGAGCTCGCATCCTTCTGGGGGATGATCGCCGACTGCCTGGAGCCCGACGGTCGCGTCTTTTTCGTAGACGACGCCTATCGGACCCCTGACGAGCTGATCGAGGGAGATTCGTCTTCGACCATCCAGCGCCGACTCGACGACGGCAGAGCCTTCCGCCTGGTAAAGGTTCCCCATAGGCCGGCGGATCTCGAGCATCGGCTCCGCCGGCTCGGGTGGCGGATCACGGTCACACCGACTTCCGGTCCCTTCTACTGGGGGGCGGGTAGCCTGCCCGCATCGACGCGAGAAAACCGACCATAGCATCTGGCGAAGGCGAGGTACGGCAGCTCATACGCCTATTGCCGCGCCAGGTGACCTTTGCTGTGGTGCAAGCGAAGAACGAGGCCCCCTTTCGCAATCTCCGCGATCGGATGGCACATACTACCCCTCGTCTTGCCGGTTGCCAACCTGACGGTCAGTAGCCAGGGCCTGCTCGAGCAAGGTGCGCGCCGCTTCGAATCGCCCCCGTGAAAGGTGGAGGCCGGCGAGGTAGCCGCGCACGATACCCTCGCCGTGCCGGTTGCCGGCTTCCTGCTGTCGGCGGCTTGCGCCGCGCGGACGGCCGGAGCATACTGGGTGGAGAGGCGAACCGGAGGATGCCGATGACGCGTCGCTTCTCTCTCTCTCTCTCTTGCTAGTCGCGGTCGCCACCGTGGCTGCCGCCGCGGGTGACTCCTTCGAGAGCGGCACCACGACGGCGCTGCCATGGCACCTTGCCCCGGAAGGCGGCTGGGGAGTCGAGACGGGAGACGCCGCCGACGGCGCCTACGCCGCTCGCACCGCGCCGCTCGCTGGCGGCGCCACTGCCATCCTCGAGGTGACGCTCGAGATCGAAACCACCGGGGAGGTATCGTTTTGGCTGACGACCTCCACCGAGAGCGACCGCGACGAGCTCGTGTTCTGGATCGCCGGCAGCTCCGGGCAGGCGTACGAGAAGGGCCGCTGGTCGGGGGAGCGGCCGTGGGAGCAGGTGGCGTACCGGGTCTCGGCCGGGGTGTGGACCTTCCGCTGGGGCTACGTCAAGGATGCCGCGGGGGCGGCGGGCGCAGACCGGGTGGGGCTCGATGCCGTCGATTTCCCGCCGTTTTCTCTGGCGCCGACGGCGACGGTGACGGCCACCGCGACCCCGTCTCCGACGCGGACCGCGACCCGCACCGCCACGGTGAGCTCCACGCCGACGGAGACGGCGACCGCCACGCCGACCGAGACGCCGGGCGACGTCGGGCCGCCATCGCCGACCGCCAACCCGTCCGCGCCCCCGAGCCCGTCGCCCGCCGCCAGCCCGACGGGTACCAGCACACCGGCGTCGACCGCCACGTCTTCGGCGCCGGCGAGTCCCACCCCCGGCGCGGTGGACTGCCCGCCGGACGCCCTGATCGCACCGGGCGAGCGGAGCGCGGGTGGGGGCGCCTCCCCGACCGCCGTGCCGGCGTTGGCGCTGTGGTTGGCCTCGGCCGCGCGACTGGCGATCGGGCTCGACTGGGATGGCTACGAGGGAGCGGGGTTTGTCGCCTACGAGCTTGGCGGAGACGTGGAGAGCGCGGTGACGACGCCGGAGGACGGAAGGACGTACCGGATGTGGTTTTACGCGGGCAAGCCGGCGCGGTTTGTCGCGCATTTCGAGCGCGACCGCCCCAACGCCCTCTTCGGGGTGGCGGATCCCGATGGGATCGGTCCCGGCAACGGCACGCTCGTGGTGGTGCGCACGCAGGAGCCGGACGGCTCCCGCTCTCATGAGTGCTACACCTTCGCGGACTTTCCCCAGGGCGCGGGCTTCGGCGCGCAGCTCGAAGCGGACCGCTCGCTGCCGGGGTTCTCCGGTGAGTCGACGGTGACGACCCCCGGAGGCGGTCGCACCGGCGCGACCGCCACGGTGACCACCCGGGCGCGGGTGCGGGCCGCCTGGCGGGCCTGGCTGCAAAACGCTCCGCCCGCAGCTTATCTCCCGCAAGGCGACATCGCCAACCCGGGCACGCTTGCCGGAAGCACCCTGAGCTTCGGCATCGCCGCGAAGCCGAACTGGGCGTCGAGCGCGGCCAGGCTCGAGCTCGCCCTCGCCACGAGTCGCTTCCCCGGCATTGCAACCAACTGGCCACGCGGGTCGGTTCCCGCAACCGAGAACGACATGAGCTACACGCTGCTCACCGCGGGCGCGCAGACCACGAGCGCGACGACGACCCCGTGGGCCGCGCCGTGGGTCTCCCCGTTCGCCGCCGGCGTGCACTCGCTCTTCAACGACGGCCGCACCGCCTACTGGACGGCCAGATACGACCACGCCGCGCCGCGCAACCCGTACGGAGTCGTCCGATTCGCGGCGCAATCCACCGACTTTGGCGCCAAGGCCTTCTTCGCCGCGCGCTGGACCCCGGACTATGCGACGACCCCAATCCCCATCGGCCTCGACCGCGTCGCGCCGCCGGTCACCGACGCGGACAAGGTGACGCAGATCCCCTACACCCGCCCGGGCGAGGCGATCCCCGACGGCAACTGGGTGACGCTGCCGCAGGATTCCCGGCGCCTGGCGGTCGATCCGCTCGCCGACAACGATAGTGACGCTTACCCGGAAAACCTCCACCCCGGCGACGGCCTGCTCGCCTACGACGAATTCCGCGGCTTTGTCTTCGGCGGCGACCACGTCAGCTTGCCGCCGCATGTCCGCAGCGACCCGCTCAGGAAGGACCTCTTTCTTCTGAACCGAAAGAGCCTCGATAAGCACTACTCGGCCTACGGTGCCGCCACCGGGGTGCTCGTGCACCCGTGGGTGTTTCCTGATGACATGCTGGGCTATGTGCTGGACTATCACGCCCCGATGACGCCGAACCGCGCCACCCCCGGCGCGGGCGAGCAGCGAGCCATGATCACAAGCTTCAGGGACGACTGCGAGAAGAAATTCGCCTGGGGCCAGACCCAGGCATTCGGCACCCCCTCGAGGGTCCGCCCCTTGCTGGCGACCGACTGCATCGCCAAGGACATGCCGAGTGCGCCCACGGGCCTGGTAGAGGCCGTCGCCCGCAACGTCATGGCTCACGAAATGCTGCACGCGAGCAGTCTGAACGAGCACGGCAATCCCGACGCATGCGCGCCAGACGACGTGCCGTGCCTCCTCCAAGAAAAGGCCAAAGGTGCGCCCTGCGTCTTGAAGGCACCCATCTGGGACATCTACCAGGCGGTCAATGCCTGGGGCACGCCGGACTACTCCAACGTGACGATCTTCACCAAGCTCTGCGGCCCGGGCACGGTCGACGAGGACAGTCTGGGCTTCAACATCAAGGACTGGACACCATGAAGACCTCGCGCGCGATCTCGTCTCTCCTCGCTCTGGGCCTGGTCGCCGGTTCCCCCGCCGTCGCCCAGGAAGGCACCCCGGTGGCGTCGAAGCACATCCGGTTGTCGATGGGCACGCATGGCTATTACTGCCATGAGCTCGGGTCCTTTTTCAGGCCATTCGACAGACTGGAGAAACAATGCCCGATGCCACGAGGAGTGCGGCTGCGGTTCGACATCCAAGTCAGTAGCAAGCATCCACACAGCCACCCCCAATCGCTACCCCATGCACAGCACCTGCACTACCTGGAAACCGGCGAGCTTCCGGAGGGCTACCCGATCGTCATCTTCACGCGCCAGTGGATCGAATCCATCTCCTGCACCCTGCAGAGCGAGAAGGGGGTGCGGACTCCCCTCGACTGGCGGCCCTACCTGCGCTGGGAGGTGCACGACCGCTATCGATTCCCCCTCGGCGGACCGGGAAACGAGGACTCACCGGGCTTTGACGTCATCGTCCCCGGCGAGCTGACCGAGAAGCTGGATCTGGGCTTCTACGACCTCGATTGCTCGGCAACCTGGACCGACGGCGGCATCGTCACGGGGCATACCGGGTTCTGGGTGTGTAATCGCGACACGCCGTTCGCCCGCGCGCTGTGGGCGCGCGACCAGGCCGATGGGGAGCAGCTCCCAGCGAAGCAGCTCGAGTGGTACCTGAAGGCGATCGAGGAGGATCCGGAAACCCCTGGCCCCTACGAGCATGCCGCCGAGATCGCGGAGCATAGCTTGAAGCGCTACGACCTCGCGGCTGATCTCCTCGAGCGGTATCTCGAGAAGCTGCGCAAGAAGGTCGAGCAGGTCGCCCCGGGCTACGAGCCGCGCCCCTCGATGGGCCCACACTACCCCGCGTTCGACCCCAAGGCTCGGCTTGCCGAGGTCGAGCAGCACACCCAGGCGAGGATCGCCCGACTCCGCAGCAAAAAGGGCGGGTAGACCCAAACGCCGCCGGCGATCGCTGGCCCAGGCGATCGCTGGCCCAGGCGAGCGCGCGCCACCAGGCAACGAGAGGTGACATCGGGCGCACTGCCACGCCGGCGATGGGCAGCCGGGCTGCCGCTCACTGCTCCTGAGCCGCCCTCCGCTCCCCGGCGCCCGCGCCCGTGATGCGCGCGGCGAATGACCGGAGCGGCCCGTCGTTGCTCCACTGAAACTCGCTCGCGGGAACAAGAAGCTCGCGCTCGGCAATCACCCGCACGAGCTCTTCGGCCAACAAGCGGTAGCCGGCGCGATTGGGGTGGCAGAAGTCGGAAAATAGCTCCGATCCCGTGATGCCATGCGGGCTATGGCTGCGGAACAGCCCCTCGATATCCGCCACCACCGCCCCGTGCGCCGCGGCGACGCGGCGGACGATCGGGTTGATACCGCTTACCGCTCGGATGACGACCCCGTCTTCGTCCCGCGCTTGCCCATAGATGTCGCGCGCCTCCTCCACGCGCCCGACTGCCTCCACCGCCTGCGCCAGGGCGAAGGTCGTTTCCGCGTGGCCGGGCTGCAGGGCACGAGCCTGTCGCAAGTGCTCTACCGCCCCGCCGAAGTCGCGCCGTTCCCTGGCGTCCTCCGCCGCCGCCCGCGCCTCCTGCCAGCTTTCGAGGTCGCGCCTGGAGCACCCTGGGGGCGATATCGAGCCCCGCGGGGGCATGCGATCGTTCGACACGACGGTCGCCAGCAGCACCGGCACGCCCGCGCCTGTCGCCGCAGCCACGGCGGTGCCGAGATTTTCCTCGTACTGCCTGAGAATCGCGCCGATTTCGGCCGCGGATGTCCGCTCCGGCGCTCCGGACGTATTCAGCAGGGCATCTGCGCAACAGTAGAGCAGCAAGCGTCGAAACAGCGAAAACGCGGCGCTGCGCGCCAGCATGCCGCGGACCTGCAGCGCGGACCGCGAGGTCGGCCGATTGTTGCGGTAAAACTCGTTGTGGCCCGAGTAGATCAGCACGAGGTCCGGCTGATAGGCAAGCGACACGGGCATGGCGACGCTCACCAGGTCACTCCCCTCGCCGGGCCGGGCCAGATTGCCGATCTCGATTTCGCGCCGCGGCAGGTATGCGGTGAGCATGACGCGCAGCCAGTCCACCATGCCGCCCTCACGATACGGAACACCCACCACCGTGCTACCTCCAAACGCGAAGATCCGCAGCGCCTCGGGTCGCCTGGCGGCGGTGGGCACGCGCCTGGCGACGAACGCGGCGAGCTTCTGATCCTCGGCACTCTGGTCGGCGCCCAGCACCGGAAAGGTGCGAACGCCGAGGCGCGCGACGCCCTCGCCCAGACAGAGCAATGGCGCCAGCGCCAGCGCCGAATACAGCAGCTTCCGACTCAGCCCAAGCTCGGGCCCGTGCCGCCCACCGCGGTCGCCGTGGCGCAGGAGGAGCCAGGCGCCCGTCGCCAGGGCGCCGAACCCCGCGGTAAGTGGGCCGCCAGTCGCGGCCAGCAGCTCGACCCAGCCCGGCCGGGGCGCAAACCCGTGCGGTGTGAGCCATGCCGGCGGTAGCGGCTCCGCAAAACGATTGCCGGGCCGCCGGACGCCCGCCGTCATGGAGAGCTGCCGCGTCGGCCTGGCCGCGATCTCGACGACGTGATCTCCGGTGTCCAGGTGCTGCTCCGCATGCAGCTCCGTGCCCGCGGCCCCGCCGCCTTGCAGAACCACGACGTCATCGAGGCGCATGTACGCCTTTCCGGAGCCCTTGAGCTCGAGCCCATAGACGCCGCTCACCGGGACGCGCATGGCGCCTCGCCAGCGGACTTCAAACTGCTCCTGCGGGAGCACGTGCGCGGCCTCGGGAACGCGCAGGCCCGGCCACCGGTCGATCTGGGTGTAGCGCGGCGCCGCCCCGTCACCGTCAACGCGGATGTCGACGCGCAATCCCTGTGAAGGCAGGCGCAATACCGCGATTTCGACAGCCAGGAACAGGGCCGCGAAAAGCCAGGCGCAGCGCGCCATCCGCCTCGCCCATACACCGCGGCACCGCGCTTGCCCGCCGCCAGGCTCAGCGCGGTCGCGCTGCCCAGTCTCCATTCGCATCCTCGATTACGTGAAACATTTGCTCGTGGTCAAAACTCGTTCGCGTCACCGAACGGCGCTCTCCAACCTGGAACAGCTTGGGCTCGCACGTGCCCGTCAGGTGCGCCTTGACCGGCCACGCCTGCGCCTTGGCGTCAAACGGCAGACGCTCTACAATGTCTATGGCGGCGAAGTCAATAGCGTACTGGCCCTGCTCGAAAACGATCCCGCACGCCCACTGCGGCGCTCGGCCGCCTTGCAGCGACGTCGAGATTGCCTGGCGCACCGCTCGCGTGGACGGCCCCTCGCCGCACGAGGCCAGCGCCGCGCAAAGGCCAACGGCGACCCAAGCTACCGGAAAACGAAATTTGCTCCGCATACTCTTGCCTACCCCTCCTCTGTTGGGCGCGCGGCCCTGCCGGGCCACGCTCGTCATCCAAGAGCTCTCACGTTATTATGGGGCTACAATTCGACGACAATCCATGGAGATGTACCGTGAACCTCTACGACGATATCACCAAGCTCATCGGCGGAACCCCCCTGGTCAGCCTCAACCGCATGGCCGCGGGTCTTCCCGCCCGGATTGCCGCCAAGCTCGAGTTTTTCAACCCCGGCGGGAGCGTGAAGGACCGCATCGGCCTGAGCATGATCGAAGCCGCGGAAGCAGACGGCAAGCTCGGCCCCGATACCATCATCCTCGAGCCGACAAGCGGCAATACCGGTGTGGCGCTGGCCTTCGTGGCGGCCGCCAAGGGGCTGAGGTGCGCGCTGGTCATGCCCGAAACGATGAGCGTCGAGCGCCGCAAGCTGTTCCGCATTTTCGGGGCCGAGCTGGTGCTTACACCCGGCTCCGAAGGAATGCCGGGCGCCATTCGTCGGGCCGAACAGATGGCGGCGGAGGACCCGCGCTATTTCATCCCACAGCAGTTCAAGAACCCGGCGAACCCGGCCATACACCGCCGCACCACGGCCGAAGAAATCTGGAAAGACACCGACGGCAAGGTCGACATTCTGGTCTCCGGCGTGGGCACGGGCGGCACGATCACCGGCGTTGCCGAAGTAATCAAGCCGCGCAAGCCCTCCTTCAAGGCGATCGCCGTCGAGCCGGCCGATTCCCCCGTGCTCAGCGGCGGGAAACCGGGTCCGCACAAGATCCAGGGGATCGGCGCCGGCTTCGTCCCCGAAGTGCTGCGCACGGACATGATCGACGAGATCATCAAGGTGCGCCACGAGGACGCCGGCGAGCAGGCACGGCGACTTGCCCGGGAAGAAGGCATTCTCGCGGGGATTTCCTCGGGCGCAGCGTTGTGGGCGGCGCTGCAGGTCGCCGCGCGCGAGGAAAACGCCGGGAAGCTGGTCGTGGTCGTCCTGCCGAGCACCGGCGAGCGCTACCTGAGCACTTGGCTGTATGATGACGCCAATCTGGCCTAGCGCCGAGACAAACGCATGGAGACTCTCAAGGCGATCACTCTGGCCAAGCTCCTGGGCGAGACCGGCCAGGCTGCGTTCCATGATGCCCGCTGCCGTCCCTGCGCCGGGCTCTTGCCCTCGCGCAGGGAGATCCGCCTGCTGACCGAGGCGATCCGCGCGGCGATCTTCCCCGGCTTTTTTTCCACCGGATCGGCGACCTCGGGGAGCCCCCGCGCCTCGCTTACCGCCGCGCTGCGCACGATCCAGGCGAACCTGTGCGAGCAGATCCGCCGTGCGCTTTGCTTCGTTCACTTCGAGAATGGCGAGGACGGCGACCTCGAGGCCGCTGCCGACGACGCCGCCCTGGCCTTCCTGAATCGCCTTCCGCAGGTGCAGCGCCTGGCCGTCACCGACGTCGAGGCCGCCTACGTCGGCGATCCGGCCGCCACTTCGCGAGATGAGGTCGTGCTCTGTTACCCCGGGCTGCGCGCCATTACCAGCCACCGCATCGCCCACGAGCTGCAGGCACTTGGTGTTCCGCTGTTGCCGCGGATGATCGCCGAGCTCTCTCACGGGACGACCGGCATCGATATCCACCCCGGCGCCACGATCGGAGAAGCATTCTTCATCGACCATGGAACCGGCGTCGTCATCGGCGAAACCTGTGTCATCGGCAAGCGCGTGCGCGTCTACCAGGGGGTGACACTTGGAGCCAAGAGCTTCCCCGTCGACGCCAGCGGCAATCCCGTCAAGGGCGTGCCGCGCCACCCCATCATCGAGGATGACGTGGTCATTTATGCGGAGGCGACGATTCTCGGGCGCATCACCATCGGCCGCGGTTCGATCATTGGCGGCAACGTCTGGCTGACGCGGAGTGTCCCGCCGCATAGCCGAGTATCCCAACAGCAGCCCCGCGAGGAGAGCTTCGTGGACGGCGGCGGCATCTGACGGCGGCGGCATGGCGGCGTGAGCGCGCCGAGGTGGAGACGGGTTTGGTGACACAATCTCCCGGCCTGACGGCCTGGCGCCACGTCGTTGACGCGGCCGAGCTCCCCGATCCACCCGAGCTCGCGCGTTTCTTGCGCGCGGCGTTCCCGTTGCTCAGCGGCAAGGCGATCAAACGCGCCATTCTGGAGGGCAAGGTCTGGGTGGATGAGGCCGCCAGCACCATTCCCAACCTTCGCATTCGGGTGGGGCAAACCGTGGAGCTGAAACCGTCTTCGCCCCGGCTCGACCGCCGGCGACCTGACGAACCGACCATATACTACCTCGACCCGTTTGTCGTTGTTGCAGACAAGCCGGATGGCCTGCTGACACTGCCGTTCGCGGAAGAGCGAGATGCTCTCGCCACCCGCCTGCGGGACACTATTGCCCGCCGCGAGCACAAGAGAGGCGGCGGCCTGCCGCCGCTCTGCGCGGTCCACCGCCTTGACAAGCTGGCTTCGGGGCTCGTGGTTCTGGCGCGCAGCGTGGTGGCCCAAAGAGAGCTCAAACGTCAGTTCGCGGAGCATTCTGCCGAGCGCATCTACCTCGCACGCGTCATGGGCACAGTCGCCTTCGACGAGGTGACGCGACGAAGCACGCTGGCGGCCGACCGCGGGGACGGGCTGAAGGGCTCGGTCGCGGCGGGCGCCCCCGGCGGGCAGGAGGCGATCACTCACTTCGCGGTGGTCGAGCGCGGCACCCGGACGACTCTGCTGCGCTGTCGTCTGGAAACCGGACGCACGCATCAGATCCGCATTCACGCCGCGGAGATGGGACACCCGGTCGTCGGGGAGCCGGTGTACATTCGCGACCACAAGGGTCCCTGGGTCAACAGTCGCCGGCTCCTGCTCCACGCGGCCCATCTCGGCTTTCGCCACCCGCGCGGCGGAGAAGCCCTGGCGTTCGACAGCCCCGTTCCACCGGAGGTGATGTGCGAGGTCCTCGCTCGCGGCCCATCTCCCTCCCAGCGCTCGCGGCGCGAGGGTCAGGGTGGGAGCACAGGTGCGGAGGATGGGCATTCATGACTCGCAACGATTGTCGCGATTCCCTCGCAAGCAAGGAGCTCTACATGAATCCACCGCTCATTTACCGCCGGCGCGACCATGCCTCCCTCTGTAGCCTGCGCCCCACGGCAGCGGTCGCCATCGCGGTCTTGGTTTTTGGCTTCGGTGCCGCCGGCGCGCACGCCCTGGATGTGCCGCTCACCGTGTCGAGCCGGGAGAGCAGCGGCCAAGCTCAGGCGGTGGTGACGAGCGGTGTGCCGTTCCCGCCAGGGGTGCTGCCGGCGGCCGGGGAGGTGCGCGTGTTGCAGGCGGACACGGAGATCCCCACGCAAAGCGCCGCGTCGGCTACCTGGCCCGACGGCACCGTGCGCTGGCTGCTGCTGTCCTTCCAGGCCGACCTCCACGCGGGCGCCGCCGATTCGTTCACGGTGCGAACCGGAGCGGCACCGACTCCCGCAGGCGGCGTGTCCGTTCAGGATGACCAGGCCACGCTTACCATTCGCACGGGGACGGCCGTCTTTTCCTTGGGGAAAGCGGAGCTCCAACTGGCGGGCAGGAATTTTCAGGTCGATAGCGGCGGCGCGACCTACACTGCGGTTCCTGCCGGCGATCAATGGGTCGTGGAAGAGCCCGGCCCTGTGCGTGCTGTCATCCGTGCCGACGGCACCTGGCGAAACGGCGATGTGCTGCTTGCGGATAGCCCGTTGCTCACGTGGCGAGCACGTCTCTATTTTTTTCGCAACCGTGCGGACGTCCGCCTGCAGCTCACCTTTCGCAATGGCACCTCCTTTGGGTGGGATGGCGAGTCCGCGAGAGGCCCCGACGTGGCGCTGACGCGCGTCCGCTTTGGGTCCGACCTGCTGCCCGAGGGCGGGCCGTACGTGCTCGGTCCCGGAGTGGAGAAGACCTTTACCGCCGAGCTGTCAGCCGATGGCGCCACGGTCCGCGCCTCTGACACGCGCTACGATGCCACCGGCGCGGTCGCCTCCGGCTACGATCCGCCCGCCGCCCTCGCTGTGGCCCCGCCCACGTACTACGCCACTACCGATGCCTGGGGACACATCGTATTGCCGGTCACGGCAGCCCCCGCCGGCCTACAAGAGGATTTCGATCGCTTTGAGAAGTTTCGCCGCGCCATGGTGAGCGGCGCGGACGTGGAGAACCCGCCGGGGCAGACGGGAATTACCTTGTGGAGCCACCTCGCGCAGGATCTCCCGAGCTGGCACGACTACGGCGACATCCGCTGGGGAGGCGACACCGGCACACTATCGGGCAACCACTACGACTGGAGCTACAGTCTCTACACGCAGTTCCTGCGGACGGGGACGCTGGCGTTCGCCGACGCCGCCGGAGTCCTGGCGGCGCACGAAATCGATATGGACATCTACCACACGACTGCCGACGGCACCGCCTACAGTCACCAAAAAAACTGGGAAAGCCGCGATACTCACGACAATCCCGACAACGGCTTCGGACCCGGCCGCCCGAGCCACACGTGGGCTCAAGGCTACGCTCTGCACTGGCTGCTGACCGGTGATCCGCGCGGCCGCGACGGCTTCGAAGAGATCATCGATGGTATTCGGCGTTTTCTGTACGAATCCTTCAACGGCGAAGGATATGTAAACTGGACCGAGATCCGCCATCATGGCTGGATGATGGAAAACCTCGTCAGTCTGTGGCGGATGCAACCTGACGCCACCCTGACGACGACGAGCTACGGCGCCAAGACCATCCCGAACGTCATCAAGGACCTCTTGCGTCCCGTCTTTGATCTGGAGGCCGCCGCGGGCGGCCAGGGATTCGTCTATGCCGGTGATCCGCCCGACCCGGCGGCTCGCCAACCCGTGCAGCACCTCTACTTCATCGAGCCGGCCATCAAGGCGTATGACGAGGTCTTCAAGGGCCGGGATCCCGAGTACGCGGCGCAGCTCCGCGGTCTGATCTTGCGCATGACGAGCTGGCTGATGGGGATTACCTACGGCGGCGTCGCGGGCGAGGGTGGCACGTATCTGCCAAGGCAGATTCCCTACTGGATCGATCTCAACAACCCGGATGCGCGCGAGGGGCAGGTGCCGTACATCTTGATGGCGGCCAATGCCGCGGCGTTCGCTTTTCTCGAGACCGGCGACGAGTCCTATCGTGCCTACGCGCGCCTGGCGTTCTCCGACTATGTGCGCTACATGGGGGTCGTGGGCGGTGATGCGTACGCCGACCCGGCGGCGCGTACGCCGACGGCATTCAACTCGGCCATCTACGTCGACACCGAGTCCAAGGTGCACGGTTGGATGAACCGGTATGGAGCTTTCGTGCTGCTCGAGGAGACGCGCTCGCCGGTTCCTGCTCTGCGCGGCGGCTGGTCCAGCGCGGGCCTGGCGGCGATCTTGCTCACCGGCGGGCTCTTTCGCCTCCGCGGCGCACGGCGGTAGGCGCACCGCCGACGAGGCGTCAGGAGCCCAGCGTCACGCTTTGTCCGGGACGCGGCGGCGCAAACGGAACGTAGCGGCCCCGCTCCCAGGTGACCCAGCGATAGTGCGGGCCGTCGAGGTTCGAGCCGAAGGTGAAGGTCGCTTCCAGGGGCCTCCCATCCGCGGTGACCTGGGTGACGTCGATAACGGTATCCGTGAGTCTTACGCGCTCGCCGGCCCGGACGGCGAAGTCGGCCCCGCGAAACAGCAGGTCGCTTGGGGAGTTGATGAAGGAAGCCGCGGCTCGCGCTCTGATGGTCCGTTCGTCGATCCGCGTCAGCACCACGCCGGTGGCGCCCGAGGCGAGCCAACGCGTGCGCCGCGGCCGCGGATTGTCCTCCAGGAGGCGCACGATTTGTATGAAACCCGCGTAGTGCCCCATGGGAGCGCGGGCGACGACCAGCGTTTCGCGAGCCAACGCGGCATCGGCCGGCAGCGTCGCGATGGCGTCTTCCACCAGCGGCGCCATGCGGAGCGGCGTTCGCGCCGCGCCCGGCAAACCGATTGGGCCGATCACGCCATGAAACAGGGCGGCGGCAAGCGCCCCCAGCGCCGTGGCCCCGCGCGCCATCCGGCCCGCCGGCAACCAGGGCGCCTTGCCAACCACGCCGCAGACGACGGCGGCCGCCAGCCACATGGCGCCGATGCCGACCAGAAGCAACAGCCGATTGGAAGGATACGTCGCCGTCACGGGGCCGAGCGACAGCAGCATCCCCAGTGCCCAGAAGCGCGCCAGACGCGATGCCCGCAGCAACGGGTAAAGAAGCAGGCCAAGCAGGCACACGAGCAGCACGCCCAGGGCGACCACGTAGCGGACCGTATGCAGCGGGGCGTACTGGTAGATTTCGGCGGGTGGCCACGCCCATTGCCCAAGCAGCAGGACGGGCGCACGCAGCATCGCTTCGCCCGCATACCGGAGCGGTTCCCGCACGGGGTCGAGGTAATAGCCCGTCCCATACGCCCCGTACCCCTGAGCGTTGTAGGCGAGGCGCCACACCACCACGACCGCGAGGGACGGCGCCAGCGACGCCAGCCGGATTCGCACCGGAGCCCTGTCCAGGCAGGCCGCATAGGCAATGAGGTAGGCCATGGCGCCTATTGCGGCCTCTGCCGCCAGCAGGCCGGCGAGCAACAGTAGCGGCGTGGCCGCGGCGGCTTTCCAACCCGCGCCGCGCCGGGCGCGATCGTGCATCAGTAGCACGGCGACCGCGAACACGCTACCGATGACCGCATTGCGATTGGCGATCCAGGACACCGGAAATCCATGAGCGTCATCCAGGGCGTACATTACCGTCGCCAATGCGCCCACGGCGACGGCAGGCACGCGGCCGAGCACTTCCCCTTGGGTGAGCTCGCCGAAGCGGCGGAAGGCGACGCCGACCGCGGCCACCAGCAGGCCGTACCAGAGCAGGCTATGCGCATGCATCAGCGCCGGCGAGCGCGGCCACAGGGCGTAGTCGAGAAAGTGAGTGAGGCTGCTCAGCGGCCTCCAAAATGAGAGGCGCACGTCCATCTTGGTCCACCACGGCAGCACGCCGATGTCCACGAGCTCGTGGGTGCGCTTCTCGTCGCCGTCGAGGAAGGAAAATAGATCGAGGCGGCTCTGAAAAAGGTCCGGAAACTCGGGTGTTCCCGCGAAGACGGCCCGGTGGATGTGGTCGTCCATGCGCCAGCCGACCGTGAGCGCGGGGCTGACGCACAGTACCGCGAGCAGGGCAGTAAGCGGGATCGTGGCGGGGGCCGCCGGCAAGGCTCGCAGCCGCGCGCCGATACCCCGGAATCCAACCTCGCGCATGGCGCTGTCTACCCGACTGCCGCCTGAATCCACGGACCGTTCGCCTGCAAGCTGAGGGGAAAGCGCAACGTGAAGACCCCCACCTCACCTCCCCCGCATGCCGGGTGAGGAACGGAGGGGGGCGGTGGATGCAGCGCCGCCCGACGCCTTGCGCTCAAGACACCAGCTCGGCGTAGAGCGCCCGGACCGCGCTGTGACCCTGGGAGGCGGAGACGACGAACGAGATCGATAGCTCGCTCGACCCCTGCGCAATGGCGACCACGTTGATCCCGGCCCGCGCGACGGCCCCGAAGACGCGCGCGGCGACGCCTGGTGTGCCGCGCATGCCCTCACCGACGATCGCGATGATGGACATGTCTTCTTCGACGATGATGCCGCGCACATAGCCGGTGCGCACGAGTGCCCCTTCGAGGGCCGCGCGCGCGCGATCGGCCTGCCGCCGCCGCAGCGCAATGGAGATGCCTGCCTCCGAGACGCTTTGTGAGATCATCAGGATGTTGATTCCCGCGTCCGCAATCGTCTGGAAGACGCGCGCGGCCGTGCCTGGTCGTCCAACCATGGCGGCGCCCGCGACCGTCAGCAGGGCCACGTCCTCCACGAGGTGGACCGAGCCGGCGACGTGAGCGTCATCCGAAGCGCGTCTTGCGCCAATTACCGTCGCTCCGCGGTCGGGATGTGCCGTGTTGACGATACGCACCGGGATGTTGTGCTCGATCGCCGGCTCCAGCGCCCGCGGGTGGATGCCTTTGGCGCCGAATTGCACGATCTCGAGGGCCTCGAGAAACGAGATCGTGTCGAGCCGGCGAGCGTCGGGAACGATCTTGGGGTTCGCCGCCTTGATTCCGTCGACGTCCGAGCACAGCCAGACCTCCGCTGCGCCCAGTGCCGCGCCAATGAGGGTCGCCGTAAAATCGGAACCGCCCCGCCCAAGCGTGGTGTAGGCGCCGTGCTGAGTCGCGCCGACGAATCCCGTCACCACCGGAATGCGCCCGGCATCGAGCGGCGGCCGCAGCCTTCGGGACACCTCGAAGCGCGTGACTTCCCGCAGCGGACTGGCCTCGCCCCAGCGCTCATCGGTGACAATACCGGCCTGCTTACCATCGAACGCCTGGGCTTCGGGACCGAGCTCCGCGGCGAACAGCGGGGCCGACAGGCGCTCGCCGAAGGACAGGACGAGGTCGCGCGTTCTCGGGGTGATCTCACCGATCGCCGCGAGGCCGAAGAGCACGTGCTCCAGCTCCGCCAGCAGGGCCATGTCGGATCCCTCATGGCGCTCCCGGATCTCCGCCAAGAACCGATGCACGCACGTGCGGTCACCGGCAGCCGCCGCGGTGCCGACCTCCTCCAAGAGCTCCGTCATCCCGTCGAGAGCGGAAACAACGACGACCACGGCTTCGTCGCGACGGCATGCCCGAACCAGCTCCTCGGCCGTGCGCCGCTTTTCCTGGGTAGCGAGAGAGGAACCGCCGAACTTCAAGACGCGCATCGCAGATTTACCTGTTTGTCCAGTGAGAGTGCCAGATGGAGATGAGGTCACGGACGACGGAGGTGGCCGTTTCGGGGCCACCGGCCCCGCGGCCGACCAGCGTGACCTCTCCGCCGTTGCGGAGCAGGACCGACAAGGCGTTGAGGGTGCCGGAAACATCCAGGGGAGAGCCGCGGTCGATGTGGCGCGGTGCCACGCTGAGAGTCTCTCCGACCTCGGCAAGCAGGCGCACGTTGTCGGTGCCGAGTCGGAGCCCGCGAATTCCCGTCACCGACACGTCCGACAGCACCGCGCGCCGTCCCAGCACCGTGTTGGCGAGAATGACGAGCTTGATCGCGGAATCGATGCCGTCGATGTCCATGGTGGGGTCGGCCTCCGCATACCCCTTGCGCTGCGCCTCGGCGAGCGCGACGTCAAACGGCATCTCGCGGCGCATTTGCGTCAGGATGTAGTTGGTGGTGCCGTTGAGGATGCCGCGCATGCCCAGCACCTCATCGCCGTCGGCGCAGCGCGCCGCCCAGTCCAGAAACGGCGTTCCCCCGCCAACCGTGCCGCTGAATCGGAACTGGACGCCATTGTACCGCGCCAGCTCCAGAAGCGGCGGCATCGCGACCGCAAGCGGCGCCTTGTTAACGCTGATTGCATGCTTGCCGGTGCGAAACGCTGCCTGCAGCCGTTCGATGCCCGCGCCGGGGTCGGCGAGACTGGTCGGGCCTGCCTCGATGACAACGTCCGCCTCTACCTGGGAGATCACCTCGAGCGCTGACCTCCCCCGCGTCCACGGCAGCTCGCCGCCGAGCAGGGCCGCGACATCGAGCTCCTTTGTGGAGGTGATGGCACCCGTCGAGTTGACGACCCCGACGATGCGTGGATTGAGGCCGTGCTGCTGCGCGAGACGGCTGCGCTGTTCAGCGAGCAAGCCCACGGTTGCCTGCCCGACGACGCCGAATCCGACGATAAGTATCCGCATGAGTGGCCACACTATCCCAGGCGGAGCGCCGCGTCAAGGTGTCATCGCGTCTGTTCACCGCCTTCCCCCGCTTGCGGCGGGACGGTCAGGGTGGGGGTGGTGAACAGCAACGGCGCCCTTGAGCCCGTGGGGCTAAACACGAGCACCGCCACGTGTTATAGTGTACGGGCAGACGTTACTGAATGCGAGGACGAAGGCGTGAGAGCCTGCTGCGGCGGCTACGATGCGGCGCTTGTGAGAGGGGCTGACTGTGCTCGCCTCCGATCAGCGCTCAACGCTACTCGTGGCGGACCCGGCGCCCGGCCAATCCCTTGCAGACGATCCCGGCGCCGTTCGGCGACTTCGGCGTCTTCTCCGGAGCACAGCAGCCCGTGTTAAGCACTGCGGCATCCCTTTCATCGGAGCCGGTGCCACTCCCGTCAAGCGGCGGCAACACGCTGAGTGAAAGCATTCTCGCGACATTGTGCCGCGTTCGCGACGGCCGAGCGCACGGCTCTGGCGTGTCCTCCGTCCTGTCAAGCCTGCTCGCGGATCTGCTCCTGCTGACGCACAGTCGAGCGGGTTTTATTGGCCGAGCGACTTCCGCCAACGCAGCCGGTGCGCTTGAAATCCTGATCTCGGCGGCGCGCGCGGCCTCCGGCGAAGTCGTCGTGCGCGACCACGGTCCCGAACCTCGCACCGTGACGATGGCTGGCGACTTCGGGAGCACGCGTCTGCTGTTGCCGCAAACCTGCGTCGAGGAGCTGTGGCGCCAGCACCTCGGTCCCGAAGTGGAGCTTCTCGGCGCCCGCACCGCCGTCGGCATGGTCCGCGCGGGGCGCCTCGTGGGCGCCATTGGCCTGGCGGGGAGACCTGCCGGCTATGACCCCGAGCTCGCCCGCTCCGTCGTCCCCGCGACGCTCGCCTGTGAGCTCGTCCTGAGGGAGCTTCGCGGCGAGCTCCAGGACCGCCTCGCCCAGACCAAGGAAGAATTCGTCGGGATCGTGAGCCACGAGCTGCGGACACCGCTGTCCATTCTCCACGCCGCCCTGGGCCTGATCGCCGCCGGCGCCGTAGGCGAGCTCCCGTCCACAGTCAAGCCCGTGCTCGACATGGCGGTGCGCAACAGCCGGCGCCTCACATCCCTGGTTAACGAGCTCGTCGACATGGAGCGCCTGGTATCGCGACGGATGGAGCTCCACCTCGAGCGCTGCGACGTGCTCGATCTGGTCATCAGGTCGATGGAGGAGGCCGCGGCGCGCACCGAGCACTACGGGGTCGAGATCTACCTGGAAAGCTCCGACGTTTCGGCCATCATCTCCGTGGATGGGGAGCGCTTGATCCAGGCAGTCCTTCACTTGCTTGACAACGCTACCAAGTTCTCACGGCGCGGCGATAGAGTCGTGGTCCGTGTCGAGCGGCACGGCCTCGACGTGCTAATTACCGTCGAGGATCACGGTCCCGGTATCGCGCCGGAGCTGCTCGACAAGATCTTCGACAAGTTTTTTCAGGCCGACAGCTCCACGACGCGCGATGCCGGCGGCGTCGGTTTGGGCCTGACTCTCTGCAGAGATCTCATCGAGCACATGGGAGGGCGCGTCGAGGTCACCTCCGAGGTCGGAACCGGATCGAGATTCACGATCCGGTTGCCCATGGTGCATGGCGACGAAACGGTTCATCCTGAACAGGAAACGCGCGAGCCCCAGTGAGCCTTTCAGTCAGGACCTGTACCCAGGCTGCGCCGACTGCCAGGCCCGGCGCGCAGGTCATTCGTTGCGGACCCAGAGCTGCGAACACCTAATTCAGAGGTAGCAATGTCCGGCCAAGTGCGATTACTCGGTATCCTGCATTGTCTGTTCGGTGTCATAGGCGTCGTTGGTGCTGCCGGGCTGCTCGGGCTCAGCGCCTCCTCACCGCTCGCCGAGATCTTGGGCCTGCCCGCGGGTTCGGCGGCCGCCGTCTTTGCCGGCCGCTACGGCACCGCCGTGCTGCTGCTCGCGATCGCGATCTCGGCCATCGACCTCGTTACCGGAATCGGATTGCTGACGCGAAGCCCCTGGGCCAGAGTGCCGTGTATCGCCATGTCCGTTCTCTACCTGCCCGCGGTGCCGATCGGTACGGCGATTGGATACTGGGGGCTCAAGACGCTATTGTCTTCTGGTGGTCAGCAGTGGGCGTTGGCGGCTGCCGACACGCACGCCACGCCCGCGCTGTCGTCGAATCGCGGCTGTTTCATCGCGCTGTTTGTCATTGGCGGCCTGGCCGGGTGCTCGCTTTTCGTCGCCGAGATGATCTTCGGGCCTGAAGCCGTCCAGTACCGCTGGGAGCGCGTGAAAAAGGCCTTGCTCGAGTCACCCGCGGAGGTCGCCGCGCCCGCATCTGCGCCAACTCCGGGTGCACCTCAAGAAAATAAGTGAAAGGAGTCGCCCGACTTGAGTCGTCCCAATCCGCCTATCGCCGCCAAGAATCCCGTGTCGTTGATGGCGCACGGCCACACTCGGGTGGACAATTACCAGTGGTTCCGGAAGCGCGACGACCCCGCGGTGCTCGCTCATCTCGCCGCGGAGAATGCCTACTTCAAGGCGGTCATGGCGCCGACCGAGCGCCTGCAGGAGGAGCTGTACCAGGAATATCGCGCGCGCATCAAGCAGACCGACATGACCGCTCCGTTCCGCCTCGGGAGCTATGAATACTACAAGCGCGAAGAAGAAGGTCGAGCCTACCCGATCTATTGCCGGCGTGCGCTCGCCGGCGACGCTCCCGAGGAGACTATTCTGGACGTCAATGCGCTCGCCCTTGGGCACCCGTACACCGCCGTCGGCACGCTGGAGCCGAGTGACGATCACCGCCTCGTCGCCTATGCCGCCGACTACCGCGGTGACCGCCTGCATCGGGTCAAGATCAGAGACGTGTGCACGGGGCGAGACCTCCCCGACGAGATCGAGGGCGCCCGCGCCACACTCGTCTGGGCGGCCGACAACGCGACCTTCTACTATGTCCGTTCCCATCCCGAGACTCTCCGGCCGTACCGCGTCTACTGCCACCGCCTCGGGGAGGAGCCCGCGCGCGATGAGCTCGTGTTCGAAGAGGCCGACGAGACATTTCTCGTGACGCTGCAGCGTTCCCGCTCGCGCCGCTTCATCTGTATCTACTCTCTGCAGACGCTGACTACCGAGATGCGCGTGGTAGATGCCATGGTCGCGGCCGCTCCGTCGCGCGTGCTGATCCCCCGCCGCCGCGGCCATCGCTATTTTGCCGATCACATCGACGACGCCTTCTTTATCAGGACCAACGACGCCGCGCCCGACTTCCGAGTGGTGCGCGCGCCCACGGACAACCTCGATCCCGCCGCCTGGGTCGAAGTCGTTCCGCACCGCGATGGCGTGCATATTGCGGACATGGAGGTATTTTCCGAGCACCTCGTTTGCCTGGAACGTAGCGGCGGGCTGCCGCGCCTCCGCATTACTTCGCTCGCTGGCGACAACGAGCATCTGGTCGCATTCGATGAGGCCGCCTTTGATGCGGCGCTGACGCAAAACTACGAAGCCGACGCCGGCGCGGTGCGCTTCCGCTATTCCTCGATGAGGACTCCGCCCTGCGTCTTCGACTACGACCTGCGTGCTCACCACCGGATCATGCGCAAGCAGGAGGAAATCCTCGGCGGCTTCGACCCGGAAAGCTACTGCGTGGAGCGCCTCCACGCGCGCGCCGAAGATGGCACGGACGTGCCGATTTCAGTCCTGTACCGCCCAGACCTGCGCAGGCCCGGGGAGAACCCCTGCTTGCTTTTCGGGTACGGCTCCTACGGTATCTGTATGGATGCGGGGTTCAGCCCATTTCGGATCACTCTCGTCGACCGCGGTTTCGTCTTCGCGATTGCCCACCTGCGCGGCGGCCGCGAGCTCGGCGAGCGGTGGTATGAGAGCGGAAAGCTGCTCACCAAGAAAAACACGTTCACCGACTTCGTGGCGTGCGCGGAGCATCTGATCCGCCGCGGATATAGCGCCCCGGACCGCCTGTACGCGCGCGGCGGCAGCGCCGGAGGACTGTTGATGGGTGCGGTGGCAAACATGCGACCCGACCTTTTCAAGGCTATTGTGGCGCGCGTGCCGTTCTTCGACGTCGTGACGACGATGCTGGACTCCTCGATTCCGCTGACCACGTTCGAGTATGATGAATGGGGTAACCCACACGACGAGACCTACTATCGCTACATGCTGAGCTACTCGCCGTACGACAACATCAGCACGTTGTCCTACCCGCACATGCTGGTCATGACCTCGCTGTTCGACTCGCAGGTGTCCTACTGCGAACCGGCGAAATACGTGGCGAAGATGCGAGAAATGAAGATCGGCGACAATCTCTTACTGCTCCGAACCGACTTTGAGGCGGGCCACAGCGGCAGCAGCGGTCGCTATGACCGCTACCGGGAAATAGCGATCGAGGACGCTTTCGTGCTGGCGTTGGAAGGGATTGGGGCGAGCCTGATCGAGGAGCCGTGCACAGCGAAACTTTCACCTGTCGCCGCGGTTTAGAGCGAAAAGAGTTTTCGTCGTTGTCGGAGAAGTCGATGTCGACTGCTGCGATGTGGTACCCCAGCGAGCTGGAAGTGGGAGCCCAATGGCGGAGCTGACCCCGACAACCTCTTTGCGTGAGAAGGCGGCGACGCCGTCCGGATCCGTCCCCGCGGCCCATCAGGAAGCCGGAGACGACCCCGCACAAACGATGGACATCCCGCGCGAGCTGCCGTCGATACCCGGCTACGAAATCACGGGCATCGTCGGCGAAGGGGGGATGGGAGTCGTTTACCTCGCCGAGGATTGCACGCTTGGGCGCAAGGTCGCCATCAAGGTCATGTCGCACGAGCTCGCGAATCGCGCGAACGCCCGGCCGCGGTTCCTCCGCGAGGCGCGGGCGATGGCCGCAGTCGACCACCAGCACATTGTACGGATCTATACGTTCGGCGAGATCGACGGCCAGCCATACCTCGTGATGGAGTATGTGGAAGGGGAGACCCTGTCGCGCCGGATCCGGCGCCTGGACTTTCTTTCCCCGGAGGCGGCGCTGCCGATCATCGAAGAGGTGATCTCGGCGCTTGCGGCGGCGTGGGACGACGGGATCGTGCACCGCGACATCAAGCCGTCCAATATCCTCATCGACACCAGCGGGCGCGTGCGGGTGACCGACTTCGGTCTCGCCAAGCCGCTCGAGCCCGCTTCCGCGAATCGCGATGGGTTGACGCAGACGGGTCACATCATCGGCTCACCCCATTACCTGTGCCCGGAGCAAGCCCGCGGCGCACCCACGGATTTTCGCAGCGATATCTACTCCCTGGGCATCACCTTATATGAGATGCTGTGCGGCGAGCCCCCGTTCGACGGCGGCACACCGTTTGCGATCGTCGACCGCCAGTTGCATGAACCATTGCCGTCCATCCGCACGATTCGGCCTGAAGTTTCCGACGCGGTCGACCGGCTCGTGCACTGGATGACGGAAAAGGACAGTGCGGCTCGCCCGAGCTCGTACGATGCGCTGCGTGAGGCGGTGCGGGATGTGCGCCTCGGGCGCGCCCCAGCCGCGTTGCCTCGGCGGGCGAGCGGGGCGGGGGCAGCCGTGGTGCGCCGCCGCCACACCCTCGTCCTCGCCGTCACGCTGGTCGCCGTCACCGCCTTTGCGCTCGCCGGGCTGTGGCTCGTTCTCGACCTCAGGCCGCATGATCGGCCGCGCCGCGGCGGCGCCTCCGCGCCTCCCGACTCCGTGGTCGTCTTGCCGTTGCGCGATCTCAACCGCGATGCCGCGAACAGCTACTTTGCGGATGGACTGACCGAAGACCTCATCGCGCAGCTTTCCGCGCTTCCCGACCTGCGGGTGATTTCGCGGACGACGGCGATGGCCTACAAGAACGAGCAGAAAACGGTTCCCGAGATCGCCGCGGAGCTCAATGTGCAGGCCGTGCTCGAAGGCAGCGTCCGCCGCGAGGAAGACAACCTGCGCATCGTAATTCAGCTCATCGATGCTCGCTCCGACGCCCACCTCTGGTCCGCGACGTTCGACCGGAAACTGACCGACGTCTTCGACATTCAGAACACGATCGCGCAGGACGTGGCCGGCGCCCTGCGCATCACTCTTTCTCCCGCGGTAATCACCCAGATCCAGAAGCGGCAAACCGATAACGCGACTGCCTACCAACTCTACCTCCGCGGTCGCGACGCCTACCACAAGTACAGCAAGGACAGCATGCAGCAGGCCATCGACCTGTTCCGGCAGGCGCTTCGACTCGACGAGGGCTACGCGCTCGCATACGCCGGCCTGGGCGACGCGCACGCGCAGGTGTATGGGCAATCCGGAAGCGCGGTCGCAATCGAGCTCGCCGAGACGTTGGCGCAGCGGGCGGTGGCGCTGGATCCGTCGCTGGCGGAAGGCTACAAGGCACTCGGTCTCGTGCACCACTTGCGCGGTCACTTCAACAAGGCGCTGGAGTATTATCGCGAGGCGCTGAAGCTCAATCCCAACCACGCGCCTTCTTTGTTCAACGTCGGCTCGATCTCTCTGGAGCTCGGCCGCATCGACGAGGCGTTCGAGTGGCTGAGGAAGGCCAGGCGCATCGAACCTCTTTCGCGGTTCTACTACCTGAACATGGCCGAAGGCTACCAGGTCATCTATGAACCCGATCGCGCCCGCAGTTTCTTGGAGGAAGTCCTCAAGAGCGACAACGAGGACCACGCCGAGCTGGCGAGAATGTGGATCGGGATGTCCTTCGTGACCAGTGGCGCGCTGGACGATGCGCGGGCCTACGCGGCGCGCCTGCTGCGGCAGAACGGCGACGACACGGCGGCCTTGCGGGTGCTGCAAGCGCTGGCGTTCCTGGCGGCGGACTACGGCGAGGCGGCGGAGATCGATGCACGCCTCACCGCTCTGGAAACAAATACCAAGCCGGAGCTACAGCGGCTAAAGCAAGGCTATCGGGCATTCATGCTCACCAGGGTTGGCCGCGCCGACGAGGCGCGAACGCTGCTGGACGAAAGCGAACGGGACGTCAACGCCAAGCTCTCCGAAGGCAATGAAAGCCCCCTCCTCCATTTTTCCCTGGCCGTGTTCGCGACCGCAAGGGATGATACGGACACCGCCATCGCCGCGCTCGAGCGCGCGGTTGCCGGCGGATGGATGGACTACGGCCGGGTTCGCAAGCTTCCCATGTTCGAGGAGATCCGCGGCGACCCGCGTTTCGAGCCCATCATGAAGCGCGCGGAAGCGCGCATGAACGAAGTGCGCGAGCGCGTTCGCAAGTGGGAAGCACGCGCTGCTGCAGAGGACAAGGGCGCCTGACAGCGGCAGATTGGTGGGGGCCTGCGGTCTCCACGGCGGCGCCACGATTCAACCTACTGACCTCGGGCGGGCACTCATGAAAACGGTATTCGACAATCGATATCAGCTTGCGGAGCTCCCCTATTTCCGACTCCTGGACGGCGAGCGACTGGTGCTCTCTTCACCGGAGCTCGCGCCCATAGTCGACATGCACACGCATTTCGCACTGACGTTCGTGCTCCCGAATCTCGTGGATCTCGAGGCGCCGACACCATACGTGCAACACTACCTCCCGGCACACCGGCGGCTCGATCTCGACGTCTACCTCAACAAGAATTTTTCACGCCGGGATCTCGTGCGGTTGAAGCGCGACCTCACCTTGTGTTCCTTCACACCCTGGGGGATGCGCCGCTCCCACACGGCGGCGAATCTGTCCACGGAAATGGCAGACCTGGGGATTTCCCATTCCGCCGTCCTTCCAATTGACTTTCCTTTTTTCCTTTCGCACAATGCCCGCACGTTTCTGCGTGTGGCATCGCGGCGAAGGGAATTCATCGGCTTCGGCTCCGTGCATCCCCGCATGCGCAATATCGCCAGGAAGCTCGATCAGCAGATCGGTCAAGGGGCCCGCGGCATCAAGGTGCATCCCGCGGCTCAGATGGTCGCCCCCGAAGATCCGTGCGCGCTCGAGCTCTATCACCTCTGCGGCCAGCGAAAGCTGCCGGTCCTCTGGCACTGCGGTCCCGTCGGTATCGAGACGCGGCGCGGGCGCGAGCTCACCCAGGTCGCCCGCTACCGTCTCCCCATCGAGCAGTGCCGCGAGACCACCTTCATCCTCGGCCACGCGGGCGCCCTGCAGTGGGAGCAGGCACTGGACCTCGCCGTGGCGCGCGAGAATGTGTACCTGGAGCTGTCATCGCAGTCGCTTACCGCCCTACGCGAGATTTTCCGGCGCGCGGATCCGCAGCGGCTGCTTTTCGGCACCGATTGGCCGTTCTACCACCAGGCGATCCAGCTCGCGAAAGTTTTTCTGGCGACCGAAGGGAACGCGACGCTGCGACGTCTGGCGCTGTACGGGAACGCCGCGCGGCTTTTCGGCCTGCCGGCGTAGCTGTCAGCCGTTGCCACCGCTTACGCGCTCGCCGGCGCGCGGCTCTCTTTCCGGGCGCTGTCCGCTGTTGGGATTTCGCCGTGGTAGTATCGACCGAAGGCGCCCAAGGCTGGCTCCGCGGTCCCCGAGCCCTCCGAACCACCCGGCCCCGGACCCGGCCCTGATCCTGGACCGCGGCCTCCGGGCTACGGGCCCGAGCCACCGACGCCGCCGGGCCCACTGCCGCCCACGGGCCCCACGATGCGGACCGTGCGCGCCTTTGGAAACGTTCCTCCGGAGATCTGGAACCGACTCGGCACAAAGCTCCTGCCGAGCTCCGCAGCGGTGGCGCCGAGCTCAAGGCGGGCGTGGACTTCTCGGCGACGGTCCGCTCCGACCTTGCCGCGGGCCTCACGACGGAGGTGTGCCAGATCCTCGACGAGCTCGGCCTTGCGGACAAGGTGAAGGTGGAGTAAAGGGATGGCAGCAGCGACCAACACCTCCACGCCGGGGGTTCTTCGATCTTGGAGGGACGCGTGAGATGACGGAAGGCCCGTTGTTGATCCTGTTGGTGGGCTCAAACCCGCTACCGAGCTACCTCTCGGCTTGCGCCCAGCGGCCGAGTCGTGTCGCGCTCGTGTACACCGAGGAGACGAAGGACGCGAAGGACCGACTGCGGCGTGAGCTGGCGCGCGCTCTCGGCGAGGGGGTGACCTTCGACGAGCCGTTCGTGAGCGACGCCACCTGTGCCACGACGGTTCGACGCGTTCTCGATTCTCTCGTGCCGAGCGATGGGGATCGGGACGTGCTCTTGAGCTACACGGGCGGCACCAAGGTCATGGCAGCCCATGCCCGGTTGGCCTTCTCAAGCAGGGGACGGCCAGAACACGCCTCCTATCTCGACGAGGGCGACATCAAGCGTGAGGCGCGGCTACGCTTCGACGACGGGAACTCGAAGCCTCTCTCTGACTACTCCGAGCCTCCGCCGCTGACGCTCGCAACTGTGCTCGCGCTTCACGGCATCACGCACAAGCCGCGGGAGGCCAGGACTCCGGCTCCCACGACCGGCGATGCGCGCGAGATCTTGTGCAAGGTGCTGGCGGATCTCCCCCTGGCGGCCGCTCTCTATCGCGAGCGCGAACGGCTTCAGGAGATCAGCAACCCGAACAAGGCGACCTCCGAGCCGTTCCGGGCGGACCGCTACGGCTTGCGGCTGAGCTTGCCGGAGCTCCCGACGAGCGAGCAGCTCAGCCAGTTCCAGAACGCCGACGAGAAGAAGTCGTGGTTCAGGCAGTGGTACGCCTCTATCGGTGGCGAGTGGCTGGAGGAGTGGCTGGGCGCGCAGATTCGCGCGCTGGATCTGGCGCCGGCGCCTGAGATCACGGTTGGCGTGAACGCCAGGTGGGAGAGGGCCAAGAAGGAAGATCCCCCGATGGAGATCGATCTCGCGGTGATCCGTGGCCACCGGTCGTACTTCATTTCGTGCACGACGGACGCATCCAAGGACCTGTGCAAGTCCAAGCTGTTCGAGATTGCAGTCCGGTCGCGCCAGCTCGGGGGCGATTTGGCGCGCGCTGCCCTTGTCTGCCTCGCGGATGATCGAACTGCGTCAGCACTTCAACGGGATGTCGATGACGTGTGGGGTGCCAGCAACACAACCAAGGTCTTCGGCATCTCGGACGTCCGCGCGTGGTCCGACTGCGAGGGCAAGCAACCGAACCGGCACCCGCTGAAGGCCTGGCTGGAGAGCTGAGATGCCCGTGGTCACCGGAATCGACGTCCTCGGCATTCAAGGCTACGTCTTCGCGTCGAACCGCCTTCGGGATGTGCTCGCGGCCTCGTGGATGGTGGACCACGTCGTGAAGCGCGACGCCAACTCGCTCCTCCAGTGGGGGATGACAGACGACCGCGTCCTGCTTGCCGCCGGCGGGAACGCCATCGTCGAGCTCGGGAACCTCGACGATGCAAGAACGTGGACCCGCCGGTACACGCGCTGGTTGCAGGACGAGGCGCCGGGGCTCGAGGTCGCTGTCGTCCACCGCGCCTACGATGGCCGCTCGCTGGCGTGGGGGCTCAAGGCGCTCGCGGTCGATCTCGCCAGAGCGAAGCTCGAGCGGCGGCCGAGCGCCCCGCAGCTCGGGCTCAGCGTCACGGCCGCCTGCTCGGTGACGGGGCTACCAGCGACCGCCCTCGACCGCGGCGAGCTCGTGTCTCGTCGGATTGCTCGTCTGCGCGAGCAGACGGAACAGGCGAGAGAGCGCTGGCAGCAGTTCCTGCCCGGGCCTCTGGATCACGCTCCGGGCTGGACCGCCGACTTCCCTGACGAGCTCGACCTCATGGGCCGCACGCGCGGTGAGACGAGCCTTCTCGGCGTCGTCCACGTCGACGGCAACGGTGTCGGCGGAGCAATCAAGGCCTGGCTCGATCGCTGCCTCGCGGAAGAGGTCGGCGACGAGAGAGTCCGTACCGAGTACCGCGAGTGGTCGCGCGCCATCGACGAGCTGGGCGAGCGCGTCCTGCACGCCACGATCCAGCGGGTCGCCTCCTGCATCATCGAGGAGGAGAACGAGCACGGGGAGAAGAGGTGCGTCGTCCGCGGTACTCCGTACGGGCTTGGCTTCCGGCTGCGAGAGGACGCGACGAGCCACGCCTCCCGCAGGGTCCTGCTGCCGCTGCGTCCGATCCTACTTGGCGGAGACGACCTCACCTTCGTGTGCGACGGCCGGATCGCGCTTGACCTCGCAGCCGCTGCCCTGCGGGAATTCGAGGCGAACCAGATCCCGCACCTCGGCCAAGGCGGCGGCGAGAGGACGCTCACCGCCTGCGCCGGTGCCGCGCTCGTGAAGGCGCACGCACCGTTCCACCGGAGCTACGCCCTCGCGGAAAGCCTCTGCGCGTCCGGCAAACGCGCACGGCAAGACGTGAACCGGCAGAGGCAAGCCGATACCGGCTGCTGGCTCGACTGGCATGCCGGCTTCACGCGGCCTGCCGAGGCCGTCGAGAACCTCCGCAGGCGCGAGTACCAGGACGGGAACCTCACAATGCGCCCGTATCCGCTCGTCCCGTTCGACGGGCGTGAGCAGTCCTGGGCCTGGCTCGACCGAGAGCTCCTAGGCCCTGATCACAGCAACGACGGCTCGTTCCGGGGATACCGGGAGGCGCGGGACGACGCCGGGAAAACGCACTTCGTCCCCAACGTCTGGTCCGGCAGCCGCAGCCGTGTGAAGAGGCTCGGCTCGCTGGTGCCCGATGGCTCTGACGCCATCCAGCGCCAAGTCGAGGCATGGAATGCGATTGAGGACGGCGTCAAACTGCCGGTACGCCTCGCTGCTGGAGGCTTCATCGGACAGCGGACCCCACTTCTCGACGCGGTCGAGCTGCTGGACTTTCACGTTCGCCTGGAGCCCGATCCGAGTGCAGCGGACCGTGCCGCCAACGCGCCCGCGGCAGAGGAGGCAGCCCGATGACAAGCGGCCGGCCGCCTTCCCTCCTGCAGATAGAGCTGCTCTCCGATGCCACCTTCAGCCGGGGCGAGGGGACCGCCGGGGTGGTTGATACGGAGGTGGAGCGGGACAAGTTCGGGATGCCGTTCATCGGCGGCAAGACCGTACGCGGCCTGCTGCGGGACTCGTGGCTCTCGATGTCCCGCCACTTCCCAAGCCTAGAGCAGGCGGCCGAGCGTGTCCTGGGGCGGAGCCAGGCGCTGGATGAGTCGTGTCGGCTCAGGATCAGTGATGCAGTCCTGCCGGCGGCGATTCGGGCCACGGTCCGCGGAGCGGCCGAGCGAGGGGAGCATAAGCTGCTGCCGGGGATAATTCTCGACGGCTTTACCAGCATCCGTTACCAGACGGCCGAGGACCGCGAGACCGGCGCGCCTGGCGTGACGACGCTGCGGTCCTCACGTGTCGTGCTCCGCGGTTTCGTGTTCGAAGCGAGTCTCTCGTGGCTGGACGGCTACAGGCCCACGGCGGCCGATGCGCGGCTCCTGGCGCTTTGCGCGCTTGCAACCCGTCACGGCGGGCTGTTCCGCAACCGGGGACGCGGCCACATCCGCATGACGCTCGATGGCGACATCGAAGCAACGCGGAAGTACGGGGAGGCGACGGCATGAGCACCACGGCCGCCCCGATCTACCTCCACTACAAGCTCCGGCTTCGGTCGCCGGCCATCGTCTCGACCCTGTCCGGCGATCCCAACAGCGCGGCCACCCAGCCCTTCATTCCCGGCAGTGCTCTTCGCGGCGTCCTGGCCGCCCGCCTCATCGCAACCGGCGTGGCCGGGGACGCCGACGAATTCCGGCGCCTCATCCTCTCCGGCGACGTCCGCTATCTGCATGCGTACCCCGAGCTGGCTGGAGAACGGTCACTGCCGAGCTCGTCGTCTTGGAGGAGCGAGAAGGCGGATCCGAGCCGTGCGATCGACCTCGCCGCGTTCAGCGGTGACATCGACGCGTCGGTCGATGCCGATGACTTCGAGAGAGTTTGGCCCAATGAAGCGCTGGTCGCGGTACCCGAGCCGTTCGCCGCCGCGTCGGCTTCTGCCGGCGGCCGCAGCATCGCGGCGCCGTCGATCGGCTCTCGGCTCCATCAGCAACGAGATCGCGTCAAGGGTCGGCCGTGGAAGGATCCCGCGGAGCAGCCGCACGGCGCGCTCTTCGTCTACGAGTACCTCGAGCCTGACCAGGTCTTCCGGGGGATCGTCCAGATCATGCCCGCAGCGGCCGCGGACATGGAACGTATCAAGACGGTGCTTGGTGCCGAGCCCATCCTGGTCGGGCGTTCCCGTCGTGCCGGCTACGGAGGCGAGGCCGAGGTCGAGCTCACCGGGCAGACGCAACGGGAGTACCAGAGCGTGTCCGGATCGATCTCCCGGGACGTTGCCGCGGGGACAGTGTTCAATGGGTTCCTGGCCTCCGCATACATCGGCCGCCACCCCACGACCGGACAGATCGATCCCAGCGCGCTGCGACAGGAGCTTCTCCGTCGGCTGGGCGCAGCGGCGACGGTGGAGCGCACCCGGTGGACCTTCGAGGCCGTGGGCGGATTCAACCAGAAGTGGCGCCTGGAGGTCCCCCAGGCGCAGGCGGTCGCGGCCGGGGCCGTGCTAGTTCTGAAGGCCACCGCCGCCATCCCGGCAGCCAGCCTGCGAGCGATCGAGCACGAGGGGATCGGGGAGCGCCGGGTCGAAGGATTCGGTCGGCTCCTGTTCCTGGAGCACTCCGACGACCAGGGGACCATCCGGCTATATCGCGGAGACGACCAGGTGCAGGCGGATGGCGGTAGCTCCCGTGGGCTTACAACCCTTTCCGAGCAGGATCGTCGCCAGCTCGATCTCCTGGAGCGGCGGATCGTTCTCGCAGCGGCGCGGGCTGAGATCGACCGGGTCGCCGCCATCGATCTGGCCGCTCGGACCCAGAACCGCCCGACCAACAGTCTGCTCGGACGGCTTCGGACCCTGTTCCGGCGGGCGACGGACGAGCCGGCGGCGCAAGCGGCATTGGCGAACCTCCGAACCTGGTGTAGCGACGGCGACAACCCGCAGGCTCTCAAGCCGAACGCGCGCGAAAAGCTGGACCGCTGCCGCGTCAGCGACGGGCGTCTACGCCAGTGGCTTCGCCGGCTCGCCGAATCGGCGCACGGCGAGGCAGGTTGGGATGCGCTTGTCCAGGCCGCCGGCAATCAGGCGACGCTGACGGGGCTCGCCGCGAAGAGCCACCTCACAGCGCGGGCTGCGGCAGAAGCCGTCCTGCACGAGCACTCGGCGCTCTTGCGCGTCCACCTCATCGATTCGGTCCTCGGCGCCATGGCCCGCCTGAACCGCAGGGGAGCGAGATGAACCAGCACCCGCTCAACGACGCGATGTCGCCCCGGCCTCTGGCCGCACGCTGGGTCATCCGCGGCACGCTCACGCTGGAGACGGCGCTTCACCTTGGTGGGGAGGCCGGCGAGCAGGTGGACATGCCCGTGCTGCGCGACGCGCGGGACGGCAGGCCTCTGCTGCCGGGAACGACACTCGCCGGGGCTCTCCGCAGCGCACTCGCCGATCGGTTGGCCGGATATGAAGAACCCGAGCCTCCGGAGGTTGCCGCCCTCTTCGGAGGTGCCGCCCAAGGCGACGATGACGGCTCGCAGAGCCCCCTCATCGTCTTCGATGCCCTCGGCGAGATCCCGCCCGGCCACGGCGTGGAGATCCGCGATGGCGTGGCGATCTCAGCGCTGACCGGCACCGCCGAGGACCACAAGAAGTACGACTACGAGGTGCTCCCGGCCGGGACGACGTTCGCGGTGCGGGCCGATCTGCTGCTCCCTGCACCGGCAAGCAGGGACGGGGCGACACCACCCGACGAGAAGTCGCTGCTGGAGGCACTGGCCGCCGCGCTGGACGCGTTCGCCCACGGCCAGAGCGCCTTTGGTGCGAAGCGCTCACGCGGGCTCGGTCGAGTCAGCGCGGTCTGGGCCGCCAGGCGTTTCGATCTCGGCTCCGCCAAGGGATGGGTCGAGTGGACCCTCTCGGACCACGAACGGCCCTTCGCTGCGAATCCTGACCAGTCCTGCATCCGCGACGCACTCGAGCAGGCCGCACCCGAGGCCCTCCGGCCGCTCGAGCTTCCCGGAGATCGCAGAGACAGAGTCGTGATCGACGTGGACCTGAGGGTCGCCCATGACATCCTCGTCCGAAGTCCCGGCACGGACCCCGCTGCTCCCGACGTCTCGCACTTGCACAGCGGCGGCACCGCGATACTCCCGGGGACCAGCCTCGCAGGAGTGATGCGCACGCAAGCGCTGCGCATTGCCACGCTTGTTCGCGCCGGCCGGGACGAGGCCGAACTTTGGGTCGATCGCCTCTTCGGACCGCGCTTCGAGGGCCAGCGCCCCTCGGGGAAGCTGAAGCCGCGCGCCGCACGTATTCGCGTCGATGAAGCTCGGTTCGAAGGAAGCCAGCCGCAGCGACAGACCCGCGTTGCGATCGACCGCTTCACTCAAGGGGTCGTCGATACCGCGCTGTTCGACGAGCAGATGGAAGTCGGCGGCAGGGCGACCGCGCGCCTGGAGCTGCGGAACCCCGAGAAGGGCGAGCTGGGCCTCGTGCTCCTCGTGCTGAAAGATCTCTTGGACGGGTCTCTGCCGGTCGGCGGCACGTCCAGCGTCGGCCGCGGCGTGCTTCGCGGCATGGCCTCGGTCACCTGGCACGAGGGCGACAGGACGGCCCCGCGCTCCGCCAAGATCCAGCCGGGGAGGCAACCCGCCGGCGAGGCGGCCGGCGAGATCGACGAGGCGATCCGCGCCTTTCACCAAGCCGACTCCCTCGCCTCGACACCGTCAGAGGCAGGGGCGGCCATGAGCGCGGAGGGTGCGTCATGACCGCGACCGAAACGTCTCCCCTCCTCGCCGGTTGCGAGCTGTCGACGCTGGACTCCGCCGTGTGCCAGAGATGGCTCGCCTGGTTGCTCGGCGATAGCAACGTCGCACCGGAAGGGGCACCCGGGCTGCACTGGGCGCTCGCCCACTGCGACGACGGCGTAACGTGGGGGCGCTACGATGCAGACGCAAAAGTATGGCGTCTCGGGAACCAGGTCGCACCCGAGGTCTCGCCACCGATCCACCGAGAGTCGCTGCTAGAGCTACGGCTCTTCGGTGAGACGAGCGAGGTTCTGATCTGGCGGACGGACGCCGGCCTTGTAGGTCGGGTCATTCGGGAGGGCGACCCGGCCCCAGGTCCGGGCGACATCTCGAACCCGCTCCGCCCGTCGGACGACTCGCGCATCCTCCGCGGCGGCCACGTTGTCGCGCAGCGTGATCACGACTTCACGCGTGTCGGAGACCAAACCGGAGCGGAGCAGGTCCTTCCTCTCGCCGTCACCGCCGAGCAGCTTCGGACAGGTCAGGTCCGCCTCGCAGCGCGTCACTACTACGAGGCGGACGCGGAGACCGGCGCGGTTCGTATCACCGCGACGCGCCTCGTCACGCTGACGTCGGGAGGTACCCATGGCGCTTGAGCGTGGCGAGCTCGTCGTCAGGGAGACCGGGAAGGGCAAATCTCCTCGCATCCACATTCGGATCGGCGCGGCGATGTTCAACCCGGCTCGCGGCGAGATCTCGCAGACAGTGCTCGATCGTCTCGCCGAGCTCGCGGGCAAGGAGGTCGAGCTCGAGCGCGTCGGGGGCCAGCCGAAGAGGATCCGCGAGGTCGGCGGATCCTTCGTACCGCCGCAGCGCGAGATCAGCGAGGGTGGTCAGGACAGACCTCAGTCCGGTCGTGGCGGCGGCTCCCAGCCGCGCCGCCCCCAAGAGCCCCAGGAGCGGAGGGAGCGCGACATGCCTCGACGGCAACCCGACTTCCACAACCCTTACAACTTCGTGCCTGCCCCTCCTCGGAACACGAGCGATGCCGACCTGGGCGATCAGCGCCCTGTCGACCACGATGCCTTCCTCATGGACCGCTACTCGGGATCGATCCGTGTGCACATGACGGCGAAGACGCCTCTGCTGGTGCCCGACACCGAGCGCGCTCAGGAGAGAGCGAACGGGCACAAGACCTTTCCGCTCCGCGTGGATGCGGACGGGAAGCCGCTCATCCCAGCCTCCAGCGTTCGCGGCATGCTCCGCTCGGCCTACGAGGCCGTCACCAACTCCCGCTTTGGGCGCTTCTCCGAGTCGCACAAGCAGAGGCTGAAGTATCGCCAGAGCCAGAGGCCGTTCAGTAAGGTCGACTACCCAGCGTCAGCCTGGGACCTGCTCCACGATTCACTCCGGCCCGCTGCTGCCATCGATCAGCTCTCTCCGGCCGACCGGGTCTTCGGCTGGGTCAAGGTCGATGCGGACACGGGATCGCGCTCGAGGGGCGAGCGCGTGGCGGCCCGAGGGCTCCTGCGCGTGGGGCCTGTGCGCTGCGAGTCGAGCACGGCTGATGCGGTGGAGAGGTTCGCGGCTCCGGGTCTTCCGCTCGCCATCCTGTCGGCACCCAAGCCCCAGCAGGGTCGCTTCTATGTCGCTCGATCGCCGAATGGCGAGGCGCAGAGTGAAGATCTTTCCAAGCAGGACGCGGGCTACACGTTGGGCATGGGACTCCGCGGCCGAAAGGTGTATCCACATCAGACGAGCCTGCCCGACGGGCACTGGGACGATCCGACCGCGGACCGGACGCAGCAGCCGCATGGTACGCCCGCCCATCACCAGGAGTACCGGCGGCCCCTCAAGAACGGCCAGGAGCAGCGCGACGACCAGAACCGATCGATCCTCGGCTGGGTCAAGCGCGGCGCGAAGTTCGGCTTCGACCTCCAAGTGCAGAACCTCTCGACGGTCGAGCTTGGCGCGCTCCTCTGGCTCCTCGGACTGCAGGAGGGCTGCTTCTTCCGCTTTGGTGGCGGCAAGCCGCTCGGCTTCGGAAGCGTGCGGCTCGAGGTCGTGTCTCTCGAGGTGCGAACCGGAACCGACCTTCGCGCGCGCTACGATGCGTGGCACGACGCGACACCGCCGAACGACCCACGCACGGATGCGCTGAACGCGTTCAGGGACGCCGTGGTGCGCGCCTATCCTCCGGCCGCCGGCGGCTTCGAGGGCGTAGCGTTCATCCGCACCTTCCTGACCGCCTGCCGCGGGCACGGGGACAACCTCCCGATCCATTATCCCCGGGCCACGGCGGACGGACAGCCGGACCCCCCGAGCCCGGACGGCGAGTCCTTCAAGTGGTTCGTAGCGAACGAGCGGGACGGTGCGCGGCACGCGCTACGAGACCTCGCGAGCGATACGGGACTGCCCACGCTGCCGGAACGGATAGGAGGAGGCGGTGGAGGTCGTCCGCGCCAAGGCGGCGGTCCCCATCGCAACCGTGGCGGAGGGGGAAGGCGTTGATGAGCCGTGCGATCACCTGCATCGTCCTCGCGAGCGGCGTGCTTCGGCTGGGAAAAGGCCAGCCATGAACCTCGCCGTGCTCGAACAGCTCATCGCTGGAGGCGAGTCGGAGACGCTCGAGCTCAAGAGGTCGACGGCGGATCTGCGCCGAGCCGGGGAGTCGCTGTGCGCGTTTCTCAACGGCGAGGGCGGTCAGGTCGTTATCGTCGTGGCGCCGGACGGGAAGATCAACGGCCAGCAGGTCATGGACAGCACGCTCCGCGACGTCGCGGCCATGCTCGGGCGCTTCGAACCGCCCGCGCGGGTTGAGATGGACCGCGTCGACGTCCGGGAGGGGCGCGCGGTGATCGTGCTCGACGCTCCCTCGGCGAGGGAGCACGCCCCGTTCACCTTCGACGGGAAGGCGTATCGTCGCGTGGGCTCGACGACTACCGTGATGGCACAGGAGGAGTATGGGCGGCCCCTGCTCGATCGGAACCACAGCCGCCATCGCTGGGAGAACCAGCTCGCGGTGGGTCTCGGTCTCGACGACCTGGACCACGAGGAGATCCTGCGCACCCGCCAGACCGCCATCGACCAGCGGCGCCTCTCGGCCGGCACGAGCATGGACGTCGGCGACATCCTCGACCGCCTCGGGCTACGCGTCGGCGGGAAGGTCACGCAAGCCGCACAGATGCTCTACGGCACCAGGTTCTTGCCCGACTATCCGCAGGGGCTGCTCAAGCTCGGTCGTTTCCGCGGCACGAAGATCACTGGCGACATCCTGGACAACAAGCAGGAGCACATGCACGCCTTCGCGATGGTCCGCGAGGCGATCGCATGGCTCGACCGGACCTTGCCGCTGGCGGCCCACTTCCCCAAGGGCAGCATTTTTCGCGAGGATCGGCAGCCGGTGCCCCCCGAGGCGCTGCGCGAGGTGATCCTCAACGCGGTCATGCACCGCGACTGCAGCCGAGCCAGCTCCTACGTGGCGATCGCTGTCTTCGACGATCGCATCGAGGTCCGCAGCGTCGGGGACTTCCCCACCGGAATCCGCGCCGAGATGCTCTCGGGCGACCACCCATCGATCCTTCGCAACCCGCTGATCGCGGGAGCGTTCCACCGGACCGGCGCCGTCGAGGTCTGGGGCCGGGGCACCAATCGCGTCATCGAAGCCTGCCGCGCCCGCGGCGTTGCTCTGCCCGAGTTCTCCGAGCTCGGGGGTGTCGTCACGGTGACTTTCAAGGCCGCCGTGGGGCCCAAGGCAGCGAAGGGACCAAGCTGGGACCAAGCTGGGCCTAAGCCGGGCTCAAGCGCAAGTGCTTGAGCTTGCAGCGACTCCTCGCTCTCTCCAAGAGCTCATGGAGCCCTCAGGCAGGACGAACAGGACCAAGTTCCGGGACCAAGTTCTGGCGCCATTACTGGAAGCGGGCCTTCTCGAGATGACGATCCCCGACAAACCTCGGAGCCCGCGACAGCAGTATCGGACGACGCCGGAAGGAGCGCGCCGCAGCGGACAGCGCGACCATCAGTGAGCTGGCGATTCCGGACGGACGACGGACGGCAGCAGGGCCTCCTGAAGTCGTCGTCGACGTAAACCAAGGGCCTCTTGCCCCAGCCGCAGAGGCAGCCGCCGTTGACCGAGGGGCCGTGCTCTCTCCCCCCTCTCCGCGTCGGAGAGCACGATCGGCCCCGAGAAGAGGCGCGGGCGGTACGCGGCGTGATCTCTGCCACCGCCGCGCCGAGAGCCGCCGCCGACCGGCTCTTGGCTGGTGCCTCGCAGAATGGAGAGGTAGTTTCGGAGCATAAGGGTAGACGTAGACCAGCTTCACCGGAGCGGCGCCCGATTTGGCGCCCCACTTGCCCTGTCCCACGGTTTCGCCCAGCAGAAGCCAGTTTTCGGCACCGATTGGCCGTTCTACCACCAGGCGATCCAGCTCGCGAAAGTTCTGCTGGCGACGGAAGGGAACGCGACGCTGCGACGTCTGGCGCTGTACGGAAACGCCGCCCGGTTTTTCAGCCTGCCGGCGTAGCTGTCAGCCGTCGCCCCCGCCTACGCGTTGGCCGTCGCGCGGCTCTCTTTCCGAGCGCTGTCCGCTGTTGGGACTTCACCGTGGTAGTATCGACCGATGCGGTTGGCGATGAAAGCGTCGAAGCTCGCATCTTCTTGCTTGACGAAGCCGCGACGCGGCAGCAGGCCGCGCGCATGGAGGTCGACCATGGCGCACACCCCGGCCGCGGTCGTGAGCTGAATCGCGCTCCACCGGCGCCCCCCGATCTCCTGCGCATAGATCTTCCGCGCATAGGTTTCCTGCGTCAAGAAGCCCGCCTGCATGCCGGTAACAGTCACGAACACCAGCACCACATCCTGCGCCGTCATCGGCACGGCGGCCTCCAGGACGCTTTTGAGAATGTCGCGGTGCTCGCGGAGGTTGAGGTCCTCGAGCAGGATCTTGAGGATGTCGCGATGACCCGGGTAGCGAACCGTCTTGTAATCCAGGGCGCGAACCTTCCCGGCATACGTCTCGCACAGAGTCCCGAGCCCGCCCGAGGTGTTGAACGCTTCGTAGTCGATGCCGTCGAGCGAAAAGCGCTCCAGCCCCTCGAGCGGCAGCAGCTCGCGCAGCGCACCGTCATGGATCGCCTCGCACGGATTGCAGTACTCGTTGATAAGCCCGTCCGTGCTCCACGTCAGGTTGTACTTGAGCGCGTTCGTCGGGTATTCGGGCAGTGCGCCGACGCGCATGCGCACGTCACGCAGGCTCTCGAAGCGCCGGCACAGGTGATGCGTAACGATGGAGATGAAGCCCGGAGCGAGGCCACATTGGGGCGTGAATGAGGTTTCGGCGCTCGCGGCGAGCTGGCGGATGCGGCGCGTCGTTTCGACGTCCTCCGTGAGGTCGAAGTAGTGCAAACCTGCCTCCCGCGCCCGCTCGGCAACGCCGACGTTCAAATAGTAGGGCAGCGCGCTGATCACCGCGTCGTGTCCACTCATGGCGGCGCTGAGCGCGGCCGCATCGGCGACGTCCAGCGCCTGGCGCCTTACGCGTGTGCTTTCAGCGATCCGCCCGAGAGCGCTCTCCGTCGCGTCGGCAACGGTAACCGCGTAGTCTCCGGTGAGGTCGAGCAGATGAGTGATCGCCGCGCCGATCTTTCCGGCGCCAAGCAGCAGGATACGCGTCAATGCCATGAGGACCTCCCGTGGAACAAGCCCGTGCGGCGCCGTGACCTGGAGCACGGCTCTGCGCGGGCAGAATACGAGACTTGGCAAGACGGGTCAAGAGGCGCGGTTGCCCTGAATTCACCGCCCCCATCCCGATCACGGGGGCGCTCGGTGCCATTGTCCAGGCCTTCATCACGACGCTGAAGGCGATCGCGCACCAGGTGCTCGAAGCACTATTGGCTTGACAAGGTAGCTACCAGAAGCTACCTATACCCTCATGCGCATCGTTGGGATCAAGATCCTGAAGAACAACCTGAGCGAGTACGTCCGCTTGGCGTCCCAGGGAGAAACCGTCCTCATTTCCGATCGCGATCGCGTCGTGGCTGAGCTGGTGCCGCCCCAAGCCTGTCGCGCCGAGCGGGTGAGCGATGCGGTACTGGTAGATCTGGTGCGCCATGGAATGCTAACTCCACCACTGCTACCGCCCTCGCAGCCGCCGCGGGCACGGGTGGTTGCGCCTCTGGCCCAGTTGCTCGGCGAGCTCGACGAGGACCGCAGCCGTTGATCTATTTGGATACCTCGGTGGCGCTAGCTGAGTTGCTGGCGGAGGACCGCCGGCCGGACTCGACCCTGTGGACGGCTACTGTGGTATCTAGCCGCTTGCTGGAATACGAAGTCTGGACGCGCATCCATGGGCGCGGCCTGGCGAGCTCGCACGGGACGGTCGTGACCGAGCTTCTGGCCCGCGTGGCGTTTATCGAGCTGGTGCCGCTCGTATTGGCGAGAGCTCTCGAGCCATTTCCGATCCCGGTGCGTACCTTGGACGCGCTCCATCTCGCATCGCTGGAGTTTCTGCGAGGACGACGGGTTGCCGTGGAGCTGGCCACCTTCGATGTGCGCATGGCCACCGCTGCGGTTGCACTGGGAATTCCGTTGGCTCCGAACTGCCCCTAGCCAGTCCCCGGCGTTGCTGATTTCTGCCGCACAAGTGCTCGAAGAACCTGTGGTGGGAGTGGCGCAAAAGGCGGCTTGCGCTCAGCGAAACGATGCTTGACTTGGCGGCCGTCGCGTCGCTAGTACATATCCCACGGGGCGCGGCGAGCGCTGCTGGCGGGCGCCTCACGTCTTGCTCATTACCAACCGCTTTTGCCGGAGCCTGCCATGTCGCGCCGCCGAGTGCCGCAGTGTTGCGAATGCCCCCTGCGCTCGCACCGGACCCGGCGCGCTGGGGCCGCTCTCGCGGTGGTCGTCCTGCTCCTGCACGTGGCCGCCGCCGTGGCCGGCGCTGCACCGGTGATCACGGCGATCAGCCCGGCCAGTGGTTTTCCGGGAGACGCGGTGGCGATTTCCGGCTCCGGGCTGCTCGACGTGAACCTGGTGCGATTCGGCGCGCTCGAGGTCGCCAGCTTCACCATCGCCGGCGACGACAGCATCGTGGCAATTGTCCCACCCGAGGCGACAGGGGGGCCCATTGTCGTGCGCGGCGCCGGCAGCGAAGAGGCCGCCAGCTTGCCTTTTCGGGTTGGCCGGAGCACCGGCGCCTTCGCCACTTCATGGTCTTCCGAGCCCACGGGGCTCGATATCGTCTCGACGGGACCGCTCGCCGGAACGATCCTGCTGCTCGACGGCGGCGGCGGCAGCGACACGGTCTTTCTCTTCGATCAGTCGGGACGCATGCTCGGTCATTTCGACCTCGACAACTTCGACGCGGGCACGGCGACGGGGCTTTGCTACATCCCGAGCGGCCCGCAATCCGGAAACGTCGGCATTGTGGATGACTTCAAGAACGATGTCTTCTTTCGCGTGACGACCGGCGGCATATCCCCGGTGGCGCCTACGGCTATTGAGATGGATGGCACCTGGAGCAGCCTGTTGACGCTGAGCGACGTGGCGGTCCTCGGCACGGATCCCTATCGCCTGGCGCTGCTGCACGATCAAATCGGCTCGGTCGTGGCAGGCAAGATCTACTTCGTCGAGCAGGACCAGACCGCGCCGCCGTTCGCCGGGGAAATTGATCTCGACGCGCTGAGCCCCGACATCCAGGCGCCGTCCGGGCTGACCTACGTCGGCGGCGGCGCGCAGGGGGGAATGCTCGCCGTGGTCGACAACGCCTCGACAGGCGGGAAGAAGATCTACTTCGTCGATCCGCAGGCGGGAACGCTTTCGTCGGTCGCGCCGAACCCGGTCTCGCTCGCGGCGCTCGATCTCGCCGATCCACAGGCGGTTGCGTACGTCGGCGCCGGCACCTACGCGGGGGCGCTCGCCGTCGCGGACCAGAGCGCCGACCGCGTCTATTTCGTAGACCAGGCAGGCGCGCTGCTGGGGGATTTCGGGGTGGCGGGGCCGGGGCTGATCTCTCCCGATGGCATCGGCTTTGCGCCCGCCGGTGATCACGCCGGGGAGCTTGCTATCGGTGACACCGCGACGGACGCGCTGGTCTATTTCGACGTGGGCGGCGCGGTGGCCGCCGCGGGATTCGACATGGGCGCGGTTACCGCGAAAACGGTACAGGGGGTCGGCTTTGTGGCCGACGACGCTGCCGGAAACGTCATGCTCGTGGTGCCGCAGGAGGATCGTGTGTACTTCCGCGCTCAGGATGGCAGCGCGGGGAGCCTGACGCCGCTCGACACGGCCGCGGCCGGAGCCGTCGATCCCGAAGACGCCGACAGCGTGACGCGCGGGCCTCAGACCGGCCTCCTTGCCGTTGTTGATCGCACGCTCGATGCGATTCTCTTTTACGCCCCCACAGGCGAGCTCAGCAGCCGGCTCGACATGACCTCCGAGATTACGCAGCCGCGCGGCATCGCCTTCATCTCCTTCGGGGGGCTCAGCGGCACGTATGCCGTCGTGAACGAGGCCACCGGGGCGCGGGAGATCCACTTCGTCGATCCCACCGGGGCGGTGGTCCAGACCATCCCAGCGGGAGACGTGGCGGCGGGCGGGTTCGGTGCCGATCGCCCTCTGGATCTCGCCTTTGTCCTGTCCGGTGCCGAGCGCGGACGCCTCGCGCTGGTCAACGCGGAAACTGGCGACGTCCCGCGCGTCATCTTCGTGCTTGCGGGCGCCAGCGATGCCGCGCTCAGCGGCGGTGGCACCGGCGGTGCAGAGGCGCTGACGATGAGCGCCCTCGAAAACGGCGCCGCGTCAGCGCGAGCGATCTACACCGTGACACTCGCGGATTCCGGGCTGCACGATCGCGCCGGCACGAAGGTCGACGGTTTGCGTTTTCGATTTTCCCTTTCCGGAGGCATGTCGCCTGCCGAGCTCGTGTCCGGAGGGGCGCGGCTGGTCGTGGGCGAGCAGTCGTGGGAGACCGGCCGCGACGCGGGCATCGAGATCGTGGCTACTGGCGAGGCCGCTGCCGAGGTGCGGGCGGGCACCGTGGTCACGGGAGCCGTTGAGAACACGGGAACGGCGGATCTGTTCGACACGGGCGACGGCGGCGAGGCGACCGCGGTCCTGTCGATCTGGCTCGCGGCGAGCGGCGTCACGGACGGCGGCGCGATGTCGCTTGTGGTGGATGAAGGCGACGTCGATCTGGACGAGCACGGCAGCGACTTCAGCGATCCCGGCACCCAGGGGCTCCCGCTGTTGGCCATCGACGTGGAGGTGACGGCCACGGAGCTGCGTTTCGGGAGCGAGCCGGCCGACGTGGTGTCGGGTGCCCTGCTGTTGCCCGCACCGCTGATTCGCGCAACCGACGCGGCAGGGAATGTGGATCGCGACGTCGCCGAAGCGATTTCGCTCGGCCTGGCAGCGGGCGCCGGGACGCTGACCGGGACCCAGTCCCTGGCCATGGCCCAGGGCGTCGCGGACTTCGGGAGCTCGGCGCTTCGCTACCAGGCCGTGACGGACCGCGAGATCTTCGGTCTGCAGGCGGACGATGATGCCGGCGCCGGTGCGGATCTCGCTCCGGCGCTATCCTCAGCGCTCACCGCCGACGTCGTCGCGGCGAGTCTGCGATTCGACGCGGAGCCCGGCACGGCCTTTGATGGCTTTCCGCTGGCGCCGGCACCGCTCGTCTCTGCCCGTGACGCGGACGGCCTCATCGACCAGGACTTCGTGGAGCTCGTGAGCCTGTCGCTGCTCGGCGGAGCAGGAGAGCTCGCCGGGGAGGTGTCGCTGCCGGCCGTGGCGGGAATCGCCGACTGGGCCGGGGCATCACCCGCGTACACCGGGGCCGTTGAAGGCGAGGCGGTCCAGCTCGCCGCCGACGATGAGGCCGGAACTGGCGCCGATCTGCCTCCCGCGATTTCTGACGAGTTTACCGCGACGCTGCTGACGCCGACGCCAACCGCCACCGCGACCGCCACGCCGACGGTAAGCGCCACGCCGACGGTAACCGCCACACCCAGTCCCTCGCCACCCGGCGCCGTTCCCGCCACTGGCGGCCCCGCGTCGTGGCTGTTCGTGACCGCACCTGTGGCGTTGTTCCTGCTTTGCCGCGGGGCCCCGCGTCTCGGCGGCCGGCGTTCGCGCCGCCGTCGCCCTACCGCGCCGTGGCGCTGACCAACTCTTCAAACGGCGGCACGGGAAATCCACCCTGGCGCAGGTCGTCGGCGTCTTTGCGGTAGTCTTCCCAACCACATTCGCGTAGACCGTCGATCGCGAACTTGTCCAGCACCTCCGCACCACCCTCGCGATCGGCCATGTGCACCAGGTTGTCTACGAAGTTGTCCAGCACTGCGGCGGGCACTCCGCGCCACGCGGCAATTCCGGTGATCGTGCGCGGTGGTGCTACGTAGACAATCCGCAGCGCCTTCCAAAAGCGATCCGAGTTCTTGGTCAAGCGGTCGAACATGTTCTTGTCCAGCACCGCGGCGTCTGCCGAGCGGTAAATGACGCCCATGACCGAGGACATGGGGCTGTCGGTCATGAGGATCTGACTGAAGTAGGACGCCATGTCGATTTTTCCGTTGAACATCAGCGTGTTGAAATACGGGATCTGGTCGCGCCCTACCTCGGTCATCGCGATTCGTTTCCCGGCGAGATCGGACAGAGTCTGGATAGGGCTGTTTCGCTCCACGACCAGCATGGCCCGATAGGTCATCTCGCCCTTCTCATGACCGCAGACAATCGGATAGTACCCGCGCTGGTATCCGGCCGAGAGCAGGTAATGGGTGGACAGAGAGGCGAACCACGGTGGATCGGCGCCCGCATTCTGCCGCTGACCCAAGAAGCTCTCCATGTCGGCCAGCCGCCGGTAATAGCCGACACTCATGGAGATGACGCGTTGGCGCTGCACGAAGGCCAGGAACTTCTCGATGGCGCTGACCACGCGATCGACCGGCATGCCGGTGGTGTTTGGGTTGTAGAAGAGAAAGACCGACTCGGGCAATCCGTGAGCGCCGGGAGAGGCCTGGGCGACCGGTTCCGCGACCGCGTCCGCGGCGCTGGCCAGCGCGGTCCAGCAGGCGCCCAGCAACGCGCATGCTGCGAGCACCCACCTGACGGCAACCGCCGCGCGGTTCATCGGCGAAGCACTCGAGCAAAGAACACGGAAAAGCATGGCCTCACGGTTTTCGTCGGCAGGCATGACGCATTCCCGCGGCCGAGGGGGTTGCCGCTCGCGCGCAGGGTTCGTGCGCACCCACCCGCGGGTCGATTGTAGCAGGTGCGCCGTCGCGCGTGTAGGGGGAGCCAGGCGCGAAGGTCGAGCACGTCGGTGCCGTCATGGCGGCTCGGGCGCTCGGGCTACTGCCCCTCCGAGCCCGGCGCCGGCACTCTGATCAGCCAGCTCATTACCAGCGCGGGCGCCTGTCCCTCCGTTTCCGCCAGACCGAGCTCGACCGCAGTCTCCCCGGCTTCCAGGCGCTCGAAGACTTCGAAGCGCGTGGCGCCATCGGGCGCCGGGTCGTCGCTTAGCATCATCGGAATCCAATCCGGGCTCCCGCGCAGCCGGTAGCTCAGCGCTCCGGCGAAGGCGGCTCCTGCAGTCGTCGGCCGGCACGACACCCTGAGCGCCGCCAGCAGCCCCGGCCGCGGCGGTGCGGGATCGGTCCACGCCTGCACGGCGACCGCTCCGCCCGCAAGCTGCGCGGTCCACGTCGTCGGCACGGGAGAACCGCCGTTTGCAGCCGGTTCGCGCCCGCGATCCAGCCCGCCACCGCAGCTCGCCGCTGCGGCGATCAGAACCGCCGCGGCGAGCGCACAGACCGGGCTCGAGCGCCCTTCGCCCGTCACTGGTGGTCCGCCGTTCGCACCGGCTCCGCGGCCGGCACTTCCCTCGACTGCCGGCCGTTCACACCGGCCGGATGCGCGCCGTTTCGCCCATTACCGTTGCCGTTGCCGTTGCCGTGCCCATTGCTACCGCCCGGCCGCGGCAGCACGGCGCCTTCGGCCGCCGGACCCGAAGTCGCGCGAGCCGCGTCAGCGGACGCCTCACCATCCAGCGGGACCTCCTTGCCGCCGGCATAGATCGCATGCCGCCCCGCGGTCTTGAACCAATCCTTCGCGGACGCGGTCTGGTGCGTGTGCTCGACGATTTGACGCCACCCAACGCCGGTGTTGTACGCGCAAAAGCTGATCTCACCCATCTGTGTCCCATACGGCACCGTGCACATCTCAGTCCGTCGGAAGTCGTACGTCCACAGGTCCTGAAACCACATGCCGGCGACGAACAGCAACCGCCAGTCGTATTGGTGGGCATCCGCCTGGCCCGCAAAGTCGAGCGCTCCGGTTTGGCTCAAGAACTGGCGCACCAGGGTCGTGATACTGATAGGAGCGCGCTGCGGGTCGAAATTGCGCATCAGCGCCATCGTCGCCTGCGCCAGCGTCAGGGGCTTGGAACGGTTGGCATCGGCGATCACCTGCATGTCGTCCAGGAGCTGCTTGATATTGATGAAGTCGCCCAGCGGGACGCACTGCTTGGTCTTCTTGTTCACGAACAGAATCATTCCGGCGCCGCAGTTCGGGTGACACCCGCAGTTCATGGATCCTACCGAGGCGTTGGCCCCAAGCAGCACGTCGACGAAGTCTGAAAAGGGCGTGAGCGCCGCAAGCGGAAACCAATCCCGCACCGGGTTCGTGTAGCCGGACTGGCGGCAAACGTCGTTGGCCAGATGCGAGAGCGTATATCGCTGCGCCTTCCGCCTCTCGTCGGTGATTCCCTCGTCCCGCCCGGTAAAGGAGACCGGCTGAAAGGAAACGACGGTCACTTTTTCGGCGTTTTCCACCGCGAACTGGACGATCTTGCCGACGTGGTGGTCGTTGATCCCATTGACGACAGTGACTACGAGCACCACATCCACGCCGGCGGCGGCGAGGTTGTCGATGGCGCGCATCTTCACGTCGTACAGGTTTGCGACCTTGCGGTGGTTGTGAATTTCGTTGCCGATGCCGTCGAACTGCAGGTAAGCGATGCGTAGACCGGCCTCTTTGGCGCGTTTCGCCAGGTCGCGATCCTGCGCGAAGCGGATGCCGTTCGTCGACGCCTGAATGCAGAAGTAGCCGATTTCGTCGGCATAGCGGACGGCATCGAGGAAGAAGGGCGACAGCGTCGGCTCGCCGCCGCTGAAGTTCACGGACATCTGCCGCCGCGGCTTTGTCGTGAGTGAGCGGTCGAGGATCTGCTTGATGTCGGCCAGCGTCAGCTCGTGCACGTAGCCGACCTGATTGGCGTCCATGAAGCAGGGCTCGCACATCATGTTGCAGCGGTTGGTCAGGTCGATGGTGAGGACGGCGCCGCGGCCGTATTTGATCGTCGAGATCCCGTAGTCGCGAAGGCCGTTACTGACCGCCTTGAAGTCGCGGCCGCGAAACATGCTCTCGATGTGCGCGGTGAATGCGGGATCGACCGAAAGCACGTCGGAGAAGGCACCGTGGGCGGGGCAGGTTTTTTCGATGACGATCTTGCCGTCCTTCTCGCTGATGAGCGCCGGGATGTGGCCCGGGCTTTCCTCGATGAGAAAGCGCCAGTCTTTCTCCCCGGAAAGGACCTTGGCGCGCGCTTCCCTGACACACTCCGGGCACAGGGAATCGGTCTCGCGCGGCCAGCCCAGGGGTGGGCCGGAGAGCTCGCCTTTGCGGGGCTTCACGGCGGGAGCCCAGGCGGCCGCGAGGGGTGTGCGCGGCACCAGGCCATTGACGAGCTGCACCAACGGCCAGGCCATATTCATGGACCGCGCAACGGCGGTATCCAAAGCACGGACGAGAGAATCCACCGGGTACCCTCCTACGATTGAGAAAAATCGAGCACGCGCGTGGCGTAGGTGATCGGGTCAATGCAGCCTGCTTGGGCGAAGCCGCGCAACCGCAACACGCAACTGTCGCAACGGCCGCAGGCGACGAGATCGCTCGGATAATCCCGCGAGCCCGTCTGGGAGTCGATCGCGCCGGCGCTCGACGACGCCATGACGGGATCGTAACACGAGTGAGTAAGCGCGTACGGAGCTCCGAGTCGCATGCCCTCGCGGACGATGTCGGCCTTGGTCAGGTGGAGGAGCGGCGCATCGATCCGGTAGGTTGCCCGGCCCTCCACCCCTTCTCGGGTCGCCAGCGCGGCCAGGGACTCGAAAGCCCGAAAATACTCCGGCCGGCAGTCCGGGTAGCCGGAATAGTCGAGCGCGTTGGCACCGATGACGAGGCGATCGATCCCGCGCGCTTCGGCAAGTGCCAGGGCAATGGCGAGAAAGATCGTATTGCGCGCGGGGACGTAGGTCGTTGGGATCGTGGTGAGTGGCGCGCCTTCGCCGCTCGCCCGCTGGATGGCGAGCCGATCCTTCGGGACCTCGATGGCCATGTCGGTCAGGGATGAAGCCCCAATCGTGCCGAGTCCCAGCGGGATGACGACGTGGTCGCGGACACCGTAATACCGGCATACGCGTTTCGCGGCCGCGATCTCGACGACGTGGCGCTGGCCGTACTCGAAGGACAGCGCCACGATGGGAGCGCACTCCTGGGCGAGAGTGATCGCCAAGGCGGTGGTGGAATCGAGCCCTCCGCTCACGAGAACGACGGCCCCGGGTCCGTTTGCGCGCCTTTCCGCCGTGCTCATCGTCACACGCCTCTCACGTCGGCGCCCCAGATCAGCTTGTGGACTTGCAGGTTCAGGCGGACGTCCAGTCCGTCTTCCAGGATCCAGCGCGAGAGCTCGGCCGCGGGAAGCACGCCGTGGACCGGTGAAAGAGCCACGTGGAAGCGCTGTGCGAGATGGTGGCGGTCAATGATCGACCGGGCCCACTCGTAGTCGGATCGATCGCGCAGCACGATCTTGATTTCGTCGTCGTGGTCGAGGCTGTCGAGGTTTTCCCAGCGGTTGGCGGCGCCTTCGCCGCTGCCGGGCGCCTTGAGGTCCATGATCGTGACGACGTCGCGCGGGACCTTGGCGAGATCGAGCGAGCCGCTGGTTTCCAGCAGCACGCGGTACCCGCGATCTTGGAGCTCCGCGAGAAGCCGCGGAGCCGCCGGCTGCAGCAAGGGTTCGCCGCCGGTTACCTCGACGAGGCCGCATCGGGGATACGCCGCGAGCGCCGCGAAAATCTGCTCGAAGCTCATCGCTTCACCCTCGGAGAACGCGTACGGGGTATCACACCAGTGGCAGCGGAGGTTGCACCCGCTCAGCCGGATGAACAGGCACGGCAATCCCGCGAACCGAGATTCTCCCTGGATGCTGTAGAAAATCTCGTTGACGACGATGCGCCGGCGCGGAAGATCCGCGGCGCCGTCTTCGGCGCTTGCCGGAACGCTCTGATCGCTACTCACGAACGGCTCCCGAGCTGCGGCGCGACAGAATCCAGGTTGTGCCGTCCGCCGCCTTCGGCCGCGTCGGGCCACGTCTGGAGCCCCCTGCGCGTGGCCTCGTCAGTCCTTGCCGTAGGGCAACAGGCGCTGCACCTTGGCGCGGTCGCACTGCGCCAGGATCTCGCCCTGCCTGAGCCGCCGTTTTCGCTTGCGCGATTTCTTCGTCAGCATGTGGCTCTTGTACGCGTTGTTCCGCTTCACTTTTCCGGTGCCCGTGAAGCTGAACCGCTTGTATGCGGATCGGCACGACTTCATCTTTGGCATTTATACTTCCTCGTCTTGCTCTTCGAGATCCCCGGCGAGCTCGTCGGACTCCAGGTCCGCGCCCTCATCGTCGTCTTCACCCTCGTCGTCGTCTTCACCCTCGTCGTCCTCGTCGTCTTCTTCGCCTTCGCCTTCTTCGCCTTCGCCGAGCTCGGCATCATAGTCGGCATCGACGGCCAAGTCCATGTCCTCTTCGAGCTCGGCCGCGGCTTCCACGTCTGCCTCTTCACCCTCGGCCGTGACCTTGGGCCGCTGGCTGAGCTTCTTCAGGACTTCGTGGTTGGGCGTCAAGATGAGGGACATGTTGCGACCCTCGAGCTTCGCACCCATTTCGACGAGCGCAATATCCGCTACCTGATCCGCCATGCTCGCAAGCTTGGCTTGCGCGATTTCCGTATGAGCCAGCTCACGCCCCCGGAACATCACCGTCACCTTGGCCTTGTTCCCGGCCAGCAGGAAGCGGCGAACATGGCGCAGCTTGAATTCAAAATCGTGCCGGTCCGTCTTCGGCCGCAGCTTGACTTCCTTTACCAGGATTTGCCGCTGCCTGCGCCGGGCTTGCTGTCCGCGCTTGGACTGCATGTACTTGAATTTTCCGAAGTTCATGATGCGGCAAACGGGTGGTTTAGCCAGGGGAGCGACCTCCACCAAGTCCAGACCAAACTCGACTGCCTGATCAATGGCCTTGCCTACGGGCATGATGCCAAGCTGCTCGCCATTCGGGTCGATCACCCGAACGCTTTCGGCCTTGATCTGATCATTTATCCGGGGACCATCGTTGCGACTCGTGGAACACCTCCTGCGGGTCTACTCCAGAACAAAAAAAGCATCAGGAACCGTCCCGACGCCTTTTTCGGAGTCTGTTGACGAAGATAGACAAGAATATCTCGATGCTAATGCTCGGAACCACCTTCTTCTTGCCGGCATCGCTCGGCCTACGAGCGTGGACATAGGCACGAGCGGATTTGAACCGCTGACCCCTACCGCGTCAAGGTAGTGCTCTCCCACTGAGCTACGTGCCTTCAGGTGATGCGGTATTGTAGTCAACCCCATCGTGCCTGTCAAGCGACGCCGCGGCCCGGATTTTGCCGTCGGGCAGCGCCGCAGAGCTGCGGACGGAGTCCGTCGCCCGCCGCCGCAACCTGCGCCTTGACATCTCTTGGGGCTAACGCTAAGAAACCGGCGACCTTCGCTATTATGGAAGGTTGAGAGTCCGCGAAAACGGATGGCAGGCGAGCCGGACCCCGGCTCTTCCGGATGGATGGGAGGTATCAAGAATGGCGACGGCCAACGACCACCTGGCGAATGCTCGAGCTCTGGTCGCCCAGGACCGCATGTTCGAGGCGATCGATGCATACAACAAGGCCATCGATGCGGATCCGGTGCTGGCGGATGCCTACGTCGAGCTCGGTCGCATCGAGCTCATGCGGCGGGAAGTGTACGACGAAGCCGGCACCGACAAGTCAGACCGCTCAGAAACATTCATAGAAGCTCTGAAAAAGGCCGAAGGTCTGGTCGACCATGGCTTGGAGCTTGCTCCCAATCACGTTCTCGGGCACGCCGTCAAGGGTTTGGCGCGCGCTCTCGACCTCGATTGGCGCGGCGCCGTCGGCTTCCTGGAGAAGGCTGTCGCCGCGGACGACGCGCTCACCTTCGCTCACTTCAACCTCGGTCGCGCCTACTTCGAGACCGGAAACATGGCCCGCGCCGAGGTCGAGGCCCGCAAGGTGCTCGAGCAGAATCCCAAGCACTTCCAGGCCTACTTTGGACTCGGGCAGATCCTCATCAAGCTCGGCAAGATGAAAGAGGGGCTCGACAGCATTCTTCAGGCGCTCCGCGTCAACCCGTTCTATGTGCCGTCCTACCTGTTCATGGCCGAATTCTTCTTGCGGACGTCCAAGTTCGAGGCCGGCGAAAAGCTCGTGCGCGAAGGCTTGCGCCACGTTCCCTCCGCCCCGGCGCTGTACGATGCCCTGATCAAGCTGTGCATGGCCCAACAGGATACCAAGAAAGCGCTCGATGCCGCGGTGCATGTTCTGCGCGTGCGCGGCGACGCCACCGACTACATGACTGTCGGCAATCTCGAGCTCGCTTCAGGCTCCATCGACAAGGCGGAGAAAGCGTACAAGAAAGCCGCGGAGCTGGCCCCTCAGGCGTGGGAACCCTACTTCAACCTGGGCGAGCTGTACGGCGTGACCGTGGTGGCAAAGAACGAGAGAGACGCGCAGCACTTTCAGGAGCTCGCGCGCGGCTCCTATCTTCGTGCCCAGGAGCTGGCCGGCAACAACTACAAGATCCAGAACGCCCTGGCGCTGATGGAAATGAAGGCCGGAACCGTGGAGGCGTGCGCCGACGCGGCGAAGATGTTCGAGGCGGCGCTCGCACTGAACCCCGATGGTAACGAGGCGCGCTACAACCTGGCGCTGTGCCTGGCGAAGACCGGAGAGAACGGCCGTGCCCGACAATACGTCATGGACGTCATCGGCAAGACGCGGCCCGGCTCGGACCTGCACCAGCAGGGCCAGCGATTGCTCGGCACCCTGAGCAAGTTGCGCTAACACCCCGCGGCGCGGACTTACCCCCCCCGACCGCGCCGCACACGACGCCGTCCGGCTGGCCACTATGGCGCCGGGCGGCGTTCTTTCTCGGCCCGCCGCCACGCGAGGATTCCCCCAGCGTTTGTCACCTGCATGTAGCCCGCCGCTTCGAGCACCCGCTTTGCCCACGCGGCGCGATGTCCGCTCAGGCAGTACAGGACGATCGGCGCGGAAAAGTCATCGCCCGTTAGCGCGCGGACCTCGTCAAGCCGCCGGGCGATCCGCCAGAAGGGAATGTGGTGCGCCCCCTCGACGTGGCCGAGCCAGTACTCGACCGCGCTGCGGACATCGATCAGCACGGCTCCTTCTTCTCTGACCAGGCGCTGCGCCGCCCTCGCGTCGGACCCGCGCGGTGCTGCCGCAGCGCGCTCGTAGGCGTCGGTGCCGCCGTGAGCGTGACATGCGGCGAGCGCCGCGGCCGCCAGCAGCGCCTTCCACTGCAGCGTGCCTCCGCGCTGCCGGCCGCGCAAGTCTTGGGAGCAGGTTGGATCCACCGCTTGTTCGCCTCCGTCCCTCCCCGTATCGCCATCGGCGGCGCCGCACAAGATGGGGTGATGAGCCTGATTCACCGCCTGCTCGGCGTGCAGGCGACAGCGCCCCTCTCCGTCCCTCCCCCGCTGGCGGGGCGAGGTGGATACGCCTTCGGCCAATCGCGCGAACGCAAGTCACAAGACCCTGATTGCGATTTCAGGGTTTTCAGCTCGTCGCGCTGCGGTCAACCGTACTCTGTTTGCCGCAGCGTGAAGAGCAAGGCCCGCGCCGTCGTCGCTCGCGCCGCGGAGCGTTGGCATGGTTCGTGCTAACTGGCAGGCATCCACAAACCTCTCACGCCTCTTTCGAGGAGATTCACCGTGAACACGATTTCTGTCAACCCCAACATTCCGTACGCACTGATCGCCCACGCCTCCTCGGATCCGACCAAGTCCAGGGCCATCGTTGCCCAGAACGACACGACCGCTGCGAAGGACACCTTTGACATCGGCGACGGTCCGCAGCTTCGCGAGCTGCGCCAGCGCCCCCTCGCTCCCGCTTCTTCGCTGCTTTTTCCTGCGGTGCCGGTCCCGGCCGGCGCGCCGCACGCCTGGGGCGCGACCGGCGGCCTGGCCGCGGCGCGACCTCTCTTCACCAGCCTCGAGCAGCTCGTAAGCGCGCTGATCGGCCGCCTCGCGGCACCGGCGTGGGATCCGGCGCTCGCGTCCTCACTTTTCAGCATTTTCGAGACCGTCGACAGGACGGTCGCCAGCGCTCCCCAGTTCCCGGGAGTCCCTGCGGACGCCGCGCAGGTACTGCGCCGTCTGGCTGATCTGCCGGCGGCTGGCAACCGGATCAAGAACGAGGTCTTCGCCGCCTTGGCCAACGACGGCCGACTGGACGAAGGCGAGCTGCACGCGCTCATCGCCCGGTTCATCGACGACGTGAAGATCGGTCCAGGGCGCTGCGGCACCGGCCCCGGCAGCGAGCCGGCGCTGAGCAGCGAAGAGCGCGCCACTCTGCACCGGTATCTGTTCGACAGCTTCGATGAGCTACTCGCGACGCCGGCGAGCGACCGGCCCACGAACCTTTCGGAGGTCCCGAGCACGCCCTGGCCGCCTCTCTACTATGACCTCTTCGGCGTGCAACAGATGCTGGCCGTCCTGTTGGGTCTGGCGGACGACCAGAACGCGCTGAGAAGAGGCCGCGATCTGTACGGTTTCCCCACCATGGCGGCGGGGCGGCGAGCGTGACGAAGATCCCTCGCTGCGAAGCGAGAGAGCGCTCCGCCCCCCCACCCCGCCCCTCCCCGCGCAAGCGCGGGGAGGGGCGGAGGGCATGCGCGCTCGGATTAGACGGATGCCGCTTCCTGTCCCCCTCCGCCCCCGCTTGCGGTGCCCACTCGCTCCGTAACGATGCTTTATGGAGAGAAATCAGGCGTCGGCAGAATGTGGTTTACACCATGGCGAGCGCAATGCGCGTGCACGCTTGTAAAGGACCGCCTCCGGCATCTTGCCGAAGCCAGAAGTCATGGGTTTGACGGAAGAGGTGGAGGGTGAATCGGGGTAGGGACGACGAGTGACGGAAAGTCAACCATTTTCATCGTTGCTCTTTTGTGGGTTTCGAGGGAGCTGACGAGAGATATGCCCGTGGCTTCGGCCACGCCTGGGCAGGCTCAGCAAAGGGGCAACGCCAAAGCATTCCTCTGATCCCGCGAGCGGACTCATCCGAGGCGCTCCCCAGACCTCCCATTGGGCCTTTTTGGCATACCTTCCCATCAAGGGGAGCGAGGATCAGACGATGGACCGGCCACTTTCCGATGAGATAAAACATCTAACGCGAATTTGGCCAGAAAATTCCTGAGAAACCGGCCAGAATCGCCATAGATACGGCCATCTGCGCGAAAAATGGCCGGGAACGGGGGGAATTGAGGCGAATTGGCGGCCAAAATTGCCTCAGATGTTTTATCTTCGGAAAGTATGGCCGGTCTGGCCGCCACTCACCAGACCCCCCGCTGCCACCTGCTCACCACCGCATCCAGGCAGTCGCCTAGCTCCGCCTCCGTCACCTGCAGCGCGCCCGCCGGCCGTACGGCGTCACCGGCGAGCCGGCGCTGCTCCGGGGACAGCAGCGGCCGGTAAACGTGCTCGTAGCGCGGCGGGAGGTCAGGCAGCACCTGGCGCCTCTCGCGGCGCAGCAGGAGCGAATCCATTTCTGGCTCCTTGTGGATTTCGGGGAGCTCATCGGAAAGGCCCGTGCCCGGTATAGGAGGAATGCTTTGGCGCTGCCGCTCTTATGCCACGCTGAAGGATTGAAGCTTCCCGGGGTGCGCGCGCCTCTGGCCCGCATCTTCCGTACCAAGAAGGCGGGTCGAAGGCCCGCACCCAGGCAAGGACGAAACCTCGGACGCTGCCCTTCGCCAGCTCCTCGAAACCCATGAAGAGCCTTCATCGTTGCGGAATGAGTGGGTGGCGGGATGGTCGCGGTGGGGGGCGGACTGCGGCGGGCTCGCCCTTCTTCCCCTCTCCGGGTCTCCCCCCAGTGAGCGGAGGACGGTTATTGCGCGTTGCCACTGCTTGTCCGGGAGCCTATGGGATCGGAGGGAGGCGTTCTCGCGTCGACGCCGAGCAGGCGGTAGATTCAAGCACGGCCTTCGTGATTGCGGATCGTTCGGCGGCGGCATACCATGTTGGGCTCTGCTCGCGCAGACCGCCGCTGGACCGGTGCGAACCTGCACCGTCGTGCGTGACCGCGCGGCTGGGAAGGTGACGGCCACGCCACGGAGACCGCGAACGAGATGTCGAAAAACTGGCGCGATCGGCTGCGCATCGAGAGCCGTGAACGGGTCTATTTGTATGCGCTGCTGATCGGAATTGCCGCAGGGCTGTTCGCGGCGGCGTTCGCTGCGGGGCTGGCGGCGCTCGAATCACTCTTGCAGGATGGACGACCGACTGGAGCCGCGTTGCGCGGGGCGCCGGCAGGCGCGGGGGCGGGCCTGGGCTCGTGGCTCCTCGTGTTCCTGCCCGTCGTGGGCGGGCTCGTTTCCGGCCTCCTCACCCACTTCTTTGCGCCGGAGGCAGCCGGGCCGGGGACCGCGGCGCTCGTCAACGACTTCCACAACCGGGAAGGCATCGTCCGCGGCCGCGTCGCCATCGTGAAAGGGCTCAGCAGCATGGCGACGCTGGCGAGCGGGGGCAGCGCGGGCAAGGAAGGACCACTCGCGCAGATGGGTGCGGCAATCGGGTCGTGGTGGGCACAGGTGTGCGGCGCGGGAAGCCGCGCCCGGAGGACCCTGATGCTTGCAGGGGCCGCGGGCGGGCTCGGGGCGATCTTCCGCGCCCCGCTCGGCGGTGCGCTCACCGTCATCGAGGTCCTGTACCGGGACGACTTCGAAAGCGACGCGCTGGTCCCGTGCACCATCGCCTCTCTCGCCGGGTACGCGACCATGGGCGCCCTGCTCGGCACCGACAGCATCTTCCGCATGCGCGCCGATCTCGCCTTCAACAGTTGGTTCGAGCTGCTGTTCTACGCGGTCCTCGGGCTCCTCTGCTATCCCGTGGGTGCGCTTTTCATCAGCGCCTACCACTTCAGCAGCTCGCGGCTGTTCCCGCGCCTGCCGCTCAGACGGTGGATGATTCCGGCGATGGGAGGCATCGGCACCGCCACGGTCGGTCTGGCTTTTCCGCAGATCCTCGGCTCGGGTTTCGGGTTTCTGCAGGCCGTCATGCTGGGCGATGACAGCGGCATCGGGCACATGGGCACGGGGCTATTTCTCGCGCTCGCGTTCGCGAAACTGGTCGCCACCTGCTCTACTGTCGGCTCGGGCGCATCCGGAGGCATCTTCGCGCCGTCGCTGTTCATCGGTGGGATGCTCGGCGGTTTTGTAGGATCCCTGGCGCAGGCGCTCGCGCCGGGAGCCGTGCCTTCGCTCGCACCCTACATCATCGTCGGCATGGGCGGCTTTTTCGCGGGGGTCGCCAATGCCCCGCTCGGCACGCTGATCATGGTTTGCGAGATGACGCGGGGTTATGCGCTGCTAGTGCCGCTCATCGTGGTCTCGCTGATCGCCATGCTGCTGAACCGGGGAAGACCGATCTACCCCGCGCAGGTCGACAACCGCTTTGCGTCGCCGGCGCACTTGTGGAACATGCGCCCCGATGTGCTCCAGCGCCTGCGGGTCGGGGAGCTGGGGCCGTTTGCCCGCCGCAGCGTGGTGCTCAACACCATGTCGTTGTCCGCGCTGCAGCAACAGGCCCAGGAGTCGCGCGCCACCGACTTTATCGTCGTCGACGCGCAGGATCGCTACGTCGGTGGCGTTTCGCTCCGGCACGTCTTTGTCGATGCTCCCGACGCCGCTGTGCTCGAAAACCTGCTGCTGGTTCACGAGATCGCCCACGCGACACCGGCGGTCACCGTCGATGACGACTTGCGCGCGGTGATGGCGCGGCTTCTTGACGCCGACCTGGACAAGATCGCGGTGCTCGAGGGCGACCGGGTGATCGGCTACCTGCACCTGCGAGACATCCTGCGCGCCTATGGGGCCGCAGTCGCGCGTCTGGCGCCACCGCAGGGTACTGCGGCGGAAGCGGCTACCGCCGCGACTCGACCTGCCGGCTGACCCCGGCGGGCCACCGCGCGCGCCCGCGGTGCTAGCCCCCGAGGTCGGGTTTCTGATTCGGTGAGGGCCAGTGATCCACCGGTGATCGATCACGCCAGGACATCTGTCCGACGGATCGATCGCGCGAAGCGGTTGACGACCTGCGAGTGGCGATCCTAACATCGAACAGGAGCGAATCCTTATGATTGGCCCGTTCCCAACCGCTCGCCCGCCCGCAAGTGGAATCACCAGGAGGATTTCTGAACATGGGTCAAGCGGCCACCAGGCGATACGGCTATGCGGAGTATCTCATCGTCGAGCACGATACCGGAACGCGCCACGAATACCTGGATGGGCAAACGTGGGCGATGGCGGGGGGCACGCCTCGACACTCCGCAATCAAGTCGAATCTACAAGCGCTTTTTCGCAACGCGTTGCACGGCACGCCATGCCGGCCGTACGACAGCGACTTGAAGATCAGGGTGCTGAAAACGGGGCTCGCGACCTACCCAGACCTGGCCGTGTTGTGCGGCAGGCTCGAGACCCATCCGGAAGACCCCAACGCCGTAACCAACCCGGTGTTGCTCGGCGAGGTGTTGTCGGACGACACCGAAGCCTGGGACCGCGGCGGCAAGTTCGCGCACTTCCGGTGCATCACCTCCCTGCGCCACTATCTGCTCTTGCCTCAGGACAGCGAGCGCATCGAGAGCTATACGCGGCAAGAGGATGGTTCGTGGCGGCTCACCGAGCACTTCAGTGGTGATGTCGTTGGACTCGAGGCGCTTGGCGTCGAGCTCCACGTCGACCTTGTCTATCAGGACCTTCCGTCGACGTGAAAGGGGAGAACGCGGCGCTTTCGCTGCGGGGAGCGTCCGGCCGGGTCGCGGACTGGATGCTTTCCGGCGTGATCCCGGCCTGCGGCGGGAAGAAGTGCAAAAGACGAAAACGGGACATTCTGCCGACGCCGGATTTCGGATCAGTCGGAATCCGCGACCTTGCCCGCGAGGTCCGCGAACGCGTCGCGGAGGCTGACGCGGGCGATGGCGCCGCGCACCTCGAGCTCGTAGCAGCGGTTCAGCAGGATTTGCAGAACCGAGCGATCGCCCTTGGGGCGGCCGAAGCTCCCCTCCAAGTTGCTTCGGCTCACGAGCTCGGCGACCGACCGCTTGCCGTCGAGCGTCGCGAAAAACGGCGCGTCCTGCGGTGTGATCGAAAACGTGCCGCCGCTGATGAGGTTGAGGGCGTGCGCCTGCACGGGTGACCCCGAGGGCACGTAGCTCCAGCGCGGGATCGTCGTGGTGTCCCACGGATTGTAGGCGCGGGCGACGGTGAGCGAGCCGCGGCGCTCGGCGCGGGCGGAGCGATCGACGATGAGGATGGAACGTGGGTAGACGAAGTCCAGGCCGGTCTTCGCGAAGTGGGCGGCGACCTTGGCCGCGATTTCCTCCTCGGAAAGCTGCCGCGAAGCGCCGTACTTGGTCACCGCCACGGTGAGCTGCCGCAGGTAGGCGTCGTCCATGAGCCCGCGGAAGCCGAGCACCAGCGTCGCCGCGTGGTCGGGGTGCTCGCGCAGGTGCGTTGCCAGCAGGTCTTCCAGGACCGGGCCCTGAGCGGTCCCGAGGCAGCCGATGACGAAGATCGCCTGCGCGCCTTCGGTCATCACCGCGGGGAGCTCGTCGAGGAACCGGGCGATGAAGTCGAGCCCGAGGCTGCCGCCGTGTCCGGAGACCGGGAGCTGGAGGTCGGGCGCCATGGGCACGTAGGGCGCGTTGCAGGCGATGAGGTCGAAGTGCTCGCCCGCCGCCAGCGCGCCGCACCCGTCGCTCTCGCGGAAGGAGACGATGTCGTCCAGGCCGTTGAGCATGGCGTTGACGCGGGCGATGGCCACCGCGCGCGGCTCGATCTCGAGGCCGACCGCCGCTGCGACGCCGCGGCGCGCCGCAGCGCGGATGGCCAGGAACCCGCTGCCACAGCACAGATCGAGGACGCGGCGGCCGGGGAGCGCCGGGATGTGATGGGCCAGGCGATACGAATCGGCGCCGAGGTAGACGGCGAAATCCTCATGACGCGTCTCGGGGCTCTGCCGGTTCGCCCAGAAGTACTGGCCATCGAGCGACGCGAGCGCGGCGTACGGCGCGCGCACGTGGTCCGCGGCGGCGCTGAGCAGTGAGAGCCCGGCGAGAGAGTCCATGACGTCCTGCGGAAGAATCGCCCGCACGGCGGCGGCGGGCACGGCATCGCCGAGGAGGAGCAAGCGCACGACGGGGGCGGCGGCGGCGCCGAGCGCCGCGAGTCGATGGCGCACCAGTGGCGCCTCGGATGCCGACACGAACGGCTCGCCGAAATAGGAATCGGTGCGAACGGCGCGGTTGATGTCGTCGTAGCGGATCTCGAGGAGGATGCTGCGGAACGTGCGGAGGGCGTCAGCAGCTTGTGTGGGGTCCGAGGTCATGAGAGATCCTCCGGGAGAGAGGAGATGCGGGCTCTTTGCGCCCCCCGCTCGTGCGGGGAGGCGAGGTGGCGGGTCGCTGAAAAAAATTTGGCGCCCGGCCGAGATCCCAGCTCGACCGGGCGCCCAGGTTGCGGAGACCTGCCGGTACTAGGCCGTTGCTTGCTTCGCGGCGTTGTCGAGCATGTCCTTCACGACCATCACGAGGGCGCGGGCGCGCATGGCGGCCGGGCTCTTGCCGTTCGGATCCAGCTCGATGCAGCGTTTGAAGTCGCGGCCGGCCTCGGCCAGGAAGCCGCCCTTCAGGAGGATCTCACCGCGGTTGACGAGAGCGTACTCGCTGTCGGGCTCGAGGCGGAGCGCCTCATTGAGCTGCTCGAGCGCGTCGATGTCTCGGTTTTCCCGCATGTAAATGGCGCCGAGGGTCGCGCGAACGTAGGCGTGGTTGGGGTCCATGGCGCGCAGCCCCTCGTACACCGTGCGCGCCTGGTCGACCTTGCCTTGGTCGAGCAGGGTATGACCGACTTGAGCGATTCCGGCGTAGTCTTCGAGCGACACGCCTTCGAGCTCGCGAAGCGTGATCTCTCCCTTCACGAGTCGCTCGTAATCTTCGGGGCTGTAGCCGTTACCCGCCTTGGCCATAGAGTCACCTCCAAAAAACGGTGAGAAGCGTAGGTGCCGACCTTATAGCACTCGCCTCCCGACCTGTCAAGACAAAAAAAGCGGCGCCCGAAGGCGCCGCGCGACTGGCCTGCCGGCCGATCGTAGAGCACCCCGGGGGGTGGGGCGAGCACCGCCCGCCACACCCATCGGGGCTCCGGATCAGACGCGGAGGTTCTGGATGACTGCCTTCAACGTGTCGTGCTTGATCTTCGACAGGTTGGTCAGCATGCTGACGAGCTGGTTCTGGCGCTGCATCTCGTCCTGCATCTTCATCATTGCGATTTGACCAGGATCTACGCCCTGAGCAGCAAGGTTGTCATACTTGGCATTCTGCGCCGCGGAGGATTGCGCCTGGCCGGCCTCGAACTGATTCCAGAACTGGTCCATGCTCGAGCCGCCTTGCGGGGCTCCGAAGTTTGGAACCATGTTGCCACCAGCCGGGACCCCGCCACCGCCGCCCGCGACCTGATTCGGGTTGTAGCCGAACTGGGCCGGGTTGAAGCCCTGCGCCGCGCCGGCGTAGGTCGGGAAGTTGGCCTGCGCCTGCTGTCCGCCAAACTGGTTGTAGGCCATCTGGTTCGCGTAGTTTTGCGCGGCCGGATTTTGCATGTTGACGCCGGCGTTGGCGAGCTGGTTGCCCGCGTTTTGCAGTTGGCCGAACTGGCCGCCGTAGCCTTGACCGGAGTTGTTCTGCAGGAAGGTCAAGAGCTGCTGCAGGTTGCGGCCGAGCTGCGCCTCTTGCGCCTGCTTCGGGTCGAGACCATTGTCGACGAACCGCTGCAGATCAGGATCCAGCGGGAGCTGCTGCCCTTGCTCCGGGGGAGTGGCGTGGAAGAAGTCCGCCAGGTTGTCGTAGTGCTCGGACTCGTTGGGGTTGAGGTTGCGGTAGCCACCCGTCGGGGGGGTTTCCTGCACGAACAGGTCGGCGATGCCGCCGCCCTGGCCGGCCGGGCCGGGGTAGCACACGGTGCCGTCGGCGGTCGCCTGGTCGAACGCCTTGCCGCCGCTCTCGTGGAAGTCGACCGCGTCCTGGCCGGCGTTCGCAGAGACGTACTGGTCACCAGAGTGCACCTCGACGCCTTCAATCACGCCCTGCGGGCCGGTCGCGTGCATGCTGACCTTCGACCCATCGGGAAGCTCGATCGACAGGTTCTTGTCCGGCCAGAAGTAATCGGTGTCCTTGTTGAGCCCGCCGTCGTTGTCCGACTCGTCCACGTGTGGGTCGCCCCAGTGGTGAGAGACGTTGCCTTCGGGATCGGTGATCTTCACATCGTAGTAGGTGCCTTGGTCCTCGAGCTCGACCTTGTACCCGCCAGGCGTGGTGATTTCCTGGTTGCCGGCTTCGTTCTTCTCGACGCCGAGCTCGGTGGGAATCGTGCCGCCGGGGCCGACCGGCTTGTCGCCGTTCATTTGGTCAGCCGCGATGTTGTCAGCCGTATAGGGGTCGAGAGCTTCGGTCAGGGCCCGCTTCACCGAGGCGGATTCTTGTTCGCTGAGGCCACCGGTGTCTTGCTTGTTGCCGCACGCGCCATCGATCTCGCCCTGGGCCTTGCCCATGGCTTCGTCGATCGCCGCGGTCAGCTCTTCATCGGTGATCTTGCCGTCCTTCTGCGCGTCGAACAGCTTGTTGACCAGGGTGTCCTTGACTTCCTGCTCGTTCTTGAGGTTGTCGGGGATGCCGATATCGTGGACGATCTTGTTGATGTCGACGTCATCGACCGCCTTGCCGAGCTCCTTCATGTCGACCTTGCCCAGGCCGCTGCGGGGATCGGTCCGCATCTGATCCTGCAACCCTTGCTGGCCGCCTTCGAGCATCTGCTGGAGCTGCGGGGGAAGCTGCATGCCGCCGCCCTGCGCCCACTGCGGCAGACCCTGGGGCTGGCCGTAGCAGCCGAACTGGCCGGGTTGCGCGAAGTTGCCAAAATCCGGCTGAATGCCGCCCATCTGTCCGGGCTGGCAGCACCGGCTGGCGATCGGATCGTTGGCGAGGTTCGAGTACATCGCGCTGATGAGGGCCTGCTGTGCGCCCTGAATGTCGCCGCGGGCCAGTGCTTGACCGACACCGGCAAGCGCATTCTGCATCTGCATCGCGGCGGCAAAGTTTTGCTGTGGGAACTGTACGCCCATTCAAAATCCTCCCTGAAAGTAGTCAGGCTACACCAACACTCCCTGGCACCGTGGCTATCTCTTTTTTTGCGCCGGTACTCGGCGCCGGCCTCGCTGCCAGGACTCGCTACGGTTATCGACGAACCACTGCAAAAGTTTCCTGTCACGCCTCCTTCTTTTCCTTGACCGGTACCATCGTGGCCCGGTACACGCCCCCGACCTTGTCCAGGCGGTAATCGGCGATCTCGCCCTTGCTCTTCATCTCCTGCAGCATCGCCTCGGCCTGTTCTCGGGTTTTCCCCGCGAAGCTGATGTCCGGCACCTTGCCCATAGTGAGCCTCCTGGTTCGTTGTGGACATGACGAAAAGCGACACCAGCACTCATAGCGAGTCAAGTCGAACATGTCAAATGGCCGAGCGGACTTGTCAAGAGGTGGCGTGGCGCGTGGATCCACCGCCTGGATCGGCCTCCGCCCTAACCAGGCGAGCGACCCGGCGAGCAATCGCCGGGGAGGTGCCCATGGTGGCGCAACCAGGCCTGTAGGCCCTCCGGAATTGTCCGGAGCAGCTCGCCGCGGAAGAGCCGCTGGCCGGCCTCGTATGCCTCTTGGGCTTGCAGAAGATTCGACACAGCGGCCCTGAACGTGCCGCCAAACGTACTGCTTTGACCAAGCGAGTTGATCAAGTGCTGTACCTCCATAACGGATTCTCGCGCCGACATGCCGTCCATCAAGCGCAGGTGCCCCTCGGCGCAGTACGCCAGTAGCAGCCACTGGGTTTGGCCGAGCCGACGTGCAAGGTCGATCGCCTTGCGGGTGTATCCCTCCACGGTTTGCCGCCTCGTGCCGACTCGACGCTCCAACGTGGCGAGGTAGCACAAGGACTGAATCTGGAATTGAGAGTCCTTTGATTCGTCGCAACGCTGCTCCGACTCATGCAAGGTCCGCCGCGCTTGCTCTACCTCGCCCACGGCCGCCAAGAGAAAACCTGCGTTGCCAAGGGTGGGTGCAAGGAGCGCGACCTCTCGAGCGCGTTCATAGACCGCAATCGCCTGATCGTAAAGGTGTCTCGCCTGCTCCAAGTTCCCTTCCGACTCCGCCAAGAGCGCCATGGACGCCTGGCAACGAGCAACCCCAACCTCATGTCCAATCTCGCGCTGAGTGTCCATGGCAGATTGGAGGCACGCCAGGGCCTCTTGATGCCTGTCCACACTCAGGAGCATTCCCGCCTCGTTGGCGAACGATAGCGCCTCTCCAGGCTTGTCACCACTGGCCCGGCCCAAGCGCCGTGCCTCGCGCTCGAGCTCAATCGCACGGTCCACGTCCGTCATGCGGAAAACCAAGGCCAGGTTGGAAGCGGTTACCATCTGCCCGCGCAAATGGCCCAGCCGCCGAAAGATGTCGCGGGAGCTTTCCAGATACCGCTCTGCGGCCGCCAGGTCTCCTCTGGCCCATGACGATACCCCGAGTATTCTCAGGGCCATGGCCTCCGTCTCTTCGTCTGGGGCGCTCTGCAGGTGGCACAGGGCGGCACGGGCCGCCACCTCCGCCTCGTCGAGCCTTCGAAGCATGAACATGCCCGCCGCCTCCGCCACGCGCACCCGCGCCTCGTAGCGCGGTTGCCCGCACCCAGGCGGTGCCGCCAGCGCGGGCCCGATTACCTCGAGCGCCTCCCGAGGCCGCGTGTGCGGGATGAGGATGCGGCTGACGAGCTCCAGCCTGACCTCGATGCTCTCCTCGCTCTGCGCGTCCGCCAGCGCCAGGTACTTCCGGTACCGCTCTTCCGCGAGCGCCGTGGCGTAGCGCTTGCCGGCCTCTCGCGCCACCGCCAGATAGCACGTCGCCGCGGCCTCGAGCTCCTCGGCGAGCTCCCAGTGCCGCCCGAGCTCGCCCTCCGCGACGCTCTCGCTCGCCGCCTTCCGCGCGGCCGGCGCCGCCGCGATCCGGCGGTGTAGCCCTGGCCGTTCGCCCGCCTCCACCAGGTCGTACGCGACCTCGCGCAACTTGTCGTGGAGGAAACGCAGCGTCTGCCCGTTTCCGGCGACCTCCAGGACTTGCCGGCGCAGCAGCTCCTGCTGCTGCTCGACCGCCTCCTCGAGGCTCGTCCCGCACAGCTCGGCCAGCAGCTCACCGCCGACCTCTCGCCCCACGGCCGCCGCCGCCTGAACCATGGTTCGAACCGCCGCCGGCAACCGCGCGAGCCGTTGCTCGACGACCGCGCGGATCGTCGTCGGCAGCGCGAGTCGCGCGAGCGCGTCCGCTGCCGTCGCTGCGGTCACCTCCGGCGCGAGCCGCCACCGCCCCTCCGCCGAGCGCGCCAGCAACCCCGCCTCGACCGCGCCGCGCAGATACTCGGCCAGAAAGAACGGATTCCCCTCGCCGTGGCGCCGCGCGAACGACACGATGCCCTCGTCCGGGCGGTGCGCGGCCAGCATGTCGGCGACGATGCTGCCGACGGCTTCGGGCGCCAGGCCGCCAAGCCGCAGGCACGACACGTTCGGCGCCGCCGCCAGCGCCCGCAGCTCGTCGCCGGCCTCGTCCGCGCGGTAGGTGCAGGCGACGAGAACCGCACCCTCCCGCCGCTCAATCCGCTCGGCGAACGAGCGCGCGGCTCTCAGCGTGAGGTCGTCAGCCCACTGCAGGTCGTCGATGACGAGAATCAGCGGCTCGTCCTCACCGTAGGCGACGAGCGCCTCCCACGCGGCCGCGAACAGGCGCTGCTCGGCGGCGGCCCCGGGCAGCGGCGCGGCGTCCGGGAGCTCCGCCTGGCCGGGCACCGAGCGCAACGCGGGGATGACCGCTTCCAGGACCTTGCCTCGCCGGCCGAGCACGCGCGCGGTTTCCACCTTGCCCCCCCTCGCGGCAGTGATCCGCCACGGCGAGCAGCGGTCGATGGAGGCCGCGCAGCGACCGCGGGTCATCGGGCAGGCATTCGCCGACGAGCACGGGAACCTGGCGGCGAGCCGCGTACCGGGTCGCCTCCATCGCGAGGCGCGTCTTGCCGACGCCGGACTCGCCCGCGATGAGCACGACTGCGCCCATTCCGTCGTTCAGGGCGGCGATGTGCTCGACGAGCCGGCCGAGCTCCGCGGCCCGTCCGGCCAGGGCCGGCCGGTAGAGGTAACTGCGCGGCGCGGGTGAGCTGGCCGCGAAGCCGTTGTCGGCGCCGAGATCGGCGGGCACCGCGGCGACGTCCGTGGCGTGGCCGACGCGGTCACGAGGCGATTTCTCGAGCAGCGCCAGGATCAGCGCGTCGAGTGCTCCGGGCACGCCGGAGGCCAGGCTGGACGGCGGCGCGGGCCGCTCGCGCAGGTGGCGTTGATGGACTTCGTAGGCGCTGCCTCCAACGAACGGCACCCGGCCGGTGACCGCCTCGTAGAGCATGCAGCCGAGCGCGTAGAGGTCAGCGCGGGCGTCGACGAAATCGCCGCTGATCTGCTCCGGGGACATGTACGAGATGGTGCCTTCCGTCTGCCCGCCGGCGGCGAGGACCTCACGCCCGCTGCTTCCTCCGAAGTGGGCGGCCAGGCCGAAGTCGACGATGACGGGCCCACCGTCGGGGCGCAGCAGGACGTTTTCCGGCTTGATGTCGCGATGCACCAATCCCTCGCCGTGAAGATAGGCGAGTGGCTAGCACAGCCGCCGGAAGCAGGTGAGCACCTGGCGCAATCCGCCGTCGCTGCGCGGGTGGTGTGAAGCGTCGTCTGCCCGCGGCGGCTGCCGGTCCGTGTCTGGATCGCCGAGGCGGTGGCGGCGCGTGCTCGCTGCGGTGACCGCGGGGTGGCACGTCCACCAACTCGTCGGCGCGCTCGAGATCGCGGAGCTGGCGATCACTCCGGCGGCGCCGCCCTCCTGCCGAAACACTGCGCGCAAGCTCGTGCCCGTTACGGCTTCCATGGCATACCACGGCGCGCCGTCCTCGATCCCATCGGCGAGGATGCGCACGATACCGGGGTGGCGCAGGCGCGCGAGGGCGCGGATCTCGCGGCGCAAGCCCGCCAGCCCGAGCTCGCTCACCACCCGCACCGTCTTCAGCGCGACGACCTGCCCCGAGCTTTCCTCGACCGCCCGGTACACGGTGCCCATGCCGCCTTCGCCGAGCGGCGCACCGAGCACGAAACCCCTGATGGTGTTGCCCGCTTGCTTCCCCGATCTCATGAAGGATTGGCGCCTCCGGGCCGGTCGCCATCCACTTGCCTATGTTCCACCCTGTACCTCCCGCTCCCGATCCGCCGGCAAGTGTCCGTTGCGGCGCAGCCATGCCTGTAGGCCCTCCGGAATTGTCCGGAGCAACTCGCCGCGGAAGAGCGCGACGCCCTCGTCGAATGCCCGCTGTGCCGCCTTGAGCGCGACAACGTCTTCCGTGAAGATTGCCCGAGATCCTTCCTTGAAGCCTACCGACGCAAGATGCCGATCCGCTGCTTCGAGCAGGCGCGAAGCTGAACGTCCCGATGCGAGTGCAACATGCGCCAGTGCGCACTGCGACAGCGCCATCGCCACCGGTTGCCCGGCTAGCTCTGCGGCCGCCACACACTGAACGGCGTATTCTTCAGCCACGGTGGTGTCCGCCTGGGTGCGACACTCGAGACGGCAAAGATGGTAGATTGCATGCACGAGATACTCGCGGTCCTCGATTTTTCGACACAACTCGATGGCCTGGTTCAGCGTTCTTCTCGCGTCATTGACGGCGCCGAGCGCCGCCTGGACAGACCCCGCGTTGGTGAGCGCCGCCGCAAGCAGGTGCGGCAATCCCATGTCTGACAGCTCCCGGATAGACTCCCGAAAGAGCGCATCGGCCAGCGCCAGGTCACCATCGGACATCGCGAGGTTTGCCCTCGAGGCTCGAAGTCGCGCGATGGCCGCTTCGTGGCCGATTTCGGTGTTGATCGCCAAGGCCCGTTCGAGGCATGCTCGGGCTTCGGCCGCCCTGCCCAGGTTCATCAGCAGACTGGCCTGATTTCCCAGGCTGATCGCTTCTCCGGTCTTGTCCCCGATAGCTGCGCTCAACTTCGTAGCACGGCGGTTGAGCGTCATTGCACGCCCGCTGTCTCGAAAATGAAGCACTGCCGCCAGATTGGACACCGTTATCGCGAGCCCTCTTCCGTGCTTGAGGCGCCTGAAGATGCGTAGTGCAGACGTAAGGTACTTCTCGGCCTCGCGGGAGTCGGCCCTGGCGTACCGTACGACGCCAAGCAGCCGGAATACCTGCGCGGCCAGCTCGTCGTCGTGTGGCTGGCCGGTGATTTCGAGCCCGCGGGCAGCCGCCGCCTCCGCTTCGTCCAGCCGTCCGAGGAGAAAGAGAGCTCCCGCCTCCCCGACCCGCACCCGCGCTTCGAGCCGTGGCCGCCCACTGCCGCGCGCCGCCGCCGCGGCCGGTTCCAGCACTTCCAGCGCCTCGCGCGGCCGGCTGTGCGGAATCAGGACGCGGTTTACGAGCTCCAGCCGGGCCTCGATGCTCGCCTCGCTCCCCGCGTCGACCACCGCGAGGTAGCGCCGGTACAGCTCCTCGGCGAGCGCGGCCGCGTGCCGCTTTTCGGCCTCGCGCGCCCCCGCGAGGTAGCACGCCGCCGCGGAGTCCCGCTCCCCGGCGAGCTCCCAGTGCCGCCCGAGCTCGCCCTCCGCGACGCTCTCGCCCGCCGCCTTGCGCGCCGCCATCGCCACGGCGACGCGCCGATGCAAACCCGGCCGCTCTCCCGCCGCCACCAGGTCGTACGCGACCTCGCGCAGCTTGTCGTGGAGGAAGCGCAGCGCCTCGCCGTCGCCCGCGGCCTCGAAGATTTGCCGCCGCAGCAGCTCCTGTTGCTGTTCCGCCGCCTCCTCCAGGGTCGTGCCGCACAGCTCGGCCAGCAGATCGCCGCCGACCTCGCGCCCCACGGCCGCCGCCGCCTGCGCCATGGCCCGCGCCGCCGCCGGCAACCGCCCGAGCCGCTGCTCGACCACCGCGCGGATCGTGGTCGGTAGCGCGAGCTGAGCAAGCGCGTCCGCCGCCGCGGCTGCGGTAACCTCGGGCGCAAGCCGCCATCGCCCCTCCGCGGAGCGCGCCAGCAACCCCGCCTCGACCGCGCCGCGCAGATACTCGGCCAGAAAGAACGGATTCCCCTCGCCGTGGTGCCGCGCGAAGGCGACGATCCCCTCGTCGGGGCGGTCCGCGGCGAGCATGTCCGCGACAATGACGCCGACGGCTTCGGGCGCCAGGCCGCCAAGCCGCAGGCACGACACGTTCGGCGCCGCCGCCAGCGCCCGCAGCTCGTCGCCGGCCTCGTCGGCGCGATAGGTGCCGGCCACCAGCACCGCGCCTTCGCGCCGCCCGATACGATCGGCGAACGAGCGCACGGCCTTCAGCGTGAGGTCGTCCGCCCACTGCAAGTCATCGATGACGAGAATCAATGGCTCATCCTCGCCATAAGCCACGAGCGCCTCCCACGCGGCCGTGAACAGGCGCTGCTCGGCGGCGGGTCCGGGGAGCGGCGCGGCCTCGGGAAGCTCGGCCTGGCCCGGCACCGTGCCCAACGCGGGAATGACTGCCTCGAGGATCTTGCCGCGGCGGCCGAGCACGCGCGCGGTTTCTCGCATGCCCCCCTCGCGACAGTAATCGGCCACTGCGAGCAGCGGGCGATGGAGCCCGCGCAGTGAGCGCGGGTCGTCCGCCAGGCACTCGCCAATGAGCACGGGAATCTGGCGCCGTCCCGCATGGCGAGTGGCTTCCATCGCGAGCCGCGTCTTGCCCACGCCGGACTCGCCCGCGATCAGCACGACCGCGCCCGTGCCGTCCTCGAGCGCGGCGATGCGCGCGGCGAGCTGGCCGAGCTCGGCCGCGCGTCCCGACAGCGCAGGCCGGTAGAGGTAGCTGCGCGGCGGCGGCGCCGAGGCCGCAAAGCCGTTCTCGGCGCCGAGGTCGGCGAGCACCGCGGCGACGTCAGCGGCATGGCCGACGCGGTTGCGCGGCGATTTTTCGAGCAGCGCGAGGATCAGCGCGTCGAGGATTCCGGGCACGCCGGAGGCCAGGCTGGAGGGCGGCGCGGGCCGTTCGCGCAGATGGCGCTGCAAGACTTCGTAGGCGCTGCCGGAAACGAAAGGAACCTGGCCGGTAACGGCTTCGTAGAGCATGCAACCGAGCGCGTAGAGGTCGGCGCGCGCGTCCACGAAATCGCCGCTGATCTGCTCGGGAGACATGTAGGAAATGGTGCCTTCCGTCTGGCCGCCCGGGGCGAGCACCTCCCGGCCGCTCGCGCCGCCGAACTGCGCCGCCAGGCCGAAGTCGACGATGACGGGAGCGCCGTCCGGGCGCAGCAGAATGTTGTCGGGCTTGATGTCGCGGTGGACGAGCCCCTCGCCGTGCAGATACGCGAGCGGTGAGCACAGCCGGCGGAAACATGTGAGCACCTGGCGCAGACCAGCGGCGCCGTGAGGGCGCGGTGACGCTTCGGCGGCCGGCGGATACGGCCGCTCCTCCTCCGGCGCGACGCGCGGCCGGCGCCGAGTGGTCACCTCGGTGACCGCGGGGTGGGCCGTCCACCAGCTCGTCGGCGCGCTCGATACCGCGGAGCTGGTGGCAGGCGCGCCCGCACCGTCCTCGCGAAACACGGCCCGCAAGCTCGTGCCGGTCACGGCCTCCATGGCATACCAGGGCGCGCCATCCTCCACCCCGTCGGCGAGGATGCGCACGATGCCCGGGTGGCGAAGGCGAGCGAGGGCGCGGATCTCGCGGCGCAGGCCCGCGAGCCCGAGCTCGCTCATCACGCGCACGGTCTTCAGCGCGACGATCCGCCCCGAGCTTTCCTCGACGGCGCGGTAGACGGTGCCCATGCCGCCCTCGCCGAGCGGCTCCGCCAGCGCGTACCCGCCGAGTCGCCGCGGCCCCGGGGCAGGGCTCATCCTCGGCCTCGCGGGGCGGCGCCGCGATCGCCCCTGCCTCTCGCTCTCCCGGCACGGCGCGCGGCTCTGGCGCGCAGGGAGAGCCAGATGCCCAGCAGCGCCGATGCGGCCAGGAGCCCCGGTCGGGTGATGGCCGGCACCGGGGCGCTGGCCGGGGGGGTGGACGTCGGCGTGATCGCGGGGGGAGGGGTCGCGGTTCCAGATGGCCCGCCGCTCGGCGTGTGCGTGGGCGGGACTACCGCCGTGACGGTCGAGGTCGCCGTCGATGCCACGGCGGGGCTGCGGGTCGGCGAGGCCGTTGCCGTCGCCGTCGCTGTGGTCGTGGCCGTTGCCGCGCGCGTCCCCACGGGCGTGGCGGTCGGTGTCCGCGTCCGCGTCGCGGTCGCCACCGCCGTCGCGGTCGCCGATGGCGTGCGCGTCGGTGTCCGCGTGGCCGTCATCGTGGCCGTGGCCGTCGATGCCCGAGGCGTGCGCGTTCGCGTCGCGGTGGTCGTGGGCGTCCGGGTCGGCGTGGCGGTCTTCGTGGGCGTTGCGGTTCGCGTTGCGCTCGGCGTCCGGGTCGGCGTGGCGGTCTTCGTCGAGGTCCGCGTCGCGGTCGCGCTCGGGATCGGTGTTGCGGTCCCGGTCGCGGTCCGCGTCGCAGTCGCCGTGGCCGTGCGCGTCGGGGTCGGCGTCTTCGTCGGGGTGCGCGTGGCCGTGCGCGTCGGGGTCGGCGTCGGCGTTCGGGTGGGCGTCACGGAGGGGGTCCGAGTCACCGTGGGCGTCGGCGTGATCGTCGGATTCGCATCGCCGATCAGAAACGCCAACGCCTGCGCCATCACGCTCGCGCGGTTCGCCTCCGTGCCGATCGTTTCGAGCGGAAATCCCAGGACAACCGTCCGATGCGTGCCCGAGTATGTGACGGCTGCCGTATACGCCGTCCCCTCGTAGCTCATCGCCGCGCTCGCCCCGGAGCGCGCCGTCATCGCATCCGGATACCCGACCTTGTAAATGCCGAGCGAGCCCTCGCGGTCGAACGCGACGCCCGCGAGCCCCGCGAACGCGCCGCCCGCCGTGCCGCTCACGCTCCCCACCCCCGCGTCGTCGGCCGCGTAGTCGGCGTGCAGATACGTGTCGGCGAACGTCTTGTCGCTGCTGCTGCCCTTGTAGTCGAGGTCCCACAACAGCTCCGCGCCCGAGACCAGCAGCGCGCCACCCGCCGCCAGATAGCTCGTCACGAGGCCCTGCTCGGTCGACGACAGCGTCTCGTCCGCGGTGGACTCTTCGCCGAGAATCCAGTCGACGGCGGAATAGCCGCCGAGCGAGACGTCCCCCGCCGCCACGGCCTCGTTCACGGCGCTGTCGAATCCGGCGCCGAACGCGGCTGCGGCGACCGCGTGCGACACCGCGTAATTGAAGGTGCTCATCTCGTCCAGGAACATCCGCTTCACCCACCCGAGCGACGCGCTCTCGTACTGGTCGACGAGCGCCGAGGCGTCGAGCCGATCGAAGCCTTCCACGATCAGCAGCTCGGGGTTGCCGCTCGCCGGGACGCGCACCGCGAGCGTCGGGGTCGGAAAAGACTCGCCGCCGCTATTGGTCGCGCTCACGCGCACGAAACGCAGGTCGCCGGCCGCCAGGCCCGTGATGTCGTAGCTCGTCGCTGCTGTCGCGACCGCGTCAGTGAAGCCGCGTGCCGAGCTGCTCACGTAGACGCGGTAGCCGGTCGCTGAGTCGCCGTAGAGGCCGTTGCCGCTGTTGTATGCCGGCGCCGTCCACGAGACGCGCGCGGTGCCGCCGCCGAGGTATTGCACGCGCGCCCGCCCCGGCGGTTCTGGCAGCAGGTGCACCGCGGTGCCGTCTTTCCAGGCGTAGTACTTGACGATGCCCTGATACATGGCGCGCGCCGCGAGCTGCCGGAACTTGGGATCCTTCAGATAGCCCGCGTCGGAGGGGGTGTCGTGAAAGGCGAGCTCGACGAGCAGCCCCGGCGTCTCGGCGTTATTCGCCGGGTTGATTTCCCCGAAATCGGCCGTGTGCTGCCCGCCGTTGGTCCAGCCGGAGTCGTAACCCGCGCGGATGTCGTTGATGATCTCGGCGTGGACGTAATCCTGCAGCTCGAGGCTGCCGTCGACGCCCTCGAATGGGTCATCCCAGTCGCCGGTCGTGTAGACGAAAGAGGACGTCCCGGTGCCCGGATAGGGGGCGTTGGTGTGCCACGACAGGTAGATGCCATCCTCCCAGGTTTCGTTTTCCCACGCCGCCCAGCGCGGCATGGCGCTGACGCGGCTGGTGCCGCAGTATGCGTTCGAGCATCCGGCAAACTCCGCGTAGTACCGCCCCGATTCTTCCCACCGCGGCCGCCCGCTCGTCGCGCCGCCGTCCGCGATCGAGCCCATGCCGCCGCCGAAGCGCATGGCGTCGGCGATCACGACCTCGCTGCCGGAGCCCGGGGCGTTCGATAACACAACGCGCCGCCGCGCCGCCGCGTCGGCCGGATCGAAGTCGAAAAAGCCGAGCAGCTTCCACGTGAAGCCGTCGCGCTGCTGGTTTTGCACGACGGTAGTGTCGCCGGCGGCGTGCGAGATCGTGTAGGTGGCGGTGTCGGAGCGATTGGACCCGCCCGTGTACCAGGCGTAGACGGCGTACCGGCCCGCGGCGGGGAGCGCCGGCGTCCACGTCGCGGTGCCGGACTCGGTCGCGGCGGCCGCCTTGCTGCGTTCGCTCGACCCGTAGTAGGAGCCTCCCGACGTGTTGGTCGTCCACGTCCCCGTGACCGCAAAGCCCGAGCTGTCGTCGTCCACGATCACCTCGTTGGTGTTCATGTCCCGCTCACGCGCCGTGTAGACGCCGGCGCCCGCGTTGCTCAAGTAGTGGATCAGATACTGGTCGATGGCCTCGGCGTTGATGAAGTCCTCGACGATGCTGTTAGTGTTGCCGCGCTGGGTGATCCAGGCACTGGAGGAGCTTTCGTAGTACCAGCCGTGTGACTGGCTCAGGAAGACGCTCTTGCCCGAGAGCGCTCCGCCGGGCTGTGGTTGCCCGGGGTGACCGGGTTCTGCCCCCCCGTCACCTCCCGGCGCTTGCGGGCGGACGCGAAGTGGTGGGGCCTCGAACGGCTTGCGGCCCACTCGCGGCAGCCGCGGCAGGTACGAGGTGATCGGCCGGTAGGCGCCGCCCTCCGCGGGGCGCGCGAGGATGAAAAGCTGCAGCGCGTCCGGCACCTGGTCCATGGTGGTGGCGAGCGCGTGAAACATGTCGTCGGTGTCCTCGTCGTCGAGCGTCGCCAGGAACCGGCGCGGCAGCGTCAGCCACACGCCGACACGCGGCGGTTCGACCCGGGCGAGGTCGCAACTATCGGCGGGGAAGAAGGGCTGGAGCCCGGCGCGCTGTTCCTCCTCGTCCGGGCCCTGGCACCAGCCGAACGCCAGCGCTTCCGCGCGGAGACGCGCATTTTCGGCCTCGTGCTCGGTGAGCTCGGCGAAGACCTCGGCGGCGGGGCGCCGGGCGGATTTCAGGTCGCGGCGGTCGCGCCAGACGAAAAAGAAGGTGTCGGTGTCGCCCCCCAACCCGACTTCTCGCGTGGTGGTGGGAGGGAGTGGGGCGTCGACTTCGCGCGCGGCCGGCGGACGAGGGGGGCCATCCTCTGCCGGCGCGGGCGTCGCGAAAGCGAGGGCGGCGGCCGCCGCGGCGCCTGCCACGACAAGCGCGAAGCGCCCTGCCGCATACACCTCTGCCCGCGATTTCGCCACCACTGCAGCTCCGTTCAGCTCGCCGCGCACCGCGCGAGCGCGCGGACCATCCGCGCCATCGTCAACAGCTCGCGGCCGGCACCGGCGAGGTTCCGCCACAGGCCGCTCATGCCGTGGGTCGCCGTGTGCCCGTACAGGCCGGTCAGGAACAGGTCACACCGGGTGTGCCGGGAGACTTCGCGGGACAGCGCGACCGACTCGGTTGCGGGAATGATCTGGTCGTCGGCGCCATGGATCAGGTAGACCCGGCTGCGCAAGCCGGCGAGCCCGTGCGTCGGGTTGAACCGCTCGGCATCGCCGTCGTCTTCGGTGGCGATGCGCGCGAACTGCTCCTGCCAGTCGGTCGACACGCCGCATCCCGCAAGGAAGAGCGGCCGGAGCTCGGCGGGAAGCAGTGCGGCGACCGAATCGGCGAGCTCGAGAATGCCATCGCCGGGCGGCGGACACGCAAACTGCTCGGAGGCCGCCTTGATGAACGCCCGCCAGGCGGTGACGAGTGGCCGGGCGCGCTTTTCGTCGTTCGTGACGCGGCCCACCTTGTTGAGGAACACGATCGCGCACGCCGTGGGGTCGCGGGCGATGGCCAGCGGGTGGTGCGGTCGCGGCACGCACAGACTGCGCGCCGTATCCGCCCAGCTCGCGTATCCCCCATAGCAGACCACCGATCCGATGCGGGCTCCGAGCTCGACGCTGGCCGCGACGCGCAGCGCCGGCAGTGTCCCGAACGAGATCGCGAAGATCCCCGGTCGCTGGCTGCTCGGGCTGGTCTCGGCGTCGAGCATCCAGCGCAGCGCGATGGCGAGATCGGCGGCGGCGCGCGACGACACCGTCTGGTCCATGAAGGTGGTGAGGAAAGGCGCGTAGACCACGGTTCCGGATGCGGCGAGGATGCGGCAGAAGCGGTCCATGCGGGGGTCGGCGGGACCGAGGTAGCTGAGCCCGTGGACGATCATGTACGCCCCATCGGGTTCGCCGTCGCGCGGCGCGTAGCGCCACACGAGCAGCGGGTCGACGTCCGGTTCCGCCGGGTCGAGCAACAGCTCCCCGCGCACCACACCATCGGGAGCCCGCGTGGCGTGCGCCCAGGGGCCTAGCCACCTCGCAAAAGTGCTGATTCGCCGCACCATCCCCAAGATTCCATGCTCCCTGCCGCATACCGCGCATCTCTGAGCCGGGTGCCCATAGCCCACGCGCACGCTACCGTCCGCGCGCATTTCGCCTCATTGTATGCACAACGCGGTGCGCCACGCCACTGCCGGACCGCAACCTGAATCCGCCACCTGTTCGACGTCGACGCGACAGCGCCCCCCTCCGTCGCTCCCCCCGCAAGCGGAGGCCGTGACGTGGGGGGCCTTCCGGTTCATTCAGCCGCGAGAGGGTTGCTTCTGTTGCGCGCTCTTTCTAGACTGCGCGGTGTTATGAAGATATCAATTGATACGATCGCTGCCGCGGGAGTCGTGGGCGCCGGCGGCGCCGGCTTCCCGACCTACGCGAAACTATCGGCGAAGGCGGACACGGTGCTGCTCAACGCGGCCGAATGCGAGCCGCTCCTGCACAAGGACAAGGAAGTTCTCAGAGCCCACGCCGAGGAAGTGATCGAAGGTCTCGTGGCCGCGTGCGAGCTGGTCGGCGCCCGGCGCGCCGTGATCGGCATCAAGGAGAAATATCAGGACGTCATCGCGCTGCTCCGCGGCGTCATCCCGCGCGGCGTCGAGCTCGCGCCGCTCCGCGATGTCTACCCCGCGGGTGACGAATTCGTTCTCGTCTACGCGGTGCTGGGGCGAGCGATCCCGCCCGGTGGCTTGCCGCTCGATGTCGGCGCCGTGGTCATCAACGTCGAGACTGCGCTGAACATCGCGCGCTCGCCCACCACCCCCGTCATCGAGAAATTCGTCAGCGTCGCCGGCGCGGTCGCCCACCCGTGCACCGTGCGCGCACCGCTCGGCGCGCCGCTATCCACCTGCCTTGCAGCGGCCGGCGGAGTCACCGCGGACGCCGCCCGGCTGATCGTCGGCGGCGTGATGATGGGCAGGCTCGAGTCCGACCCCGAGTCGCCTGTGCTGCGCACTACCGGTGCGGTCATCGTGCTGCCCGCCGGCCACGTGGCCGTGCGCCGCTACGAGCGCAGCTTTGTCGACCGCGTCCGCATCGGTCGCGCCGCTTGCGATCAGTGCTCGTTCTGCACCGAGCAGTGCCCGCGCTACCTGCTCGGGCATCCGGTCGAACCCCACAAGGTGATGCGGAGCCTCGGGTTCAGTGCCACGGGCGAGGCGAATGTCCGCGGCGCGCTGTATTGCTCGGGTTGCAGCCTGTGCAGCCTGAGCTCCTGTCCGGAAGATCTCGATCCCGGATCGATCTGCGCGGACAACAAGCGCCGCCTGTTGGGCGCCGGGCAGCGTTGGCCGGACGCGCCGTTCAACCCCAACCGGCCGCGCCTGCATCTTGCCAACCGGAGCACGCCGATGAGCCGCCTGATGCGAAAGCTCGGGCTCACCGGCTTCGCGAACGTCGGTCCGCTGTGCGCCGCGCCCGTCGCCGCCGGCACCGTCACGATTCCGCTGAAGCAGCACATCGGAGCTGCAGGCGTGCCGTGCGTCGCTCCCGGCGCTCGCGTCGCCCGCGGCGAGGCCATTGCGCTGCCGCCTGCCGGCCGCGCCGCCGGCCTTTCGCCCGCGCCGCTCGGCGTTCCCGTGCACGCTTCTCTATCCGGAATCGTTACGGCGGTCACCGCCACCGCCGTCACCATCACCGCCCACCCCAGCGGCGCCCTCGGCCGCACCTCCGGGAGCCCGCAACCAGCATGAGAACCCTCGCCGCACTCGGAGCTCTGGAGCTGTCGAGCGTCGGTATCGGCTACCTCGCCGAGGACCAGATGCTCAAGGCGGCGGACGTCGAGCTGCTCATCGCGCGCACGATTTGCTCGGGAAAGTACCTGGTGATCGTGGCGGGATCGGTCAGTGACGTGGAGGCGGCGGTCAGCTCCGGCCTTGCCGCAGCCGGCGAGTCGGTCATTGACGTGCTGGTTCTGCCGCGTGTCCACGAGGCGGTCTTGCCGGCGCTCGGGCAGTCGGTAGCGCTGTCGGCGGCGCAGGCGCAGGCTCTGGGGGTTTTGGAAAGCTACAGCGGCGTGAGCATTCTCGCGGCCGCCGATGCCGCCGCCAAGGCGGCCAATGTCATCCTCTTTCACATACACGTGGCCATGGCGCTCGGAGGTAAGGGACTGTGCCTGTTCACGGGGAGCGTGGCCGACTGCGAGGCTGCCGTGCGCGCCGGAGCCGATAAGGTGCGCGAGCGGGGCCTGCTGGTCTCGGAGATCGTGATCGCCGGTCCGCGGCCCGAGCTATTCAGAGAGTATTTGTAGATGCCCATACCAACTTCTGTCGTTGAAACCTTCCCGGAGATGACGGGTCATCGCGCGGGCCTCGCGGCGCTGTCTGCCGCGGGCATGGCGGTGTCGCCGGCGCTGCGGCTGTTCTCAGAGCGGTTCGAACCGTTCTTGCGGCAGTACGCGGAGTTTTGCGTGGAGCTGCGCGGTGGTGCGGTGTCCATGACAGTCGCCGGCAAGGCGCACGATGCTGCGTATCGAGACGCATGCCGCGGCCTGTTGGTGGCGAGCGGTTGCGGTGCCTTCGACGCGGCGTTTGTGGGACTGTGCCGGCGCTATTACCGCGCCACGCTGGGGATGAAGCTGGAAGGAGAAGACCTCGCGGATGCCGAGGTGAGCGCGTATTTCTCCGCGGACCTCGCGCCCGAGGTCGTGTTTGACCGCCTGGCGCGGTTTGTGCCCTGGGAGCCGGCGATGCTCGATGGGCTGGTCGCGGTTTGCGACGAGGTCGGGGCCGGAACGGCGCGCGGCGTGGGGCTCGATCTGCGCCACGGCGTCGTGGAGCGGGTGCGCGCCTACATGCAGGTGCCGGCAGGCCCGGTGCTCGCGCGCGGGGGCGCGCTCGATCGTCTCCTCGCCGGCTGGGGCCAGGTGCGTGACGCGTTCGTGCCGCTGGCCGCGGCGCTGGCGGCGAAGGCGCGGCGCGAGGTGCTGGTATCCGTCTACCTGAGCCGTTCGCCGGCAACTTCGGTCAAGCTGCTGCTGCTGGACGTGCCGGTCGCGGAGGCGCGCGCCGTGCTCGCCGCGACGGCGGGGTTCGACGGCGAGCTTACCCGGCTGGATGCGGTTGTGGCGGCACTCGACGCACCCGTGATCTCCGCACTTGGCCTGGGGTGGGCCGGTGACCGCCCAGGGATGAAGGCCTATTTCCTCCGCCAGGCCCGCCGCCAAGGAGGGGCACGTTGATGAGAGACCTGCACGAAGCCCTACGCGATCCCGCGGCGGTCACGCGCCTCGATCTGTCGCGCCGCTCCATGGAGACGCTGCCAGCGGAGATCGGCTGCTTTACTGCCCTGCAATCACTCGACCTCAGAGACAACGGCCTGCGCGCGCTGCCACCAGAGCTTTTTCGCCTGCGTGGGCTATGCGTTCTCTACCTCGATGGCAATGCGCTCACGTCGCTTGCAGAAGCGATCGGCGAGCTGAAGCGCCTCGAGATTCTGTCGCTACACCACAATCGCCTGGCCTCCTTGCCCGCTGGGCTCAGGACGCTGCCGCTGCTGCGCTTCCTCGGCGCCGCGAACAATGAGCTGGCGGCGCTTGGCCCGTGGATCGGGGAGCTGCGGCAGCTTGAGCGGCTCAACCTGGATGGCAATCGGCTGCGGGAGCTGCCGCCGGAGCTCGGGCAGTTGCGCGCGTTGCGCATCCTGTCGCTGCGGGCAAACGGCCTGCGCGAGGTTTGCGGGGCGCTTGCCGGCGCCCGCGCGCTCGAACAGCTCGACCTCCGGGAGAACCTGCTTGCCGCGGTTCCAGACGAGCTCGGTTCGCTGGCTTCGCTGAGCTGGTTGCGCCTGGCGAGTAACCGGCTGCGGGGCTTGCCGAGCGGCGTGGGGCGCCTGCGCGCTCTCCAGAAGCTCGACGTCTCGGCCAATCGGCTCCTCGAGCTTCCGCCGGTGGTCTTTGAGCTGGCGGCCCTACGGGAGCTCGACGCGGCGGGAAACCTGATCTCGGAGATTCCGGACGGCATCGCCAGGCTGCCCCGGCTGCAGCGCCTGGAGCTCGGCGGTAACCGGATCGAGCGGATATCGCCCGCCATCGGCGGGCTCCGGATGCTGCGCCACGTCGATGTCGCCGGCAACCTCATTCGCGATCTCCCGGCCGAGCTCGGGGCGCTGCCAGCGCTGGCGGTGCTGGATCTGAGCGGGAACCTGCTCACGCGCATCCCCGAGCCGATCGCCACTGCCGCCGGTCACCTCGAGCTCAGGCTCGATCTCAACATGTTGGAGGAGGGTTGACATGAATCCTGCGCCCGTCCAACTTCACGCTGCGAAGACTCCCCACCTCGGCTCCCCCGCGCTGGCGGGGGGGCGGGACGGAGCGCCGGGGTGGATTCAGAGCTGAGCAACCGGCTTGCACGGAGCCGTTGCCGTTGCATATAGGGATGTGTTATTTTAGGAGGCACCCGGCAGCGCGGAATGGACGACGACAGGCGCGCTTGCCGGTAGCACAGGAGGAGTTGCATGACGGTGGGTGAGGGTGTTTCATCGAGCAGACCGGAGCGCCGCGCGGGCACGCTCGCGGCGCGGCGCCGGTAGGCGGCGGCGATGGCGGACGCGAGCAGCGCAGCAAAGCTGCAACGGTGGCTGAAGGGCGGGATGAGTCTGGCCCAGGCGAAGGGGTTTACCACGCAGGATATCGTCGGGATTGCCCATCTCGCGCACATGCTGTATCTGCAGGGGAAGACGGACTCGGCAAAAATCATTTTCGAGGGGCTGGAGGCGCTCGAGCCGAACGATGCGTTTATTCAGTCCGCTCTCGGCGCCATTTATCTGCGCGACGAGAATGAGGCCGCGGCGCTGCGGCACCTCAACCGCGCGCTCGAGCTCAAGCCGAACGACATCTACGCGTTGTGCAACCGCGGGGAGCTCAGACTCCGCGCCAGCATGTTCCAGGAAGCGACCGAGGACCTGCGGCGCGCGATCGCGCTCGACCCGGATGGCAACGATCCCGCGGGAATGCGGGCGCGGGCGCTCGTCAGCGCCATCAAGGAGATCGCCGACATGGCCGGCCGCAAACAGCTTCGGGGAAAGAGGTAGATAGGTATGGCACTGGATTTCGCAGATCTTCAGCGCCGGTTCTTTCGCGGCGAGCTTGTCGACTTCATCACGCGGTACAGCGACATTTTCCTGGCCGGTCTGATCATCGTCATCATCGGCATGATGATCGTGCCCCTGCCCCCATTGATCCTCGACCTGCTGTTGGCCACCAACATTACCGCGTCTGTCGTCATCTTGATGACGTGCTTGTATATTCCGAACGCCACCAAGATCGCTTCCTTTCCGTCGATTCTGCTCATCACGACGCTATTCCGTCTGGCGCTGAACGTCTCTTCGACGCGCCTGATTCTGCTCTACGCCTACGCAGGAGAGGTCATCAAGGGATTCGGCGAGTTCGTCGTCGGCGGCAACATGGTCGTCGGTGCCATCATCTTCATCGTCCTTATCCTCGTGCAGATGCTCGTCATCACCAAGGGCGCCGAGCGCGTGTCGGAAGTCGCCGCCCGCTTCACTCTCGACGCCATGCCCGGCAAGCAGATGTCGATCGACGCCGATGTCCGCGCCGGTTCGATTACCATGGAGGAAGCCGCGCAAAAGCGCACGGCGCTGGCCATGGAATCCAAGCTGTTCGGAAACATGGACGGCGCCATGAAGTTCGTCAAGGGAGACGCGATCGCGGGCATCATCATGACGGCGATCAACATCATCGGCGGCCTCATCATCGGCGTCATGATGAAGGGCATGACCGCCGGGGAGGCAGCGAAGACCTACTCGATCCTCACCATCGGTGACGGCCTGGTCTCGCAAATTCCGTCACTCCTGATTTCGGTTTCGGCCGGTTTCATCGTCACGCGCGTGGCGAGCGAGGATGAGGGCAGCCACCTCGGCAAGGACATCGGCACGCAGATTCTCGGCCAGCCAAAGGCAATCGCCATCGCCTCCGGCTTTCTCATCCTCATTGGGTTGATTCCCGGCCTCCCAACGGTGCCGTTCTTCGTGCTTTCCGCGCTGGCCGGTTCGATGGCGTTTTCCGTATTCAAGATGCGGGAGGTAAAGGAGCTGGAGGCGCAGGGAATTCACCCCGGAGCAGCCGCGGCGCCGGCGCCGGCCCAGCCCGGGGAAAAGGGGGAAGTCGTGCCCCAGAAGCGACCCGCGGCGGCGCCTGCCAAGAAGGCTGGCCCAAAGGAGGACCGTGGCCTCACTTTCGTGGTCCCCGTGGCGCTGGAAGTCAGCCGTAAGCTGACGCCTCTGGTCGATGCCAACCAGGACGGCGGCGAGTTTCTCAACGAAATGATCCCCGCCATGCGCGACATCCTCTACATGGACATGGGAGTGAAGTTTCCGGGCGTGCGCATCCGCGGCAACAACCCCAACCTCGCTCCCGATACCTATCTGGTCAAGCTCCACGAGATTCCGATCGCCACGGGGCAGGTTCCCGACGGCAAGATCCTCGTCCGCGAGGCGGCGGAGAACCTGCGCAACTTGCACATCCAGGCCATGACCACGCGCAATCCGTCCGATGGCACGCCGGCGGCATGGGTCGACTCTGAGCGCATTCCCATCATCGAGCAGGCGGGGCTCATGTACTGGCAGCCGCCGGGTGTGATGCTGCTGCATCTTTCCGGGGTTCTTCGCCACTACGCTGCGGAATTCCTCGGAATCCAGGAAGTGCAGTCGATGCTCGACGAGATGGAGAAGACCTACCCGGCGCTGGTGAAGGCCGTGGTGCCCAAGATCATCACGGTGATCAAGCTGACCGAGATCTTGCAGCGGCTGGTCGAGGAGGACATTTCGATCCGCGACCTGCGGCGCATCCTGGAAGCGCTTGCCGAGTGGGGTCAGGTCGAGAAAGACACCGTGATGCTGACCGAGTACGTGCGCAGCGAGATGAAGCGATACATCAGCTTCAAGGCCGCGGGCGGCGGCACCGTGTTGTATGTGTATCTGCTCGACCCGCAGATAGAGGACATGGTGAAGAATTCGCTGCGACATACCGCGTCCGGCTCCTACGTGGCGCTAGAGCCGGAGCTGACACAGGAGCTTTTCCGAGCCATGCGGCGGCAACTCGGAACGGAAATTCACACCGCGCAAATTCCCCCCGTCATCCTCACGGCGATTGACATCCGCCCGTATTTCCGGAGGCTGATCGAGCTGGAGTTCCCGCGCTTGAGCGTCCTGTCATACCAGGAGCTCACGGAGGAAATGAATGTGCAGCCGCTCGGCCGCATCGCACTCGACGGGTGATGCGCGACGAGGCGGCGAAACTTTTCGCCTCAGTTCGCGATAACGGACCAGAGGCGGAATGCCGCTCGCCGGCAAGTCAGCGTCCGCGCGAGCTTGTTATCATCCCCGACCTAGATGGAGGGAAGAGATTATGGTGCAAGGTGTAGGTGGTGCCGGTGGCGGCCCGGAAGTCTGGCAACAGATCATTGACTTCATGGGGAAGATGCCGCAAGCATCTCCCGAGCAAAAAGTCTCCGAGGCCGTCAAGCATTTTGGTAAGGAAGCCGTGCTGGGCCTGCTGTCGCAGGCGCGTTCCGAGTTCGAAGAGCTGGGCAAGAGGCAAGGGGACCCGCACGGGCTGCGCTCCCCGCGCCAAGCTGCTGGCGGGGCCGGCGGCGCTGGTGGTCTGCCGAGCATGCAGCAACTCGGTAAGCAGCCGGGCTTCGGCAATTTCGATGTGAATTCGCTGCTCCAGCAAGCGCGAATGGGCAACTGGGGTGGTGTGGCCCAGACGCTGGCGGGGCCGGCGCTCAACGCGCTCAATATCCCGGACTGGGCGAAGCAAGGCCTCAATAGCGGTCTCCAGGGTGCAGCCCAAAACTTCCTTTCCTCCATCCTTCCGGGTAATATCAGCAATCAACTTTCGCCGGAAATGCTGCAGAGCTTCGGACAGCAGGTTCTCGGCGGTCTTCCGCAGGCGTTTCAGCAAGGATTGTCGCAGCTCGGCGTTCCCCAGGATCTGCTGGGCGGAGCTGCGGACCGGTTCCTGGGTGGCGCGCAGAACCAACTGCTCAACATGTTGCCGCCGGACTACCGCAACCTGCTGCAAGGCGCCATCAACAATCCGCAGGGCTTTCTCCCGAATCTGATTGGCAACCTCGCGCAGCAACAGGGCGGTGGCCTGCTGAATCAGCTTCCCGCGGGCCTGGGGAACGCTTTCCAGGGCGCCGGCGGCATGGAAGGGCTGCTTCGCGACCCGTCGAGCTTCCTGCAGAACCTCGGAGGGCAGTACGCGCCGCAGCTTGCTAACCAGCTTGTCGGCATGCTGCCGCAGGGCGTACAGCAATACCTTCCTCAGGGTCTCGACTGGGCCAACCCCGGCCAGGCGGCGCAGCAGCTTCTGCAGCACGCGGGTGGCCAGCTCCTCAACAACTTGGGCGGCCAGCTTCCGGGTGCCTTCCAGCAGTGGATGCCGCAGGGTCTCAACCTTGGGGATATTGCCAACAACCCGCAAGGCTTCGTCAACAACCTCGGCAACCAGGCGCTCCAGTACCTGCCCGAGGGCGTTCAAAACCTGTTCCCGAATGGCTTCAGCTCGGATGCGATCCGCAACCTGCCGATTCGCGACACGGTGAATAACTTCATCGACCAGGGCGTCGATACGCTGTTCTTCGATCAGGAAAACGGGCTTGGGCTGCCGCGCACGATGACCGGTGGCGGCTCGAAGACGGGTCAGACCGGTGCGCAGTGGGGCGAGGGCATGACCCAGCAAAACGTTCAGGACTGGGTCATGGGCCAGGGCGCGCAGTTCCTCGGCGAGAAGGGAAACACGCTGTGGCAGGCAATGGCCGAGGCCGAATTCGGCAAGGTCGACCTGCAAGCCCAGGGAGATTGGGGCAGCGCCTACCTGCAGGGCTCGACGAAGGCTCAGGCCGGAGTGCGGGCGTACGGAGATGCCAGCCTCGAAGACCTGTCGGCGTACATCGGCGTCGAGGCCGGTGCGCAGATCATGTCGGACTATCGCGCCGGCTACAAGACCCCGACAGTCAACCTCGGTGGCCACGAAGTGGGCGCTCAGGTCGACGGCCGCGTCTACGGCATGGCGGGAGCGGTTGGTCGTGCCGAGGCGGGAATTTCGCTGAAGGACGATCCGCACATCACGCTGGGCGCTGAAGCCTTCGCAGGAGCTCGCGCGGGCGTGGAGGGTAGTGCGGGTCTCAACGTCGATGGCAAGGAGCTGGCGTCCGTGCACGGCAAGGCGGAGGCCTGGGCCGGAGTTGGCGCGCGGGCGAACCTGGACGTCGGGTTTGAGGACGGCAAGTTCCGGTTTGGCATCGGCCTGGGTGCGGCGTTGGGCGTCGGCTTCAACCTCGACTGGGGCTTCGAAATCGATTTCGGTGCCATCGCTGATACGGTCGGTGACATCGCCAAGGACGTGGTCGGTGGCGTGGTCGACTTTGCCGAGGATGCGGCGGACTGGGTCGGCGATGCGGTCGATACCGTTGGCGACGCGATCGGCGATGCGGCGGACGCGGTCGGCGACGCGGTCGGCGACGCTGCGGATGCGGTTGGCGAAGTCGTCAGCGACGTGGGTGACGCGATCGGCGACGCCGCGGAAGCGGTCGGCGACGCGCTGACCTCCTGGTAGTCAGTATGCTGGTGTCACCGGGCGGCCGCGAGCCGCTCGGTGACCCTTGTTTGGCAGCGGCCGGCCAGGCGCACGGAGTAGTGCCTGCCGGCCGTGGCCGTTGAGGGGGCAATGAGCGGAAGGTCGCGATCGGCGCGTACCCCAGCGACGATGCCCGTGACGTGGGCGATCACCGCGGCGACTGTCTGGCTCCTGGCAGGGTCCGGCTGCTCGCCCCCGCCCTACCGGGAGGACGTCGGCGACCTGTCGGGGCCCTTCGCAGCATACTACGAGGGCAAGCTCGCGCTCAGCCGCGCTGCCGGCGTGCGACCGGGCAATGAGGAGCGGCTCGTTCGGCGGTCGCCCGAGCGCACCGATGTTGCCGTGTTGTACATCCACGGGTGGGGCGCCACCCGCGCGGAGGGCGAGGCGATATTCGATACGATCGGCGAGCGCCTGGGGGCCAACACCTACTACCTGCGCCTCCCCGGTCATGGGACCGATATGGACGACCAGGCGGCGCAGCCATTCACGGCGTACCTGGACTGCGTCAGCGCGGCGTTTCTAAGGTCCCGCCAGCTCGGCAGGAGAATCATCGTCGGGGGGACGAGCACCGGGGCGCTGCTGGCGACCTGGTTGGCGGCGCGCTATCCGATGGACACGGCGGCGCTCATCATCGCCTCACCGCTGTACGAATTTCGTGGCGCAAGCGCGCGTCTACTGGGCGTTCCTGGGGTGCTGCCGCTCGCCGCCGCGCTGTCGGGCGGGGTGCGGGACGCGGGCTGGCGCGCTGGGGAAGATGTCGAGCGGAAGCTGCCGGGGTTCGAAGATCATTGGCTGACGGCGCAGCGCTACTCGGCGCTACACCACCTCGAGAATTTGCGGCGGTACATCGCACGGGCGGAGACTTTTGCGAGGGTTTCGGCGCCGGCGCTGCTGTTCTACTATTACCGCGACGAGGAGCATCAGGACGAGGTCGTGAGTGTGGCGGCGATGCGCGAAGCGTTCGCGCTCTTCGGGACGGGCGCCGGCAGGCGCGCTCCGCAGCGGGAGGTCGCGGTTGCGGATGGCAACCACGTGCTGTTCAGCGCGTATGTGCGCACGGATAAGGCGCTCATCCTCCGCGAGACGATGGGATTCCTGGAGGGGCTGGCGGACGTGCGGTTGGACATGAGCGGCCCGTCCACAATGGACAAATCGATCCATTGATGCTATCATCTGCACCGGCGGTTTGAACGCGGGGGGTAGCTCGAGCGTCACCGCCCGTCTTCGCCGTCATCGCGCGATTGTCGTTGATCCTCGCTCCCAGATGGAGAGGAAATGTTGTTCTCACGCGCATGCGAATATGGGCTGAGAGCTGCGCTCTACCTGTCGGCGCAGCCCTCCCCGGCGCCCATCCAAGTCAAACACGTTGCCAAAGAGCTGGGTATCCCCAACGCCTTTCTCTCCAAAGTCGTCCGCGATCTCGCCAAGGCGCGCCTGCTCCATACCCGCGTAGGTCCCGGTGGCGGCGTGCGGCTGGCGAAACCGGCCGCGAAGATCACCCTCTACGACGTGGTCAAGGCGATTGACGGAGTGGAGCTGTTCAGCGAGTGCATCCTAGGCATCCCCGGCTGCTCCGATCGCGAACGCGTCTGTCCGCTGCACGAGCAGTGGGGGCAGATGCGCGAGCAGATCCGGCAGCTCATGAAGGAAAAAACGCTGGCGGATTTCGGTGCCGAGCTTGCCAAGACCGACGATTTTCGGGAGAGCTTGCGCTCCATGGCGCAGGTCGGCGACGCCGTAAACCTGCCAGCAGAAGCGGGCGTAGCGGTCACGGGAGAGACCGGGAGGTAAGAGTGGTCGTGTGGCAGCGCGCGTTCCCGGCGCGCTGGCTGACGGGAAGGCCCAGGTGAGGCCACCTAGTGATCAGGAGGAGCATCGATGAGGAGCGGAAGGACTTTTTCCATTCTGTTCGCTACCGCCCTGGCGGTGAGCGCGCTGGTGACGAGCACGGCTGCGGCCGGAGGAGATGCCGCGGCGGGAAAGGCAAAGTCGGCGATTTGCGCCGGATGCCATGGGCCGGAAGGCGTCAGCCTCCTGCCATTGTACCCCAACCTCGCGGGCCAGCGATTCGAGTACATCGTCAAGCAACTGACCGCCTTCAAGGCCGGCATCCGCACGGATCCCACCATGTCGCCGGTGGCCGCGACGCTGACCGACGAGGACGTGCAAAATCTCGCCGCCCACTTCTCCAGCCTCAAGGCGGCGCCGGCAGCGACGGGCCCCGAGTCCCACGCGTCTCCCGTCGAGGCGACGTACCAGGGCGCGCCGTCGACCGTCGCCGCGAGCGATGCCAAATACGCCGGAGTCCCACCGGAAATCCGGCTCTCCGATGAAGAATTCGCCTCCGGCAAGCAGATCTACTTCGAGCGCTGCGCCGGTTGTCATGGCGTCCTCCGCAAAGGCGCCACCGGCAAGCCGCTGACCACGGACATTACCCGCAAGCTCGGCACCGCCTACCTGGCGAACTTCATTACCTACGGGTCTCCCGCGGGAATGCCCAACTGGGGTACGTCCGGGCAGCTCACCGCCGAGCAAGTGTCGCTTATGGCGAAATACGTGCAAAATGACCCGCCGGTGCCGCCCGAGTGGGGCCTGAAAGAAATGCAGGGAACGTGGAAGGTAACCATTCCCGCCGACAAGCGGCCGACCAAGAAGATGCACAATCGCGACCTGGAAAACCTGTTCTCGGTGACGCTACGCGATGCCGGTCAGATTGCCGTGGTCGACGGCGACACCAAAGAGATCGTCAGCACCGTCGATACCGGATACGCCGTGCACATCTCGCGCCTGTCGACCTCGGGCCGCTACCTCTACGTGATCGGCCGCGACGCCAAGATCAACCTTATCGATCTGTGGATGGAGAAACCAGCAACGGTCGCCGAGATCAAGGTCGGTCTCGAGGCGCGATCCGTGGAGACCTCGAAGTACAAAGGGTACGAGGACAAGCTGGCCATCGCCGGCTCCTACTGGCCGCCCCAGTACGTGATCATGGACGGCGCGACGCTCGAGCCGCTCAAGATTATCTCAACGCGCGGCATGACCACCGGAACCCAGGACTATCACCCGGAGCCGCGAGTCGCCGCCATCGTCGCCTCGCACGAACACCCCGAGTTCATCGTCAACGTCAAGGAGACGGGCAAGGTGCTGCTGGTCGATTACGAAAAGCTCGACTCCCTGAGCGTGACGACCATCGATGCCGCGCTGTTCCTGCACGACGGCGGCTGGGATTCGACCCACCGCTACTTCCTGACGGCAGCGAACAAGTCCAACAAGATCGCCGTAGTAGATTCGCGCGATCGCAACCTGGTCAAGCTGATCGATGTCGGTCAAATCCCCCACCCGGGCCGCGGCGCGAACTTCGTCGATCCCGAGCACGGGCCGGTGTGGGCAACGAGTCACCTCGGCGATGACACCATCAGCATCATCGGCACTGACCCCGAGAAACACCCGAAAGAGGCGTGGACGGTGGTCCGCACCCTGAAAGGGCAGGGCGGCGGCTCGCTGTTCATCAAGACCCATCCGAAGTCCGCGCACCTCTACATCGACACGCCGCTCAACCCCGATGAAAAGCTGGCCCAGTCCGTCGCGGTCTATGACCTGAAAGACCTGAGCAAGCCATTCCAGCGGCTGCCGATCGCGGAATGGGCGGACCTGGGCGAGGGCGCCAAGCGCGTCGTGCAGCCCGAGTACAACAAGGCGGGCGATGAAGTGTGGTTCTCCGTCTGGAACGGGAAGAACCAGAAATCGGCGCTGGTCGTGCTCGACGACGCGACGATGAAAGTCAAGAAGGTCATCAAGGACGACCGTCTGGTCACGCCTACCGGCAAGTTCAATGTGAACAACACGATACACGATATATACTAGTCGCATTGCGCTCGCCGTCCCGCCCGGGCGGCGCGGCGAACGCAATCCGTGGTTGGTGCTCCGCGCCTCGCGGGCGGCTGGAGCTTGCGATCCTGCCGGTCTGGCCTGCCAGCCGGCAGATTTTTTTGTGGCGCCCACCTCCGCCAGACCGCGCAGACTGGGCGCCGCCGTCCGCCATGAGCAATTTCCAAGAAGTCGGGCGTCGGCTGAACGTGCTTTCCACTATGGCGAGCGCAATGCGCGTGGACACTTGTATGGGAGCATCACCCGACAGTCGGCCGACGCCTGAAGTCGCACTCATAAGGAGAAACATCGTGTCCAGAATCGTACAGTGGAACGAGCTGACCGGGCGGGACTTTGCCCGACTCGAGCCGCGTCGGGCGGTCGCCGTCTGCGTTCTCTCGCCCATGGAGGTCCACGGTCCCCATCTCCCGGTGCATACGGACATGCTCGAAGCCGGCGCGCTGGCCGATCGCATGCTCGACAAGCTCGCGGGCGACGATGCAGAGCTGACCTTCGTGCGCACGCCGCCGCTATTCGTCGCTACCGATGTCGTCCCGCAGCGCGGCTCACTGCAGTTTCGCGCCTCTACGGTAGTTGCCGTCGCCACTGACCTGGGCCGGAGCCTCGCCGCCCAGGGTTTCAGGCACATCTGGGTGATGAGCTTCCACGGCGGCCCTCGGCACTTTCTGGCCCTGGAAAAGGCGGCCACCGATGTCAGCGTCCGGTATGGTTGTCGGATGGTATCCTTCTTTTCCCTGCTGCTCTCGCGGCTCACGCAGGGAAGCCACGAGCTTGGCGACGTGCTGAAGGGAGTCGCCGGCCTGGACCGCGAGTTGCTCAAGGGGGATACGCATGGTGGTTTGGTGGAGACGGCGTTGATGCTGCACCTCGATGGCGACCGCGTGGCGCGTGACTATGCGGAGCTCGAGCGAAAGACGGTAGAAATGGCCTTCGCGCAGGGGACCTCGTCGCTGGTCGAGCCCGGGGGTAGCGGTGTCGGCCGGATTGCCCAGATCTTGCGCCGCTTTGTGTTCTCGCGGAGATACTTCGAGGACAATACCTACTCTGGTGCTCCCGGGGCGGGTGCGGCCGAGACCGGCGCGGCAATCCTGGACGTGCTGGCCGAGCACGCGGCCGCCGCAGCGCGCGAGCTACTGGCCGAAACGGTGCCGTTGGAGCGCTGCCATTCGCCGATATGGCCGCTGCGGCATCTCTTTCTCAGCGGCACCCTGGAGCGGGCGCTGGACCGGGTCCTGGGGTTCAAGTCCGCGGTCTTTTGAACCGTCGTGCGGCGCTTGGCGTCGACGCGGTAGCGCCTCCCTCCGTCCCCTTCCCGCTTGCGCGGGGAGGTGAGGTGGAATATCCCCCTCCGGCCCTCCCCCCGCCTGCGGTGGGAGGTGAGGTATGGGGTCTTCGTGATGCGCTTTCCACTCCGCCTGCAGTCGAACAGCGGTGGATTCAGGGCGCGCGGTCCCGCTTGCAAGAGCGTGGATACGGCACTAAGGTAAGACCCCCGAGGGGCAGTGGCGGATAATGAGCATACTAGGCCGTTGGTTCAAGGGCACGGGGTCGAAACCCGGCAAGGAAAGAGTTGAAGGCAAGCCGGAGCGGCCGGCAGGAAGCGGGGTTTCGCCCGAACGGCGCGGGCCTGGACAGGCAGCGCGGCCGACGCGACCGGGACCGGAGCCCAGTGAGCTTGCCGTGACTCGCGTGCTGCCGCGTCCGGACTTTGCGCCGGAGGCGCCGCCGGCGCCCGAGCCTCAGCACCAGCCGACTGCGACCGTGATCGCGCCGCCGCAGAGCTCGGTAGCAGCAGGTGAAGCCGAAGACGTTGCGGAGGTGGAGGCAGAGGAGGAGCTCGACGACCAGATCGACGACAGCTTTGATCGCCTCTTCGGCGGCGCCGCGACAGCGGAGGGGGACGATGGTGAGGAGTCCGCGTTCGGCGGTTTCGACAGCGTCTTGGAGGCGGTAACGACGCTGGAATCCGAGGACGCCGAGGCGGCTGGCTCGCCGGCGGCGGCCGCGCACGAACCGGTCTACGCCTCGACGGACGACTACATCATGCAGGAGGCGCTCGGCATCTTCTGCGAGATTGCGAGCCTGCAGGTGCAGCCCGTCAAGGGCTTCATCACCGAGCTGAGATACGGCCCGGTGGCGCCGCGCTGGGTCGATATCTGCCTTCCCATCATCACCATGCTGGTGCAATCGGCCCAAGGTCTCGGACTCGCCAAGGCGGTGGCAGTTCTGGAGGAGTTTCGCACCTTGCTGGTGCAGGCCCGAGACGAGGAAGCCCCGCTCATCGACGCCCGACTCCGCGAGATGATGCTGCTCGCCTACGGCGAAATGGCGGCGGTTCTGCCCAAGGTCTTCTACCTCGACGCCGAGGAGCTCGACGACGCGCGGCGCGAAGTCATGATCGTCATGGGCCTTCTCCAACTCGTCCCTGAAGTCGGGCGGGTAAATCAGGACAAGCTCTTCTCGGCCGGTATCACGACCCTGGAAGCACTGTACAAGGCGCGACCCAACGATTTGCACCGCACGACGGGAATTCCGGCGCCGATCTGTGAGAAGATCTACGCGGGATTTCAAGAATACGGCAAGGAAGTCGACGAAGCGGAAGAGTTCGGCGAAGACGCCGAGACCTATCGATGGGAGAAGCTCGGCGCTCTCGTCGAGGAGCTCCGTCAAGTCCACCGCCAGTACAAGGAAGCGTCCGCCCAGGAATGGAAAGATGAAGACGCCGCCCGGCGCAAGCGGAAGTACCGCAAGCAGCGGGAGCGAATCGCGATCCGCGTGCGCATTGCTCTGGCCGAGCTCGGTTTGGAGCGGATCGCCGAGGAGTTCGACAGATTGCCGTTCGAGCGCCGGCTGCTTGGTCTTGATCGATACTTGAAAGCGGTTTCCGAGGGAGATACTCCCTGAGCCCTACGAGGAGGCACCCTGGCGATGGCAGAACTGACTAAGGAACAGGTCTTGGAGCAATTGTCCGCCGGCGAGGACCTGGACCGGGCTGACCTTCGGAACATCGATTTTTCCGGCGCCGATCTGAGCGGTATGCGTGCCGTGCGCGCCGACTTCGAAGGCGCCAAGATGCGCTCCGTGCGCCTGCGCGGTGCGAACCTCGATAGTGCATCGTTTCGCGAAGCGTTTCTGGTGGGCGCGAACCTTGAAGAAGCAAACCTGCGCAATGCCGACCTCGAAGGGGCGAACCTGCAGGGCGCGAATCTTCGCGGCGCCGACCTGCGGCGCGCGGTGCTGGAGAACGCGACCCTCGAAGAGGCCAACCTCGACGGAGCTCGGCTCGAAGGCGCTGTGATGATCGATCTGAAGGGCGCCAAGTGCTCCCTCGTGGGCGCCCGGCTCAGGAATGCCGACTTGACGGAGGCCTATCTCGGTGGCGCGAACCTCACCGACGCCGAGCTGCGCAAGGTCGCCGCCGAAGGAAGTACCTTCGAGGAAGCGATCCTCACGGGTGCCGATCTTCGTGGCGCCAACTTCCGCGGCGCGGCACTGCGTCGCGCCAAGATGAACAAGGCCAAGGCCGACGGCATCGTGCTCGAAGACGCCTCCCTCGAAGAGGCGGATCTGAGGGATTCCGACCTGCGCAAGGCCGTCCTGCTCGGCGCCGACCTGACCGCCGCAAAGGTCGACGGCATTCACCTCGGTGGCGCGACCTACGAGCCCGAACAGTTCATGGACGCAGTCGGCGGCGCCGTGGACCTCAGCCGCGACGCGGACTATTCGGCGGTGACGCCGCTTGCTGCGGTCATCGCCGGTGAAACCGCGCCGGCGCCGGCGGCGCCGGTGGTCGCGGCTCCCGTCGCCGCCCCGCAGGATGGCAACCGCCGGTTCTACGGCGCCGGCGACGTCCTGAAAAACGCGGATTTCGAGTTTGCTCCGGAGTCCGACATTCACGTGCAAAGCAAGTTCGAGCGATGTCGCATCATGCTCGGCGACAACGCCCGGCTCCTGGTCGACAACAACGGCGTGCTTGCACACTGTGAAATGAGCGGACCCGGCATGATTGTGGTCAGGGGTATCGTCGTGCTCGGCGGCGAACAGACCATTGACCGCCCTCGCCGACTCGTTGTCGAGCGCGGCGGTTGCGTCGTCGGCAAGGTCGTTCAAGGTACCCTGCCGACCGAGTTCGGGTTCGAGACCGGGAGCATTCTTCGCCTGGAAATCACGACTTCCAGCGAGTGACGAGCGTAGAAGAAGTTTGCGGAAGACAACGGAGGCGATGCGAGAATGGCACAAGACGCACACAAGACAGGTTCCGCTGCTGGCAGCTCCGAGGAGCGGTCAGTAGTCGCCAGCGGCACGATTTTTCGGGGCGCGATCGAATCCGAGTGCCCGGTCACTGTTGCCGGGCTCGTTGAAGGTGAGCTCAACGCTCCATCCCTTCTCGTCGCCGAATCTGGCGGTGTCCACGGCAAGATCAAGGTCAAGTCACTGGCCTCGCGCGGCACGATCGGCGGCGAAATCGATGCGCAATCCGTGTCGCTCGGCGGTAACGTCTCGGACAACACCACGATCCGCGCCAGCGACCTCGAAGTGAAGCTCGCAACATCGTCCAACCGCATCGAGGTTACCTTCGGGAGCTGCGAGCTTCAGGTCGGGAGCCTGCCGGCAGCCGCCGCGGACCTCATGCCCGGCAAGACGGCGAAGATCGCGATTCCGATGGATCCTGCCGTCGACGATCGCGAGATCGAGGAGCTGTTTGGCGAGGGAAGCCTGAAGGGTTAGCGCTGCCGGAGAACATCCGCTGGTGTCTGAAAGAGGGCGGAGTCTTCTGGAGCGTCTGCCGCTGGTAGAAATCGTCGCGATCGGTGCGAGCGCCGGAGGCCCAGCCGCCGTTCGGACACTGGTCGAAGCTCTCCCTGCGCACTTCTCCCTGCCGATCGTCATCGCCCTGCACATGCCGGAATGGAACACCGCCGTGTTTGCGCGCCGGCTTGCGCAGACGGCGAGAATCAGCGTCCAGGAAGGCGTCAACGGCGAGGCCTTGCGTGGGGGGCGCATCTACCTCGGCCAAGGACGCCGCCACATCGCCGTGGTCCGTAGCGACCCGCAAACCGCGCCCGCCACTGTGCAGGTTCATGCCGAGGAGTGCCAGGGCGCGGCCCCATCCGCGGACGTCCTCTTCGCTTCGGTGGCCCGCACCTTCGGTGACCGGTGCATGGGGATCGTGCTGTCGGGAATGGGGCGCGATGGCGCCGAGGGCCTCCGCGCCATCTGTGACGCCGGCGGTATCACCATTGCCCAGGACGAGTCATCCTGCGAAATTTTCGGAATGCCGGATGCTGCAATTCGGGCCGGGGTCGTCCATCACGTGTTGCCCCTGAGCCGAATCGCGGAGGTCCTACAGTATCTCGGCCACCTCCGCCGGCACGCGACCGCTTCCCCCGCCATCTGACCGTCGCCGCGCCGGTGCGCCGCTACAGCTCCCGACCATTGTCCTGGACATCGCCGTCGACACTACCTCCGAGCGCCAGCTCGCCAAGCAGCGCCGCAACCTCGGAGGCCGCGCACGGTGCGGGAATCCACGCCGCAGCGCCCGTCTTCAGCAGCGATCGCGCCATTTCTTCGTTGCCCCGTTCCGCCAGCACGACGAGGCGACCGCTCTCGTTGGCCCCCCGCAGGAGCGGCACCTGCCGAAGCACTCCGCCGGTGTAGTACTGCTGCTCCAGAAAAAACACCGCCGAACGGCGCGGCTCCGCCAACGAGGCTACCTGCACCGGGCTTGGCACGAAGACCGTCGCTGCCCCCAACCCTGCCAGAGAGCGCCGCAAGTCCACGTTCGCGGAGATGACGATGACCGCGAACGCACTCACCACCGAGGTTTCGGCCGGCTCGCCGCCGATCGGCCGGTTGAGCAGCTCACGCCGCCGAAAAGGGTCATCGTAGCGCGCCAGAGTCTTGCCGACCTCTTCGAGAACGCGATCCGCCTGGAAGGGCTTGACGATGAAGCCGACGATTCCAGCCGAAACCGCGCGCTCGAACGACTCCCTGTTCCCGAAAGAGGTGCCGATGATCACCGCCGCAAAACGGTCGATCAGGCGCAGCGCCCTCACTCCCGCAATGCCGTCCCGGCCCGGCATGACGATGTCCATCAGCACGAGATCGGGAAGCGCTTCGCGATATGCCGAAATCGCCTCCTGCACAGTGCCTGCCTCACCGACGACGACGTGACCGCCATCCTGAATGATCCGGGACAGCCGCACCCGCGAATGCCGCGAATCGTCGACGATGAGGACGCGAGCGCCGTCAGACACGAGTGTGCTCAGGCTCATTCGGCTCGCTTCCGCCGTCTGCGGGTGTATCTCCGGGGTCAGACCCCACTGCCGGTTCGGCCGGTGTGATGTGCAACTTGATCGCCCCTGCAACCAGGTCGATCTCTGCATGACCGCCTTCGCTCAGGGCGCCGAACAGCAACTCGTGCGACAATGGCTTGCGCACTTCCCGCTGGATGAGCCGCGCGAGCGGCCGCGCACCGAAGCGATCATCGTGGCCTTCCTTCGCCAGCCAGGTGCGCGCCTGCGCGCTGATTCCGAGCGTGACGTTGCGCTCCGCCGTTTGCGCCGCGAGCTCCGCGATAAATTTGTCGACGATCTGCTCCACGATGAGCGGTTGCAAGGGGACGAACGTAACGATAGCGTCGAGCCGATTGCGGAACTCCGGCCGAAACAACTTCTCGATCGCCTTCTTGCTGCGCTTGGGATCGACGGATTGTCCGAAGCCCACGACGTTCTCCGTCATCTCCCGAGCACCGGCATTGGTCGTCATGATCAGCACGACGTTGCGGAAGTCCGCTTCCCGACCGTTGTTGTCGGTGAGAGTGGCACGGTCCATGACCTGCAGCAGGATATCAAACAGGTCCTGATGCGCTTTCTCAATTTCATCCAGCAAGAGCACCGCGTGCGGATTCTTGCGGATTTGCTCGGTGAGCAGTCCGCCCTGATCGTATCCGACATAGCCGGGGGGTGCGCCGATCAACCGCGAGACCGCATGCTTTTCCATGTACTCGCTCATGTCGAGCTGCATGAACTTGACGCCAAGCACCGCGGCGAGCTGACGCGCCAGCTCGGTCTTGCCGACGCCGGTGGGGCCGGCGAACAAGAAACTGCCGACAGGCTTATTTGGCGCTGACAGTCCGGCGCGCGACAGCTTGACGGCATCGACCACGCTTGCGACCGCCTCATCCTGCCCAAACACCTTGCGCTTGAGCTCCTCCGCCACGAGCGAGAGGCGCTCACGTTCCGATTTCCCGGCTTTCAGGTCAGGCACGCGCGCGCTGGCCGCGACCACGGTCTCGATGTCCGGAACGTCGAGGAGCTCCTTGCGCTCGGCCACCGGCAGCAGGCGGTTTCTCGCCCCGGCTTCGTCGATGACGTCGATCGCCTTGTCCGGTAAGGCGCGTTCCGCGATGTGTCGCGCCGCGAGCTCGGTCGATGCGCGGAGCGCGGCGTCGGTGTAGCGCACGTGATGATGCTCCTCGTAGCGGGATCGCAGTCCCTCGAGGATCTGCACCGTTTCCTCGATCGTCGTTTCGGGGACGTCGACTTTTTGAAAGCGCCGCCCAAATGCGCGGTCTTTCTCGATGTGGCGGCGGTAGTCCTCGTGCGTGGTGGCGCCGATGCACCGCAGGTCGCCGGATTGCAGCGCTGGTTTCAGGAGATTGGACGCATCCATGGAACCTGTCCCGGTCGCACCCGCACCCACGATCGTGTGCAGCTCATCGATGAAAAGCACCGCACGCGGTCGTTTGGCGAGCGCCGCGAGCGCGGCCTTCAAGCGCTGTTCGAACTGCCCGCGGAACTTGGTTCCCGCGATCATGGAGCCGAGATCAAGGGCAAAGATCTCCGTGCCTTCGAGGACGTCGGGGGCCTCGCCCAGGACGATCTTGCGCGCGAGACCCTCGACGATGGCCGTCTTGCCGACGCCAGGGTCGCCAACGAGGAGCGGATTGTTTTTCTGCCGCCGGCACAACACGCGAACAACCGCTTCGAGCTCGGCTTTTCGCCCGATCAGTGGGTCGATCTTTCCCTGCTGCGCGCGCTCGGTGAGGTTCACCATGAATGACTTGAGCGGCTTTGCGATCGTCGAGTCATCCTCGTCTTCATCGTCGCCCGCGATCGCCGCCCCGTCATCCTGGTCATCGGGCGCTTCCGCGAATGGCTCGGTGCCGTCGCCGATCTTCGAAACGCCGTGGGCGACGTAGTTCACCGCGTCATATCGCGTTATTCCCTGGTTCCGAAGCACCGTCACTGCATACGAGTCACGTTCGTCGAGGATCGCCACAAGCACGTCGGCCCCGCTCACCTCTGCTTTCCCGGAGGCCCGCACGTGCAGGACGGCGCGCTGGACGACACGCTGAAAACCTACCGTCTGCTTGGGGCGTACGACCGTCCCTTCCGGCAGCGGCGCGATCTCCGTGTCGAGGTAGGTCTTGAGATCCGTGCGGAGCTTTTCCAGGTTACCGCCGCATTGCCGGATGACGGTGCTGGCGTGCCGCTCGTGCGAAAGCGCGAAGAGCAGGTGCTCGATCATCACGTATTCGTGCCGTCGAACCTGGGCCTCACGCACGGCGGCATAAAGTGCCATTTCGAGATCTTCCTGGCCCATGAATGCTCTCCTTTGACTGACGGCCCCGGCGCCGACAGGCTTCAGGCCGGTTCCGCCGTGCACAGCAACGGATGGCCATGCTCGCGAGCGAGCTGGAGAACCTGAGCGACCTTGGTCTCGGCGATCTGTTTGGAAAAAGTCCCCGCGATGCCCCGCCCCGACCGGTGAACCGCAAGCATGATCTGCGTTGCGACCACTGGCGGGTGGTGGAAGATCGTCTCCAGAACCTCGACGACGAAGTCCATCGACGTGTAGTCGTCATTGTGTAAAATTACGTTGTAAAGAGTCGGTTTTCGCGTCTTCGTCCTTTTTTCCGTCGCGACACCAGACTCATCTTCGTATTCGGCCCACGTTGGCATGAGGATACTCGTTTTGTTCCTGGTTGTGGCTGCGGTAGGTGAGGGGAACGAGCCCGCATAGAGATTATGAGGCTGACGCGACCGCCACGCAACCGCGCAGGCCGTGAGGTGAGCCATACAGGCGTGCCGATGGCCGTCACTACCGCGCGGGGGGATCTCCTAAGAACCTATCCCAGTAGTGGTGGAATCGAGCTCGACCCGAGCCCGTATGGTACGGAGACGGATCTGACTATCAGGAGGATCGTCATGGGCATGGTTACGTAAGATGATCGCTGGCGTATCTCGGGCGAGCTCTGGGAGAAGATAGTGCCACTTCCGCCGCCGCGCAAACCGCATCCGCTCGGGGGTCACAATCCGCGGGTCGATCCCCGCCGAGCGATGAGCGCCATCCTCTTCGTGCTGCGCACGGGATGCCAGTGGAATGCGTTGAACGCCGCGGGGTTTGCTCCAGCTCATCGGCGCACCGGCGCTTCCAGGAATGGGGGGAGGCGGGGATGTTCTTGGAGCTGTGGAAGCAAGGCCTTTCGCGCCGGGGCTAACTGCCTGGCGGGCCACTGGGCTACTGGGCTAGGTTCTTGATCGCCCCGCATCGAGACTAATCCTCGTCCGGAAGAGAGCGCAGGTGCGCGATTTGCTTCATGATGTCGGCGCGGGCCTCTTTCAGCCGCTCGCGGGGGTCGACGCTGGTGGTGTCCTCGGGGCGATAGCCGGGATCCTGGCGATCGACGGCGGCAGTGAGCTCGTGGAGATACCGGGTGAACAGCTCGGTCGCCCGCCGGTTGCGCCCGGTGTCGCGCGCCCATGCGGCCGCGTCCTGCCAAATGCAAGGCAGCGACACGTTTTCCCGGATGGCGCCCTGCATCAGGCGCCAGGCTTCTTCGTTGGCCCTCGCGCGCTCCGCGTGCGTGGCCTTCCTCTCGACGTAGTGTGCCCACTGGTAATAGTAGATCGCGCGGTGCACCGGTGTGTCGGGCTCCACCAGTCGGGTGAAACGCGCCTTCTCCGTCAGATCTGTGACCTCGCGGCCATCCCATTCCGCGGTACAGATCACCTCGAGACGGCCGGCGGGA
>JACPHN010000082.1:115443-116775 GCA_016188575.1 Candidatus Schekmanbacteria bacterium
TAGGACTCCGCCGCCGCCGTCGTCGTCCAGCGAAACCACTTCCCGAGTGGGACGGTCTCGCCGGCCGGGCCGACGATCCGGCACTGGATGCCGCGGATCCAGTCGCCGGATACCCGGCCGGGGGTCCAGTCCCACAGACTGACCGCGAAGCTCAGTGGTCCGCCCCGCACGTAAATGTCGGTGTATGGATAGTGTTCCCGATTAGTGTAGCTCGTGATGTCGTCGGCCACGTTGGCGGCACCCATCCCAAAGCTCAGTGCCCGGATGGGCTCGGGGGGACGGGGGCCGGCCGTGGCCAAGGACGTGAAGATGGTGATGGCCGCGATCACGACGCCTATCGTTCTCTGGTGCCAGCTCATGCTACCAGCTCCTGATGTCGATCTCGTCGCGACATCGGTCCGGTGCCGAGTTGCAGACGAGGTTGTCGGTGATGAAACTCATGGCGTTGGTGTAGTTGGGCAGACTGGGGTACCTCTGGTAGCCGCAGTAGAAGTGCAGCACCACGTCCCGCTGGATGCACGGATCGCCGCTGGCTTTCCCCCAGAGCAGGCACAGGTCTCCCTGCCCGAGGTCGGCCCGGCGGCGCGGCGCCACCGGCACCGCATCGCAGGTCAGGGGGACCGGGCAGGAGGCGGTGGGTTGGTGGTCATCGATGCCGACGGCGTGCGTCAGCTCGTTTCCCGTGAGGTTGACGATCGCGGCGTCTTGGGGACCCAGCGGCGTGTCGACGACGTCCGCGCGAATGCGCTCGACATCGACCCTGGCGAGGAACAGCCCGATTTGGGTGGTTCCCCAGCGCCAGGCCGTGTTCGCAATCTTCGGCGGCAGGAGCACCTGGATGAGCCGCTGCTCGCCCGCCAGGGGATCGGTGCGATAGGGGCTGATGATCAGGTCTTGCCCCGTAAGCTCAGTGCGGATATACCGATTCGCCCGGGCGTGGAGGTTTACCTGGGCGCCGACTGCGAATGATTCGACGCCGGGTTTGAGATCGACGCGCACCGGTCCGTCGGCTCCCTGGGAGTACACCACGAAAACGTCCTTCGTCCAGGGTGGGGTGCGCTCATGGCTGAGAATGCCATTCACATCCGGAAGTACAAACCCTCGATACTCATCGTAAGCCAGCAGCCCATCGCCCGGCCGCTTGCCGTTGAGCCGGTCGGTGTGACAATCCACGTCCGAGTCGGGCATCAGCGGCAGCGTCTGGCCCGGGCAGGGGTTGACCGAAAACGGCAGCCACGCCGCCTCCGGAAACGCGTCCCCATCGTCGTCGCGCGGGATCTGAAAGACCTTCCGGGTGGTGGTGTCGCCGGCGGCGACGGGTCCCGAAAGCGT
>JACPHN010000076.1 GCA_016188575.1 Candidatus Schekmanbacteria bacterium
CACGTCCGAAGGAGCGATACGCCGGGCCAGATCCAGGGCGCGCCGCATCGCCTGACTGTCTCCAATGGGTGGGTCGTTGCCGAGCTTTCGGCGCAGGGCGGCATTCTCGTCCTGGAGGCGGGACTTTTCCTGGCGGATGCGGGCGACTTCGGCGCCGAGCAGGCGCGCTCGTTCGATGGCGGTGGCGCTGTGGGTCGCCAGCGCCTCGAAAAGCGCCAGATCGCTCGGCCCAAACGCGCTCACCGGCCGGGTGGCGTCGACATACAGGACGTCCGTCGAGCTGGCTCGGCCGGGCAACGGCACGCACAGGATGCTGCGCAAGCCGCTCCGCAGCATGCTGTCGCTCGGAATAAAGGGCGTCGGCCGAATGTCCGGTTTCGTCCTTTACACTTCTTTCCGCCGCAGGCTTCGAGGCGGAGGGGCGCGATAAATCGCGCCCCGCGTGGCGGCCTCAGGTGTAAAGCAGATTCGGCCGACGCCGAAAAAAGGCACCGCCGCTGGCATCGACCAAGCCGTTGTCCCCCCGAGCCGAAGCTGGCCTGTCGAGTTGGTAGCCTCGTCTCTTCACGCGTACGGCAGTATCCTCTCCCTCATGAAGATGGTGGATTGGGCGAAGCCGCCCCAGGAACCAGCCGTTTCCGCGATTTCCGTCGACGGCTACAAGTGCATATCCCATGAGCGGCGCATCGAGCTGAGGCCGCTCACCGTCCTCGCCGGCGCTAACAGCTCCGGGAAATCCAGCATCATGCAGCCGCTGTTGTTGCTGAAGCAAACCCTCGAAGCGCCCTTCGACCCTGGGGCATTGCTGCTGGATGGCCCCAACGTGCGCTTCACGTCCGCGGAGCAGCTCTTGAGCCAGTGCCCAGCTCCGCGCTCAAGCAGCTTCTCGGTTACGTTCGAGCTCAATGATGGGTCCGTCGTGCGGCTGAGGTTCAAGCGGGTTCCTGGAGCGGGGATAGACATCGAAGAGCTGGTCCACGAGAAGGGCGGGCGAAAGACCCGTATTCATCCACTGATGAAAGCGGAAGAAATCGAGGAAACCCTACCCCCGGAATTGACCGGTTTGCGCGACAGGCATCCTGGAGGCGCCCCGGTCGGTCTCGACTGGGCAGTGCAGCGCGACAGGTGCTTTCTGTCCGTTCGCCTTCAGCGCACCGGAGTGACAAACGGAGGATCCGTGCTCGGTCTGGGATTGGTTCGGCCCGCCGCGATCGACGCGCTCGGTTCTGCCATCAAGCACGTTATCCATCTGCCTGGGCTGCGGGGAAATCCGGCTCGAACCTACGCCGCGACCGCCGTTGGCAAGAGCTTTCCCGGGACTTTCGAGACCTACGTCGCGAGCATCGTCAGCCACTGGCAGTCCACCAAGGATGACAGACTGAAGTTGCTAGGCAACGACCTGATGCGGCTCGGGCTGACATGGAAGGTAGCGGCGAAGTCACTGGATGACACTCGCGTCGAGCTCCGCGTCGGACGATTGCCCCGCAGCAGTCGAGGAGGCGCGCAGGACCTGGTTAGCATTGCTGACGTCGGCTTCGGCGTGTCTCAGACGCTGCCCGTTCTGGTGGCCCTACTCTCGGCACTGCCCGGGCAGATCGTCTACCTGGAACAGCCCGAGATCCACCTCCATCCGCGCGCTCAAAGGCGGCTTGCGCACGTGCTCGCCGATGCCGCCAGGCGTGGCGTCAGCGTGGTTGTCGAGACGCATAGCGCCCTGCTGTTGCGCGGCATCCAGACCCTCGTCGTCCAGGAGAAGGTGGCGCCCAGCACTGTCAAGCTCCACTGGTTCCAGCGCGAGCGCACGACGGGTGCAACCGAAGTCACCAGCGCTGATCTTGACGCTGATGGCGCGTTTGGGGGGTGGCCTGAGGACTTCGATGACGTCGCCCTCGACGCCGAGAGGGAGTACCTCGACGCAATCGAGCTGCGCGGGGCCGCTTCGTGACGAGCAAGATGTCACGGCGGCTGGTTGTGGACGCGTGCGTCGCCAAGGCTGCGGGCGAAACCCATCACCCGGTATCGAGGGCGTGCCGCGATTTCTTGGAGGAAGTGCGGCACATCTGCCACCGCGTGGCTTTCGACCGTCGGGTTACCGGCGAATGGAAACGCCATGGATCGAGTTTCAGCTTGAGGTGGCTGGCATCCATGTACTCGAAGCGCAAAGTGGCTCAGCTTTCGGACGCGGAGCTGGGAAGCTTGGTTGCGGAGGTAGAAACGCTCGAGCTGCCCGTGGCGATTGAGGCGGCGGTTTTGAAGGACCTGCACCTTGTCGAAACCGCCATGGCGGCAGATCATGCGATCGTTTCGATCGACGAAAAGGTTAGAGGCCTTCTCGGTCGAATGGCACCAAAAGTGCCCGCGTTGCGGAACCTGGTGTGGGTGAACCCGGTGCCTGCCGAGGAGGATGGCTTGTCGTGGCTCCGGGCTGGCGCACGGCTCGAGCAGCCGCGGCGGCTTGGCTCTGGTTGAGCCGCCACACTTCGTGCGATGCGACTGATCCATGCAGAACCTCGTGCTCGACGCCGACATGGCGGTCACGCTCGTGCCTGACGTGTGCTCTCCTTTCCAGCAGAGCAGCGGTGATGGGCGGAGACCGGCGGGCACCACCTGTCTGGCTCCCGAGACGAGCCTCACGTCGCGGTGGCACCGGTGCCGAGTCAGGTCTCACCTGACTCCCCCCGGCCGGTCAGTTCCGTCCGTGCCGCTCTCTTCGCGCTCTTCGCCCCCTCGGTCACCTGCCGAACGGCGTGGCCGGAATGCGAAACTACCGACGCCGTGATGGCTCATGAGCCGTTGAAAGTATTGCCTCGACACCCCCGTCGCCGCGGCGGCCTTCGATACGTTGCCACCGTAATGGCGCAGGGCGGCTGCGACGAAATCGCGTTCGAAGCGCTCCAGCGCCGCCGTTCTGGCATCGCGGTAGGCACGTCCCGCGCTCCAGCCGCTCGGGGTCGACTGCTCGGCGGCGGCCGCTCCGCCGGGCGGTTCGAGGCCCAGGTCGCGCAGCGTAACCCACGGAGGCTCGGCAAGGATCACCGCGCGCTGCACGCGATGCTCCAGCTCTCTTACATTGCCGGGCCAGTCATGCGCCGCCATCGCCTGGACCGCATCCGGCACGAATCCCGCCAGCTCCCGCCCGGAGCCACCGCTGTACAGGCGCAGGAAATGCCGCGCGAGCAGCATGATGTCCGCTTCTCGTTCGCGCAGCGGTGGGATTGCGAGCGCGATGATGGCGATTCGATAGTAGAGGTCGCGCCGGAGCCGCCCGCTCTCGACCATCTCGTCGAGATCCCGATGTGTGGCGCAGAGGATGCGCACGTCTACCGGCACCCGACCCGTTCCTCCGACGGGTTGCACGGTTCGCTCTTGCAGGGCCCGGAGCAGTCGCGTCTGCATGTGCGTGGACAGCTCTCCGATCTCATCCAGCAAGACCGTTCCCCCCTCCGCCTCGCGAAAGCGGCCTTTTCGCGCCCCCGACGCACCGGTGAAGGCGCCTTTTTCGTGCCCGAACAGCTCGCTTTCGATCAGCCCTTCGGGTATGGCGCCGCAATCGACGACAACGAATGGCCCTTCGTGGCGCGGGCTCAATTGATGAATGTGGCGGGCGAGGATCTCCTTGCCGGTGCCGGTTTCGCCCAGAATGGCGACGGTCACGTCCGAAGGAGCGATACGCCGGGCCAGATCCAGGGCGCGCCGCATCGCCTGACTGTCTCCAATGGGTGGGTCGTTGCCGAGCTTTCGGCGCAGGGCGGCATTCTCGTCCTGGAGGCGGGACTTTTCCTGG
>JACPHN010000077.1 GCA_016188575.1 Candidatus Schekmanbacteria bacterium
AAGACTGGGCGTAGCGAAGATGATTGGATAGATCCGAGCGGGTTGGAGGCCCGCCCCGAGGGACCTGACGAGTCGACCGCAAGGTCGCTGAACCTGGTCTGGTCCCGGCGAGATCAAGCTCGTTTCTTCCGAGTGAATCCACTTGTCGATTCACCACGGCAAAATTGGCCAGGACGGTCATGAAACGCGACCTGCAAGCTCCGGCTCCGCGAAAAGCGATCTCCAGGGCAGCCGCGGCGCTCACCCTCGCCTGCGGCAGCCTCGGTGTCGCCGTGGTCGCCGCGCAGCCCGCATCGAGCGTCATCGAGATCACCGGCACCATCTCGCTTCACGGCGCTTCGCCAGGCGGGAGCATTGTGGTGCTTGACCTCATGAGCAGTGTGCCGGCGCTGCCCGTGGCCGGCGCCCTCACGGCACTGGCGCTGGTCGCGGCATTCCTGCACCGCCGCCAGCGGCGCTTCGGCGTCCCGCTGCTGGTCGCGGCCGCCGCTCTGGCAGGCGGATTCGCGCTCGCGCAGTGGCAAGCCGAGACGGGTGACGACGGTTCGTTCGTCCTTCGCAACGGCGGCGCCGCCTTTCCGGCCGGCAGCTACAGCATCGGGTTTCAGCACCCTGGATACATCAGCAAGTCGCGCGAGCTCGAGGTTCCGTCTCTTGGATCCGGGTCTCTGGATGTTGGGGCGATAGAGCTTTTCCGGGAGCCGCCCCAGACACCCCAGTGCGCCAAGCCGCCCCATACCCGGGTCGACGCGCACACACCGAGCTCGGCCGCCCCGGACTGGGGCCAGCCCGTTCGTCTGGGCGCGGCCGTCAACACGCCCTGCCCCGAGGACGCCATCGAGATCTCCGGCGACGGGCAGCGTCTCTACTTTCTGTTTACCACCGACGTCCTGGAGAACCTCACGCCCGAGGGGATACTGTCCCCCGACAACAGCACCTACGTTTCGACGCGGGGCGCGGGTCCCGCCGATTGGGGGACACCGGCGCTGTTCGACCTCGGCCGGGGCGTCGACCAATCTCTCGACGGAGAGGTCAGCTTCTCGCCCGACGGGAATATGGTCTATTTTCATTCGCTGCGAGCGACCAACACCGGCTATACGCAAGATCCGCCTCTGGACGACATCCTGGACGTCTACGCCGCTGACGTCGTCGGCGGCGTCCCAGGACCGGGAAGCAACCTGGGCGCGCCGCCGAATTCCGAATACCTCGACGGCGAGCAAGCAATCCATCCCGATGGCGTCACGCTCTACTTCGCCTCCACGCGGCCCGGCGGCGAGGGTGGCTACGACCTCTGGTCTTCGCGCCGGGAGGGCAGCGCCTGGAACGTTCCGGTCGCGGTGGGCCCGCCCATCAACAGCTACGCTACCGAAATCCAGCCGACCTTCTCGGCTGATGGCACGGCCATGTACTTCTCCTCGGATCGTGGCGGCCCTGCCGAAGGCATGGCAATCTATCGATCGGCCCTCGAGGACGGCGCCTGGAGCGCTCCGGAGCTGGTGATCCGCGGGATCGCGGGCGAGCCCGCGCTCACGAGCGATGGAGCCTACCTCTACTTTGTCCACGTGCTCACCGATCCGGAGGGCACGTTTGACGCGGACATCTGGTACAGCGCTCGGGTGCCTTGATTTTTCCGCAGCGCGCGAGGCGCCCGCGACGCCGTCTCGCCGCCTACTTCACCAGCCGCCGGAGCATCAGCCGCAGCGCCAACAAAACCGTCACTGGAGTGACCACGGCAAGGTACCCCACGCTCCCCAGCCAAAACGGCGGCAGCACTCCCAGGCACGCTCCCCGGATCAACGAGCACACGTGCGTGAGGGGGAGCGTCATGGCCACCGCCAGTGCCCACGGCGGGAGGATGTCGAGCGGGAAAAATGTCCCGCTGAACAGGAACATCGGGAAGATGAGCACGAACATCGGCAGGTTGAACGCGTCGATCTTGGGGACGAGCGCGGTGGCGACCAGCCCGAGGGCGGAGAACACACAGCCGCACGCGAAGACCAGCGGCACGACCAGGATGCCGCTCGGCCAGGCCACCAGCCCGAACAGCGACAGCATGAGCAGCATGATCGTCCCGGCGATTACCGACTTGGTCGCGCCCCATAGCCATTCGCCGGCAATGACGTCCTCGACCAGCAGCGGGGTCGAGATGATGGCGTCAAAGGTCCGCTGATAATACATCCGCACGAAGGAACCGAAGGTGGTCTCGAAGTAGGACCAGAACATGGCCGCCACGGCGATGACACCCGGCGCCATGAACGGCAGATAGTCGATGGTGCCGCCCTTGTATGGCACCGTCCTCACCAGGCTTCCAAGACCGAAGCCAAACGCGAGGACGTAGAAAACAGGTTCGAGCAGCGGCGGAATGAAGCTCGTCAGCCAGGTGGCACGGAACACGTCAAAGTTGCGCTGCCATACTCGACGGGCGCGCCGGGACACGTTGCGGAAGGCAGGGGCTAGTCGTGGCGCCGGTGTCGGCTCCTGGTCGGTCATTCTCGCAGAGTCCTCCCGGTGCGCAGCAGAAAAACGTCTTCGAGCGTCGCGTGCCGCATCAGGTGCTCCTGGCCCGGGAAGTGCTCGGTGAGTCGCGCGGTAACGGCTCCACCGGAGTCGGCATAGACATAGATGCGGTCTTCGACTTGCTCCGTTCGCCAGGCGTTTTCCGCAACGAAACGGCGGACCTCGTCCGCGACGTTCCAGATCTCGACGACCTCACGCCCGACCTCCTGAGCGACCAGGCGAGCTGGTGGTCCATCCAGGAGAATGCGCCCGCCGTCCATGAGGATGACGCGATCGCAGAGCTGCGCCGCCTCTTCCATGTAGTGCGTGGTCAGCAGCACCGAAACCCCCTGGCCCTTGAGCTGCCGCACGCGGTTCCAGAGCAGGTGCCGCGCCTGTGGGTCGAGGCCCGTGGTGGGCTCGTCGAGCAGGAGGAGGCGCGGCTCGTTGATGAGCGCGCGCGCCAGGATCAACCTGCGCTTCATGCCCCCGGAAAGCTCGGGGATCAAGGCATCGGCCCTGTCGGTAAGCTGAACGAAGGCGAGCAGCTCATCGGCGCGCCGCCGCGCTTCCGCGCGCGGGATATCATAGTAGCGCGCAAACACCAGCAGGTTGCGGCGCACCGAAAAGTCGGGGTCAAGGTTGTCCTCCTGCGGACAGATGCCGAGGAAGGCCTTGACCTCGCGCGGCTTGGAGGCGACGTCGAGGCCGAAAACGCGGGCGCATCCCGACGTAATCGGAGTGAAGCACGCAATCATGCGCACGGTGGTGGTTTTCCCGGCGCCATTGGGGCCAAGCAGCCCCAGGCACTCGCCCTGGCTCATCTCAAAGCGGATGGCGTCGACAGCGAGCATGGATCCGTACCGCTTGGTCAAGTCTGTGACTTGTATCGGCAGCGCGCTCAACGTTCAGGATTTCCCCTGCGGGCAGTGGTGGTGGCGGCGGTGTTCGAGTGCCGCAGACTCTCGTAGGCTTCCAACAGATCGGTGAGCTCGGCGGTCGGGCCCCGGCTCTCGGTGGCGGCGCTGAGGAGCAGATGCGCGCGCGGCACGTCGGGGCCATCCTGGCCGAGCGAATCGAGCAGGCGGTCGAGCTCGCCATCGATCTCGGCAACGGCGCAGAGCACGTCTGCCAGGACCTCCGGATGTTCCTGTGCGCCCGGGGCCGGGCTGCCCGCCACGGCCGCCGCCGCGGCCGCGGAGGCGAGCGCGGCGGCTTCCTCGCGCGCCCCGACGAGCTCGAGCTGCGCGGCCATTCTCCCGTAGGTGCCCTCAAGCCGCGCGAGAAGGTGATCGACGTCGGCGATCTGAGCGCCGGGAGAGAAGTCGGGGCCGAGATAGGGATTGCCGGAGAACGGGGCGGCGATCGCCGCGACGTCGCTGCGCGCGGCCGCCAGTCCGGACACGAACGAGCGGGTGGCCTTGCTGGCGATGGCAATCGCTTGGAGCCGCGGCGCCCCCGGGTGAGCGGGGCGCGAGACCGCCGCGAGAAGAGCGTCCGGGCGCCGCTGAAGTAGGCCGGAGACGACCTGCTCGCAGCGCTTGCGAATCAGCAGCGCGGCGGCCGAATCCAGAATCTGCCGGGTCGCGGCGAGGTGGCGCTGGACGTCGGCCACGGCCTCTTCCTGTTGCGCGAGCAATGCGGGGTCGCCGGCGACGACAGGTCCCGCGAGGAGTTTGTCCCGCATTCTTTCCAGCTCGGCAAGCGCGGCCGTGGCGCGGGCAACGGCAGTTTCCAGGCCGAGAATCTCGTGGTCGGGGCCCGGCACCGCGGCGGCCGCCGGCGCGCGGGCCAGGGCACCGAAAGGCGCGAGAACCAGCGTGAACGCCACCAACCCACCGGTACCCGCGAGCAGCACTCTGAGCCCGAAGCGTAGCGCCGGTCCGACGACTGCTCCGGCCGCTTCGAATGAGGTCGGCGTGAGCTCGAAGCCGGCGCCGAGCGCCAGCGCGACCACCATTCCCGACCACGCCGCGGCCTGTCGCGGCCTGGCCAGCGCGTCTGCCCGCCGCAAGCGGTCCAGCAGCGGGCGCCGAAAGATCCACGCCAACGATCCCGCCGCCAGCGCCGACACCCCGATCGCAAGCACCTCGAGGCCGCTGGCGGCGGTTCCGAGCAGGTGCCCGAAAAGCTCGACGGCAATCACGACAGGCGCTCCCCGACGCGGACGCGATCGGCGCCCAGCGCCTGCTCTTCCACCCGAATAGAGAATCGAGAGCCGTCCCACTGGATGCGGTGCACGCGCACAGGCACTTGCCCCTGCTCCGCTCCGGGAAGGCGTTCGGCCGTCACGGCGGTGGCTGCCGCGGAGCCCGCGGGGAGGAACGCGGCGGCGAGCCCGACTTGCGGCGCATCCACGGTTTCACCGACGCTGCCGCCGCCGTCGGCCTGCGCCGGGTCCAGACGCAGGCCGGCGAAGAGATTCTCCCAGGTGACGATGACGACCGTGGACGGCCCGCGGAACACGTCGAGCTCCTTGAGCTTTCGTTCGAGCTGTTCCTGAAGGCGCTTGTTCGCCTCCGCGGGCGCCGCTGGCCGGCCGCCGCCGGTGGCGGGAGCCGCGATCATCGCGGCGAGTCTCGCCGCCGAGGCGAGTCGCGCCCACCGTCGCGGATCCTCGGGACCCGGTGAACCGGGCGCCAACGCCACGCCCCGTTCGATCCGCAGCGCCTCATCGACGCGGCCGGCGCCGGCCGCCGCCGCCGCGAGGCGCAGTGCATCCTGGGCGGCGGCCCCAGTTCTGCCGGAGTTGACGGCGACGCCGGTGCCGGCGCCGCTCGCCGGGTCCGCCAGCGCCGCATACTGGCGATATGCAGCGTCATACCAGCCATGAGCCAGCAGCGTGTCGCCCAGAAGGCGGCGCGACTCGGCACTGTCGGGATCGAACTCGACGATCTCCGAGTAGGTCCGGATCGCGTTCCTGGTCTCGTTTTTCCCCGCCAACACATCCCCGAGCGCGCGCGCTACGCGCGGCGTGAGCAGGCCGTCGCCTTCGAGCCGCCGCCCCAGGAGCAGCGCTTCGTCCGCTCTCCCGGCGGCGGCGAGCGCGCGAATAAGGCGATATGCCCCTTCGGGGCTGTCGGGCGCGGCCTCTACCACGGCGCGCAGGCGAGCGACGCGCTTTTCCGCGTCGGGTTCGCGCGCCAGGTCGGCGTCGAGCTGGGTCCAGTCCACGACCTTGCCCGCGACCGCGCGATCCACGATCGACATCAGCTCGTCGTCGACGGCGTGGCGGGCGAGCCGCCCGGCCAGGTAGCGGAGAGCGGTCGGGTTGTTTCCGAAGTAGGTCAGCAGACTTGCCGCCACTGCGGCGTCATCGATGCGACGTTCAATCAGGCGCAGGAACGCCGATTCGGCGCTCCAGTCGGACAGCTCGCAGTGGTCACGCGCCGCTTCGTACGCCGCGATCAGGTCTCTTCCGGTCGGGGACCAGCCCAATCGTGACCGCCACAGTCGCACGCGCTCGAGCAGCGGTCGTTGCGAAGCGTCACTACAGGGCAGCAAGCTCGCCTGTGCCCGCGTTTCCTGCCGGCGCTCGCGCACCACGTCCGCCGCGCTCGACGCCGTTCCCGCGGCGGTGATGTAGCCGAGCTCGCGCCCCGCCTCGACTTTCTTTGCGCCAATCGCGTCCTTGTCGTCGGCCCGGCCCGACGCCAGTGATGCCGGCGCCATTTGCGTCGCGGCTTCCTCGGCGTCCTGCGGCATTGGCTCGTCGGCTGCGAGCTGGTGCAGCGCCTCTGTCCTCACCGGCGCGGTCGCCGGCATCGGAGCTTCGGCCGCGCGTTTCTCCGCGGGCGCCGCCAGCTCCTGAATCAAGTCGCTGAACATTCCCTCCGACTTTGATTTGGCCGAAACTGCGCTGTTTCGCCGAGGCTCCTGCGCCTGGCCGAGCCGGACGTCGCTGGCTTGCGAGCCCGGGCGCGCGCCGGCGCGGCGGGGCGCGCCGGGAACCGCGAGGAGACTCGTGAATGGGGTCATCAACCCGTATTCGAGGCCGAGCTTGACGATGTGACCCCGGGTGCTGCGCAGATCTTCGGTGGCCAGCAGCGCCCGGAGCTGCTCCCGAGCCCACAGCCGTGCGACGAATGGCCCGAGCTCCTGGGATTCATAGTGGACGGCGTAGGAGCGATCGACAGGTGCTCCGGCGATCTTGCCGGTCACGCGCACGGCGTCCGGAATCGGGTGATGCGAGCGCGCCAGCAACACCACTTCGTCGCCCTGCGAAACTTTCCCGGCCGCGCTGAGAAACACTTCATCGAGGCCAGCACCCGCATCGAGAGCGAAGTCTGTGAGCGCCGGTGTTTTCATGGCCGCAGAGAGGCGCAGTGCCACGTCGGTAGCATCCTCGCCGGAGCTCAGCGCATAGGCCCGCCCCCCGCCGGCGCGCGCGAGCGCCTCCAGCAACGGTTGATTCACCTCCGTGCCCACCCCGACCGTATAAAACCTCGCCACCGACGCCGCAACCGCGCGCCGCAGCCGCTCCACGAGCTGATCGCCGCGCAGCTCTCCCGACGTCGGCACCCCGTCGCCCAGATAGACGACTGCCGCCTGTTCGCCCCCGTGGATGCGCCCGAGGGCCTCACCGAACAGCGCTGTCAGGTCCGTAGCGCCGCCATTGCCGTGATCCGTCAGCGCCTCGAGCGCACGGGAAATCTCCTCGTCCGTCGCCGCCGCCACTCCGGCCGCAGGATGAAGCACCGTCGCCTCGACATCGAGCGCCACGAGGCAAAACCGGTCCTGCGCCGACAGCGACCGCAGAATCGCTTCTGCGAGCGCGGTGCGCTGCTGGCGTGCCGGCGTGGATCCACCTGCCGAAGTGTCGACCACAACCGCGACAGTCAGACCCGGGGCGGTCGCCGCCTCCCAACTCATGTCAGGCGTGTAGCGGACCATCACGTAGTCGGCCGTGTCGCTGCCGCTGGCGGCCCGCGCAACGCGAATGGCCGGCGGCGGCGTCTTGTACGTCGCTTCGAGCAGGAAGTCCGCCTGCGGCGTGAACCCGGAGCGGCGCATCGACACCAGCCGCCCTCCCTGCTCCAGGCGCGCCTCGGCCAGGGTCGCCAGCGTCATCTGGTCCGCCTCCGGGCCCAAGTCGACGGTGAGCGAGAGCTCGCCGATCTTGGCCGGTAGCGGCGAACGCATGGGGTAGAGGTAGCGAATGCGACCATCCGCGAGGTGCAGCAGCTCCATATAGCGCAGGACGACGCGGCGAGATGCCGCCGGCGCGATCGGGTAAATCCTGGCGCGAAACGTCGTGCCATCGATCCACTCGAGGAGCGCCGGGGCGTCGCCTCGGGCGACGCCGCGCGCGTAGCCGGTTGCCGCAGCTTCGCGTTCGACGAGCTGCGCGGGGATCATCTCACCGCCGAATTCGACGGCAAAGCTGGTGACCGCGGCTCCCTCTGGCACGCTGAACCAGTACCACCCCTCGATCGGCTGAGTGCCCGGGTTGTAGAAGGTCTGGTCGACCTCGGTCTCGGCGAGCCCCGAGCGAATGGTTGCGTGCACCGCCTGTCGGCTGAGGGTCAGCGGCAGCGCGGGTGTGCCCGGCGGGGCGGTAAGGTCGATGCCGTAGATGGTGCCGGCGCCCGCCGCGGAGGCCGCCGAGGCGGTCGGTCGATCCGCCATGCCACCGGTCCAGTCGTCCCAAAACGCCACCGGAGAGACCGCGGGCGCGTTGCTACCGCTCACGGCGGCGCGCTCCCCGGCATGCACCTCCACGCGCCCACCCGCTGCTGTCACGACCGCCAGCCCACGCGCGACATACACGTCGGTGGTTTCGGCAGTCCGTTGTACCGAGATCCCCGCGTCCGAGGCGCTGAGGGCGGTCGCCCCGAGGCGGTAGGTCAGAGGCTCGCGGTCGATTGCCGGGATATCGAGCCACGCCTGGCCCTCGTCGATTTCCACCGCGTCGTGCCGCAAGGTCAAGGTCGAGCCGCCGTTGAGGAAAACGCCGGCGCCGTCCGCGAGGCGAACGAGTGCTCGCGATCCGACCGTCGCCGCGACGTGGTCTCCCGGAAACAGTGCGGCTCCCGAGGAGACGCGCTGTTCCCCCGCGGCACCCGTGACCAGAACGCGCCCTGCCGCCAGCTCCAGGCGCGCCTGGATCGGCGCCGCCGCCACCAGGGCGGGGGGCTGTCGGTGCCAGATGACGGCAATCGCCGCGGCCGCCGCCAGAAAGACGGCCAATGCCTTGAATTGCCATCTCGCGTGCCGTGCTGCAGAGACGAAAATGAACGGCCGGATGACCATGTCTACCCTCCTTTGGGCAATATCGGTTCGGCGCGTAACCGGCGCCGCGCTGGCAGTACTGCCCACGTTGGACAGCGGTTGGGGGCGCCGGTTCCCACGGCGCCGGGCGCCGCGGCCGTGGAGCTCGTGACGCGGCATACGCTCGTTCTACACTCCGCCGTGCCGGGCGACAAGAGGCGGGGCGGCACGGTTCGCCTCTCCCCACCCCAACCCGTGCCCCGTGAGCGGCGCGAGGAACGAGCTCAGGTGCGGCGCGCTCGCCACCCACCGTGAAAATCGCCATGGTTCGCTCTACACTGGGTTGTAAGCGGCTCCGGGGAGCTCCAGGACGGTCGCGCCCGGGAGCGAGGTCGTAACTTTGTACGGGAACGGACGATCGCACATGAAAAACCTGTCTGTTTGCTTGCTGGCTCTCATCCCGTTCGTTGTTGCCATTTCGTGCGACGAGGTGGAAGAAGTCGTCGATGATAATCACGATATCATCGTCCGCAACAATAGCGATGGCCGGCTATGGATCGCCATAGACGGCAGCCAACGCGGATCGGTGGACAACAACGGGCTCGCGGAAACTCTGTGGGACGGGATCGGCGACGGTACGCACACGTTGCGAGCATATCGCAATGAGAGCTATACCGATCAGTATTGTTTTGTGGAGACGACCGACCTGGATGGTAGAGAGGATTTTTACTGGTATATTCTCGAAGACGACAAGTTCGAAGGAACAAAGAAGGGCGATTGCTAGATCATGGCGCGATTTATTCCAGAGGATGTATCGATCACGGATGTCGCAACGCTTGCGGATGAGGTAATCGCCTGTCTGGATCATCATGGTCAGGTACTCGATTGCTTTGTAGCGCCCAAGATCGGCCCGAACTGGCAACTCCGCTTGAAGGCGCTGCGCGGGTCCTTGGAGCAGGCCATCGCCGATGTCGTCACGGAGGCCGTCGCCCTGGACGGTGGCGAGGCGCCCGCAGCGACCACCGAGCTGACGCGGTGGAAGCGCCACGTCCTGAGCGTCGCGCAGATCGCCTTCGAGGAGCATCCGCACCGTGAGAAACTGCTCCGCGACCTGGGCCGGGGCGTGGTTCTGGACGTGAGCACCCCGCGGCTGGCCGCAGACTACCTGGTGGCCGTGTTGCCGCACGTGCGCCTTCATCGCGAGGCGCTGCTCGCGGCCGGTGCCGAGGCGCGGGATCTCGACCGCGCCGCCGTCTGGCTGGCGGAGCTCGGTGCGGCGGAGGGAGCCGGCGAGCACGAGCCGGAACGTCGAGCCGTCATCGCCGCTGCCGATCGCGCGCGGCATGATCTGATTCAGGCGCTGAACTGGGTCATCGCCGCCGCCAATGCCGCCGCGTATCATCATGCCGCGGCCGAAACGGCGATTTCCTCGGCATTGACGCGGGGTCATCAGGCGTTGCACGCGCGCAAGCGCGCCGCTGATCCGGCGCTTGCCGCCGGTTGAACCGCGCGCGCCCTACTTCCAGGCGAAGGATAGCACCGTCATGAGCTGGGAATACTGGTCGGCGTTGGGTGTCCTCGCGATCGCTCAGCTTGTCGTGTGGCGGGGCGTCGTGGCACGCGCGAAAGCCACTGGCGCGTGGCAATCCATGTTCGCGTTTGCGTCGTCGGGTTCGGATGGCGTCACCCGCATGGCGTTCTCGGGTCTCGATCCCGTCCAGCTTTTCGTCGATCAGTCCATGGTCGAGCTGCACGGCGGCGGCGTGACCGCTGATCTGGAACAGACCGTGATCACGGCCCCCAACCTGGCGAGCGACTCTTCCCGTCTCGAACAGGTCGCGGGGCTCACGGACGTGATTCTCAGCCGCTGGGACTTTGACGGTTTCGTCTCGACCGCGCTGCTTCGGCGCAAGCTGACCGGTGCCACGGTCCGCTACCTCTCGCCGTCGCGCCTCGCCGTCGAGCTCACCCGTCTGGCGAACGATCCGCTCTCGAGCCCTCCCGACCGCATCGTGATTGCTGACCTGGGCGTCAGCGGCATGGCGCGCTCCCAGGAGCTGGACCAGCTCGAAACCGCGCTGGAGGCGCTGCTGAAGAATGGCACCGCGATCTACTGGTATGATCACCACCTCTGGGCAGACGAGGCCTTCTATGTCGCTCGTGATCGCTGTCAGGACCTGGTCGTCGACGAGGAGCACGCGAGTGCGGCGGCGATCATCGCGGCGCGGCACTTCCCGGGAGACGAGGCTGCGGACTTTGTCGTGCGCATGGTGGAGCACCGTCTGACTGCTGGCCCCGAGCAGGCCCTGGGCGATCGCTGGATGACGGTGCTGGAGCAGTTGCTGAGGCAGTCCGCACCCGAGCTGCGAGAGGAGGTGCTGGAACGGCTCGCAACCAACGCCCCGCTATCGCTGACCGAGCGAGCGATTTTGCGCCGCTCCGAGCGTCGTACGCGTCGTGTGGAGGCGCTGGCGCGGCTGACCTATCGCCGCGAGCTCACCAGTCGCGGTCGCAGTTTCCTCGTATTGGACTTCCGGCCACGGCGCATCGAGCTGGACGCGGCCGGCCATCGTCTCCACACGATCATGCTCGGCGCGGCGCCCCACGACCTGGGACCGCGCGCCGCGCGGCGCGCCGGCGTCGATTTCTTTCTGGTCGCCGCCGCGGATGCTTACTACGGGCTCTATCGGACGTCAGGCGGCGGGGTTTCCTTTTCACGCCTCTTCGATCTCTACCGACTCGGGGCGCACTGGGTGCGGTTCGAAGGTCACGACTATGGCTGCGGGATTCATCTCAGCGGTGGCGCTCGCCGGCCTTTGCGGCGCCTGTGGGACTGGCGTCTGCCGGCGGAGGCAGAGGAGCTCATCGCGATCCTGAAGGAGCGATTCTGATGGGGTATCTCCTCACCGAGGAAAAGCGCAAAGAGCTGGTGGCTGCTGCAGTTGCGGCCAAGGCGGGAGCGTACTGCAAGTATTCGCAGTTCAGAGTAGGCGCGGCGCTGCTGACGACCGACGGCGAGATCATTACGGGCGCCAACGTCGAGAATGCCTCCTACGGACTGACGATCTGCGCCGAGCGCACGGCGGTGTTTACCGCGGTGACCGCGCTTCCCGCGAAGCCGCGGCCGTTCGCGGCGATGGCGATCGCCGCCGACGTCGATCCGCCGGTGTCCCCGTGCGGCGCGTGCCGGCAAGTCCTGGCCGAGCTCGGCACGGCGGAGCTCGAAGTGATCATGGTCGGAGCGGACGGGACGACGGTGTGCAGGACACTCGGCGAGCTCCTGCCGCTCTCGTTCTCCCTGAGTCGCTGACGTCGTCTCGCGGCGCGGCTATTTCGTTTGCACGCCGCGAGCCAGGGCGAGGTGCGCGTTCGCGAGGTCGCTCGAGGCGAGGGCGGAGAGCAGCGACAGCTCACCGGCGAGCACAGCGGCGCCCAGAATCTCGGCGAGAGCCAGCGCGCTTTCACCGGGAGCCCGCCCGCTGCTCGCAGGGTCGACGCCGAGCAGGCGAAGCGCCGCTTTCTGAGTGGCCAGACCGGTGCCACCGCCGATCGCTGCGAGCGGCACGTCCGGCATCTGAACCGCCACGTACGCGCCATCCGGTTCCCGCCGCTCGACGATGGTGATGCCGAGGGCACCCTCGGACACGTGCGCGGCATCTTGCCCCGTTGCGAGAAAAAATGCCGCCACGACATTGGCGAAATGAGCGTTGAAGCCGAGCGCTCCGGCGGCGATGGATCCGAGAAGAATCTTGCGAGCATGAACCTCGAGCAGGGCCGCTGTGGTCGTCTTGAGGACCTCGCGCACGATTTCCCCGCTCAGCGTGACCTCGGCGCTTATGCGCCTGCCGCGCCCGCGCAGAATGTTCAGCATGGCGGGTTTCTTGTCCACGCAGAAGTTCCCCGAAAGGGCCAGGCACGGCGCACCCGTCTCGGGAGAAATCACGTCCCGCACCATGCGGTCGCAGGCGATCGTCGCCATGTTCATGCCCATGGCGTCGCCGGTGTCGAAGATGAAGCGCAGGTAGACCGTCGTGCCCATGATGTGCGGTTCGACGTCGATGAGCCGCAGGAAGGGGTCACTTTTCCGCGCGACGTCGGCGAGGCGATCGAAGTTCTTCCGCACCCACGCGACGAGGGCATGGGATTCCGCGATCCCCGCGGTCCTGAAGGCGGGGGCGCGCGTTATCCCCGCGTTCTCGGCCAGCGCCGTCACGCCGCCGGCGCGACGCAGAGCCGCGCAGCCGCGATTGACGCTGGCCACGAGAGCGCCCTCGGTCGTCGCCAGCGGGATGTAGAAGTCGCCGGCCGCGAAGCGCCCTTTGACGGGCAGCGGGCCGGCGACGCCGATGGGTATGTGGGCCGCGCCGACGAAGTTTTCGCAGTGTCGGGTCGACGCCGTTGCTGCCGAGAAAGAGTACGTTCCCAGACTGGTCAGGTCGGCGCCGGTGATTTCCTCCAGGGCGAGCCGTCGAATCCGCGCCGCCTCGTCCGCCGCGAGGTCGCCGGGCAGCTCATGCAACCGGCGCTCGCCCGCTACCAGAGCCCGGACGAGCGGCTCGAAAGTGTCCTTTTCGGGTGTTTCTTTGGTCATAAGGGCTCCACGCGCCGCATCGTCCGCCCCCACCCTGACCCTCCCCCCACAAGCGGGAGGAGGGGCGAGCGGTCATGCCGCGCGCAACAACGCGGCGGCTCCCATGCCGCCGCCAATGCACATCGTAACGACGCCGTACGTCCCGCCGCGCCGCTTGAGCTCCCGCAGAATCGTCGCCGTGAGCCGCGTTCCCGTGACCCCGAGCGGGTGCCCCAGGGCAATCGCTCCGCCGTTCGGGTTGACGCGTTCCGGGTCGAGCCCGAGCTCGCGAATGCAATACACGGCTTGTGCCGCAAACGCCTCGTTGAGCTCGAAAACGTCGACGTCGCCAACCGCGAGGTGATTCTTCGCGAGGAGCTTGCGGACCGCCGGGACGGGCCCGGTCCCCATGATCTCCGGGGGGACGCCGGCAACCTGAAAGTCGACGAAATACCCGAGGGGCGCCACGCCGAGTGCCGCGGCGCGTTCCTCGCTCATCACGACGGCGGCGCCCGCCCCATCGGTAAGAGGCGATGCGTTTCCCGCCGTGACCGTGCCGCCGATGGGGCGGAATGCCGGCCGCAGGGCCTGCAGAGCTTCCAGGGTGGTATCGGGCCGCAGAATGGTGTCGCGCGCCAGGGCTATCTCCCTGGCGCGCCCGGCCGCGTCGAAGACGCGCACCGTCACCGGGAAGATCTCGTCGCTGAATTTCCCGGCGCCACTTGCGGCCGCCGCGCGCCGCTGGCTCTCGTGCGCGAAGCGGTCCTGTTCGTCACGCGAGACGCCGAACGTCGCCGCCACGATCTCGGCGGTCGCGCCCATGGAGGTGTAGACCTCCGGAGCGGTGCTCATGATGCCAGGATTGGCGCTCGGCTTGTTGCCACCCATCGGCACCATGGTCATCGACTCCGTGCCGCCCGCAACCGCGATTTCTGTCGTGCCCGCCACAATGGCCTGCGCCGCCAGCGCGATCGACTGCACGCCGGATGAGCAGAACCGATTGACCGTCATGGCCGGAACCGAGCTCGGCAGGCCCGCCAGCAGGGCCGCGATGCGCGCGACGTTCATGCCCTGCTCGCCCTCCGGCATGGCGCAACCGACAATCACGTCGTCGATATCCCTGGCTTCGAGCCCCGGGACGCGGGCGATGGCCTCCTTGATCGCCCACGCCGCCATGGTGTCCGGGCGGGTATCCTTGAGCTCCCCTTTGTGCGACCGCGTGAACGGAGTGCGGACGGCGCTCGCTATGACTACTCTTCGAGACATGGTGGATCTCCTCTCTGCCGAGCCGGCTAGTTGCGCAGGGGTTTGCCCGTCTGCAGCATGTGGGCGATGCGAGCGTGCGTCTTCTCTTCGCCGCACAGGCTCAGGAAGCATTCCTTTTCGATCTCGAGCAGCTTTTCCTCGGACACGGGCAGGGACGAAGAGGTGTCACCTCCCGTGAGCACGGTCGCCAGCTTGGCGCCGATGAGCCGATCGTGCCCGGAAATCTGCCGGTTCAGCTCCATATCGTACAGCATCATGTCGATGGTCGCCTTACCACTTGGGCCCGGCAGGAAAAATGCGGTCGGCCGCGGCGGGCGGAATCCGGACTCGGCCATGCCGATGACGCGCGCCTTGGCGTCGCCGAGGACGAAGTCGGGGTTGAGGCTGATGCCGTCGCTGGCGCTCAGAAAGCCCATCGCTCGCGCTTCCTCTGCCGAGGTCGAGACCTTGCCCATGCCCACGGCCATGAACACTTTCTGGATGAATGGCATGGCGTCGAAGGCGCGATCGGCGGCGAAGGGTCCATAGACGTTGCGCAGCAGTTGCAGGTTGCCCGCGCCCCCGGGAATGAGCCCGACGCCGGCCTCTACGAGGCCCATATAGAGCTCGGCGCCGGCCTGCACGGCGTTTCCGCCCATGGTGACCTCGGCGCCGCCGCCGAGCGTCAGGCCGTGCGGCGCCGTCACCACCGGGACGAGACTGTAGCGCAGGCGCTGATTCGCGGCCTGGAACCCGTCGATCATCCTGGCGATGACGTCGTACTGGCCCTGCTTGGCGGCGCCCAGCAGAAAAAAGATGTTGGCGCCAGCCGAGAACGCTTCGGCCTCGTTGCCGATGACCAGCCCGCGGCAGTCGCGTTCGGCGGTGTCGACGGCCTGATGCAGCATCGAGATGATGTCGGTGTCGATGGCGTTCATCTTGGTGTGAAACTCGAGCAGGGCAACGCCGTCGCCCATGTCCCACAGCGAGGCGCTCATATTTCCGGCCAGGCGGCTTGTGCCCTGCTTGAGACCGTGGAGCGAGAGCGCGCGGCGGCTCACAGGAACCGCTGCCGGCACGGCCGTGTCGCGGCTCCAGAACGTCGTCGCCTGGCCATCCTCGGCGTAAAACGAGGTGCGCCCGGCCGCCACCATGTCGCGCACCCAGGGCGCGGGCGCGATGCCAAGCGCGGCCATGCGGTCAAGACCGCGTTGCACGCCGATCGCATCCCAGGTCTGGAACGGCCCGAGCTCCCAGCCGAATCCCCAGCACAGCGCGCGGTCGACGTTCACGACGTCGTCCGCGATCTCCGGAATCCGCCGGGACGCGTATGCCAGAGTGTGCAGCGTGACCTTCTCGGCGATTTTCGCCGCCGCATCGGTGCCCCCAAGCACGGCGGCGATGCGCGCGCCGGTCGTGGTCGCCTTGCGGGCGGCGCCGAGGGATTCGAACCGCGCGCTCTTTTGCTCGCCGTATTCCATCGTTTCCAGATTCAAGCTCAGGATCACGCGCTCACCGCGGCTGTCCTCGCTCTTCTTGTAGAAGCCCTTGCCGGCCTTGTCGCCGAGCAACCCGCGCTCCAGCATCGTCGCCACGAAGCCGGGGAGCCTGAAGACCTCGCGCTCCTCATCGTCTACCAGCGTGTCGTGGCAGTTGCGAGCGACGTGCGCGAACGTGTCCAGCCCGACGACGTCCGCGGTGCGAAAGACCGCGGATTTCGGTCGCCCCAGAGCGGGGCCGAAAACGGCGTCGACCTCCTCGACGCCGAATCCCGCCGCCGCCATTTCCTGCATCACCTTCATCATGCCGTAGGTGCCGATGCGGTTGGCTATGAAGTTGGTCGTATCCTTGCCGAACACGATGCCCTTGCCGAGGGTCTCTTCACCGAATCGCCGCATCGCGGCCAGCACCGCGGGCGCGGTCTCGACACCAGCAACCAGCTCCAGAAGGCGCATGTAGCGCACGGGATTGAAGAAATGCGTGACCAGAAAATGCTTCTTGAAGCTGTCGCCGCGCCCCTCGGTCATCCCCTGGACCGACAGACCGGACGTGTTTGAGCTGATGATGGCGTCCGGCTTCGCGTGCTGCTCGACTGCGGCGAACAGTTTCTGCTTGATCGCCAGGTCCTCGGTGACCGCCTCGACGATCCAGTCGCAGCCGGCGATCTTCGCCATGTCGTCCTCGAAGTTGCCGGTCTCGATCATGCCGATGAGCGCGTCGGCGAAGAGCGGCGCCGGTTTTTGTCTGGCGAGCCGGGCGAGCGCACCGGCGGCAAATTTGTTGCGAAAAGCGGGGGCTGCCGGATCCTCGCCCGTGCCAACCCTGGGCGGAACCATGTCGAGCAGGACAACGGGAATACCGGCATTTGCCACGTGCGCAGCGATACCGCTACCCATGACCCCAGCACCGAGAACAGCTACTTTCCGAATTGCGAGATTCATGGCAATCCTCTTCGGTCCGTCGGGAGGTGGTGACTGGAAGGCCCGCAGCGCGGCGAGGCGCTGCCGGGCGTAAGCAGAGCCGATTGTAACGCCGTGACGCAAGGGGTCAAGGGCCGGGGGGCGAGCTTGATCCACCGCTGGTTCGACGGCAAGAAGACCCCTCACCTCACCTCCTCCCGCAACCGGGGGGAGGGACGGAAGGGGGCGCCGTGGCGTCGACGCCAGGTCGGCGGTAGATTGGGGAGCGAGTTGCCGCGCCCGTTCGAGGCCTCTACACTAGGTGACCGGCTGATCGGCACAAGAGGAAGGTGGGGATGCCATGTTCGCATCCGCGGAGCTTGGACACAAGATCGACAAGGAGACCTACGATGCGGAGGAGCCGGGGCTACGCGCGGCGTTGCTCGATGCGCAGTTCGATCTGGCGCAGCAGTGTCGGTTTCCCGTGGTCATTCTGGTGGGTGGCGTCGACGGCGCCGGCAAGGGCGATACCGTCAACCTCCTCAACGCCTGGATGGACCCGCGTCACATCGCGGTGAACGGCCTCGGCGCGCCGGCCGAGGAGGAGCGCATGCGCCCGGAGATGTGGCGATTCTGGCGGTTGCTGCCGCCGAAGGGCCGTATCGGCATCTTTCTCGGGTCCTGGTATACCCAGCCGATCATTGGGCGGGTGATGGACGGCGGTTCGGCCGACCAACTGGACAGCGCCATCGACCGCATCGTTCGCTTCGAGCAGATGCTGATCGACGAGGGGGTTCTCCTCGTGAAGTTTTGGTTTCACATGTCCAAGGAAGACCAGTATCGCCGGCTGAAACGCCTCCAGGGCAATCCTGCGGCGCGCTGGCGGGTCACCCGCACGGACTGGGCGCGCTTTCGGCGCTACGCTGACTTCCGCACCGTATCTGCGCATACCTTGCGGATGACGAGCTCGGCCGCGGCGCCGTGGATCGTGCTCGAGGGCACGGACGAGCGTTACCGCAACCTGACGGTGGGTAAGATGCTGTTGGCCGCGATGCGCAAGCGGCTGGATAGCGCCGATGGCAAGGCGGGGCGCGCCACTACGGCACCGCTGCCGCCGCACCTGGACCGCCGTAACGTCCTGGCGTCGCTCGACCTCGCGAGCAGCCTGACCAAGAAGGCCTATGAGAGGAAGCTGGAAAAGTGGCAGGGTCGGCTGAATCTGCTGAGCCGCGACCGCCGCTTCCGGAAGCGCTCGCTGGTCGTGGTGTTCGAGGGCACGGACGCGGCGGGGAAAGGCGGCGGCATCCGCCGCATTACCGGCGCGCTCGACGCTCGCCAGTATCGCCTCGTGCCGATCGCCGCGCCCACCGAGGAAGAACGGGCGCAGCCGTACCTGTGGCGCTTCTGGCGGCACATCCCACGGCACGGGAACATCACGATCTTCGACCGCTCGTGGTACGGGCGGGTGCTCGTCGAGCGGGTGGAGGGATACTGTTCCGAGTCGGACTGGCAACGCGCCTATGGCGAAATCAACGACTTCGAATGGCAGCTCGCCGACGGCGGGGTGGTGCTCGTCAAGTTCTGGCTGGCGATCTCGAAGGAAGAGCAGCTCGCGCGCTTCAAGCAGCGGGAGGAGGTGTCGTTCAAGCGCTTCAAGTTGACGCCGGAGGATTGGCGGAACCGCGAGAAATGGGACCAGTACGAGGAAGCCGTGTGCGACACGGTCGACCGGACGTCGACAGAAATCGCACCCTGGACGCTGGTGCCGGGGAATTCCCGGTACCATGCCCGGATCATGATGCTGCGGACCGTCGTGCGCCGCCTCGAACGCGTGCTCGCGGAAGTGTAGTGAGCCCGCGGACCGCGCGGCGTGACCGCGGCGCGAGTCGTCTCGATGCACCTGGAGAAAGCCTATGCAACCTGCGTTGAGCCTGATGTATCTCGTGGCGGGTCTGGTCATGCTCACAATCGGAGCGGAGCTGCTGGTGCGCGGCGCCAGCCGTCTCGCGGCGGCGGTCGGGGTGTCCTCCCTGATCGTCGGCCTTACCGTGGTCGCTTTCGGCACCAGCGCGCCGGAGCTCGCGGTGAGCATCCGGGCCGGATTGGCGGGGCAACCGGATATCGCTATCGGTAACGCCCTTGGCAGCAACGTATTCAACGTGCTGGCGATTCTGGGCCTGTCGGCGTTGGTCGCGCCGCTCGTGGTATCGCGGCAGCTCGTGCTGCTCGACGTGCCGGTGCTGATCGCCGTATCGCTTTTTTCCTGGATGCTGGCGGCCGACGGCAACGTCAGCCGCGCGGACGGGCTCGTGCTGCTGTCGCTGCTCGCCGCGTACACGGGTTTTTTGGTGCACTCGGGGCGTCAGGAAATGGCGAACGCGGCGGCGGCGGTGGAGAATGAGAATCGCTCGGCGCAAGAAAAGGCGGAGCCTCGGCGGCTCACCATGAACCTTGTCCTGGTAGTGGCGGGCCTGGCCCTGTTGGTCTCCGGCGCCGATCTGTTCGTGGGCGGCGCGGTAGCGATCGCCAGGGTCCTGGGCGTGACCGAGCTCGTGATCGGGTTGACGGTCATCGCCGCGGGGACCTCGCTGCCCGAAATGGCGACCTCCGTGGTGGCGAGCATGCGCGGCGAGCGCGACATCGCCGTCGGCAACATCGTCGGGAGCAGTATCTTCAACCTGCTCGCGGTGATGGGCGGCGCTGCCGCCGTGGCGCCGGCGGGCATTGCCGTGTCCGACGCATCGATTACCTTTGACTTCCCAGTGGCCATCGCGGTAGCGGTAGCATGCCTGCCCGTATTTTTTACCGGGCACCTCATCAGCCGGTGGGAGGGCGGGACGTTCCTGGCGTATTACTTTGCCTATTTGACGTATCTTTTTCTCGCGGCGACGGGGAACGCAGCGGCTCCGGCGATGGCAACGGCGATGATGTACTTCGTGCTGCCGCTCACCGTGCTGACGCTTGGCGTCATCGCCGCCCGGGCGTGGCATGCGGGGAAGGCGCTCTCGTGAGGTTGATCAGGCGGACGGGGCACGACGAACGGGGCGCGGCGAGGCGCGCCCCGGCTTGACTTTTGTGCGTAGCGATTACAGAACTACGGCAGCGACGGTCCACTGTCACTGACGCGCTTGTAGAGGAGAATCCACCGATGCCCTATCATCTCAGAGCCAGCTTGAAGCTTGAAGATCAGGAAGAATACTGCAGCGCCGTGGTTGCCGGTCTGGAGGCGCTGGTCGAGCTGCCGGCGGCAGGAGAGCCGTGGGAGGTGGCGCCCGCCATCGAGCCGTGGACCCGGCAGCGCCAGGAGTTGCGGGCGGAACGCGACGCGCGCGATGAGGCGCGTTTTCAGCGCGCGCGCAAGGGGGCCGCGGTCCACGTTGCGGATACCGTTCACGACGCGGCCTCGAAGCACTTCGCCGGAGTCGTCTTGCTGGCGTCGGGCCGCAGCACGTCGGAGTCTCCGTATCGGGACCTGTACGGGACGGCCGCGGCAGGCGAGGTCAACCGTCTGGGCGCGGACCGGGAGGTGACGGCGTCGCGGGTCATCGTGGAGAAGGCCCGGGCCCTGGGCAACCCCGCGATCGGGGAAGCGCTGGCCGCGTACGCGGCGGCGACGGAGCGGCTGGAGCGCGCTGCCGCCGAGCGGGAGGGGGCGGAGGTGGCGCTGCGGCCCTTCGAGATCCGGCGGGTGGAAATGGTAGAGAAAATCGAACGGCTGATCGAGAAGACGGAAGCGCGGCTGCGCTCCAGCTTCCCCGGGAACACCGCGCTGGTGCGCGCCGTGCTCGGCCCGGACGGGGGCAGGAAGCGGGCCGCGAACACCGCGGCGGAGGCGGAGCCACCCACGGATGCGGGTGCCTGAAGCGGCGCGCGCCGCGGCGGGCACCGCGGGCTCCGCGGGCACCTCTGGCGGTAGCGCCGGCGGCACCGACGGGGGCCGTGGTAGGCGTCGGGAGCGCCCATGGCGGCGGCCGCGGGCGCCGCGGCGGGCACGGTGGCGAGCCGCGGTGCCGGCCGCGGACCGGGTATTCTGGACCGCGGTGACCCACGGCGGCGACCGCAGCCCGTGTCGCACGCACCGGGGGGCGCCGAGGTGCCGGCTGCGGTGGGTGAGCGGCGGCGAAGCTTCCGCGCGTTCGCCCGCGCGGGCGGCAACATCGATGCCAAAACGGAGAGTCGGAAAGATGCACGCGCGGGATACGAAGCGGCCAGCCTCCGGTCATCGGCGATGAGCGAGCAACCTCCATGCTGACGCGGCTCCGGGTGGCGAGCTTCAAGCTCTTTGACCAGGTGGACATCGAGCTCGGCGAACGAGTGATGTTCGTCGGACCGAACAATTGCGGCAAGACGTCGGCGCTCCAGGCGTTGGCGCTCTGGAGCATCGGCGTTCGCTGCTGGGTGGAGAGGCGTGGGGCTGGCATCGTCCCGAAGGAACGCCCCGGCGTCACCATCAATCGCCGCGATCTCGTTGCCTTGCCGGTGCCTGCCGCCAACCTGCTCTGGCGCGATTTGCACCTCCGCGAAGGTTACAAGGCGAACGGCAGGCCGAAAACCCGCAACATCCCAATCGAGATCGACGTCGATGGCGTGGATTCTGCAAGGCGCTGGGCCACCTGCCTGGAGCTCGATTATGCAAACGAAGAGTCCTTCTACTGCCGTTCGCGGTTGGGTGCGGACGGCGCTCGGCTCGAGGTTCCTGTGGAGGCGGCGGCAGTGCGCATCGCTTACCTGCCACCGATGTCCGGGCTTGCCGCCAACGAGACGCGTCTGGACGAAGGAGCCATCGCCGTTCGCATCGGCGAGGGCCGCACCGCCGAGGTGTTACGCAACGTGTGCTGGCAGGTGCTCCAGAGGTCTACCGAAAGCTGGACGCATCTCGTCGAGCGCATGCAGGCGCTTTTCGCGATCCAGCTCGAGCCCCCTGAGTACATCAAGGAGCGCGGTGAGATCACGATGTCGTTCCGCACGTCGCGCGGGGTGCGGCTCGACCTGTCCGCAAGCGGCCGCGGCCAGCAGCAGACCTTGCTGCTGCTGGCGCACATGTCGGCCAACCCGGGCGCGGTGTTGTTGCTCGACGAGCCCGACGCCCACCTCGAGATCCTGCGCCAACGGCAGATCTATCAGGTTCTCTCCCAGGTCGCGTCCAGGACGGGAAACCAGATCATCGCGGCCAGCCATTCGGAAGTGATCCTCAACGAGGCGGCCGAGCGCGACATGGTCGTGGCGTTCATTGGCTCGCCGCATCGCCTCCGGGATCGCGGAGGTCAGCTCGCCAAGGCGCTCACGGAGCTGGGATTCGAGCACTACGTTCAGGCAGAGGAAACGGGCTGGGTTTTGTACCTGGAAGGATCGACGGACCTCGCTATCCTCCAGGCCTTTGCCGCGAGACTGGACCACCCCGCCTGCAAAGCTCTGGAACGCCCGTTCGTGCGCTACGTCGCCAACCAGCCGGCGCAGGCGCGGCGCCACTTCCATGCGCTCCGCGAGGCGAAGCCCGATCTGCTAGCAATCGCGCTCTACGACCGACTGGACAGCGGGCTACCGGCGGATCCGAGCCTGGCGCATCTAATAGGAAACTCGAGTTGCGAGGCCGTCCGTTTCATCCGGCGCGGGTCGGCGTAGCCGGTGGAAAACTAATAGGAAACTCGAGTTGCGAGGTCGTCCGTTTCATCCGGCGCGGGTCGGCGTAGCCGGTGGAAAACTGATGTGGAAGCGCCGCGAGATCGAGAGCTACCTTTGCACCCGGACGACGCTCCTCGCGTTCGCCGAGGCTCGCGCCGGCGAGCAGCAGGGGCCGCTGTTCGCGGCCTCGTGGCGCGCGGCGATGGAGGAATCCATCCGCGAGATCGAGGCGGCACTCACCGCTCTCGACAAGCCCGACCCCTGGGGGCCCGACCTGAAGGTGAGCGATGAATTTCTCGATCCGTTGCTGAGGAAATTCTTCCAAAAGCTCCGGCGGTTCAGCGCGCTGGGCAAGACGGACTTCTACCTGCTCGTGCCGCTTGTCCCGGTAGCCGAGATCGATGGCGAGGTACGCGAGAAGCTCGATGCCATCGCCGGCGTTGCGGCCCGAGCGGTACCACGAGGTGGCTGCGCCTGATCGCGGCCGACGCATGCTGCCCGCCGATGCCGCCCGCAAATCGGCGACTGCCGAATGTGGTTTACACTTGCCGGAAGTTGAAGGCGGTGCGACACCCAGGTGTGGCCGAAACCGCTCCTGACGGCGCCGGGATTTTTTTCTCCCGGGTCGGCGCACCCAGGTGCGGGCGCAACCATGGACGAGGCCCCGGCTACGCCAGCGATTGCGCGTGGGCGATCTCCGCGCGACACGCCGCGGCCAGGGTGGGATTGGAGATACGCTCGGCCTGCGCGCACGCCTCCCGGGCTTCCGCCAAGGCGCCGGCGGCGTCACCGCATGCCGCCAGGACGTCGCGAGCCAGCGCGAGTCGCACGCGAATCGCTGCTTCCGTGGCGGGCACAAGCAGGCTGAGGGCGTCGCGATACAGGCGCTCCGCCTGCACCGGAGCGTACGCGGCGGCGGCTTGCAAGGCGGCGCTGCAGTAGCAGCTCGCCGCCCGGGACGGGTCGCCGGCGTGCCGCCAGTGGTCGGCCAGGCCGGCCTTCTCGGCGACGGAGCTCGTGCGGTCGAGCTGCTCCAGGGCGAGCGCGGCGAGAGTATGCAACCGCCGCGCCTCAGATGGCGACAGCAGCCCGAGCGCCGCTTCGCGCAGCATGCCGTTGCGGAAGCTCCAGGCGGCCTCGCCGGACGGCACGACGATGCGCTCTCGCTCCGCCATCTCCAGGCACTCTGCGAGGTTCTCGGAAAGCGGCCAGAGCATACGCTGCAGGACGTCGCTGGTAAAGCGCGGGCCGAGGATTGCCGCGGCCTGTGTCACGCGGCGCACGGGTTTGGGCAAGCGGTCGAGTCGGGCCACGAGAAGGCCGGCGGCGCGCTCCGGGAGCATCCCGTGGGCCACGTCGGGGAGCTGCTCGGGGGCGCGTGCGCCGAGCTCGCCGCTCTGGCGCACCAGCGCGAGGATCTCCTCGGCGAAAAGCGGGTTTCCACCGCTGCGGTGTTGCAGGTCGTCGACCAGAGTCTCGGGCACCGCGCTGCCGATGGCCGCCGCCGCCATGCGGCGCAGCCCCTCGCGTGATAGCGGCGTCAGATTCAGGCGCAGGCCCGGCAGGTCCGCGCCGACGGCGGCGGTTTGCGCGGAGCCGTCGTCGGCGTTGCGGGCGATGAGCACCAGCGCGATCGGCAGGTCGGCGCCCGTGCGGCAAAGCTCCCGTGCGGCAGCCAGCGAGTCGCCGTCGAGCCAATGAGCGTTCTCGAGCTCGATGACGACGAGCGGGTGAACGGTGGCCTCTGCCCGAATCCAGGTCGTGATCGCGAGCAGCGTGCTCTCGTGGCTCCGGCGCTGCGCCATCTCGGCGACCTCGCGTACCCCCGGCGGCTGCAGCCCCGCCAGCGTTGCCAGATACGGCGCGGCGCGGCGCAGCTCGGCCCGCAGCGCTGCGTCGGCGAGCGCGAGCTTGCCGGCAAGCGCGTCCAGCGAAAGGCGAAAAGACAGCGCGTTGGCCGCTTCATCCTTGCGCGGGGACTGGCGAAAGTGGATGCGAATGGCGTGCTCGAACGGATTGAACGGGTGCCTGAAAGTGCCGTCGCACGGCGCTGCGAACCACAGGAATCCGGCCGGGCCAAGCCGCGAGGCCAGAGCGCGGCGGGTAGCCGCGACCAAGTAGCTCTTGCCGATGCCGAGGTCGCCGGTAACGTGCAGGACCCGGAGGTGGCGCTGGGCGTCTGCGCTGGACAGTTCCGACAGCAAGGCGGCCAGCTCGCGATCCCGATCGCAGAGCGGGGGCTCGAGTGCGGGCCGCCGCGGGGAACGAAGCCGCAACCGCTTGCGCCGGACAGCGAAGACCGGTACTGATTCCTCGAACCCCTTGAACGCGAAGCGGCCGACGCGGCTCAGGAAGTAGCCGTGAGCATCGTCGCCAAACAGCTCGCGATCGCACCAGACGGCACCCCAAGGTGCGGTGGACAGCAGCCGTGCCGCGAGGTTTGTGGCCTTGCCGAGGCAGGCGAGCTCCAAGCGGTTCGTGCCGCCGTTGAACCCGACGTAGCGCACGCCGCGCGAGATGCCGGCGCGCACCTCGAGGGGCGCCGGCGCGGTGTCCCGAATGTCGATCGCGAAGTCTACGGCGCGCTCGCGGTCGTTTTCCCAGGAGCGCGGAGCGCCGAACGGAACCAGGCAGTTGCCCCCCTTGTCACCGAAGTCGATGCGCACGAACGTGCCCCCGTAGGCGGCGCACTTGGCGGCGAGCCAGCGGGTGAGCTCCGGGAGGTCCGGCGCGTTGCGGAACCCGACGAAGGCGGTCGTGACCATGCGAAACTCGCCGCCCTGAGGCACCTCTTCAGCCCCAAGCGGCACGAAGCGGCAGTTGGCCGGAACGGCGAGCGGCGTCGCGGCCCGCCCGTCTGGGGCGCGAAACGTAGGGGGGCCGGAGCGGGCATGCTGAGCAGCGGCAATGGCCTGTTGCCACCGCTCCGCCAGCCGCGGGCAGCGCGCGGCCAGGGACGCATGAAACACCACCTCACCGGGCGCCGCTCGCTGCTCGGCGCTCGCGCACGCATCGATGCACTCTCCCTGCACGAGGTAAGTGGCGCGCCCGTCGCCGATCTCGACGATGTCCCAGGCGACGTCACCGAACGCGACACCGATTCGCGCCGAAAATGCGAACTGCCCGAGGAGGTTCTCATAGCTCGGATGGCAGCGAAAAAGCTCGCGGCATTGGGCCGCGACGTGCATGACGGAGTCGATCTCAGCACTGGAGGAGCTCTCCGGAAAGACGGCAGTAAAGGCGTCTCCGGCGAACCCGGCGACGAAGCCGCCGGCCCCATGCACCGCGTCTACCAGCGGATCGAAGTAGAATCGCAGCGCTTCGGCCAGCGCTTCCGCGCCCGCCTTGCCGCCGGCCTGGTGAAGCTCGGTCAGCGCCGTGAAACCGGTGATGTCGACAAAGAGGCTCGCGGCGCGAAAACCTCCGGAGCGCACGCCCGCGGCGTCGAGCTCGGCGATGAGCTGAGGGACGAAAGGATTCATTTGGCACGGCCATGAATGGCAACTGGGCTGAAGTAGTCCTATCCGCCGGCGGCGGTTCTCGCAAGGCCGGCGCCGGGCTCCCCCACCTCACCTCCCCTGCGGTGGGAGGAACACGCACCATGCACGCTCGGATAAGCCCATGGGTGGCGCAACCGGGGGTGCTGTTGCCGTCTGAAATGGCGGGTTCATGCCATGTTACACCCGCGCGCGCGGTCGCCAAACCAGTCCCCGTTTCCCGGCGGCCCGAAGCTGCCCAGCCACTCGGCGGTGGGTGCCTGCTGGACCGTAGCCCGGGAGCGGATCACCTCCCCGCGCCGGCGGCCCGCATAGCCGGGGGCGCAGATTCGCGTCCGACGCCGGCGGGCTTTGGGTCGGTGCTCATCTTCGACCACGTGCCGCAAGCGACATCCTTTGCGGGTGCCATCGATGTCCAAGAGCAGATGCCGGTCCCCGCGTCGGTCCCGCAGACTGCCAATCTCCTCGCCCGCTCTCGGGAGCACCGATGTCCGTCCGCTTTCAACCCCCTCAAACCCCAGATCTCCAAAGCCGCGCTCCCAGGGCGCCTTTCACTGGCGCTCCTCAGATCTCGTTGCGCAACCCGTGGGTAAAGACTACCATGATCTACACCCATGTCCTCAACCGTGGGCCGGCTGGTGTCCGCAGCCCGTTGACGGACTTTGAGGCACTGAGGAGGTTGTTACGCGGATCCGCATAAGATGGCAGGCAGGCCAGACCACGACGCGCGCGTGCCTGATTGCAGCGATTACCCTGATGAATCGGTACCCTGTTATGCGGACAGGAACGGCAGGTTTTTCAGCTTATGCGGATCCGTCCAATTGTTGTTCTTCCGACGCTGCGCGTCGGAAGAACGGGGCGCCGGGCAAAACCCGGTTGTTCCGCCGCGCTGATCCGCGCGGCAGAACAACCGGGTGCAGCGGACAGCGCCCTGCGGTAGTAAGCTACCTCCGAGCGCTGCCGCTGACCCGGCGCCCCGTTCTACAGCGCACGAAGACGACGAGCCAAATCGTTACGGCCAAATGGCTGCTATGTAGCTGAACTGAGTGGTTCGAGCGAGAGATGCCACGTGGTAGGAAGGAAGGCTCTCGGCCCAGCTCGAGTGTGATCAGCAAGCAATCCAGGACGAGAGAATATTGTGACGCCAGAGCCAGCCCTCTGAAGGTCGCTCCGGAAGGGTTCAAGCGAATTCCAGACGGTGGGGTCACACTCGTTGAATCGTCGCTTCCTGACGTGCTAGAAAGTCGAAGCAGCATGCCCTGCGGCTGACCTTCCCCCTAGCGGGACCCAACCGTCGGGTGAACGCGACATCCCGGAATTCGTAGTCACTCTATTCCGCCGATTAAGGTTCATGACACACGGTCATCCCGGCACACCAAAAGATTCCCTGCCTTCGTTGCGGCAGATCCCACCAGCCGACCAAGGCGGACGGATTAGCCGACAAGGATTCGATTACCAAGATCATGTCGGGGCGGCATTCTGCCTCGCGATGCATCGAGCCCCAGCCCTTCAAGAGATTTGGTTCGAGTCCCACGACGACCTCGTAATCTGCTGGAATGACCAGCAAGCCACCGAGGTGTTTGAGTTCGTGCAAGTAAAGAACGAGAATCTTCGTTCGCGATACTCCGTCGCGGCGATCTCCCGAAGAGAACAGGGAGCCGTTGGTACATCATTGGCCGAGCGGTCGCTGAACAGAAGTCGATGCCGCGAGCGCACCCAGTTCCGGCTCGTGACCAGCTACGATACTGACGACGAGTTGGAACCACTGAAGGTGCCGCTGGCCGACCGAGCCGAGCCGTCCAACGCCAAAAGACTAGGCGTCCTGAAGCAGGCGCTCTTGGAGAAGCTATCCGACGCGTCGCCCTCACAAGACGGCACCACGATCGATGCCTGGCTAGACCGCTGTCTCTGGGATAAACGTCCGGACACCATCGACGCGCTACGTGCTCTGAACTTGCTGGAATTGGAGGCGCTTCTTCAATCTGCCGGGCACGACCTGCCGCCCGACATGCGAGACGAACTCTACAGCCGGCTCCTCGCGCTGGTGAAGCAGATGTCGGGGCCTGGCGGCGCCAACGACTTTCGACTCTCGCGGCAAGCCCTCCTCACCTGGATGGAACAAGCGATTGCTAACCTACGAGAGGGACCTGCGACTCTGTCGAAACTTGCCGCCAAACTAGAGGCGGCGGGTCTGCGGGAAACATTTGGGAACGCCTCCGACCTTTATTGGGCGTACCGGCGGGAACGCCTCAGCCCCCGATATTCGGATCCTCGCTCGCTGATGCGAGTCGAGCAAGATGTCACTGCAGAGCTCAATCTATTGAAAAGCAGGCTCGATATAGGGCGCATCCAAGGCGGCCCCGCTTTCCACAATGCCTGCTTGGAAGCCCTGGAACAGCTTCGCGCTCGCGAGGAGCATGCAGGCCAGAAGGTATCCTTCGCGTACTTACAAGGCTATATGTACTTTCGGACGAACCGTTGTGTTCACCGATTTATGGAAGCACGGCCATGAGATCGATCCGAAATCTCTCCGCCGTCCCCGCGGGAAGCGCCATCGCTTCAGACGATCTCCTCGAATACCATGCGGCCCGGATACTTCTCCTCCTTCTCATATGTGGAGCCAATGACGTCGCATCCAGGAGACGTCGGATAGACGGATTGACAAAACTTGCGAAGCTCGACTTCTTTGCCCGTTACCCGGATTTTTTCTACCGTATAGCTCGAGAGCTCGGCCAGCATGTCGAGCTTCAACCCGTGACGCCCGAGGCCAAAATGGTTCGATACCACTACGGTCCATGGGATAAACGCTACTATCAGGTTCTCCCATATTTAGAGGCTCGAGGCTTGCTTGAAGTAAAGAAAGACGCAACTCGGAACCAGTTCTTATTTTACCTTACTCCTGCAGGTCAGACGATAGCGTCGGATCTCAAAGCCAAGCCCCAGTTTTCTAAACTGGCTTCTCATATGGCCAGAATTAAATCCGTTGTAGGTGGGAAGTCTGGAAATCAGCTAAAAAATATGATCTATAAGACCTTCGATCGGGAAGTGGCCAATCTTCGTCTCGGTGAGGTGATCGAGTAAAATGGCTAGAACGCTAATAATCAAGACACTCAGCCGCGAGCGCGGCGACGGCGGCCATGAATCCCTTACGTTCTCCAAGGGCGTGAATCTCATCGTTGGCCCGCCGAATTCGGGGAAGTCGGCCTGGCTTAAGATGCTGGATTACTTATTTGGGGATCCAGATCCTCCTCAAGACGCCTTTACATCTGAGCTAGCAGAGAAATACGTCGCTGTCTCGGCAGATATGCAAATTGGTGACAAAGCACTGACACTACAGCGCCGGTGGGATCAACAAGGCTTCCGATCAAAAATTCTCGTCAATGGTGATGCCATTAGTGTAGACGATCTTTCGGACTTGATTCTAAACCACCTGGACATGCCCAATTTGCATTTTCCGAAGGGCAACCCCTACTCTGAACGAACGTGGCCTCGCCTCAGTTGGCGTATTCTCATGAGACACATTTATCGACGGGAGCGATTTTGGGCCGACATCGCCGATCGCCAACCCGAGTCGGAGCAACATGCTGCTTTGGTCATGTTCCTCGGACTAGCTCGACAATTGTTTCCGCCGGAATGGAATCAAGTCATTCAGGCGCGCAAAGACTTGACGAAACTCCAGGCCAAGCGCGAGCAGTTTGAAGAAGTCGCTGACCATATATCTCGGGAGGTCATTCCTAGCAACCTTCCCATGGCGCAGCTCAATCCTATATCGCTGCTAGAGCGCATTCGGATTATCGAGCAACAGATCAGCCAAAATCTTTCTGCGCGCGAACGGATGCTCACACGACTGGCTGAGACGGAGTCACTGAGTACGACGCCACAAGCGCTTGAACTCTCGACCCAACGGGCCCAAACCATTTCATCTCTCATCAAAGTGCGGGCGAACTGGGAACGTGCAAACGCTCGTTCCGAAGAGATAAACGATCTCTACACTACAGTACAATCAGAGCTAGAGCGACTCGAGCGGGCGATGGTCGCCGGGCAGATGCTGGCTGACCTTAAGATTACCCACTGTCCCGCGTGCGACCAAGAAATCAATAGTCAGCATGCGCCGGAGGGCGTATGCTTCCTCTGCCACCAGCATCTCCCAAGCACACGTGCTAGTGATCGCCTAGAGTTTGAGTTGGAGCAACTTCGCAAAGAACAGGCGGAACTAGGCCAACTGCGTGAGTCACTTCGAGCAGAACTTGTAACTCTCGCACGTGAAGAAAAGGCCCTCCAAGAACGCGTTGAGCAAATAGACGGAGACTTACGACCGTTGCAGAGCAAATTTTCAGCTCTTTTCAATACTCAACTAGGAGTAATTGACTCGACCAGAGGTGCGCTGCAAGAACAACTTCGTTTGCTGGGACGGATCAAGACCCTTCTGGCCTACCGTGACCAACTAGATCGCGACATAGACGCTGCGGCATCGAAGGTCGCCCAACTCGAATCGCTGGTCAACGACTTAATGGCTTCGGTGAGGTTTACGAGCACAAGCAGTGACATCGAAGATTCAATGCATCACTTCTTTGATGCCCTAAATCAGGGTATCTCCAAGTATGGCATCTCCAGCTCGTTTAGATGGTCTGGTAGTAGGGTTTCTCTTGATCTAAAAGAGCGGGGATTTCTTTTCAGGATTTCGGGTCGGAAATGGTCCAGCCAGCTTGGAGCGACAGCGGTGGTCCACTTCCTCTTGGCCTATCACTACGCGTTACTGTGCTTGACGCCCGATGAAGCGAGAAGGTACCCGGGTTTTCTAATTTTGGACTTCCCTGCTGAATTATTGGACGCAAAGACCATCGGCGATAAAGAAAATTACTTGATAGAGCCCTTCGTTAATCTGTGTAAGGATACAACCACTCCGCTCCAAGTTATTATTGCGGGGCGCTCATTTCAAGAGATAGAAGATTGCCGGCGGATTGAATTCAACCATGTTTGGCGATAGGTGGAGCGTTAGCCGTCATTTAGTCTGCACAGCCCGGTAGGCCGGAGCTCCAGAGCGCTGTAGAACAATGCCATGGACTTGACGCTCGCAAGCTCGCGCAAGTCATGGCAGACGTTAGCTGCACTGAAGAAAGGCAAGGACCATGTCAGACTGGCCGGCAGAATTCCGACGACGGATGCACCACTTCGGTGCGGTCCACCAGCCTGCACCCGGGGAGACGGCGGTCTCCATCAAGGTTCGGGTTCAGTCCGGGTGCTTCCATCGTGAGCACTCACCACGAGCCTATGCCATCATCGACAGGCATCTAGACGAACTCGCACCCGAGGATCTTGAACGCACGTCCTTCGAAGAGCATGAGAGCGGTCCGGAGCTTCTGGTGTGGCTTGCCGTGGCCACGGCCGGTCTGACGCTCGCCAAGAGCATCGTGGATCTCGTGACGGCCATCATCAAAGCTCGATCAGAGGGTGTGAAGCAGGGTGACCATCCGTCAGAGCCGCTCGAGCTGATCGTGCGGCGCGTTGGCAATCGTGATGAGCTTCGCGAGGAGGCGATCTTACGAATAGGCCACAACGAGCCGGTAGCTCCCAAGGAAATCGAGGCGGCACTTGAGCGCGCGCTGGAAAAGTTGCTTCGAGACACTGAGGAGCAAGGCAGCTAACAAGCCGATGCAGCGGACGGCGCTGCGCGCCGCCGCTGATGCTGAGCGTTAGACCCCTCTGACACGGAACGTGGCGGGTACCGATAAAGGGATGCATTGACGACGTACGACTCAACCACCAAGAACCTCCAGCTCGGAGACGTCGTCGCTGGTCTTGAGCCCGGCGAGCTCGTCGCGGTTCAGAGGGTCGAGCCCTTCGGCAGCAAGGTGCTCGTCGAGGGGATCGGCGCGACGACGCGCCGGCAGATCCGCTGGCCGCTGAGCCTCGAGGAGCTCGGTGCCCTCTCGAAGGTTCGAGGCGCCACGCACAGCTTCGACGGCGACCCGAAGACCTCTCTGCTCGGCGCCGAGGCGGAGCGCATCCGCATCGCGCACCAGTTCGACCCGCTCTTCGCGGTCAACTCGAGCATCGTCGATCCGCTGCCGCACCAGGTGGAGGCCGTCTACCGCTATCTCCTGCCCCTGCCGCGGATCCGCTTCCTGCTCGCCGACGACACGGGCGCCGGCAAGACGATCATGACGGGGCTCCTCATCAAGGAGCTGCTGTTCCGCGGCGTCATCCAGAAGATCCTGGTCGTGACGCCTGGCGGGCTCACGAAGCAGTGGGCCGAGGAGGAGCTGCTCGGCAAGTTCGGGCTCTACGCGCCGATCGTCAACCGCGCCTCGTTCGACGCCGACCCTTCGCAGTTCTCGCGCGTCGACGAGGGCATCTTCGTCACGTCCGTCGACTTCATGGCGCGCAACGAGGCCTGCCTCAGCGCCGCCGCGCATGTGCCCTGGGACCTCATCGTCGTGGACGAGGCGCACAAGCTGTCCGCGTACGAGTACGGCTCCAAGATCGCGGAGAGCGCCCGCTACAAGGCGCTCAAGGAGCTGTCCCGCCGCGTGGACCACCTGCTGTTCCTCACCGCGACGCCGCACCGGGGCCGCAAGGACACCTTCAGGCGGCTTCTGCTGCTCCTGGACGAAGACCTCTTCCGGAAGGACGAGCATGTCGCCGACCGCGTGCGGGAGCAGACGGCCAGCTACCCTGACCCGGGGGCGGGCGACAAGTCGATCACCCGCGCGCGCAACCGCTTCTTCCTCCGGCGCCTCAAAGAGGAGATGGTCGACTGGGAGGGCGGCGCGCTCTTCAAGCCGCGGCACACGAAGACGGTCGGCTACGACCTGACGTCCGAGGAGAAGCAGCTCTACGACGCGGTCACACAGTACGTGCGGTCGAAGCGGCGAGAGGCCAAGGCGCGCAAGAATCGCCACGTCGAGCTGACGCTGCCCGTCATGCAGCGGCGACTCGCCAGCAGCATCTTCGCAATTACGCGAACGCTGGAGAATCGGCTCCGCGCGCTGAACGAGGTGCTCGCCATCCTCCGCGACCCGAATCGCTCGGCCGCGGAGAAGAAGCGGCTCTTCGGCGGCGCCACCGATGCAGACGCCCCTCGCGACATCGGCGAGTACGAGGAGCTGAGCGAGGAGGAGCGGGACGAGATCGATCGCCGCATCTTCCGCCAAGTCCTCACGTCGGACCCGGAGAAGGTCGAGCAGGAGCGCGACGAGATCGATCGCCTCTGCCGAACGGCGAGCGCCCTCAAGCACCACAACGAGGCGAAGCTCGTCGAGCTGCTGAGGGTCCTCGACTCCTCGGACGTGATCCGCGCCGAGGACGAGAAGCTCCTCAGCTTCACGGAGCACAAGGACACCCTGCGCAGCCTCGAGGAGCGCCTCACGAAGCGCGGCTACTCGGTGGCGACCATCCACGGGAGCCTGGACGTCGAGGCGCGGAAGCAGGCCCAGCGCGAGCTCCGGACCGCCGCGAAGGTGATGGTCGCGACCGACGCCGCCGGCGAGGGGATCAATCTCCAGTTCTGCCGCTACCTCATCAACTGGGACATCCCGTGGAACCCAAACCGCCTTGAACAGCGGATGGGGCGCATCCACCGGAACGGCCAGCAGGACGACGTCTGGGTCTACGACCTCGTCGCCCAGAACACGCGCGAGGGCGCCGTGCTGCAGCGCGTGCTCACCAAGATGGACGTCATGCGGGACCAGTTGGGCGACGACCGGGTCTACGACGTCATCGACGAATGGCTCGAAGGAGTCCCGCTGGTCGCGTTGATGGAGATGGCGATCGATGCCGAGGCCCCGGACGAAGGCGGAGCGGAGACAGACGAGGCGCTCAAGCAGGCCACGCAGGAGCGTGCCGAAGATCTCCTAGGGCTCCAGAAGAGCACGTCGTTGGCCTCCCGGCTCGATCTGCGCGCGGCCCGCGAGCTCCGGGACGCTTCGGACGAACGTCGCCTCCAGCCGCTGTTCGTCCAGCGCTTCTTCGCGCGGGCGTGGGCCGCCGCCGGCGGCACGATGCAGCGGGACGAGCACTTCCCGGTCTGGCAGTTGAGCGCCACGCCAACGGCGCTGCTCGACCTCGCCCGCGAGCGGAAGGCTGCCGTCCCCGACCGGCTGGACACGCCCGTCCTCTTCGACAAGCAGCTCGTCAGCGTGGCGAGCAAGGTCCGCGTGCCCGAGCGCACGAAGCTCCTCGGTCCCGGGCACGCGCTCTTTGACACGCTCATCGAATGGGCGATCCGCGAGGCGCGGGCAGCGGGCCCTCGAAGAGCAGCGCCGGCTGTTCTACGTGGCGATCACTCGGGCGCGCCCGACGTTGGTGCTGTCCAGCGTGACGCGTCTCCCGCGTGCGGACGCGTGCCGGTTGGGGGCACGCGTCCAGGGGCACAGCAACCATGCCCCCACCGTCACGTCCCGCTTCCTGAACGACCTTGGCCCGTCGCGGCCTGCCGCGATATCCGGCGCCGCGATCCTCGCGCCAGCGGCAGCAGCCAGTGGAGGATCCCCGTGAGCACCGACTACTGCCCGCGGCTCATCGAAGCCTCGAATGACATGCCGGGTTCAATCGCCGACAGGGATTATCGACGGGCGCTACTGACCTATCTCGCGTTCTGGATCGACGGCGTCGCCGTATTCGGAAACTCGATGTGCCGCTGGAACGCAGCAAGGGAGGCGATCCAGAAGGCGGTTGGCGAGGCCGTTCACCGTTTCTGGAGCTACGGCTTCCGCGGCGCCGACCTGATCGTCTCGAGCTACGGTCCGGCCGTCGGGGTCTTCGGCAAGTACGAGCGCGTCGAGCGCGCCGATGGCACGCCGGTCGCGGTACCCGAGCTTCTGGACTTCGCGCGCCAGGCCGCCCGCGACGCCATCGCCGGCGAGTTCCGCGGCGACAACCTCTCCACGCTCTACTACGTCTGGGCGAACCTCTACGGAGCCGCGGAGCAATCGTGGGACGACGCGCGGCTGGTCGTGCAGATCGGCGGTGAGGCCGAGAGCGCCATGGACGTCGCCCGGCGCGACGGGGTCTTCGTCATTGATGGCCCGAAGTGCCGGCGCGCCTTACTCGCGGACCGAGCGGACCGGCGTGGGCTCGGGGTCGATCCCAACCCGCCGCTGATCGACGCCCTCCATCGCGCGATGCTGCTGTGGAAGAATGAGCAGCGGGGCGAGCTCGTCGGATACCTCGCGGAGCGCGGGCTGCTGGATGAAACCCGCTTCTGGATGCTCGCGCAGGCTCTCTTCGAGGTCCTCCCGCGCGACCGCGAGGACTCGAAGCTGGTGAGCGCGCTCCTCGGTGAGCGCGACACGTTGAGGAGCGGGGCCAAGCGCTCGGCTACGCCCAAAGCCCAACGGAGCTTCTTCGAGACAGGACACGGGAGATGATCAGCGATCCCCTCCTGGAACGTGTCAGAGAGATCGCAGAAAGAGGAGTCACCCTCTATGGATGAGGAAACCCAACAGGTCGTTCGTGAATACCGCGAAGGTCTTGAGAGTCTGTTCGGTGACCAGCTTGTCGGCATAACCCTCTACGGTTCCTTCGCCCGGGGAGAAGGGCGCGAGGGTTCAGATATCGACATCTTGTGCGTCCTCGACGGCCCGTTCGACTACGGAGAGGCCATCCGGAGATCCTCCGAGCTGACCGCGAATCTGAGCCTGGCGCATGACGTCGTTCTGTCGCGGGTCTTCGTATCGGAGGCGGATTTCAAGACCCGCAACCTGCCATTCCTCATGAACGTCCGACGCGAAGGGGTGCCGGCGTGAACGAAGACCTCGAGTTGCTCATGACGAAGGCGCAGGAGAGCGTTTCGGCCGCGACGCTTCTCCTCGATCAAGGGTACCACGGTTTCGCCGCCTCCCGGGCTTACTACGCGATGTTCTACGTCGCCGAGGCGCTTCTGGCTTCTCTCGGGAAGTCGTACAGCAGTCACGCTGGCGTGCTCGGCGCCTTCGGACAGGAGTTTGCCAAGACCGGGAAACTGGATGTCAAGTTTCATCGCTGGCTGATCGATGGGCAGGACATCCGGAATGTGGGCGACTACGGGGTGGGGACCGAGGTATCCAGAGAGCAGACCGTCGAGGTGATCTCCCGGGCTGAAGAGCTCATCGGGGTTGCCCAGACACACCTTCGTGGCGAGGGAGGGACCGAACATGACCGGTCTTAGACCCTGGTACGCAGTCGCCACGCCGCACGAGGACATCCGCAAGGGCAGGCTAAGCGAGGCCGTCTTCGCCGCCAACGTCTGGGCCGTCGTCCAAGGAACGGCCCCGGAGGTCTACCTCGATCCCGAGGAGTTCTTCCGCAAGAGTACATGACCAACGGCCTCGCGACGATGCTCTCCCACGTGGCGCGAGCGCTCTCGGGGTCCAAGGACGCCGGCGACCGTGTCATCAGCCTCCAAACCTCGTTCGGCGGCGGAAAAGCGCACACGCTAGTCGCCCTCTGGCACCTGGCCAGCACACAGACGCCATCCGGACCTCGCCGGCCTGTGCGGCCGTGCGCCGAGCTGTCGGCGGCGAGCTGCCCGCCGGGCTCAAGGCCGTGGCCGTCTTCACAAACCGGACCTGCGATGCGACGCAGGGCCGCCGCACGCCCGACGGGATTCAAACCCGTACGCTCTGGGGCGAGCTCGCCGCTCAGCTCGGAGGGCAGGAGCTCTACGAGAAGGTGCGCGCCAACGACGAGACGCAGCGCACGACTCAGGGCCTGTTCGCTGACGTGCTCCAGGCGGCCGCTCCCTGCCTGATCCTCCTCGACGAGCTCGCCGACTACTGCGTGGGGGCCGCCGCCGTCCCAGTAGGCGACAGCACCCTCGGCGACCAGACGATCTGCTTCATCCAGGAGCTGACCGAGGCCGTGCAGGAGGTTTCCGGCGCCGTCGTCGTCGCCACGCTGCCGGCCAGCAAGATGGAGGTGGCCCAGAGCGAGAAGGGGCAGGAAGCCTTCGTTACGCTGGAGAAGCGGTTCTATCGGCTCGGTGCCGACGTGAAGCCGGTAGCCGACGAGGAGATCTACGACGTCGTCCGCACCCGCCTGTTCGAGTCCGTCAGGCCGCAGGGCGATCCCGACTACCCCAAGAAGGTCGCTGCCGCCTACCAGAGCATGTACACGGATCACGAGCGCGAGGTGCCCTCCGAGGTGTGCAAGGCGAGCTACCGAGAGGACATCGAGCGCGCGTACCCGTTTCACCCCGCGCTCATGGACGCGCTCTACAAGCGCTGGGGGAGCCACCCGGACTTCCAGCGGACGCGCGGCGTGCTCCGGCTGCTAGCCACCATCGTCGGCGACCTGTGGCACCGCCGCGATGCGACGACCCAGTCTCAGCCCCTCATCCAGCCGTGCCACGTGCAGTGGGGCCTGGATCCCCTGGGCGCGGCGCTGACGCGCCTTTGGGGCCAGGCCTACCAGTCGGTCGGCGCGGCCGACATCGTCGGCGAGAAGTCGAACGCCGGCATCTTCGACGAGGAGCGCGGGGACGAGTACCGGCGCGAGGATATCGGCCGGGGGATCGCGTCGGCGATCTTGCTCGGATCCTTCGGGGGCCAAGGGGATCGCTCGGGCTCCAGCGCCAAGGACGTCAAGGTCGCCTGTTCGCGCCTTGGGCTGAACTGGAGCTACACGGACGGCGCCCTGCTCGAGTTGGAGAACCGCTGCTTCTACCTGCACACGGCCTCGGCCGGAAACCTCGGGAAGCGCTACTGGTTCGGCACCAAGCCCACGCTGAACAAGCTCGTCGTGCAGTACCGCCAGCGCGTCGCCGCGGAGGATTTCGAGCAGGAGATCATCGAGAGCCTGAACGAGCGCATCCGCTCGCTGAGCCGCCAAGCTGCGACCTGGCGGGTGGTCGTGGATCCAAACGTGGAGCTGCCCGAGCAAAAGAGCCTCGCGCTCCTGCTCCTGCCGCCGGCGCTGGCCTACGGCGACGACCAGGCATCCCAGAAGCCGGTCCGGGACAGGGTCATGGAGATCAGCCAACGCTGCGGGGGCAAGGACCGCCACTACCGGAACACGCTCGTGTTCCTCGCCGCGAGCAGCCGGGGCGTGTCCAAGCTCAGGCGTGCATTCCGGGAGCGAGAAGCGCTCCTTGGAGTGCGCCGCGACTACTCCGAGCAGCTCGCCGAGGACCAGCGGGAGGATCTCCGGAAGCGGCTCGATGAGGCCGAGCGCATGGCGATCGAGACGCTCGGCCCCCGGTACGTCGTGGCGCTCCGCGTCCACCGCCAGGAAGTCGAGGTCGCCACCCTCACGGACGCTCGTGCCGCCCTCGACGACCACCTGGAGTACCTGTGGACCGCGCTCGTGGATGACGAGGAGTGGATCCTCCGCCGCGTCGGCGGCGTCACTCTGGAAAAGGCCGGGCTCGTGCCGAAAGAGGGTGCGTTTCGCGTCAAGGACGCGGTGGACGCGTTCCGCCGGTTCACGGACAAGCCGCTCGTCGCCTCGAAGGAGGCCGTCATCAACGGGCTGACCCACGCATGTGCGGACGGGCTCATCGGCATAGCTCGCGGTCCGAGCGCGACAACCCCACAGGCGCGCTACTGCCGCACGTCCGTGTCCATCGACCCCAGTGAGGACGGGGTGTGGATCATCCCCCCGTTCACGGAGGAGACGAAGCCGGCGACGACGTGCGGGAGGGACACCGTCACGCCGCAGCGCCCAGCGCCACCCGTCCGGCGCGTCCGGATCGAGGGAGCTCTCCTCCTGGAGAGCTACAACGAGCTCTTCCGCTGCTTCGTCGCACCCGCGGCCCGCATGAACCTCAAGCGGCTGACGCTGGGTGTCCAGTTCCGCCTCGAGGCACGGGACTCCGCGCCGCTTGACCCCAACGACCCCGCCCTCAAGGCGATGCGGGAGGCTGCTCGACAGCTCGGATTGGATCTCCAGGTGGAGATCGAGACGGATGAGAACCAGAGAGGGGTCTAACATCGCGATGCAGCGGACGGTCCGTTTCGCGGGGGTGTCCGTCCGGAATGTGGGACTTAGCCGTCTTGACCCATTGGCACAATATTGGCAGGCGTCCATCGGGGTGGTCTTGCCTTCTCGTCCACGGTAAATGGGCGTTGGAATCGGGGCAGAAGCTCCCG
>JACPHN010000078.1 GCA_016188575.1 Candidatus Schekmanbacteria bacterium
CCCGCTGCGCTGGGCATAATTCGCCGGCGTCGGGGGCACGTTGCGCATGTTCACGCCGTTGAGCTCCGAGATGTCGACTCCGAGCTCCATGGTGGGCGAGCAATAGAGGATAGGGAGCCGGCCGGACCGGAACTTGTCCTCCCGGTCCTCGCGGTTCTCGCGTGTCACCTGCGCGGTGTGCTCACGCGCCGCGAGGCGCTCGAGATGCTCGGTGGAAGAGCGGTAGAGGTCGACGAAGAAGGGGTTGGTGCGGAGGCCGCCCGCGGGCGCGTTCGGAACGCGCACGGGATCGTGCGGGGCTCGTTCACCGGGGCCCGCGCGCCAGATCAGCGCAGACGCGTTGAGCTGGTATCCCGGGACGCCGCCTCCGTTTTTGCTCCGGACCTCTTCCGCGCGGCAGAGGATTCCCGGCGCCGCCAGCGCCGCCATCAAGTCGGCGAGCATGCGCTCGAGATCCGGAAGCTTGAGCGCGCCGCCGTAGGAAGCGAGCGTCCCGCGCGCTTTCAAGAGCTGCCCAAAACCGCCGCGCGGCGACAGATAGGCGAAGTGCGCGGGCGCCTTCGTGTGCCGCCCAGCGGAGCACGGAAACACGATGCGACTGCGCTCCAGCGTCTCCACCTCGTCGAGCGCCCAGGGCGGGATCAGGTACTGGCTCGAAAGCTGCAACAGCGTCTCCTGGTATGCGGGGTCGAGAAGATTGACGCGGATCGCCAGCTCGCGGCGCATGTAGTCGAGCATGACGCGACATACCTGCTCGCGCTCGGCGGGGGTCGCGCCGGAAAGCGCGGGGTGCGCGCTCTCCCAGGCCCGGGTGTCGCCCGCGACGTCGCGCAGCGCGAGGTAGTCGATGCTCAGCATGCCGCACTGCTCCAGGTTCGGCGACGTCACCCGCCAGCCCCGCCGGAGGTCGCGGTAGAGGTAGTAGCCGAGCACGCGCCGCAGCGCTTTTTCCGTCTCCTCGCGCTGCAGGTACTGGACGCTCGGGTTGATCGCATACAGCTCCAGCGGGAGCGCCAGCGCCGCAAAGACCGTTGCGGTCAGCTCGTCGTGGCGAATGCCGGCGCCGCCGGCGGCCGCCGCCGCCCGATACAGCCCGGCCCGCAGAAACCCGATCTCCACAAAGTCGTTGAAGTGGCCGGCCTGTAGCGCGGCGTCCTGCCGATTGTCGGTGAAGCTGAGCAGCTTGCGCGCCTTCTCGGGGATCTCGTGGTCGCCGCGCCGGAGATCGCGAATCGTCGACAGCGACAGCACCGTCGTCGCGCTGCACCGGCCCTCCGACCCCAGCGTGCCGAGCTTGCCGAAGTCGCTCTGCTCGTGCGCGCTGTAGGCGACGCCGCACTCCAGGCAGAACGAGAACGGCGCCTGCAACCAGTGCGCCCGCAGCTCTCCACTCCCCTCGGCGCCGTCCGTGCTGGCGAAAATCTCCCGCGGCAGCAGCTTCCGGCGGGCATCGCGGACCCGCACGACGCCGTCGACCGACTCGAGCCAACTGTCCGGCAACCGCTCGAGCATCTCCGCACCACTTGCAGGCCAGGGCGCGCGCGTATTCACGTACAGGAAGCCGGGCTCGCCATCGTCATTATCGAGCCGATCGGAAAGCTCCCGGCCGAAATAGGCGACGCCACCGGTCTCGGTCTTGTTTCGCCGCACGACATAGTATTCCTGGCCGCATTCCCGGCAAAACGCCAGCGGCAGCAGAATCTTCTTCCCGGCGCTGCCGGGCACGAGCTCCTGGGGCTGCACCGTGATGTGGCGCGCGGCCTCGGGTTCCAGCGAGGCGTAGACGGCCTCGCCCTTGGATATCCACTGGTGCAGGCGGAAGGCGAGCACCGGGCGGCCGTGCGGGTCGCGCAGGCGGTTTGCCGCGAGCAGGGTGTCGCGAATCGCCTTCGCGCACTGCTCGTGCGCCACGCCGGACAGCTCCGCGAGCGCCGCGGCAGCCCCCGCCGGGGTGCCGATCGGGAGCGGCTGCGAGCGCGCGAGGCGGCCGGTCGCCGGGTCCGTCCTGACCCCGAGAGTGGACTCGACCCAGGATGCGAGTGGATCGGCGACCAGCTCGGCGGCGGTCGCGGGTGGCCCGGCGTAGCTCCCCAGGCGGCGGCGGATCTCCTCCGCAAGCAGCGCCGGATCCGCGCTCCGGTCCGGAGTCACGCGCCGCAGCGTCTCCCCGATCACACCTTCGGGCTGCACCGGGCTCCCGAAAATGGTCGAAGCGACACCCGCGATCTGCTCCTGCTGCTCGGGCCACGAGCGCCCGGCGGCGAGGGTGGCCGACGTGCCGACGTGGATGAGCGACGTCGCCGCGCAGGCGTCGCGGACCCGGCGCACCAGCATCGCGACGTCCGCGCCCTGGCGGCCGCGGTAAGAGTGCAGCTCGTCGAGCACGAGAAACCGCAGACCTTGCGCGGCGCCGACGAGCTTCCGCTCGCGAGGCCGCGTCAGCACGAGCTCGAGCATCACGTAGTTGGTGAGCAGGATGTCCGGCGGCGCCGCCAGGATCCGCTCGCGGTCGGCATTCGACTCCTGTCCGGTATAGCGTTCGAACGTGACGGGCTGGCCGCCGGCGGGGTAGCCGTGGCACAGAAACTTCGCCAGCTCGATGAGCTGGCTGTTGGCGAGCGCGTTCATCGGGTAGACGATGATCGCCTGGATGCCCTTGCCGCTGCCGTTGCGGAGCACGTGGTCGACGATCGGGATGATGTACGCCAGGCTCTTGCCGGACCCCGTGCCGGAGGTGAGGACGTAGTTGCTCCCCGCCCGGGCGGCGCGGATGCTCTCGACCTGGTGGCGGTGCAGGCGCAGCGGGCCGCGATCGCTGTGGGCGTCCGGCTTGTCGCGGAAAATGCTCAGGCTCTCGGCGTGAAGCACGTCTTCGCGGACGAGCTGCGCGAGCGGATCCCCGGGTTCGAAGGCCGGGTTGAGCTGGACCAGCGGCTCGGGCCAGAGCAGCCCGCTATTGAGCTCCTGCCGGACGAGCGTCCCGATGCGCTCGTCGCGCATGGCGTAAAAGCTCTGTACGAAGCTCGCGTAGTCGGCGATGACCTGCTCGCGAAGATAAAAGACGTCCACTACGCGCCCCCTCTTTCGTAGCTGTTCACCACCTCCCCTCGCTTGCGGCTGGGGGGAGGACAGCGGGAGGAGTACCTGTTCACCTCCTCCCTGCGGGCCGGGCGGAGGTGAACAGTCACCGCCCCGTCGCTACAAGCTCATCACCGCCCGCTTCGCCGCCGCGAGCATCCCCGCCGGCAGCGTGCCGATCTGCACCGTGAGCACCACCATGCTCGCGACCACCGCCGCCGCCCACACCGACACCGGACGCAACGGCGCGGCGCCCTCTTCCGGCTCGTGCATGTACATGTGCACCAGCACCCGCAGGTAGTAGTAGACCGAGATCGCGCTGCACAGGACGCTGATCACCACCAGGCCGATCTCATGCGCCTGCACCGCCGAGTAGAACAGCAGATACTTGGCCGCAAACCCCGCCGTGGGCGGTATCCCGGCCATCGACAGCAAAAACACCGACATGGCGAAGGCGAGCCACGGCTGCCGGCTCGAAAGCCCGGAGAAGTCCCGCAGGTTCAGCCCCTGGTCGGCCCGCGCGGCGAGGATCGCCAGCACCGCGAACGCGCCCATGTTCATGACCGCGTACGCCACCAGGTAGAGCACCACGGGCGCATACCCCTGCTCGCTTCCCTGCCCCGCGATCATCCCGACCAGGATGTAGCCGGTGTGCGCGATTGACGAGTACGCCAGCATGCGCTTGAGGTTGGTCTGGGTGAGCGCCACGGCGTTGCCGATCACCATGGTCAGCACGGCGCAGACGACGATGATGTCGTGCATGTGGCTCTGGATGGCGGCGGGTAGCCCATCCCCGTATCCCGTCGAGATGAAGATCCTCACGAACGTCGCGAACGCCGCCGCCTTGAGCCCCGTGGTCATGAAGCCCGTGATCGGCGTGGGCGCGCCCTCGTACACGTCCGGCATCCACATGTGGAAGGGCACCGACGCGATCTTGAACAGGAACCCCACGATCACGAGCCACGCCCCGAGCGTGAACATGATCGACACGCCGCCCGACTGCGACTGCACAAACGCCTGAATGTCCCGAATGTTGGTGGATTGCGTCGCGCCGTACAGCAGCGCCGTTCCGTACAGCAAGATCGCCGAAGCGGCGGCGCCGAGAATGAAGTATTTCATCGCCGCCTCGTTCGAGCGCCGATCCGCGCGCCGAAAACCGACGAGCACGTAGACCGATAGCGACATGAGCTCGAGCGCGATGAAGATCACGATCAGGTCGAGCGCCGACGCCATGAGCATCATCCCCAGCGCCGCGAACAGCACGAGCAGGTAGTACTCTCCGTACTGCAGCCGCTCCTGGTCCAGATACTCGAACGATGCGAGCATCGTCAGCGCCGCCGACGCCAGAAACACCACATTGAAGAAATTCGCGTAGCTGTCGCCCACCATCATGTTGTTGAACAGCATCACGCGGTCCGCCGCGAACAGGCCAAGCGACACCACCATCCCCACCAGCGCCGTCAGCACGGAGACGATGAACACCGGCAACCGCGGCTGGATGGCCCGCGTGACGCTCAGGATCATCGCCAGCACCGTCCCGCCGAATACCCAGAGGTATGGCGACAACATCATGGCCTGCTCGCTCGTCAGCGTCAGGAGGTCAGCACGAATCGTGGTCGAGGCATCCATATCTCAGTTTCCTTTGCCCGGGTCCTGCAGGATGATGGCGGCGGGCGCTTCGGGCGCGACCACCGCTGCCTGTGCCACCGTCAGGTTGGAGCGCGACAGAAACCTCTGCACCGAGGTCTCCATCTCCCCGAAGAAGAAGTTCGGAAAAATGCCCATGAAAAACACTGCCACGACCAGCGGCGCCAGGACTGCGAGCTCCCGGAAGGACAGGTCGACGAGATTCTCGTTCTCCTTGTGTTTGATCGGTCCGAACATCACCCGCTGGAACATCCAGAGCATGTACACCGCCCCGAAGATGACGCCGAGCGCGGAGACCGCCGTCAGCGCCGGACTCGCGCTCCAGGAGCCCAGCAGGATGAGGAATTCGCCCACGAATCCGTTGGTGCCTGGAAGCGCCACGGACGACAGCGTGATGATCATGAAAGCCAGCGCGAACAGCGGCATGGTCCGGCTGATGCCGCCGAAATCCGCAATCGCGCGCGTGTGCCGCCGCTCGTAGATCATGCCGACCAGGAGGAACAACCCGCCCGTCGAGATGCCGTGGTTGAGCATCTGGTAGATCGAGCCCGTCACGCCGAGCGCATTGAGAGAAAACAGCCCCAGGATCACGAAACCCATGTGGCTCACCGAGGAATAGGCGACGAGCTTCTTGATATCCGGTTGCACCATCGCCACCCACGCGCCGTACACGATCGCGATCGCGGCGATCGTCATGAATGCGACCTGGAAAAGCGCCACCGCCTGCGGGAACAGGGGGAAGGCGAAGCGGATGAAGCCGTACCCGCCCATCTTCAGCAGCACGCTCGCCAGGATGACGCTGCCCGCCGTCGGTGCCTGCACGTGCGCGTCCGGTAGCCAGGTGTGAAGCGGAAAGAGCGGCACCTTGATCGCGAACGCGAGCGCGAAAGCCAGGAACAGAATCGACTGCGGCGCCAGCAGCTCCCCTCCCGGGATCGACAGCTTGTACAGATCCAGGAGCGCCGTCGAATAGCTGCCAAACTGCACCTTGTGCTGATACGCCAGGTAGAAGATGGCCACAAGCATCAACAACGAGCCGACGACCGTGTAGAGGAAGAACTTCATCGCCGCGTAGATGCGCTCGCGCCCGCCCCAGATTCCGATCAAGAGATACATCGGGAGGAGCATGACTTCCCAGAACACATAGAACAGAAAGATGTCGATGGCGACGAACGCGCCGAGCATTCCGGTTTCCAGCGCGAGCAGCAGGGCGTAGTATTCCTTTTCCCGCCTGTCGATCGCCTGATAGGAGCTCAGGATCACGATCGGCGTCAGGAACGTGGTCAGCAAGATGAGCCACAAGCTGATCCCGTCGATGCCGACGTTGTAGGAAATGCCCAGGTTGGGGATCCACTCCGCCACTTCCTGGAGCTGAAACTCGGCGGCCCCAGTAGCCTCGAAGCGGCCGTACACGAGGAGCGAGAGCGCGAAGGTGACCAGCGACCCGACGAGGGTCCAGGACTTGATCGCCCCCGATCCGCCTTCCGCGCGCGCCGGCACCAGCAGCCCCGCGAGCGCCCAGGCAAGGGGCAGAAAGACAGTGGCTGTCAACAGATGGGAATCAAGCCAAGCCATAGATCAGATACCCCACGGTAGCGATGAGCCCGACGACGAACATGAAGGCGTACACCTGGGTCGAGCCGGTTTGTACGACGCGGACCGTCTGTCCCGTCCACTGCGTTACGTATCCGATGCCCAGGACGATCCGGTCGATAACGGCGACGTCGAAACCCTTCCACAGCCCCTGCGAGAGGGCATGAATTGGGCGGACGAACAGATGGTCGTAGAGCTCATCCACATACCACTTGTTTACCAGCGCCTGGTGCAGGCCGGCAAAACGCTTTCGCAGCGCCTCTGCCCTGGCGAGGTCCGCATACAGCCTCAGCGCGAAGAAAATGCCGATCGCCGCGCCAGCCACGCTGACTCCCATCAGCAGCCACTCCGTGCTGCCGCTGACGCCGGCGGCAAGCTCGTGTTGGCTGTGGATCACGGGGTCCAGCCACTCATCCAGCCAGCTCGCGTGCGGCACGCCGATGAAACCGCCCACGGCGCTCAGCAACGCCAGCACCGCGAGCGGCAGAATCATCACCGCGGGCGATTCGTGCACGCCGGCGCCAGCGCCGGTGCCGTGGCCATGCCCGTCTCCATGCCCGTGGGCGCCGTGTTCCTGGAAACGCGGCGTCCCGAGGAAGGTCAACGAAAACAGGCGCGTCATGTAAAAGGCCGTCATCACCGCCGTAAGCGCCCCGAATCCCCAGAGCAGAGCGTGACCGTGCGTCGAGCTGTACGCCTGCCACAGGATCTCGTCCTTCGAGAAGAATCCCGAGAACGGAGGAATCCCGCAGATTGCGAGCCACGCCACCGCGAAGACCGCGAAGGTCCGGGGCATCTGCTTCCGCAGGCCACCCATCTTCATGATGTCCTGCTCCTCGTGCATCCCGTGGATGACGCTTCCCGCGCCCAGGAAGAGCAGCGCCTTGAAAAAGGCGTGTGTGACCACGTGAAAGACGCCGGCCGAAAATGCCCCGACGCCGCACCCTAGAAACATGTACCCGAGCTGCGACACGGTCGAATACGCGAGCACCTTCTTGATGTCGCGCTGCGCGATGGCGATCGTCGCCGCCAGCAACGCGGTAAACGCGCCCACCGTGGCGACCACGAGCATGGCCTGTGGCGACAGGCTGAACAGAACGTTCAAGCGCGCTACCAGGTATATTCCCGAAGTCACCATGGTCGCCGCATGAATCAGTGCCGATACCGGCGTTGGCCCGGCCATGGCGTCGGGTAGCCACACGTAGAGCGGAAATTGGGCCGATTTGCCCACGCACCCCAGGAACAGCAACAGGCAGATCGCCGTCACCGTCGATTCCGCCACTCCCGCCGGCAACCCGCCGTGAACCGCCGCGGTAAGCTGCGCGAGCTCCAGCGTCCCAAACGTCGCGTAGATCAGGAACATCCCGAGCAGAAACCCGAAGTCCCCTATCCGGTTGACGATGAACGCTTTTTTGCCGGCGCTGGCCTTTTCGTCATCCGTGTACCAGTAACCGATGAGCAGGTAACTGCACAGGCCCACTCCCTCCCAGCCGAGGAAGAGGATCGGCAGCGACGCCCCGAGGACGAGCATCAGCATGGCGAAGCAAAACAGATTCAGGAAGGCGAAGAACTTGCCCGGTGTCTCGTCGTGGCTCATGTAGCCGATCGCGTAGATATGGATCAGGGTCCCGACGCCGGTAATGAACAGCGTGAAGAGCGCGGAGAGCGCGTCCACGCGCAGCGTCATGGGGAGCTGGAAAGCGCCGATCTGCATCCAGTTGAACAGCGTCTGCTCGATGAACCGATGGTCCCCGGCTTCCGGAGACATGCCGCGGAGCTGCAAGAACAGGATGAGCGAAACCACGAACGAGGCGCCGATGGCCAGGCTCGCAAGCGTGCCCGTAATCGCCGCGTTGGCCTGCTTGCGCCCCGCGGGCGCCTGCCCGAAAGCGTACCAGGCTCCGTTGATCAGAAACCCAATCAGTGGCAGCAGAGGTATCAGGGCAAGCATCGCTTACTCCCTCAGGAGCTGGATTTGATCCGTGTCCACGCTGCGAAGGGTGCGGAACATGGCGATGACCAGCCCGAGGCCGACCGCGGACTCCGCGGCGGCAACCGTTATGATGAAGAACACGGACATCTGACCGCCCAGGTGACCCAGTTGCCGGGAGAACGTCACGAACGTGAGGTTTACGGCGTTGAGCATGAGCTCGACGGACATCAAGATGATCAGGATGTTGCGGCGGATGAGCACACCGGCCAACCCGATGAAGAAGATGATGGAGCAGAACGTCAGCACGACCCAGGGTTCGATGCGCATCAGGCGGTCCCCTCAGGAGCCCCGAGCTTGCGCTTGGCGATCGCCACCGCGCCGACGATGCCCGCCAGCAGCAGGACCGACGTCAGCTCGAACGGCAAGATGTATTCCGAAAACATGAGCCTGGAAATTACGCGCGTGTTCCCTCCGGCCGCGTCGATCTGTGCCGCGGTGAGCGCTCCCGGCGGCACCTGTAGGGGGCTCGCCCGGAAGGCGTAGACGAACAAGCCGAGCAGCACGACGCACGCCGCGACGGCGCCTACCCGCAGGCCAAGGTGCGAGCGGCCCAGGTCGAAGGAAGGTGAATCCGCGTTGAGCAGCATGATCACGAAAACGAAGAGCACCATGATCGCCCCGGCATACACCAGTACCTGGACTGCCGCGATCAGGTGGGCGTCCAGCAGCGCGTAGATGCCGGCAAACATGAAGAATACGACCACCAGGCAAAAGGCGCTGGCCACGGGGCTCTTCTTCAGCACCACCAGCACCGAGAAGGCGATCGCCAATCCCGCAAACAAATAGAAAAAGACCGGTGAGATATCCACTCGATGACCCCCTTACTGCTTGCCCCGTCGCCCCGGGCAGGAATTCGCGTGACTACCGCCTACTTGTTGCCGCGCTGCTCCAGCAGGAACTCCTTGTCGTACACCTCGCGGACCGGCTGGCTCATCTCATAGATGGTGCTCAGCTTGATCGCGTCCTTTGGGCAGGCCTCCTCGCACATCCCGCAAAAGCAGCACCGCAGCACGTCGATCTCGAACGTCACCGGGTACTTCTCCTTGCCTTCCCGCTCGCCGGCCTCGATGTGAATGCACTCCGCCGGGCATACGGTCGGGCACAGCATGCACGCGGTGCAGTTCTCCACGCCGTCGGTAACCTTGATGTAATGCATGCCGCGGTAGCGGTCGGAGTATGTCCGGCGCTGCTCCGGGTATTGTATGGTGACCTTTTTGCCAAAGAAGAAGTTCTTCATCGTGATCATCATCCCTTTGGCGATCTCGATGACGTAGAGTCTTTGGAGCAAGCTGGTTTTCGGTTCTACGAGCATGGATCAAATCCACCCCAGATATATGAGCGCTCCCGTGATGAAGATGTTCACCAGCGATAGTGGGAACATGACCTTCCACCCAAGATCCATCACCTGGTCGTACCGGAAACGCGGGAGCGTCCAGCGCGTCCAGACGAACAGGAGCATGAAAAAGATGACCTTCAGGAGAAGCGAGAGGAACTGAAGACCGACCCCGGCCAGAATATGCGCGTTACCCGACAATCCAAGCGCGCCGTGGACGTAGGCAAACCCCGGCAGCATTTGCCAGCCGCCAAAGTACAGCGTCGCCAGCAGCCCGGACGCGGTCAGCATATTTCCGTACTCCGCCATCATGAAGAGCGAGAAGCCCATGGGGCCGTACTCGGTGTGGTAACCCGCCACGATCTCCGTCTCACCTTCCGGCAGGTCGAAGGGCAGGCGGTTGGTTTCGGCGTGAACCGCGGTCAGGAACAGCAGAAACCCCAGCGGTTGGACGAAAATGCCCAGTTTGGGAATCGCGATGGGGCCGAGCTGCAAGAGCGTCTCGGCCTGACCCTGGACGATCTCCCCGAGGTGAACGCTGGCGTACACCATGATCAGCGCGACGACCGAGAGACCGAGCGACAGCTCGTAGCTGATCATCTGTGAGCAGCTACGGAGGCTGCCCAACAGCGAGAACTTGTTGTTGGACGACCATCCCGCCATGATGATGCCAAAAACGCCAAGCGACGCGACCGCAAAAACGTACAGGATACCGACATTCAGATCGGCCACTTGGAAGTGGATCGACCTCCCCTCAATGGTGATCGGGGCCGCCATGGGGATGACCGCAAAGGTCATGAACGCCGGAATCAGACAGGCGATGGGCGCCAGGAGGTAGTAGAAGCGGCTCACGTGCGCCGGGACGAGGTCCTCCTTGAACATGGCCTTGATGGCGTCCGCGATGGATTGAAACAGCCCGAGCGGGCCGACGCGGTTTGGTCCCAGGCGGTTCTGGATCAGCGCGGCTCCCCGCCGCTCCACCCAGGCCATGATCGGCGCTGCCTGCAGTACCATGAGCACGATCAGCAGGACTTTCGCCAACATGATTTCGACGTCGATCATGTCCATAGCTTCACACCTTTGCCCCAGCTCGGGCCACGACGGCCGCGGCGCCGACGTTGGCCCACATCGTCAGGATTTCTGCCAGCGGCTTCGCCTGGCCGAGCGGCAAGATCACGCGCTTGAGCTGCTGCTCGCGGCCCTCGAAATTCACGATCGTGCCGCTCTTCTCAGTAAATGTAAGGCCCGGGAGCACGGCCTGGAAAGCCTCCGCCTCGGCCGCGGTAAACACCCCGACGCCGACGGTGGCCAGCCCTCCGAGATCGGGGAGTGTCGCGCGGCCGCCACGAAACACCACCACCGCCTCCGTCCCCCTGGGCAGCGTGACCAGGCCCTCGAAACCCAGTTGCTCCAGGCCATGGAGGTTCGAGGTCTTGCTTGTGCGCTTCAAGATCTTGTCCGCCGGCGCGTCGTGCTGACCCGCGGTGATCCCGGGCGTGCCGAAGTGGAACATCGCCGCACCCGGGAAATGCTTGGGCGCGAGCTCCTTCAGCAACAAGGCTTCTTCCTGCGTCAGGTCCGACCCCACGAGCACGGTCACTTTCTTGTCGACGATGGTTGCCTTTGCCTTCGCCACCGCCACGGACCATTCGGCGCTCTGCAGGCTGCCGCCCTGCCGGGCTGCCGGCTCCGTGAGCCGCTCGGGCGCCTGCACATAGTGGAAATTGAATCTCCCTTCGTCGCAGATCCAGTACTTGTTCACCTCCAAGTTTTCGCGCGCCACACACCGATAGATCACGTTATCCGACTGATGGAGCTCCAAGCTACAGCCGCGCGAGCACCCCTCGCAAATGGTGGGAACCTTTTTCAGGAACCACACGCGCTTCTTGAAGCGAAAGTCCTTGAGCGTGAGCGATCCCGTCGGGCAGATGTCGGCGTAGTTGCCAGCGTATTCCGTCTCCAGGGGCAGACCGGTGAGCGTCGTGATTTCCGTGCTGTTGCCGCGGTGAATGGCCACCATCTCCCGGATTCCGGCAATTTCGTCGCCGAAGCGGATGCACCGGGTGCAATGAATGCACCGGTTCATGTTCTTCTTGATTACCGGCCCCATGTCGACGTCCTCGAACGTGCGGCGCTCCTCGGCGTAGCGCTGATAGGGGCTGCCATAGTCGAAGGACCTGTCCTGCAAATCGCATTCGCCGGCCTTGTCGCAGATCGGGCAGTCGAGCGGGTGATTGATGAGCAAGAACTCCATCACCGACTTCTGAGCGTCCTTGACGCGCTCGGACCTCGTCTTCACCACCATGCCCTCGGTGGCCGCAGTGGAGCACGCCGTCTGCAGCTTGGGCATCTTTTCGATCTCGACCGCGCACATGCGGCACTGCGCGACCACCGAGAGCCCCGGATGGTAGCAGAACCCGGGGATCACGATCCCCGCGCTCTTGGCGACCTCGATCAGGTTCTGGCCGGGCGTAAACTCGACCTCACGGCCGTCGATTATGCACTTGGGCATTTTCCACCTCGAATATGAGCCTCGAAGTCGGCCTGAAACTTCTTGACGAAGCTGGCGACCGGTCCCGCGGCGGCGTCGCCGAGAGGACAAAGGGTTCTGCCGGCGATGTTGTTGCTCAAGTCCAGAAGCAGCGCCAGATCCTCTTCGCGCCCGTGGCCATGCTCGATGCGGTACAGGACGTCCGTCATCCACCGCGTGCCTTCGCGGCAGGGGGTGCATTGACCGCAGGATTCGTGGGCGTAGAACTTGGAGATTCGGGTCAACAAGCGCACGACGCAATACTCTTCGCTGACCACGACAATGCTGGCCGAGCCGAGCATGGTGCCGATCTTTGCCAGGGTATCGACATCGGCAATCACGTCGATCTCCTCGGGCGTCAGCACGGGAGCGGAGGACCCGCCGGGAATGACAGCCTTGAGCTTCTTGTCATGCAAGATGCCACCGGCGAAGTCGTAGATGATCTGCCTGAGCGTGGCACTGCCGGCGCCGATTTCGTAGAGCCCCGGTTTCTTGACGTGTCCGGACACGCCGAACAGCCTCGTACCGCCGGAGCGCTCGAGCTTGCCCAGCCCGGCGAACCAATCGCCACCGCGGTTGATGATAAACGGCACGGCGGCCAGCGTTTCGACGTTGTTGACGATGGTCGGGCCGCCGAAGGCGCCGGCCTGGGCCGGAAACGGCGGCTTCACGCGCGGCTCGCCTCGCTTGCCCTCGAGCGAGCTCAGCAGTGCTGTCTCCTCGCCACAGATATACGCGCCCGCCCCGCGGTGCACGGTGAGGTCGAAGTCGTGCCCAAGGCCCAGGATATTCTTGCCGAGCAGGCCGGCATCGTAGGCTTCGGAGATGGCCTGGTTGAGCAGCTTCGCCTCGCGCGTATACTCGCCGCGGATATAGATATAGCCGACCTTGGCGCCAATCGCGTAACCGCCGATCACCATCCCTTCGATCAGCAGGTGCGGGATATAGCGCATGATGTCGCGATCCTTGAAGGTGCCTGGTTCCGACTCGTCCGCGTTGCAGACCAGGTACTTCGGCTTGGCGCTCTGTTTGGGAATGAAGCCCCACTTTACTCCTGCGGGAAAGCCAGCGCCCCCGCGACCGCGCAGGTTCGCCCTCTTCATCTCGTTAATGATGTCGTCCTGGGACATCCCGAGCGCCTTCCTGAGGGCGCTGTAGCCCGCCATCTTTTCGCGGAAGTACGCTAGCGAGCGGGACTCTTCCTTGCCAAAGTGCTGAATGAACAGGGTTTCCGTTTGCTGCTGCATCGCTGTCACTCTAGACCCGCAAGGATGGAGTCGATTCTTTCGGGTGTGAGATTCTCATGGTAGTCGTCGTTCAGCATCATGGCGGGAGCTGTTCCGCAGGCGCCCAAACACTCCTCCTCGTGCAGCGTAAATCGCTTGTCCGGGGTCGTCTCACCGACCTTGATGCCGAGCTTCTTTTCGGTGTGCTCCACAACCTGATAGGCACCGCGCAGGCAACAGGCGACGTTGGTGCAGACTTTGAGGTGGTATTTCCCGACCGGCTCCAGGTTGAACATCGTGTAGAAGCTTGCAACTTCGCGCACCTGTGCCGGATGAATGCCAATGTACGCGGCGATCTCATCCAGCACCTCGGGCGGCAACCAGCGCACCTCGTCTTGAGCAGCGTGGAGGGCCGGGATGAGCAGGGCTACCCGGGTCGGGTAGCGCGGCTCCAGCCGAGTCATCTCATCGTAAAACTTCTGCGAAAGGATCTTGGCCATGGTCCCTACAGCTCGACTCAGCGGTCGAGCTCTCCCGCGATGATGTTGATGCTTCCAAGCGCCGCGACCAGATCAGCTATCTTTTCCCCTTGAACCATGGTGTCGAGCCCTTGGTAGTGGAACATCGACGGCCCGCGGATTCTCAGGCGGTGCGCCCGAGGCGCCTCCTTGCTGACGATGTAGAAGCCGAGCTCCCCATTGGCGGCTTCGAATGTAGTGTATGCTTCGCCCGCCGGAACATCGAATCCGGTCATGAAAAACTTGAAATGGTGGATCAGCCCCTCCATGGTGTTGTAGACCGCGTGTTTCTCGGGTATCCGCACGCGCTTGTCTTCAACCCAGATGGGCCCGGGTTTGATCTTGTCCGCACACTGTTCCAGGATGCGCAACGACTGGCGAATCTCCTCGAGGCGCACCGCGTACCGGTCGTAGACATCGCCGTTTTTTCCGATCGGCACTTCAAACTGCACGTCTTTGTAAAACATGCAGGGTTGATCGCGGCGCAGGTCGATGTCGATTCCAGCAGCGCGCGCGTTTGGGCCCGAGTAGCTGTACTTCAGACAGTCTTCCTTGGTGAAGACGCCGACTCCCACGGTGCGCCGATGCCAGATGCGGTTGGCGGTCAGCAGGCGATCCATTTCGTCGATCACCTTGCGGGTGCGGCCGACCCAGGCCTTGACTTCCTTTTCCCAGCCTTCGGGGGCGTCATTCATCATGCCGCCGATGCGCGTGTAGGAAGTCGTGAGGCGCGCCCCGCATAGCTTTTCGATGAGGGTGTACGCCTCCTCGCGCTGGTGAAAACCGTACAGGAAGTATGATAAGGCGCCCAAATCCACGGCGTTGATGCCGATGCAGATGAGGTGGTCAGTGATGCGGGCGATTTCCGCGCACATCATCCGCAGCCACACCGTGCGCTCGGGGACCTCGAGGCCCATGAGCCGCTCCACGGCCATGGCGTAGGTCACGTTGTTGATCAGCGCCGAGCAGTAGTTGAGCCGATCGGTATAGACAATGAATTGGTGATAGGTGCGGTTTTCGCCGAGCTTCTCCTTGGCGCGATGCGTGTAACCAAACTCGCAGTAGGAGCTTTCGATCGTCTCACCGCTGAGCTTGGCGACCATTCGCAGGGCCCCGTGCATGACCGGATGGGTCGGCCCAATGTTGATGATCATTTGAGAATCGCCCCACAGGTCGTCGGGGTCATGCTCAACCGAATAGTGCTCGCTGTCGGGGAGCCCCAGGTCCAGGGTTCGTTGTTCCGTTTCCTGTTTCATATCTCGCTCTAACTTGGTGTCCAGCGTGAGCAGCCCGCGACCTCAGTGCCCAGGCTAACCGAGAAGCTCGGGCTTGATCTCCTGCGGATCCGGAAAAATCTGGTAGCCGCGCAGCGGGTAGTCCTTGCGCAGCGGATGACCTACCCAACGCTCATCCATGAGGATCCTCCGCAGATCCGGGTGGCCAGCAAACCGCACTCCGAACATATCATAGACTTCACGTTCGAGCCAGTTCGCGGCGGGCCACACGCCCACGGCTGTCGGAACCTCCTCGTCGCTGGGAACCCGCACCTTGAGCCGGAATCGCCAGCCGCGGGTGTGAGAAAAAAGGTTGTAGACGACTTCGAAGCGCGGTTCGACTTCCTCGTCCGTGGCGGTAATGTCGGCGAGAAAACCGTACTCGAATCCCGGCTCGTCCCTGGCAAACGCCAGGACTGCGGCGATCGAGTCCTTCCTGACGAAGACGATCGGCACATCCGTGGGGTAGTCCGGCGGCATCCGAGCTTCCTCGATCGCCGCGCCGAATTTCTCCGTGAGCCGGGCGACCTGGTTTTTCCAGCCTTCACCGAACGTGCTGACCCAATCACCGTAGATCGTTGGAACGGGCTGCCTGATATCCATTGTGAGCGAATCCTCAGGTTGGGAAGCGGCCGGGCGCACGGCCACGGCCGCTTCAGCGCTATGCTTCTTGGAGCTCCCTGCCGGACTCTCGCCGCTGCGCGTGGGTATCACCGCGCCGGATCTTCTCTTGCAGGCGCATCAACGCGTGGATTACGCCTTCCGGCGAGGGCGGGCAGCCGGGCACGTACACATCCACCGGAATGATCTGATCGATGCCCTGGAGCACGCTGTACACGTCGAAAATCCCACCCGACGAGGCGCAAGCGCCAAACGACATGACCCACTTGGGGTCGGCGATCTGGTCGTACACGCGCTTGAGCACCGGTGCCATCTTGTTATTGATTACCCCCGCGACGATCAGGAGGTCCGCCTGGCGCGGCGAGAAGCGCGGAACTTCGGCGCCGAAGCGCGCCATGTCATAGTCCGCCGCCAGTGTGGCCATCAGCTCGATGCCGCAGCAGCTCGTGCCGAACGGGAGGTTCCACAGCGAGTTCTTGCGCCCCCAACTGATGAAGGCGTCGAGACGCGTCGTAAAAAATGTGGAGGAACCGTCTTTTCCCATATCTCAATCCCACTCCAGTGCGCCCTTGCGCAGGACGTAGAAATATCCGACCAGCAGTATGCCGACGAACACGGCCATCTCCAGGACCATGAACATGTTGATTCCCAGGTATTCCCGGAAAGTCACGGCGAAGGGAAAGAAGAAGACAGCCTCGACATCGAACAGCAGGAAAAGTATCGCGACCAGATAGAACCGCACCGAAAACCGATGGCGAGCATCGCCGAGCGGCGGCATGCCGCATTCGAATGGCGAATTCTTCATCGGGTTGGGAAATTTCGGCCCCAGGACGTGAGAGAGGATCTGGATTGCCCCGCCCAGCGCGATCGCGATCACTACCAGAATCAGTACCGGCAGATACGACATACTACTGCTCGTCCTTGTCAAAAAAAGTCTATTGCGGTATCACGCGCCTCTTATCGTTCCGGCCTACGTCCGCCCCCTCGGCGGCGGCGGTGGAGCTTTCGAGGAAGAACCGGTCCCGATGCGAGGTCGCGCAAACCGTTGTCCGTAGGCGACGCCGCGAACCCGCAGGTGAGAAGCGGATAACACCCCGCGCACTCGTTCGCTGCGGATACCTGTGCGCAGGAAGCAGCCACCAGAGCCATCGGCGTGGCAGCATGATTCCGCTTCAAGAAGGCCATAAGACCGGCACCCGACGCGGGAAGCGACGACGATCACGGACACCACCAAGAAATACCACCGGTCCGGGAGCGCCGCTCGGTTCAGAGCGAGCTTCCCGCTGAACCCCGGCCGGGGAGGCTGGGCCACCCCGTACCAGGACCACAATCACTCGGGCGCCGCGCGGCTGAGCGTTCCCTTGCTCAACCGAGTTTGCGGTTTCGCCGCGGCACGACATGAATATGTCCCATGGTGATCGCAATGTCAAGCCACCGTGGGGACCACTTTCGGATGGTGTCCTGCGCTGGCTGAAGATGACGCCGCAAAGCGGTGGTCAGGTCGGCGAGAACCGCTGGAAGGTGATGCGGTGAGCCCAATGTAGGACACGACCGAGCTTCCTGGCAGGAAACTCGAGTTACGCGGCCTCCTTGATCTCGACGGCGTAGCCGAGGGCACCCAGCCTACGGATGAGGCGGCGTGCAGTCGTGGCCTAGTCGGCGCGATCGAAGTAGTCCGTGCCGAGATCGTGGTAATCGACGTCGTCGCGCAGCAGGTAGAAAACGGCGGTACGCATCGAGGCCGCGACGGGCATGATCGCCTTCTTCGGTCCGCGACGGCTCTTGAGGCGGAGAAACTGCGCCCGGAGGTAGCCACTCTTGGCGCGTGCCGCCGACCAGGCAGCCTGGGTCCGGGTGACGTTGAGCCAGGGGGCGCCCTGTCGCAGCCGCGTCGAACGGCGCTTGCCGGGACTCTCATCGTTGCGTGGGCAGAGCCCGGCCCACGAGATGAGGTGCGCAGCGCTCGGGAAGCGGGTCATGTCGAGGCCGATCTCGGACACGATGACCTGCGCGGTGACGTCGCTGATCCCCGGCATCGTCATGAGCTGGGCGACCTGCTCATAAAAGGGGTCGAGAAGAGCACCCACCTCCGCGTCGATTGTCGCGATCGACTCCTCAATCGCTTCGGTGTGGTCAAGGTGCAGCTTGAGCAGGAACCGGTGCGGTGCTCGCACGCATCCGCGAAGGGCTTCGCGCAGCACGTCGCGCCCTGCCTTCAGCCGACCGCTCGTAGCCGCCAAAAGCGCTTACCGCCAAAAGCGCTTCTGGAGCCGTCTTCCCGTCGATGAGCGCGCGTAAGGTCGCCTGCCCGCTCTTGCCCGTTACGTCGCTTACGACCGACGCGATCTTCACGTTGGCGGCTTCCGCGGCGCCGATGCTCCGTGGGCGGGGCGCAGCCCGAGCTCGGCAGCGAGCTCGCGGTGAAGGTCCGCAGCTTCTGTGGAGGCGTCGCACAGGTAGATGACGCGGTAGTCCGGACGGGGAAGTCCCGCCGCGAGATGGCGGATGGCCGCGGTCTTGCCGACCCCCACCTCGCCGGTCAGCACCCCGATTCCTGGCTGTCGAGCCAGCATTGCGAAGCGCCGCTCGTCGTCGCCCCGCCGGGGTCGAGCCGACTGCCCGCGACTCTGCAAGGACCGGTGAACGGTGCTTTTTTTCAACCGCCCGGCGGCGACCTCGTCGGCCCGTTTGAGCATGCGGATAATGCGGTGGATCGAGCGCCGCGGTCGTTCCCGCTTCATCTGTAGGATGAGCTCGCCGATCTCGGGCTCGATTACCCGACTGCTGCCGGCGGCGGCGCGTTTTTTTGGCTTCAGCGCCTGCAGGCCGCCGCGCCGCCACGCACCGTGCCAATCCTCGATGGTGCGCGGGCTGACCCGCAGCGGACGCCCGTCCGGACCCTCGTTGGTCTTTTCGGCGGCCTGCTGGAACCAACGCGCGCGGTCTCCGTGCTCCAGCCGTGCACTGATCAAGGGCCCCAACACGCTCACCCGAATGAGCGCGACTTTTTTCGCGATGCTCTTCGTCCATAACCGTCTCCTTCGACCAGACAGGATCGGTCCCGCCGTCCCGTGGGGCCGCTAACCGACCCCACAGGAGACAAGCTACGCCGGCGGCAAAGCCATGAGTGGTAGGGCGCGCGACCGCACAGAAGATGGCGGACGGGGCGGTCGGACACGCGGGCTCTACATGCGACGAACACCCGGCAGGAGGCGGTGGATCCACGCCGCGAGCTGCGCCAGCTTGCGCTGGGAATCGAGCAGGCCGTCGGCGGCCAGCGCCTCGACGAGGTCCCCACGGCAACACCCCGCGCCGGCGCGAGCAATGACCGCGACCACCTCGACTCCGCCTGTGGGCAGCGCCTGGGTAAGCACGATCGCCGTCGCCAACAGGCGGGCGAGCCACCGCCGGGTCGTGCTTGGTTTGGGGCGCAGTCGAGGCGCCGCCCCCGCGGCCGCAGAGAGCGCTCCGGCCTGTTCCAGTCGCGACTGAAAGCGAGTCGGGTGCCTCGGACGCGGAATAATCCGAGACGCGGCATTACCTGGTGGAGCGGGCCTTGAAGAAGGCAATCTTGCACCGGCGGAGCTCGCTATTCTACCAGACGGCCAACGGTGCGCACGTGGGAGACGTGCTGATCAATCTCATCCATACCGCCAAGCTGGGGGGATCAACCCCTTCGACTACCTGGTGGCGGCGCAGCGCCCCGCCGTCGCCGCCTGCCCCGAACGCTGGATGCCCTGGCGTCATGCCGAAACGCTAGCTGAGATGGCCTCTGCTGCCACCACCGCGTGAGGTCTGAAGCGCTTCTGGCGCCGCCCCGTTGTGCCCCCGCGGGCGTGCGCCAGGTGCGTGCCTCGCGTTGACGGCTCGCGCCGGCCGCAGCGACACGCCATGGGGCGGATGTCGAGCACGGGACGCGAACCCTGAATCGCCCTCCGGCCACGAGTCACGGCGCCGCGGATGCCTTGCCCGTCAACGTCGGCCCCCCGGCGCGACGGCCACTACGCCATCTCGCAGATGAGGCGGGCGATCCAGGCGAAAATAGCGGTCCTGTGTCGTCGTGGTCGCTCTGCTCCACCACGTGCTGTTCCGTGCGCACCCCTGCCGAAAGCTCACCGAGGAGCTCCACGCGCACCCACGAGCCGGGTTTGCCCGCGAGCGTCACCTTCAGGACATTGACCGCGGCCGGCGTCACCTGCCGGTCGATCGTGTGCCGGTGGTGTTGGTGGTGGCAGCTCCTCATGGGGCGGTGCGCTGTCTCGTCATGATGCGTCCTGTTCACGGGCGTTGGTCGCCCCTTCCCTGTGGCGCCTCCCGCGGGCCCGCAACGGCGACCCAAACGTCGGCTCCCCGCGCTGCCGATCCGCGGTTTGCGGCTGCCGGCTTCCCGGCGGTATGATGTTCTCGCCGGTGCCACCGCGCGACGCACCCCACGGGATCCATGGCGATGTTCGA
>JACPHN010000079.1 GCA_016188575.1 Candidatus Schekmanbacteria bacterium
AACAGCTCCACGCCGATCTGCACCGTGGCGCAGCCGGCGAGGACGGCACGGCTCATCAGCTTGGCGAGTCGGTCATAGTGCAGGCGAATCGGGTCGTGGGTCGTGGGGTCGTCGGACATGGCAAGCAGCGCATGCTACCATTGCGGCAAGTCGATTGCGAGCAGCGCATGCGTCTCCATGCTCAGATCCAACGGTGCTGGACGCATAACCGTGTGCCACATCGTTGCTGGAGACGCTCGCGGAGGGCTCCATGGCTATCGGCCCGCGCAGTCTCATGCTCGGAGCACTGTCGCCGCGCCGCCAAGACGACGGTCACGCGATCACCGCCGCGCCTCGGTCGCGCTGGTCGCGGCCACCGAGCCGCGCATTCGCTTCGCCATACGAGCCAGCCCGCGCAGTAGCCCCCTGGCCAGCCGGCCCGCCAGGCACACGGCGACCGCGACAATCATCGTCGAGAAGGCCAGCTCGTGAAGAGCGCCCGTGTCCATCGCGCTCGAAGTCGCGAAGGCGTGGCGCGCCACCGCCTCGAGCAGCGCCGGATACCCGGCCACCTTGCTCGCCAGCATCGGCAGGGCACCATGGAGAAACCAACCCCAAACCGCGATGCTGGCAAACGAGTACGCCGTCAGGATGACCGTCGTGGCCGCGGGCCACGGCAGTGGAGGCGTCGCCCCTCCGCGCGAGCGGACCGCGAAATGACGGATGATGCGGGCGGGCTGACTCCCCAGGTTGGTCACACCCAGCGCATCGGCCACCAGCCAGTAGCCGTCGAACCGGAAGATCGGATTCAGCGAGAATACGCAGCTTCCAGCGAGCAAGAGCAAGGCGACGCGCAGCGGCTCCCAGCCGGTCCAGGCGTAGACCAACGCGTAGGCGGCGCCGACCAGGAGCTGGAAATAGGTTCCACCAAGGTCCACCATGACGCGCTGCCATCGTTTCAGCTCCCAGGCCGCGCTGACATCGCTGTAGAACGCCGGGTAAAGCAGATAGACCGTGAAGCCGATCGTGCTCGGCTGCGCGCCGAACCGGACGCAGGCAGCGGCATGGCCAAGCTCGTGCGCGAAGATGGACACCAGCAGCAGCGCATAACCGGGCCAGAAGCTGGCCGCCTGAAACGCGACCGTCATGCCCTCGGCGTAGGCCAGCACGGCGGCGACGCCGGCGCCGATGAGCGCGCAGATCGCGACGGCGGGCGAAAACGCGAGCTCCAGGCCGGAAGCCAGGTAGCGTACCCATGACTGCGGCACGAGCGGAATGCGGAACCAGAATCCCTGCCCTTCGGCCCGCGAATCGGACTCCAACTTCCGGATGCGCTGATCGAGCGTTGCGTACAGGGTCTCGATCTCGCCCGCGCTGATCTCGCGGCCCAGACGAGCAGTCAGGTGCGCCGCGACCTGGCCAGCCCCAAGACCGCTGGTTCCCAGCCTGAGCAGGTGATAGGCGCTCGGAGAAAGGCGCATGTACCTGCCGTTTCGTCCCTCCAGCATGTACACCGGCCCGCTTTCGGACGTATCGACCAGGAGCCGGTCGTCCAGACCGCGTATGCCCGAAAGATCGATCATGCCCAGCTCCCCGTCACGCGCACGCCAGGGTCTCGGGAGCGGCGGCCGCCGCCCCGCGGTTCTCCAGTCCATCCCGCCAGCACCGCTCGCCGAGGCCAAGATGCCGGGCGAGCGCCTCGCATTGTTCCAGGAATTCGGCGACGACCTCTCGCCACCGCGGCAGCGGCAAGGGGTCCAGCAGCGCCAGCGACTCGCCAACCGTCTCGCGGATCGTCGTCAGGAGCCAGGTACCATGCTCGCCGCGGTACAGCGCTGCGGCAATCCGGCGGCGAAGCTGGTCGCGGTCGGCGCCGCGCTGGGGTTGCGGCCGTTCGCCCAGCATCCGCACAAGCAACAGCGACGGCATGCCACTGTCCAGGTCATCCTGCCAATCCTGGAGGTCGTCCCAGAGCTGAACCGCGATGTCGAAGCGATCCAGAGCCGCGACCAGGCGCTCGTAGCACCGGTCGTCTCCCGCCAGCTCGGCGAGTCCGGCGATGACCACCGCCGTCATGGCGCTCTTGCCCGTAGCGATCTCGAAGGCGACGGGTCGCGTAAACTCGGCCCAGGGCCGCTCGCCGCGAGCGAACTGCGCCTCCAGCAGACAGGCCTGGGCGTAGCGGGCCATCTGCTGGCGAAACCGGCTCCAGAACGGGCTGCGCGGTGGGAACAGGGCGAACAGCCGGTCGTAGCATTCGAGCTGCATGAATTGCACGCCAAAGGCGGCATCCGCCTGCTCCACGCCGACGCGCGTCGGGTCCATGAGCTTGTCGTACAGAAAGATGGAATTCGCCAGCAGATGCAGAGCCACGTTCAGGGAAGCGACATCGGCCGCGCGGATACCGGGGAAGGCATCGAGGAAGAAATACGGATAGCAATCGAAGATGGACGGGCGCGGATTGGTGCTCAGCTTGAGGCCAGACGGCCACCCGCTCTGCAGGTCATGCACAGCCAGGCGAACGGCCTCGATTTCCTTGCGGAAGTGCTCTTTCAAGGTGCGTGACGACATTGGTATCCTCTCGGCCGGGCAGCCGCCGCCGGCAGCGCCGGGGCGGCGGTCCCGCGAACATCCGTGGCACCCGCTCTCCCCGACCGGCGAGGAGAGCGAGCATCGTTCGGCCGGCGCTCGGGGCGCCGCACGGGCTGTCTAATTCCAGTAGATCCAGGAGCAGCTTTCATATTTTCCCGAGCAGCTCGTGAAGCCCCAACAGATCGCTTCGTTCAGGGCGGCGGCAAGCTCCAGGCGGCGCTCGAGCAGCTCGATGTCCATGTCTTCGAGGTTCAAGGTGGTGATTTCCTCGATTTCGGTCAGCTCTGGGGTCAGGGTTGTGTCGTTCATGAGACCTTCTCCTCTTCGGCGGGTGGGGTTTCCCCCGGGGTTGACGAACGTGGCGCCTACGAGCTCAGGCGCCGGTGGTAAGGGAAATGTTCAGGCCGTCACAGCCTGGTCCGGCGTGCGGAACGGTGACCTGGCCGGCCGCATGAGCCGTGAAGCCGGCGGCGACGCTTTCGCGGAAGCGCGCGGAAAATCCGTCGCAGCAGTTAGCAAAGAAGCCACCGCGCGAGGCCTCGGCGGCGACGCAACAGCCCCCGCCGCAATAGAGGGCGTAACGGCACCGGCTACATGTTGGATTGCTGGTGACATCGCGGTTTCGCCACTTGGCGTGGTTGGTCTCGTCGAGCACCAGACCCTCGCTCTCCGCAATGCGGCCGATGCGGAGTCGCGGATCTCCATTGCGCTCCCAGCACGCGTAGACGTCGCCGAGCGCATCGAACACATACATGCCGTTGTGGGCACCGCAGAAGCTCGGGCGAAACCCCGGCAAGGGATCGTCGCGCTTCGCGAAGATGCCCTGCGCGCGCTTCTCGAGCCCATCGAGCGGGCGCTCGATGAAGGCGATTTCCGGGTGCTGCCTCCGCAGCTCCGCCAACGCTTGGTCGAGCTGCCGCGAAGTGTAGATTTCGGGAGCCTGCTGCTTCTGGTCGTTGTCTACGGCCCGCGCCGCGTAGACGCGCAAGTTCTGGCGAAGATGCCACTGCCGGGCGACGATCTCCCGGGCAAAGGCCGGTAGGTGCGCGATGTTCGAGCGATCGACGTTGACTCTGAGGTCGACGCAGACACCGCGCTCCAGGGCCATGGAAACATTGCGGGTAATCTGCTCGAAGGATCCTTGCCCATCGGCGTGGACGCGCCGCCGGTCGTGCTCTGCGGGCGGGCCATCCAAGGTGATCTGCAGCCAGTTGACGCCGTCTCCGCCGAGCAGGTGGCTGAACCGGTGGAGCTCGGTGCCATTGGTGACCGCCCACAGATTCGCCTTGCCCTGCGAAACGGCGTTTTCGCAGATCCGCTCGACCGTCGCCAGACTTCTGGGCAAGAAAGGCTCACCTCCGAAGAGGCCGATGTTGCGCACCACCTGCTCGCCAGCAGGGGCTCCGTGATCGGCTTCGATGCGGGGCATGGCGGCGAAGATGCGGTCCACGAGCTCGGGTGACATGACGCGCAGCAGGCCGGAGCGCTCGCCGCCGGCCCGCAGCGGGGCCTGAAAGCAGTAGGTGCATCGCAGATTGCAGTCGTAGGTCGGCATGAAGACGTAGGTCGGCCGCCGGGCCTTGCCAAGCGCATGCAGCTTGTGCGCCAGGCGCGCGAAGAGCCGCTGCTCTTCGTCAACCGAGAGCTCCGTGAGGTAGCCGCGTTTGCGGAGCGTCTCGATGGTGCGGTCCGACGGGACCCGCGGCGCCGCCGGCGCGGGTAGCCCGGCCACGGGCCGCGCCGGTCGGCCGGGATCGAGCGCGGCGAGATAGGTCGCGACGAACCGGGAAACCTTGTCGTAAGCACCCGAGTAGCCGTGGACCAGGAGCACCTCGTCAGGGAGGTTCGGGAGCTCGACGTGGATGTTGTAACTGCTGGCACGTAACATGGTTTGCTTTCCTTGGCTGTCCGCGGCGACTGGCCGGGGTGGGGGCCGGCACCGGCGCCGCTTGCCCGTTTGTGCCGTGGTGAAGCAAGAGCCGTGCCAAGGCCGGGACCGGTGTGCGATCCCCGGCCAGAACGAGGTGTAATCGCGAGATCTGGCGGTTTGCGGCGTCGGGCGGACCCCAAGTGGGGCGGCTGTGGCGGGGGTTCGGGCGACCGCCGGGTGCGGAGGAGGAAACTTGCCGTTTGCGCAAGCGATCAGATGGAAACTTCTGGTTGACAATCGCCCGTCGCAGGTCCCACCGACACCCCATCCCGATCGCCCCGATGCGCTTGCTTCGGTGCCGCTCGCCAGTTTACAGTAGGGCCGTTGGCTGGCAGCGGAGCGCGATCTTGAACCAGGCAAATCCCCTCGCACCGGCCGGGCCGGCAGCTCCATCCGCGGACGCCTCGTCGGTTCCGGCGCACGCGACGCTCACGATTGCATTCGGCGATATCGTGCGCCAGGAGGTCCTGCGGGCGGATGCCGTGCTCGTAGGCCGTGGCGCCGATTGTGACATCCGCATTCCCGATCCCGGTTTGTCGCGTCGCCACTTCCGCCTGACGCGCCACGCCGATGGCGCGTGGGTCGTCGAAGACCTCGACAGTCACGCAGGAACCTGGCTCGGCGACCAGCGAATCCGCGAGCCCACGCCGTTGCACAGCGGCGATTGCCTGCGTCACGGGGGTTCGACCACGCTTTTTGAGGCGCTTGCCGAGTCTCCGTCCTTGCTGAGCGGCGACCCCGGGCGCGACCTGGCCAACGTCCACCTGCTGCTGAGCACCGTAAGAGACCTCATGAGCGCGGCATCGCTCGAGAGCTTGCTCCGCACCCTGGTCGACCGCGCGGTGCAGGTGGCGCAGGCCGATCGCGGCGGCCTCTTTCTCGCGTCCGCCGGCGGCACCCTCGAGGGCATCATTGCCCGCGACGCTGGGGGAAATGACCTCCCGCCGGCCGCATCACTCACCCGATCGCTCCCGAGTCGGGCGCTGTCCGCCAATCGCCCGATCATCGTCACCGATACCGATGCCAGCGGCGATGCCTTTTTTCCGAGCGACAGCATGCTGCGGAGCGGCTTGCGCAGCATCCTCTGCGTGCCGTTGCCCGGCCGAGCCGGCCCGACGGGCGTCCTGTATGTCGACGCCACCCGGCCGGTGAGTGCTTTTGGGCCGAGCGATCTGGCGCTTTTCGAGGCGCTGGCGACCCACAGCGCCATCGCCATCGAACGGGCGCGCCTGCTCGACGCCGAAGCCGCGCGCATCCGCCAGGAAAAGTCCCGCCTCCAGGACGAGAATGCCGCCCTGCGCCGAAAGCTCGGCAACGACCCACCCATTGGAGACAGTCAGGCGATGCGGCGCGCCCTGGATCTGGCCCGGCGTATCGCTCCTTCGGACGTG
>JACPHN010000080.1 GCA_016188575.1 Candidatus Schekmanbacteria bacterium
CGCGCGGGGGGCGACCTCGTGCCACGTGAGCGCCGCCAAGCGCTTGTCTGTTTCAATCCGCGCCCCCCGCGCGGGGGGCGACGTGTGCGGCTTTTCGTCTTCCGCGCGCTACGCGGGGTTTCAATCCGCGCCCCCCGCGCGGGGGGCGACCGCGCGGCCTACGAGGCCGCCAACATCGCGTCGGGCGGGCGGAATTCGCGAACCCGCGCGGCTTTCGGCCGATCCCCCCCCGTAGAGCCGCCGTCGCTCGACGCACATCGCTTGTTTCTGCGGTTCGCGACGTCTCGCGAACCTCCCGCTGATCGCCTGGTCGCCATGGGTTCGCGCCCGCTCACGGCCGCGGCGCCGCCGCGTCCTCGGGCGCCGCCTTGGGCGCGCTCCGACGACTGCTCCCTCCCGCCGGTTTCGGGACGATCGCCGCCTGCCGCGCCGCGTCCTTCGGGAGGCGTGCCCGGATTTCCCCGAACACCTTCTCCACCGCCAAGTCATGCTCCACAGCCGCCGCTTCTTCCGCGACCCGCGCCTGCGCAGCGGCGTCGGCGGCGGCTTGCTGCGCCGCAGCCGCCTGCCGCAGTCCATCCACCGCTGCCTGTAGCTTCGGGCGCCACTCCTCGCGCAGCTTTTCGACCCGGCCATCGGCAATCTCGGCGAACCAAGACTGGAATCTTTCCGCCCGGCCAACTTGGGCCGCGCCAGCCGCCTTCACGAGTTGGCCGTAGCCGCTACCGAAAATCAGATCGTGGATCGCGCCGCGCCGGCCCCCGTCCGCGAGCTCAACCGCCCGCGACAGGCCGCGAACCGCCTGATCGTACTCGTAGTCCCGGACCCGCAAGCGGGCGCGCTGGGAAGGCAGCGCGAAGTCCGCGTCGTCTCGTCGCCGCAGGGCCTGCAGAAGACGGTCGTTCGCCGGCGCGAACGCCGCGGCCAGCTCCGCGGTCTCCGGAAAGAGTCCAAGGCCCTCGATCAAATCATAGCCATACTCGACGCGCGCGCGCGACGGTGCATCAATCCAATATTTTCTCATCTCGCGTCCTCCTTGTCCCTGCTGCGTTTCCAACCGCGTTCGCCGCGGAGGGCGACCGCGTCGGCCCCCCGGGACCAGCCGTGGCGAGGTCAGCGCGAGCCATTGCCGGCAGCGCCGCCGGGCCGGAAGCATCCGAGACCCACTCTACGCGCAGCCGCCGCTCACGTCAACCTGACGCCGGGTAGGAGTGGCGGCGTGCACGGCGGCGGTACGGTACCGCAAGCGCCTCGATCCGCCACTGATGGTCATCGGCATCGGGACGAAAGCCACCTGCGGCGTGTCGCCAACCTCTCGGCTGGTCGACACCACGCGCGCTCCGCGGCGCCGCCGACCTCCTGCAAGCTGGTGCCGACCACCTCCTTCGCCGCTCCCCACCTTCGCCACACCGGCGAGCCGGATGCGCCGCGAAGCACGCACGGGGCGTCGCCTTCGCGCCCACTCACACGATCAGTGGCCCCTCGAGATCCGCGGTGGCGTGGGCTCCGTGGTGCTCCACGTGGCCGCGCCAGTTCCGCCCGAGAAAATAGAAGCGCAGGCTATCGGTCACCGGATTAATCTCGGAAAGCAGCCGGAGGCGTAGCCGCGCCCACTGCTCGGGATCGACCAGGCATTCGAAGACCGACTTTTGCACCCGTTGGCCGTAGTCGAGGCAAGCCTTGGCAACGCGCCGTAGCCGCCCGCGGCCCTCCTGGGTCACCGTGGATACGTCGTAGCTGACCAGAACCAACATGTTTCTGTCCTCACTCCTCGGCCACGCGGCTAGCGCCACAGGAAAGGTGGGTAGCCGTCGAGATCGCCGCGCAGGTAACGGGCGAACAAGCGTGCCTGCATTAGCGGCACCAGCCCCATGGTCATGCGGTCCTCCAGAAAAGGGTGGACGATCTCCTCGTCCTTGCGCTTCTGCCAGGCCACCAGCACGGTTTTCCGCGTCTCGTCATCCATCGTGATCCCGCCAGTCTCGGCCTGGCGAAAACCCGAAGCCGCCACCTGCCGGCGGTTCACGAGGCTGAGCACCAGCCGATCGGCGAGCACTGGCCGCAGCTCCTCCATCAGGTCCAGAGCCAAGCCGGGACGCCCGGGCCGGTCGCGGTGCAGGTAGCCGACGGCCGGGTCGAGGCCGACCGTCTCGAGGCCGCTCGAAACGTCGTGCAGCAACAACGTGTACACGAACGATAGGAGGGCGTTGAGGTTGTCGAGCGGCGGGCGGCGGCTGCGTCCGCGCAACCGAAACGCCGGGTCGTCAATGGTGACCAGCTCGTCGAAGACACCGAAGTAGACGTGAGCAGCTTCTCCCTCGATGCCCCGCACCGTGTCCAGGGGAAGCTCGGCGTCGAGGCGCCCAAGTGCGCGAGTGAGCCCCTCGGCAGCGCCGCCGAGCGCCGCCGTGTCCCTGGACTCCGCGTGGTCACGGATGCCCCGCCGGAGCACCGTGCGGCAGTTGGCGATCTTGGCCGCGGTCACTGTGCGCGCGATCGCGGCGCTCGCGCCATCGTCGTCGGCGCGCCGGTATTGCTCGCGGCGGAGCAGCACGTTACCCGATACCGGCCCCTGGACGCGGGCGAGGAACTTGCCGTGTAGGCTCAGAAACGACACCATGACGTCCCGCTCCGCGCAGAGGTCCATCAGCCCGGGGCTGAGCCCGACTCTCCCGAAACATACAACCCCCGCAAGCGTGTGAATCGGCACCCGGAATCGCGTTTCGCCATCGACCCGGACCAGCAGGCTTTCGCCTTCGCGGGCCAGATAAGAGCCTTGCGTGGTGACGTATAGCGTGTTTTGGTGGGTCTTCATGGTTCCTCCACGAGGCCGCGCGCCAGATAACGCCTGGCGGATCTGCCCCTTTTCTGGGCCGCGGGAAGGCAGCTCTCGATCAGCGAGCAGCCCTGGCAGGGCGCGGCGCGAGGTACCCGCGGCAGCAGCCGCTTCCCGACAATCTCGTGAAAGCGCGCCGCCGCGGCTTCGGTTCGCTGGCGGAGCCGCTGATCGAAGACCACGGCGATCCGCTCCCGACTCGCGGCGTAGTAGATCGCACCCACCGCCACCGGCACCGCGAGCATCTCTTCCAGGCACAGCGCCTGGGCGCACAGTTGGGCTTCGTAGTAGTCGGCGTGGCGGCGGTGCCCGAGCTTGTACTCGACCGGACAGGGCACCCCGCACGGCGAGTCCGCTCCGGACTGGCCACGCCGAAACTCGACCACGTCCGCCACCCCGATCAGGCCGAGGCGCAGCGAGCGCACCGGCACGCCGCGCTCGGTGCGCACCTCGCCCCGGGATTCGACGCGCGGCGCGGTTTCGTGGACGCCCCGGTGCAAGTGCGCGCCCTCGACCGTAAAGCGGTTGTCGTCCCAGATGCCTTCGAGGTGCACGAGCGCGGCGCGGCGCTCGCAGTACAGCAGGTGCTGCAGACCGGACAACGGCAGCAGCTCGTCTTCCGCGTATCCGCCTTGCGCCTCCGCCGACGCGTCGCCCGAGCCCGAGTCTACGCGCATGGCGACCTCGACCCCGTCAGTCCACCTCGACCCCGGCGGGCGGCTCGTCCCAGATCATCGCGGCGCCACCGCCGTCGCGGGTGCTCAAGAAGCCGGCGCGCACCCCCGCCGGCAGGCGCGAGCGGTGGAAAACGACCTCGAAGTTGGCGAACGAGCGCGCCACCCCGTTGCCGCCTCGCCGGCGCACCTCCACCAGGTCGAACAACCGGTGCGCCGGCGCGCACCCGAGCACCGCCTGGCGCCGCCGCTGCTCTTCGTTGGTATCCGTCCCCTCGTGTCGGAAGACGAACACGGGCTCCCGAACCGACATGATCCCCTTGCTGGCCGAGCGGTTGTGCTCGAACATCCCGAGCAGCGCCTCCCAAAACAGCTCGAGGTCCGCTTCGGTGAAGCCGGTATCGGCGGCCAGGTGCGCGCTGATGAAGGCCTCGCCACGGTAGAGCCCGTACGGGATCAGGGCCTTGCGACCCATGGTGCGCAGCTTGTCCTCGGGCATGTTGGCGGCGAATTCGATGTAGGCGTCGCTGGAAGGCAGCATCTTGCCACCCTGGGGCTCGGCGACCGCCATGCGCGTAATCGACAGGTCCAGCGGCAAAACCGGCGCGACCGACCGCGCGAATGCGAATTGCACCGGGCCGCGCACCTGGCCCGCGTTCGGCCCCGTGCTCAATACCGCCCCGAACGCTCGCACATCGTAGAAGCTCTGGCAGAGCCACTTTCGGGCACGACCCACCTTGTCCTTGTTCGCCGCCGATTTCCCGTCCTTGGTGGTTGGCGGCATGCCACCGGTCTGCTCGTGTGCCTGGGCAATCGGCGCATTCAGGTTCGTCGCGTGTTCGATCAGGATCGCATTTGGCATCTGGTTACCTCGCGCCGCCATCACATAGTTGCGCACGAGCCGTTTCTGGCACACGTCGCTGACCAGGCCGTGCATGTCCTCGGGATCGACGCGCGGGGCGTTCCCCGCGTCGGGATCGCCGTTGGGGTTGCCGTTCTCGCAGTCGAACAGATAGGTGACCTCATGGCGGTGCCTGATGATCTCACTCATGGCTGTCATCCTTCTTCTTGTGTTGCAGATCGGCGAGCTGCTGGTAGTACCCGAGCGCGAACAGGCTCTGCTCCTCGAGCGTGAGCGTGGCGGGCACCTGGTCGCGGATACGGCTCCACACTTCCGCGAGTCTGGTCTCGTACCAGTACGCCAGGCCGCCCTCGAGCTTGTTGAGGTGGAACTGACTGGTGCGGGTCAGCCGCCCGAGCACCAGCGCGGGAGTGGCGCTGGCGGCGGCGTAGTATCGCTGCACGACACCGGCGCCGACGTGGCCGAGAGCGGCCCGCTGCAGCGCTGCCAGCAGCGCCATCAGGCGGCCTGCATGGTACGCCGGGTGCGGGTGTTGCTCGTTCAGAAAGCGTTCGACGGTGACTTCTGGCATGGATCCTCCTCGGAGTCGGCGTTGGCGGACGTGATAGGCCTTCAGCAGTGCCATGCGCGCATGGTTGAACGGCTGGTCTTCAATGACATCCATACGGGTGCGGGCGAGCGCCTGCGCCAGGACCGTTGCCGGCAACGGTTCCTGACGCACCGCGACCCGCCACATCCGCGCGACTCCTGGGCCGGTCAGCTCCTTTGGGTCGCGGACGGTGGCGGCGAGCACGGTGAAAAGCTTGGGCGGGGGCGCGAGCCCGTTGCCGTCACGGGCGACGATCGCCAGATCGTCCAACCAGGCGGCGACGGCGCCCGCGAGCTCCTCGAAGGCCCCTTCCATCCAGTCGCGGACCATGACGCGGCCACCCGCGCCGGAAAGCGCCAGCGCCCGGTAGCGGTTGCCGGCGAGGTCCGGCCGCGCACCGGCGCGGATGCTGTCGAGCAAGCCGCGAGCCAGCGCGTGCGCATCGCGCTCCGCGACCGTGGGGCTATCCATCAGCCAGGGCAGCGGATCGTCGGCCTCGGGCACCGCGTGGTCGAACCAATAGGTTATCTTCGCACCCGCCAGGCGGCGGCCGCGTTCGCGGAGGAGGTGCTCGAGCGCCGCGCGGTAGGCGGCGGTGGCTTCGGCCGACATCGCCGCGTTGGCAGACTGCTGCAGGCCGTACGAGCCAAACGCTTCCTTGTCGAAACCGACCAGAGTGTTTCCCATGGTCAGGCCGCCGACATCCTGCAGGCCCGCGATCTTGGGATGCGTTGCGGCCGGTTCGACCAGCCTCCCGGTGACCAGGCACCGCATGCGCCCATCCCCACCCGCGACCCTGCCGGCGGCGGGCTTCCGGTCCGTGAGCCGGCCGCGATATGCGCGCCACCACGCATGCCATGCCGTGCCTTCCAGCGGCAGCTCGCCCCCTACCTGGACCGTCACCTTGTCCGCCGGCCTCGCCCGCGCCCGCTCGAGCCGGCCGCGGACCGCCGCCACCGTCTCCGCGCCGGCGAGGCCCCGCCCCGCCGCCGCCAGCGCCGCGACCTCCCCGCCCGCCTCCTTCAGCAGCCACACGAAGTGATTGTGCTTCTCCCGCGTCTTCTGCTCTTCTCCGTTTTTCCCGAGCAGCGCCACGACCTCGGCGGTCTCCGCCAGAAAATGGCAGCGCGTCGTGGAGCCGCTCACCAGCTCCGCTTGCGAGAGGTCCGGGCACCGCGGAAGCTCGCGCCCCGGGTTCTTCGGCAGGCTCGCGTCCCCGAGCTCCACGACGTCGAGAAACTGCCCTTCCGCGTCGAAGGCCACCGCCCAGCGAATGGCCCTGGACCGGAACCCAGGCTCGACCTCGAGCCCCTCCCGATGCGCATAGGCGACAAGCTGTTGCAACATCGGCGCTACCTCCGCGGGGTTTTCTCGACCGCGCTATCCTCGTACGGCGGCACCGCGAGGTAGCCGTCCTCGACGGCGGCGCGGAACAGGCTGATCGCCGGTTCGTCGGTAGAGGCGCCCGGGCGCGACAGGTCGAAGACGTCGTAGAGCATCATTCCCAGATCCAGATTCACTGGGGCGCGGCGTGCCGGCGGCGCTCCCGGCTCGACCAGCTCGAAATACGCCGGAAACTCGCGGCACCCGAAGTACGGCTGATAGACGCACTTTCCCGTGGCCGCCCGGCGGCGAAACTGCGCCTCCATGCCCTGCAGTCCCCCCGCGTGCTCGGGCCACGGTCGAATCTCGGCGTGCAGGCAGTAGTGGACGTTCTTCAGCGCCATCGTTTGACGCTGCGTGCGCCCCTTCGCGTCTGTCCCGAGCAGACGTTCGTCGCCGTCCGCCCAGATGGGCTCCGCCAAGGTCGATTCGCGCATCCATTTTTGGACCGCCACCATACTCACCTTCTCCTTGGTCTCGTTGCGCCGCAGGGCGATGTAGGCCGGCGGCGCCAGGATCTCGATCCCGGTGATCTGCCACCGCAGCTCGCGCGGCTTCGCGTAGATCGCCTCGTAGATCCCGCGCGCGGCCGAGGGGGTGATCACGGGGTAACTATAGCGTTCGACCTTGAGCTCGGGGCGGGTGAAGCAGGCGAGCTCGCCCCAAACCTCGAGAGCCTGGTCTTTTGGCTGCACGGGCACCTCCCTTCAGGCGATGAGACAATCGGGCTGATCCGGGACCGCGAGCCCGATCTCCGGAGAATAGTGTCGCTCCTCGAGATAGATGAACCAATCCTCGGCCACCTCCGCGGTGCCGCGTTGCGCACCGGCGAGTAGCGGCACCGGCTCGAGCCACCGCCGCACCGGGTCGCCCGGCCGCGGCCGGAACAGGCTGATGGCATGCGGGCGCGCCCGAGCCACCCAGCTCCGACTCACGCCCTCGCGGCGAACCTCGTCCGCCAGCTCCCGGTAGGCTTCCCGCGCGTAGGCAACGAGCACGTTGATCGCGTCGCGCTCGACAAGGCGATAGCGCTCGGCCACCTCCGCATAGCACTGAGCCTCGATTGCCTCGATCAACGTCTTTTTCTGGTGCTCAGGCCGGGAGACACCGTAGAGCTGCTCGTAATAGCGCCGGAGCAATGTCGGGTCGGAGATGTCCATCCCGGCGGCGCCACGTTCGCGGAAGAGGATTCTCGTCACGCTCGCGGCTTGCTCGTAGGCGCCATCCGGATAGGCGCGCTCGCCTGGGGAGTCGAGCGCGGGGATGAAGACGCGCAGCCGCCCGCCGGCTCGCCGGCCGTGCCGGTTGGCCCTGCCCGCCGCTTGCGCGACCGCCTCCAGCGGTCCCCAGGCGCGATAGACGACGGGAAAATCGACATCGACCCCCGCCTCGACACATTGAGTCGAAACGAGCCGGCAAGGACGGCCTTCCCGAAGCGCCGTGGACGCAGTCTCCAGAACGGCGCGGCGATGGGCCGGACACAAGTTGGTCGAAAGGTGAAAAACCCCCGGCTGTCCGCGTTCTCGGAGCGCCGCGTGGAGGCGCAGCGCGTGCCGCTTGAGGTTGGTGACGCACAGAACCTGCGGCGTGTCGCAGAGCTCGCCGGCGAGCTCGTCCCAACCCAGCGCCGAATCCAGATCGCGCGGCCATTCGACCGCAACGCGCCGCGCTCGGGCGAACAGGGTGGCCGGCTCGGCCACGATCTCGCGGGGCACCCAGCCGACGCCCGCGAGCTTGCGAACCGCGCCGTCCAGGGTCGCGAATGCCGGCTGCGTCGCGGTGCTGAACAGCACCGTCGCTCCATACCGCTCCGCGAGCCGCGCCAGGGTCGCGAGCGTGGGCAGGCACAGCGCCACCGGCAGCGTTTGCACCTCGTCGCACAGGATGACGCTCCGAGCCAGCCGGTGAAGCTTCCGGCAAGCCGCGGGACGACTGGCGTGCAGCGACTCGAGAAGCTGCACGGAGGTGGTGACCACAAAGGGCGCGTCCCAGTTCTCACTGAGCTCGCGACGCCGCCGCGCCACCTCGGAGTCGATCTCCAAGTCGGATGCTGTCCCCCGCGTCCCGCTCAAACTGTGGTGCTCGAGCACCCACTCATCCACCTCCTTCGCGCTCGCGACCCCCGCCAGTACGTCCCGATACGTGGCGGCGGTCTGATCGATGATGCTCAAATAGGGGAGCACTGACACGATTCGGCGCAGCCCGTGGAGGCGAGCATGCTCGAGAGCGAATGCGAGCATCGACAACGTCTTACCGGAGCCGGTCGGAGCCGTGAGCGTGAACAAACCCGGCGGCAACGTGGCGGCCTCCAGGCAGGCGCGGAACAGCTCGGCGCGCAGATCGAGCATGGCCGGCGAGGCGCCGGCGCGGGCGGCGAGCGCGGCGACATGCGCGTGCAGCGCTGCGAGGCAGCGGTCGGGCGCCAGTGCCGCCCCGGGACGACGGTGCCCGGCCGGCACGTCCGGTGCGCGGCGGAAATGCGCCTCGGTCTCCAGGAAATCCGCGTCAACCAGCGCCGAGAACAGCATTCTGACATCGAGCATCACCGCGGCCGGCGCACCTTCGGCGCGTTCGCGATATTCGTTGTCGGGGAGATCGTCGAGCCCGGGCAGAATCACCCCGTCCGCGACCAGCCGCCGCGTCAGCTCCGGATGGTCCGGCGAGGACAGTCGCAGGCCAAGCGGATGATCCTTCGCCAGCCGCGACGGACACAGGTCCCTCAGCGCTGCGCCAGCTCCCCGTTGCAACCCCAGATGATGGCCCTGAATGGAGAGCGCGACGCCGATCCCCTTCTGCTTATAGCGGTCGAGCGCTTCCCACGCTCCGGCGGACCAGTGATCGATGCGCCGCTCCAGGCCATCCAGACGCCGTGCGAACAAATCACCGTACTTGCCCAGGTCGTGGAGCAGGCCGGCGACACGCGCCTCCGACTCGGCTCCGACTCGGCTCCGAAGGCCGCGGCGTAGCCGCCCGCCGTACGCGCAACCGCTTCGAGATGATCGCGAAGCGGATCGCCCTGGCCGAGGGAGTTGCGGGAATGCGCCAGATACCGCGCGCCCGTGGGTGCTAGCGCCCCGTGGTCCTCCATCGCGAATCCGCCTCCCATGCCGTTCCTCCGTTCACCGGGTAGCCGCGTTGTCGCGAAGTCGGAGCATACAGACGCCACTGGCGAACCGCAAGCAAAGTAGACCACCTGAGCCTCCCCCCCACTGTCCGGGCGCTGAAGAGCGAGCGGCGCCGGCGCCTGGCCGAGCATTACGGAATCCCGACCAATACGGATGCTGGCCTTCAGGCCGGCGACATGTTTGGGCGGGGTTTGGACCCACGAGTTGCGCATCGCCTGGCACGCGCCCCCAAAGGCGAGAGCTTGCAGTTCTCCCACGGCGAGTTGCCCGCTCGGGACACCTTTTGACAGGGATTTCGCGCCTCCG
>JACPHN010000098.1 GCA_016188575.1 Candidatus Schekmanbacteria bacterium
CTGTGGAGGATTTCAAGAGGGACCTCGCGCGGTAGGTTGCCACGAGCACCCCCGCCGAAGAGCTGCTCAAGTGGATCCCGATCGAAGAGCGGCTCAAGGGGCTGCGGCCGGAAGAGCGGCTCAAGGGGCTGCGGCCGGAGGATCTGCTGAAAGCGTTGCGGCCCGAAGAGCGGCTCAAGGGGCTTCCGCCGGAGGATCGGCTCAAGGGGCTGCGGCCCGAAGATCTGCTGAAGGCGCTTTCTCGCGAGGAGATCCTGGCGTACCTCGAGAAGCTCGAGAAAGCCCACTGATGAGTCGCCGCGCTACGGTCGCGTAGACGGAGGCGTCGGGGGTGGCAGTGCGTGACACCGCGAGGCCTTCGCGGCGCGGCGCCAGGGACCGAGCACCAGGCGCCGGAAAGGCGTGAAGGCGAGCGCGCCCAGCGCCAGCGCCGCTCCCGTGACGTCGGCGAGCATGTCGGCGCCACTGGCGTCGCGCAGTGGTACGAATGCCTGGTGAATCTCATCCGTGATCGCGAAGGCGGTCGTCACCGCGAGCACGAGAAGCGCCCGGTGCCAGGTCCACGGCCGCCCGGCGACCGCCATGCCCCGCGCCAAGAGCAACGCAAAGACCGCGTACTCGATGGCGTGCAGCAGCTTGTCCGGCGGCAGGTCGACGCCGCCAGGCAGCGGTCGAGACGAGAGCGCCACGATGGTCACAGCGTACCCCGCGAAGAGCGCCCAGCGCGGGATCGCCGGGTTCTTTGCGGCTGCGCCGCCACGCGCCGAGTCCGAATCAAGAGGGTCTGGGCGATGCGTCATCGGCTTTCAAGTAGGAGCACGCCGCGGGACCAGCAATGGTATTGTAGCACAACCGCACGCCGTCGGTAAGGAATTGGATCCGGCCGTGCACGTCGGTCCGCAGCACCGTAGGAGCTGGCCTGAGCGCAGCGACTCGTGCCAGCATCTCATCGTGCGGATGTCCCAGGCGGTTGTCCTTGCCCGCGGAGATTGCCACGATTTCGGGGGCGACGGCGCGCAAGAACGGCTCGGTAGACGACGTTCGGCTGCCATGATGCGGCGCCTTGAGCACCGTCGCCCGCAACTGGGGACCGTAGACCAGCAAGCCACCCTCGGCCCCCGCCTCGGCGTCCCCCGGAAACAGCATGCTGAAGCGCCCATAGCGGATCTTGAGGATGAGAGAGCGCTCGTTCATCCCCTGGTCGATGGCGGCATACCGAGGCGGCTGGTCCAGCACGCTGATCTCGGCCCCGACCTCCGCCAGCGCGCGCCGCAGCTTTTCCAAATCAGCGCTGTCCGCTCCTGTGCCGAGCCACGCCTGCCGCGGCCGGAGCTCCCGCGTCGCGGGCACGAGCCCCAGGAAGTGATCGCGATGGGGGTGTGACATGATGATCCCCTCGAGGCGCCGAATGCCCTCGCGAAAGAGGTACGGGACGACAATGTTACCGCCGATGTCGGGATTGCCGCTCGGCACGCCGCCGCCGTCGAGAAGCCAGCTCTCACCGCCCGGGAACATGATGAGAATCGCGTCGCCGTTGCCGACGTCGAGCACGTCGACCCGCAGAACATCTGCCGCCGCCATGGAGAACCCTGCCGGCGCCGCTCCTCGCGCGGCCGCTGGCCGCGCCGCGCCTGGAATTGGCGGTGCGCCGCCCACGCTCGCGCACCATGAGGCGGCCAGCAGCAGCGACACCGCCCCGGCGAGCCGGGCGAGGCGTCGCGCCGGGGAACACACCAAAATGACACCCACGGCAGCACCGTACGTGGCGACGACGGCGAGATGCGGGCGGCCGACGACGAGGTAGCCGCCGATCCAGACGTCTGCGGCGTGGCCGAGGGCCAGAGAAAGGCGGGCCAGGAGCACCGCGGCGCCAACGAGGGCGCTGCCGGCCCAACCGGCGCCGGCAAGGCCGCCTGCGAGCCCAAAAACCAGTGTCGGCGCGAACAGTGGACCGAGGATGACGCCGGAGAGAACCGACCCCGGCGAAAAGCGCTGCAGGTGCAACACAAGGAAGGGCACGGTGACGGCGGACACGGCAACCTGCGTCGCCACAGTTGTGCGCAGCCACCTGCACGCCCACCCGGCGACAGGGCGCTGGTCATGGTCTCCACTCCTCCGGCTCGCGTGCGCGTCCACCATCGGCACCACGACCAGCAGCGCCAGGGTTGCGCCATAGGTCAGTTGCGCTCCGAGGTCGAAGAGGATGCACGGGTCACAGAATAGCGCGAGCAGCAGCGCCGCCCAGAGCGACCGCGCGGCCGCCGGGCGATAGCCGCAGGCCAGCGCAATGAAGTGCAGGCAGAGACCGACGGCGGCGCGGGCAACAGACGGCTCCCAGCCGACCATCGCGGCGTATCCCATCATCGCGGCAGCCTGCACGACGCAGATGACACGGTACCGCAGGCTACCGTCGTTGAGTCGACCAAAGAGCAGCCCGAGAGCCGCACAGAGAATGCTGACGTGCTGCCCCGAGACGACCAGCAGATGGTAGGCGCCGATGCTCTTGAATACTTCCCGCTCTTCGGACTCGAGCCGATCCTTGCGGCCAAGAATCAGCGCGGCGAGCAGGTCCCGCTCGGGTCGCCGAGCTTCCTCCGGGACTGCCGGGCACAAGGCGTCCGCGATCCGCGTCTCCACGGCGGTGAGCACTCCCTCGAGCAACGTTGCGAGCGGCCCTACTCGCCGATGCGAGCAATCGATCGCAACGCCAGTGACCCAACGGCCGAACAGGACGGAGAAGCCGGCGCGGCTCCGCATCCACCAGACAACGGGTTCGTTTCGATAGGGCTGCCGATCGCTTACGATTACCTGGCCGCGCACGGAGCAGCCGCTTTTGAGCGGAGTCGCGGCGCTGCCGGGAGCTCTCAGCGTGGCGGCGAGCCCGAGAATGTCGCGGCGCTCCGCGCCTGTGACGCGCACGTCCATGAGCCACTGGCCGGCGACGTAGCGAGGTCGCGCCTCAAGGCGCGCTTCAATCGGTATCGGAGTGGCGGGCAGGCGCAGCGACGGCGCTGGGGGCGGTGGCAGCAAGGCATCGAACCGCGCGGCGCCCACGAGCATTGCAAGCGCCACGAGAGCGAGACGGGCGCAACGGGCGCTCGTAGCCCAGGCGGCGCCCGAGCCGGCGCTGACCGCCGCGGCTAAGCTGATGGCGCCGCCGACCGCGGCCGCCGCGGAGCAGCCGCCGCGCGCCGCCACCAGAATCCCTCCAATGTACCCGATGCCAACGAAATCGAGTCCCGTGAGCGCGAAATGCCGCCGAAGCGGCCTGCGCGGCTCCTTCCCCGCCGGCGCCGCCCTGCCCGAGCCGTTCATGGCGCGGCTCCGGACTGGTTCAGACCAAAAACGGGTGCCAGCCGCCGAGTGCGAATGGGGCCGAAGCCAGGAATGGCCGCAAGCTCGTCCATGCTGCCGGGCGCCCGCGTATGCGCTCGGTACTCGACGATGCGGCGTGCGAGCCCGGGGCCGACGCCCTCCAAAGCCGCCAAGAGCTCGGCCGGTGCCCACTCCAGAGAGATCGCAGGTCCGTTGGCGCGAAACGGGTAGAACTGCTCGACAGCGAGCACGCGGGCGCCGACGCGCTGCCACGACAAGACGCGCGGCTGCGGCGGGTCAGGTGCGGCCGCCGTAAGCACGGAGGCCGTCTTGGTGGAGACGAGAGTCGTCGCGCTGCTCGCCTTGCGCCGCAGCGGATTCGCGAGGGCGCGCGCCGCCAGCCGGGCACCCGCGGTGTCGAGCGCCAGTACCAGCAGCAGCGTCCCGATCCACAGAGACCCCCAGGGGAACGGCCGCGCCACCGCGGTGAGGTCGGCTGCACTCTCCGGCACCGCGGAAAGCACGACGCCTTTGCGATCGCGAGCGGTGTTCGCCAGGGGCGTCAAGCAGGCCCCGCCGCCCGCGGCGCGGCTCGTTTCCACAGCGCTGGAAATCTGCGCGATCACGCTTTCCATCTCCTGATGGACCGCGCCGATCGTGAGCCTCACCACCTGAAAACCCTGGTCGGCGAGGCCCCGGGCGCGCTCGCTCTCTCGCTTGTCAGCGCCCGCACAGGTGCCGGCGTCGATCAGCAGAACGAGCCGTCGCTCGACGCACGCAAAGTCGGCGAGCTCAGCTCCGATAGCGACGCGCGGGCGAAACTTCGCGTTTCGCACCTGCCGCCTCTGGATTCGGCTCCAAAGGACGCTCGCCGCATCCGCCATTTGGGGATTGTCCTCAGACATTTCGCTCCGACTCCGGTCGATTCAGGTCTCTTTCCGGGTTCTCTGCCGGCGCAACAAGCAAGAACCGTGCCGCGAAGCGCGCGCAAGCGGCAGTTCGCGAATTCGCTGCGCAGCGATATTCCTTCCGTCTCGAGACCCCCTGCGCGGGCGCGCGACGCAACCGTCGTTTCCAGATGTAACCGTTGGTTGTCGCTCGACGTCCCGGCGGTTGTCGCCTATGACGTCCAAATCACACTTGTGTGACGTGACGGGTGCCATTGCGCCCGCGGCGGAGACCGGGCCGATGCCGCCGATGCCTTCATGGACCCTCCGCTCGCACCCGTCGCCACCAATCGACGAATTGGAACGACTTTTGCTCTATGGTGTCTGACGAACCACGGCAGCGCGAAACCCAATGTCCGAATCGGGGAAAAAGAAGATGGAACGAGTGCTCGTAGTCGACGACGATCGAGGCGTAAAGCGGGGTGTCTCCATGATGCTTCGTCACGAGGGCTACCAGGTGGACGAGGCCTCCGATGGGCAGGAGGCACTGGATCTTCTTTCCCGAGTCGTGTATAACCTGGTAATCACGGATCTTTACATGCCACGACTGGGCGGTATCGAGCTGCTTTCTTGGGTGCGGGCTCACGCGCCGAACACGCAGTGCCTGGTGATGACCTCGCACCCGGACTCGGATGTGATGCTCAGGGCGCGCAAGCTGACTCGTGGCAACGTGCTGTCCAAGCCGTTTTCGTTGGCGGCGATGGAGACCGCAATCAAGCACTTGCTGATGGGATCCGACGATCTTCTCAACTAGACCTGCCCGCGGGCGCCTCGACGGATCGATGGCAAACTCGTGCTCCAAAGAACCGGCGCCGGAGAGCGTGAGCTTCGACTCCGGTGTTGTGGACCTGAACGCTTGCGCGGCGGCCGATGCGGCCGGAGTGGACGTGTGGTCAAGGATCTCGCGCCAACTCCGTCTTTACTACTTGGCGCTGCGCCCAAAAGAATCGATCATGATGCTCGGCGTGCCGCTCCTGGGGGTGCTGTTCAGTCTGGACGCCTTCCCGCTGGCCAAGCTTGTCGAGGTGTTTTGGCTCTTTTTCGGGGCGGCACTGGTGGCGGGTCACGTGTACACGCTCAATGATCTCATGGGGTTGAGCTACGACATATACGACGCGAGCAAGCGGGAACGACCGCTGATGGCCGGTTCGCTGCGGGCCAGCGAAGTTTTCGGGTTCTCGATGGGCCTGCTGTTACTCGGTCTGGCGATCCTGTTGTCGCTTTCGCTACCGGTGTTCGTGATTGCGGTGCTGATCACGTTGGTATGGGTGGCATACGCCGCTCCCGGCATCAAGCTGAAGGCGGTCCCGGTCGTTACCTCGCTAGTCAACGCCGTCGGCGCCGGTTGTCTGCCTTTTCTCCTCGGCTACGTGCTGTTTGCCGGCAACGAGCAGCTCGGGCGGGGCCTGTTACTGAGCATCTATTTCGGCATCATCGCCGGCGCCGGGCAGATGAACCGCGAGATCGTCGACCTTGACGTAGATGTCAAGACGTCCTTTCGCACCACCGCCGTGTGGCTCGGGCGGCGGTGGACGTTTGTCACCAGTTTCGCTCTCTTCATGCTGTCGACCGCGTTTCTGGTGGCGCTGGCAGTCGGGCTGCACACGGTCCCCATGGTTCAGGCGCTCATCGCGCTCGCAGGTGCTCCAGTGCACGCCCATATGTTCTGGGTCTGCCTCCGGTCTGGAGTAACGCGAGAAGCGACGGTGAGCTACGTTCGCGACTATCGACTGCTGTACCTGGTCATGGGTCTGGCGATGGTCGGCGATTTGCTGGCGCGGTTGATGTGAGCATGAAGCGGTACGACTGTGCCATTGTCGGAGCTGGCCCTGGCGGTGGCGCGGCGGCGATCGCCGCCGCGGATGCCGGTCTGTGTTGCCTCCTGCTGGAGGCTCGCCGCACCCCCGGCGAGCGCACCGCGTGCGGCGGCGGGCTCGCCATCGGTACGGCGCGTGAGCTGGAGCTGCCGGCATCGGTGGCGGAGCAGCAGCTCGCGGCGATGGCTTTCCACTTTCGCGGTGCGCCGGACACGAGTCGTGTGTGGGAGAGCTGGCGACCAATCGGTGTGACCGTCGATCGCCGGCGCTTCGACAGCCACCTGGCCGGCCGGGCGCAGGCGTTGGGCGCCGAGGTCGTAACCGAGGCGCGAGTTACCGGGGTGGATCGCGATACCGGTGTCGTCGAGTACCGGCAGGGAGGCGCGGTTCGGCGGATTGCGGCGAGCTTTGTGGTGTTCGCGGATGGCGCGACTACGCTGGCACCGCGGATGGGTGATCTCGGCTTCATCTCGCGGCCGGACAACACAATCGGCGCGATTGCGTGGGAATATGAAGCCCCCGGCCATGGTTACCGCCGCTTCGACTGCTACTACGACAAGGTCACGGTACCGTGGGGCTATTACTGGATATTCCCGCGCGCGGACGTGCTCAACATCGGCGTTGGGATCGTGCTGGACGCGGTTCGCGGCGGCGCCAAGGGGGGCGGTGCGGGCCTGCCGAGCCTGCTGGCCCGTTTCACCGATTCGATTCCCGCGATTCAGGGCCGGCACCCTACGCGCCGCCTCGGGGGGCTGGTCCCGCTGGAGCCGGCAGCGCGCGTCGCCGACGGTCGGCTGCTGGCGGTCGGCGATGCGGCCGGTCTCGTCAATCCCATCACCGGCGGCGGCATCCACCACGCCATCTATAGCGGCCGGCTGGCGGGAGAAGCGGTCGCGCACGCCTGGAAGCGAGGGAGCTCAAAGACGCCATACGGCCGCTGGCTCATGCGGTCTCCGAGCTACCGCTGGCTCTCGCTACTGGCCTCCGTCACCGCGTACGGCCATCGCTCGTGGCCGGGAACGGCGTTTGTGCGGCTTACCCGAGCCCTGACCACATTCGCGGAAACCGTAGACAAGATTGACCGCCCGATCTCGCGCTTTCTCAACTGGCGAGCCGCATCCAAATGGCAATGACGGCGGCTCGAGCAGCCTCGTCTCAGGAGGCATCAAGAGGTAAACGATGAGCGAACCCACGATTGCCGGTAGACGGCCAACGGTGGTGGTGCTTCCGGAGGGAACCTACTACTGGTGTGCGTGCGGGAAGTCACGCAACCAACCGTATTGCGATGGGTCACACAAGGGCAGCGGCTTCGCGCCGATCCCGTTCACGCTCACGGAGGAAAACCGTGTCGCGCTGTGCATGTGCAAACACTCCTGCAACAAGCCGTTCTGTGATGGTACCCATCGCACCCTTGCCTGATCGTCCCGGCGGTATCCTCGTGGTCGCGACGGTGGAGGTCGTCCGATGACTGTCGCCGCTGCTCCGCATCCGGTCGGTGTCTCGGCGACTCCGAGGCGCTTCGATAAGTCGCGAATTCGGCGCGCCTTGCTGGTGTATCCGCCGAGCGGTCTGTTTGATCGCACCGACCGCTGCCAGACTCCCATCGCATACGCCAGCGCGCAGGGGGCACGACCGCCGATGGACATCGCGTACATCGCCGCGGGGCTAATCGCTGAGGGCATCGCCTGCCAGCTCGTTGATTACCCCGCCGAGCAGCTCGGCTGGAGTGCTTTTCGCCGCGACCTCGAGGTTCTGCGCCCCAACCTTCTCGTCCTCAGCATCACTTCGTTCGCCTTCGACCTCGACATGGAAGCGTGCACCATCGTCAAGGAGATGCTTCCGGCGTGCCTCACCGTCGCCAAGGGCGCCCATTTCAAGCTGGCTCCGGCCGAGTGCCTGGAGCTCTACCCGCAGCTCGACATGGTCATCTGGGGAGAATCGGAGCTGGTGCTACCCGAGGTCTTCGCCGCCGAGCGACTTGCCGACGTTGCGGGCATCGCCGCCCGTGATGACACGGGCGCGCCCTTTGTCACCCCCGAGCGGCCGGCGCTCCGAGACCTCGACCGACTCCCCCTCCCGGCCCGACATCTCATCAACAACGAGCTCTATCGCCTCCCCAATACCGGCGAAAAAATGACCACGATCATCGTCGGCCGCGGGTGTCCTCACGAATGCATTTTCTGTCTGGTGCCGGCGGTCACGGGGAAAAAAGCCGTGTACCGCAGCCCTGGCTCCGTCGTCTCCGAAATCCGGGACTGCGTCGAGCGGTTCGGAATCCGCCAGTTTCTACTGAAGGCCGACGCCTTCACGATCAATCGCAAGTGGGTTCTCGCATTTTGTGACGCGGTCGCGATCGCGGGCCTCGAGGTGGGCTTCATCAGCAATAGCCGCGTCGACGGCCTCGATGAAGAAGTCGTTACCGCGCTCGCCCGCGCCGGCTGGTGGATGCTGGCAATCGGCGTCGAGAGCGGTAACCAGGACATCTTGAATCATGTCAAGAAAGGCGCCACGGTCGAGCAGGCCGAAACCGCGGTCAGGCTGTGCCGCAAGCACGGGATCCGCACCTTCGCCTACTTCACCATCGGCTTTCCGGCTGACACGCGGCGCACGGTGCTCGACACGATTCACTTCGCGCTGCGCCTGGATCCGGACTTCTGCGAGTTTCATCCCGCCTTCCCGTTTCCGGGAACGGTGCTTCACGACATGGGCGAGAAGCTCGGTTTGCTGCACATCGGTGGCAACGCTGGCCGGGGGGTCATGCCCAGGCAGTTCCTGCGCAGTCAGGCTCTGGACCTCCGGCAGATCAATCGGCTGCGGATCTACGGCCTGATGCGGTTTTATCTGCGACCGCGGTTCATCTGGCGCACGCTGCGATCGGTGAGCGGCCCGGCGGAAGTGTTGCGCTACCTCTCGGCCGCCGCCGAAAAGATCTGGACCACCGTGCGCTATACCCTTTCGCGCCAGGGATGGTAGCGCGCGGCTTACGGGCCGAAAAGCGGCCGCAGCGGGTCCCTGAGGCGCGGGTGCACACAGAGCAGACGCTGCTGGTGGAGCAGCCGGCCAAACATGCGAATCACCTCGGACTCCTCCTCGATAAAGAAACCGCGCCCCGTGGAGTCGACCATGCGAATGGATCGGGACCTTGCTGGGTCGCCCGTCATGGGCTGATACGGCGAGTCTTTGGACTCATCGACGAGCACGTCATAGTCGGGGTCGAAACCGAGCGCAGCGGCCCGCGCACGCGCCTCTCCCACCAGCGCGTTGGCGCTCTCGCGATCGCCAACCGGAAGGGAGAAGGTCTTCCACAGGCCGCGATACAGCAGGCCGGAGCAAATCTCGGCGAGCACGCGGTCCGCTTCCCGCTCCCAGTTCTTGAAGCACAGCCAGACATCGGCATCGTCAAGGTCCGCGAACGCCGCCGGCGCGATTGCCTCGCCTGCCAGGAGCTTTCCCATCGTCCCGCCGGGCCACCACGAGAAGGCGTATCCGTCTCGGTGCAGCGCTCCGGCCCGCTCCAGCGCCGCCCGCAGCATGCGCTCCGCCGAGCGGCTGGTGCGATGCAGGTAGACCTGGGTGTACATGTGAAACCGCGCGAGGAGATAGCCCTCGACGGCCTCACGCGCCCCTTCGTGCACGGCGAGGTGATTGTTGTGCACGTCGAGCATCGCGAGGATGCGCTGCAGATCGAAGCTGCCGATTTTCACGCCGGTTGCGTGTCCATCGCGCAGAATGTAGTCGAGGCGGTCGGCGTCGAGCTGGCTCGAAACAATCTCGTGCAGGAACTGTGGCGCGCCATCGTCGCCGGTAAGACGGCCCACGATCGCTTCCGGCAAGCTCGGATCGAAGTCGCTCAACGCCGCATGCACCTGCGAATCGGGGTCCTGGACGAGCCCGGCCGAACGGCCTTCATGGTCGGCTCCCGTGAACCGCTCGAGGACGTGACTGAAGGGGCCATGACCGACATCGTGCAGCAGCGCGGCCGCAAGCGTCACGAGCCGATCATCCGCGGAAATGTCCACGCCGCGGCGCGCGAGCTGCCGCAACATCCGCTGTGCCAGGTGTGCCACACCCATGGAATGAGCGAACCGCGAATGGTCGGCGCCGTGATAGACGACGTTTGTCAGACCGAGCTGCCGGATCCGGCGCAGCCTTTGCACCTCACGGGTGTCGACGAGCCGGAGCAGCAAGCGCCCGTCATCGCCATCCGGGGTGATGGCAATGATGTCGTGGATGGGGTCGCGAAAGAGCTTCGGTTTTGTGTAGGGCAGCACTCCAACCTCCTCAGGCCGAGCGGCGTCGCGGGGCATCGAATGTGGATCATACGGCGCATCGCCCAGGCCTGTCACGCTCGGCCGCTCCGGCGGTCCGTTGCCGCGCGATGGTCAGAGGCTCTATTCTGCGACCCACGCCAATCGCGCGCAAACGGAGCCGCGAGCGGGTGACGCCTGGCTCGTTTCCGGATTTCGGAGGGAAAAACAATGGCTGGATGGGCAACTTGGGCTTCGTTTGTGGCGCTCGGCGTCGTCGCGCTTTGGACTGGAACGGCGCAAGCCGATCCGCTGCACAGCGAAAACAACAAGGCGCGAGACGGGCAGTTCTTCGCCATCGGCGCCAACGTGGGGCTACTGCGCATTACCGACGGCGAGGACATCTACCCGCGAGTCGCGGTGCCGCTGCGGGGGCGGTTGCTCCCGGTGGGTATCGAGCTGAACCTCGAAGCGAATCGCGAAGACTTCACTACCACCGATGCCGCCGCGAGTCTCGGGACCCGCGACCTCTTCTCCATCAACTACGCGGGGATCATCTACCCACTGGCCCCGGAAACGCTCATCCAGATCTATGGTCTGGGCGGCGCTCAGATGTTCTATTCCGACACAGTCGAGTGCCCGCAATGCCAGCGCCTCCCCGAAAATGGCTGGGGTAACGGATTTTTCATCGGCGGCGGGCTGGAAATCCCGCTGTACGATACCTGGCTCGTCGATATGGAGGCGCGCTATTTTTGGGTCAATGACGACGTGAGCGGCATCTCGAATCGGCAAGGAGGCCAGATCGGCCTTTCGGTACTGCTCCTGCCGTAGCCCGCCGACGGCCGGCCGCCGTGACCATGAATTCCTGGCGATACGCCGCGCAATCCCGTACAATGGAGCGGGAGAGCGCCGAGCACTACACCTCACGCGGAACGAGCTCAATATGGATAGCACACCCACTCGCACTCAGGTTATCGCCGAGCACAAACGCAGCGGCGGTCGCATCGCGGCCGTATTTCCAGTGCATTACTCCCGTGCGCTGTTTCGCGCCTTCAACATACTCCCTGTGGAAGTCTGGGGAGGTGGGCGCACCGGCAACGCCGGCGACGCGCACCTGCAGGCATACACCTGCAGCGTGGTCCGCGGGGTGTTGTCGGCGCACCTGACGGGAATGCTGCGGGACGCCGAGCTGTATTGCGTCCCCCACACCTGCGACTCACTGCAGGGGCTGGGGAGTCTGTTCCTGGACCTGGTGGATCCCGGTCGGCCGGTAATTCCGATCTATCTGCCGCGCGATGAGGGACCGGCGGCCGTGGCTTTCATGGCGTCGGAGCTGCGAGCGATCTACGATCGACTCGCCGAGCTCACCGGCAGCCGCCCGAGCGACGCGGATCTCCAGCGAGCAATAGACCGGGAATGCGAGGCGGACAGCGTTCTGGCAGCGATGCTCGAGCTCCAGGGCCGTCTCGCTCTCCCGGCACGGGCGTTCTACGCGGCCGCGAGGTCACGCGAGTACCTGCCCGCCGAGCAATTTGCCGCGGCCGGCCGCCGTTTGCTCGAAACGACGGTGCGCCGGGAGGAGCCCGCCGGTGTCCCTATCCTGCTCTCGGGGATCGTTCCTGAGCCCGAGGAGATTCTCGATCAACTCGATGCCGCCGGCGCCTCCATCGTCGCCGACGACATGGCGTGTTGCGGCCGGCGCAACTACGCCATGAGCACCAACAGTGATCCCTTTGGCCGCATGGCCGAGCAGATCCTTGGCGGTCCTCCCGACTCTACTCGTGGCGTCGCCGTGGAGCGCCGGCTCGCACATCTACTGTCGCTAGCCTCGGCGCGCCGCGTGCGCGCTGCGGTATTCTATGAAGTCAAGTTCTGTGAACCAGAGGCATTTTACCTTCCTCAGCTCCGTCGAGGGCTGGAGGAGGCCGGGATCAAGACTCTGGCGCTCGAGGTCGACATCAGCGAGCGGCCATCTCATCAGATCGCCACTCGTATCGAGGCCCTTCTGGAGACGCTCGCATGAGCCTTGCGAATCAGCTTCGCTATCATCTCAACGTGTCCATCGTTGGCAACAGCGTGTTGCGGCTACAACGGTGGCAGGGTGAGTGGCAAATGAGCCGGCCCGGCTCCTGGCAAAACGCGCACATCGCTCCACCTGTGGCTGTGGCGCCGCGGCTCAAGGAGCTCATCAGCCGGCATTACCTCAAAGGTCAGTATGCGCATCTCGGGCGCAAGGTCGCCTGGGTAACCTCGGGCGCCCCCGTCGAGTTTCTGGTCGCGCTCGGCTACTTCGTCCTCTACCCGGAAAACCACGCCGCGGTGTGCGGCATTCGGCGCATGTCCGAGTCGCTGTGCACCGCTGCCGAGGACGCCGGATACTCGCCGGACCTCTGCTCCTATGCCCGCACGGATATCGGCAGCGTGCTCACCGGGAAAACGCCGGTTGGCAAGGTCCCCCGCCCCGATGTGTTGGTGTGCTGCACCAACATCTGCCAGACGGTGCTGTTCTGGTATCGCGTCCTGGCTCATCACTTCAACGTTCCCTTGATCGTGATCGATACGCCGTTTCTGTACACGGAAGCGACGGAACGCGCCGTCGCCTACGTCAAGGCGCAACTCGAAGACGCGGTCATCGTCGCGGAGCGCGTTGCCGGCAGGTCGCTAGGCTTCGACAAGCTCAAGCAAGCCACGCGCTACAGCCGGCAAGCGTGCGAGCTGTGGATGAAGATCATGGAGTGCGGGCAGCACCGGCCCGCGCCCATCACCGCCTTCGACGAGTTCTTTCACATGGCACCGATTGTGGAGATGCGCGGGGAAGCGTTCACGGTCGATTACTATGCGGCCTTGCTCGCCGAGCTCGAGCAGCGCAAGGCGAACAACATCGGCGCGGTGACCGTGGAAAGCAAGCGGCTGCTGTGGGATAACCTCCCCGTGTGGCACCGCGTGCGGTGGCTCTCGGAGATGCTGGCCGAACGCCAGGTCGCGCTGGTCGCGTCAACCTACACCAATGCCTGGGGCGAGCTCGCCCACTTGGTGGATCCCGAGCGACCCATGGAATCGGCAGCAACCGTTTACCTGCACCCGATCTTGAATCGGGGCACCGGTCACAAGCTCAAGACGATGCGGCGAATGGTCGACGATTACCAGGCCGACGGCGTCATCTTGCATTCGGATCGTTCGTGTAAGCCGTACTCGATCGGCCAAATCGGGCAGCGCAACCGGCTGGCAGACGAGCTCGGCGCGCCAGCGCTGCTGCTGGAGGCCGACCACAACGATCCCCGGGCGTTTTCAAACGAGCAGGTGGCGACCCGGCTGTCCGCATTCCTGGAGCTCTTGGAGAAGTAACGGTGAGCACAGTTGTCGCGATCGGAGCCGATGCGGGGTCGACCACAACCAAGCTGGTCGGCATCTCGCACGACGGGGTAATTGTGTGGGAAACGATTGAGCCCACGGAACCGCGAATGCGAGAGCAGCTCGAGCGACTACTGGCGACGATACCGGGTAGCGGCGGCAGTGCGGGGCCGACGGTTCCCGTGGTCGCCACAGGTTATGGCAGAAACCTGGTCGACACGAAGCATCGCCGCGTCACGGAAATAACGTGCCACGCCACCGGGGTGTATCGCAGCATCAGGAGCAGCGGCACGCTCATCGACATTGGGGGTCAGGACAGCAAGGTAATCGTGATCGACGCGGCGGGTGGCGTCGTCAACTTCGCGATGAATGACAAGTGCGCGGCGGGAACGGGGCGCTTCCTGGAGGTCGTGGCGGCGAGGATGCGGGAAAGTGTGCAGGATTTCGCGGCGTTGGCGTTGTCCTCGCCGGAGGAAGTAGCGATCTCGAACACGTGCACAGTCTTCGCGGAATCGGAGATGGTGTCGCTGCTCGCGCAGGGGCACGCGATCGAGTCGATATCGCGGGGGCTCCACCGAGCGTTGGCGCGCCGCGTGGCCTCGCTCGCCAGAAGCGCTGGGGCCGTGGCCCCACTGATGATGTCCGGCGGTGGAGCACACAACGTGGCGCTGCGGGCGTTGCTCGAGAACGAGCTCGGCGCGGCGATTCGGCTACCGGCCAAACCGCAACTGATGGGCGCGTACGGAGCCGCCTTGCTGGCGCTGCGAAGAGCCGCCGCGTAAACGGGCGACGCCGCCTATCCCTCGGGCGGAGGAGTTGTGCACGGCGTGACGCCGGCCTGCCCCCTCAGCGCGGCCCAGACACAACCGCCGAGCTTGACGACGCGGCCGAAGCCGAGAACGAGTCGCCCGCTTTCAAAGCGCAACCGGAATAGCTCGAAGTCGGACAGCGCAAGCATCTGCGCGCTGTCAGGAAAGCGGTTCAGGTAGCGCTGTTGGCGGGCTTCAAAGGTGGCGTGCGCGCGCTTCACGACCTCAGGAACGCCGCGCAGTGCGACGCGCACGAGCTGATGCGGATCGGCCTCAGGCCGATCCGGCTCGTGGATCAACACCGCGCAGGTAGCACCCGCCGCCAGCCCGCGCGTGTGCTCGGCGAGCGGAGAGCCCAGAACGAGGGCGCCGCAATAGTCTTCTTCGCGCACGAATGGCATGAGCCCGATGGCGGGCTTGCCGTAGATGGCCACGGCGATAGATAAAACGCGCTGCGTATCCAGCAGGCGGCGAAGCGCGGCGAGCTCTTCGGATGCCATGCACAGGCCTCCCCTTGGGGCTTATTGGACGGTCGTGCGGCGCCGCCCGATGCCGGGGAAAAAACGTCCGGACGTACCCATGTAGGCCGCATACTCCGGATACCGGCTACACAGAAACGCTTCCTCGAGCCGTGCCTGTATGGGAAGCGCAACCGCCGTGCCGACCGCCAGCGAGCACGCCAGGACATCGCCGGTAGCCAGTGCCAGCCCCGCCGTAAGCACCAGCATCCCCGTGTAGATGGGGTGGCGGATAAAGCGAAACGGCCCGTCGCTCACCACCGGGCCAGGAGCCTCGGCGTCGATGCCGATGCGCCACGACAGCCCCATTGCCCGCATGGCGTGGCCGACAAGCCCGATGCCCGCCGCCATCAGCAAGAAGCCCGACACCCCCGCCCAGACACATTCACGCCATGCCGGCGCCGCCAGATAGCGCGTCACCAGCTCGGGACAACCTGCATTGAGCCCAATATCGAAAAAGTACGCCAGGGTTCCCGGAATGAACAGGAGGATAAGGAACCCCTCGGGCTTGTCGTAGTCGCGATGCTGGTGGACCACGACGGGGCTGCGGCCGAGCTGGGCACGCACGCTGCGTCGCTTCCAGAACACCAGATACAGCATCGCCACGGCAAAGATGGGCAAGAACACCTGGTACGGCCAGCTCGGCATTTGCGCGTCTCCTCGTTCCAGCTACAGGTTTTTCGCTCGCGTAAGCTCTACGCCAGTCGCCACAAAGCGGACCTCCCGGGCGGCTCCGTTTTCATCCGTTGCCACCGTCGCACCCTCACTCTTCAGGTGCTCGGCATCCGCAGCGGACAGTGTCTCGACGACCACTTCACCCTCACAGGTGGCCGCTGCCGACTTCGCGTCGCGTGGCACGAAGAATGCGTAGTCCTTGAACGTCACCCGGATACCGCGGCCACCATCGCGCGGAGTGAGCTCCATCCAGCACCCGCGGTTTTGGCATACCTGGCTGACAATACCGGAGGTGCGGACGGCGCGGCCCTGAAAGCTCTGCGGGTCGCCGAGAAGCGCGCTCAACGCCACCTCGTCACCAGGTTTGAGGGGCGCTCCGCGATGAATCGCCGCCGCCTCCCCCATGTCCGGATTGTCGGCCGTGGCGCCGTCCTCGCCCGCCAAACACGGCGGCGGCACGGCGGCCGCCACCCCTAGCGAAAATGCGCACAGCGAAGCAATGGCAACGAGCTTACCCCCGCGCAATAGCCTCATTGAGAATCCTCCTGAAAGGCAGGGATGGGTCAGGAAAACACGATATCGCCGGCGAGCACCGCGCCGGACGGAATGACCGAGCGCTTGTCGCCTGCGCTGCGACACTGGCACCGACCGGCCACGGACACGCCATGACTCCACTCCAGGTCACCGCTGATGGAGAGCCGCTCGCAATGCAGGAGTGAGGGAGGTCCGCAGGGGAAACGCGCCTCGAAATCGCCGATGAATCGATAGTAGCAATCGTCCAGCTCGACGATCGGCGGCGCGGTGCGGTGGGGATGAAGCGTCACCTGGTAGCGATCGTCGAGAGTGAAGGCATCAGAGCGCAGAACGAGCAGGTCGCTGGTCGTTTTCACCGGCAAGAACCGGCTCCGCGGTACATGAATCGCGCCAGCGCGCTCGAACGCGGCAATCGCTGAGCCCATGGCCGTTTCGAGCTGATACGCCAGAGGCGAGTCGGGGTTGCTGGGGTCGATGGGTTTTACGTTGCGGATCATCGGCAGCCCCAGCACGCCGCCACGCTCGCGCAAGGCATCGTGCAGTGCGGCCAGGTCCAGCCACAAGTTGTTGGTGTTGAAAAAGCGATGCCGTTGCCAGTCCTCGAACGCCGCCAGGTCGTCGGCCGGACACTGGGCGCGCTCGCGAAGTAGGAGACGTCCGTCCGCCCGACGCGCGAGGTGGCCGCCCTTGCGGTCGGCCTCGCAGCGATCCGCGACCTCCATCGCAAAAGCGAGGTCGCTGAGCGCGAACCACCCCAGGATCGACAGATCCAGAGTGGCGCCGAGATTGTCGGCATTGGACACGAACGCAAACCGATAGCCGGCCGCAAGGAGCAAGTCCAGGGCACCCGATGACAGCAGCGCGGCGTACAGGTCGCCGTGTCCTGGTGGACACCACTCCAGCCCCGGATCGGCCGGCCAGAGCGCCGGTGCCAGATCGGAGGCGCGGACTTTCGGCACACGGTGCTGCATGAAATCCAGCGGCAAGTCGACGTCGAGATCGTACGCCGCAAGATGCGCCAGCGTGTCGGACCGCGTCCGAAAGCTGTTCATCAACAGCAGGGGGAGGCGGCAGGCATGCTGATCGCGCAGCCAGAGGAGCTGGCGAGCGATGATGTCCAGGAAGGTGAGGCCGCCCTTGGCCACAAGCAAGGACTTGGCTCGCGACATTCCCATCGACGTCGCCAGTCCGCCGTTGAGCTTGATCACCACGGTCGCGGGCAGCGCTGAAAGGCCCGCGGATGCGGACGCCGGCAAGCCGAGGAACGAAGGAAGCTCCGTGACGGACTCGATCTCCGCTTCCGCGATCAGGCCATCGCCGCCCCGTCGAAGCTGCTCGTAATAGTGCGCAAACGTGGCGATCGCGATTTCGGGCTGCGCCGCCTCGCGCATGCGCTCGACAAACGGATCAACGGGCCTGGACATTCGATTCGCCTCTCATGGTTGCGTCTCCTTGGCGCGCCAGCACCCTCATGGGCAAGCCCGCCGCCACTCGCCCCGCCCGTCCGGTTCCACCCGGATGCTCTCGACCACGGGGTCGTGCGCGAAGACCAGCCGCCAGCCGCTGCGCGCTGCCTCCGAGAGCAGCTCGCGTTTTTCCTGGCAGGTCTTCACGGGGTTCAGATCGTATCCCATTACGTACGGGATCCGCAGGTGGCCAAGCGTTGGAATCAGGTCCGCCAGGAAAAGATAGGTGTCCGCTTCAGATCGAACCAATACGCACGCCATACCCGGCGTATGGCCGCAGCGTGGGATCAGACTGACACCGGGGAACAGCTCGGTCAAGCCATCGTGCAAGACCAACTCGGGAGCAGCGCCGCCAGCGGCAAGAAAACGGAAATTTTCGTCGCGGTAGCTGCCGGCGTCGCGTTCGCTAGGGCGGTTGGCCCAGCTCCAGTTTTCGCGCAGAACGTGGTGACAGGCTCGGGGAAAGGCGGGAACGTTGGCGAGCGGATCACCGTCGACGGGGTGCCGGCGGGTCAGGCCGCCCGCGTGGTCAAAATGCAAGTGCGTGAGAATGACGTGGTTGACGTCAGCAGTAGTAAGGCCAAGCGAGCGCAGCCCGGCATCCATGCCGGTACTGCTCGCGGGGGCCTCTGCGCTACCCGGGCGGAGGCGATAGATTTCACGGCTTTTCGCGTCCCACTTGTCGCCCATGCCCGTGTCCACCAGGATGATGCCGGCAGTGGGGTGGCGAATGACGAGACAGCGCGCGGACATGTCAATGCGGTTGAGCTCGTCCGCGGGATTTCCGCGTTGCCACAGCGGTTTGGGAATGATCCCGAACATGGCGCCGCCGTCAAGGCGAAAATGCGCCTCGACGAGGGTATCTATGGTGACGGCCGCCGCGGTGTGGAACATGGAGCCATCCCGATGACTGACAAATCGTTCGTGGACCTGAGCGCGTGTGACTACCGAGCCGGGCTTACCACCGATCGCGCCGCACCGGCAACTGTCGGCGACCGTTGCGGGCTGGCAGTCTCAGCCGCTATGCTCAGTCGCACCAAATCCGGCGGTTCGCCGGGCGCTGGTCCGGCCTCCGCACCGTCCTGTCGACACCTGCGGCAAACGCGGCGACGGCGGCGCTCCTTTTCGCCTCGTCCCGCCCCGCGTGGAGCATACGAAAGCCATGAGCCATGCTGTCCTCCCCGCGTCCGAGCGCGGAGTCTCCGAAGCACCCAGAGCGTTTGACCAGGCCCTGCGCCAGAGCGGCCGCGCCGGCCTCCGCCGCGCCGAGACGCGCACGCTGCAAGTAAACATGGGCAAGCTGTGCAATCAAGCGTGCGTTCATTGCCACGTAGAGGCGGGACCCAAGCGCACGGAAATCATGCAACAGCCTACGGCGGAGCGGATCATCGAGCTGCTGTCGGCAAGCCCCGCCGTGCAGTGCCTGGACGTGACCGGCGGCGCTCCGGAGCTGAACCCGAGTTTTCGCTGGCTGGTCAGGGCGGCGCGCGAGCGCTCCGTGCATGTCATGGACCGCTGCAACCTTAGCGTGCTGCTGGAGCCGGGCATGCACGACCTCGTCGACTTTCTCGCCAAGCACGCCGTCGAAATCGTGGCGAGCATGCCGTGCTATCTCCAGGACAATGTTGACAAACAGCGCGGCAAAGGCGTTTTCGCCAAGAGCGTTGCCGCGCTGCGGCGGCTGAACGAGCGCGGTTACGGAATGTCAGGGACCGGCCTGCGCCTGTCCCTCGTCTACAATCCGGGCGCCGACGTGCTTCCGCCGCCACAGGCAAAGCTGGAAGCGGCGTACCGGGAAAACCTCGGCAGCGGCTACGGCATTTCCTTTAGCAGGGTGTTGACGATGACGAACATGCCGATCAACAGGTTCGCCACGTGGCTCCAACAGCGAGGGCGCTACGACTCCTACATGGGCCTCCTCGCGCGGAGCTTCAACCCCTTGACGGTAGACGAGGTGATGTGCCGGAGCCTGGTGAGCGTCGGATGGGAGGGAACCCTGTTCGACTGCGATTTCAACCAGATGCTGGACATGCCGTTGAGCAATGGCGCGGGGCGCGGCGAGCCGCTGACCATCTGGAAGCTGCGCTCGCTGGCCGAGCTGACAGACAGAGCGGTGGCTCTCGGAAATCATTGCTTCGGCTGCACCGCCGGTGCGGGCTCGAGCTGCGGAGGCGCGCTGCAAGAATCGGCCTGAGTGCCTGGCACCGAGCACGGAGGGGCAGAGCGCCCCGGCCTCAAACTTCCGCTACTTGCCTTCCTCGGAAGGCTACCGAATTGCCGGGCCGACTGTCAAATGCACACGTCCCGACCGCGGCAGCAGCACCGCTTGCCAGCCCCAATCACCCCCCGACCACCCCAGGGAGCAACGCCACGCTCAGGACCACTCTAGAGTTTCCAGGCATGGCTGTGGAACCGGCGAATTTCTTCCACGGCGCGATCGCCCACATGGCTGGGGACCCGGGCAGAGGGCGGCGTGCGCCCAGTCGCCACTTCGAGCACGGCGCGGATGCTCGTTGTCAGGCCGATCAGATCATAGCCGCCCTCGAGGACGAAGACGACCTTCCCGCCACAGCACTCGGCCGCGATTGCGCACACGATCGCGGCGAGGTACGCAAATCCTTCCGTCGAGACGTTCATGTCGGCGAGCGGATCGCGGCGGTGTGCGTCGAACCCCGCGGACACGAGCACGAGCTCGGGATCGTAGCGCGCGCCGAGAGGACCGAGGACGCGATCGAAGAGCGCGGCGTAGTCTCCATCCGCAAGCTCAGGCGGTAGCGGAGCGTTGACGGTGAAACCCAGTCCGGCTTCCGCGCCGACTTCCGCGAGCGCCCCCGTTCCCGGATAAAACGGATACCGGTGCGCGTTGAAGACCAGCACCTGCGGCGAGTCATAGAAAGCCTGCTGCGTGCCATTTCCGTGGTGGACATCCCAATCCACGATCAGGATGCGCTCCAGACCGCGCTGAGTCAGCGCGTGTCGGGCGGCGATGGCGACGTTGTTGAAGAAGCAGAACCCCATGGCGCGGTCGCGTTCGGCGTGATGACCTGGGGGCCGGCCAAGCGCGAAGGCGGCGCTCGCCTTACCCGCGAGGACAGCGTCGACGGCGGCGATAGCGCCACCGGCCGCGAGCAATGCCGCGTCGACCGACCGCGGTGAGGTCACCGTATCGGGATCGAAGTGCGCCACGCGACCGCGCTGGGCGAGCACGGAATCTATATAGGCGGGCTGGTGCACGGCGCGCAGCGATTCTACCTCGGCGGCCACCGCTGCGCGCTCGCGCACGCTGGTGATCGGCGCCTCCCGCAGGCTGTCGAGCACCACGCGGAGGCGGTCGGGTCGCTCCGGGTGGCCTTCCCCCGGGTCGTGATCCACCATTCGCTCCTCGGTGACGACGAGCACATCAACCGGTTCAGGCACAGCATCCCTTCTCTTCGCGCTGCGTGCTTGCGCTGCTTCGCCATTTGGTTCTGGTGCTACTATACCGAGGGCGCCGGCCGTTCACAATCCGGTGTTGTGCGGGGTGGCGGTCTTCTCCGCCGGCGGAATCCATGATACACTGCGGACGCACGTAAGATATCTCCACTTCTGGCATCTCCTCCTTCACTAAGCATGTCAATGGGACCTTTCTTGGCACAAAACCTACCCCCTGAAAAACTTCTCGCGTTGCCGGACGTCGAGAGCGCGGAAGCCTACGGCGCTCTGGAACGTGAGCTGCTTCGCCACGTCATTTCCAACGGCCCCCCCCCACCGCACCGCAGCGTCTTCACCAACCGCACACTGAGACTCGAAAAGATCCGGTACGTGGGATTCGACCTCGACTGGACGCTCGCGGACTACGTTCGCTCCACCACCCTCGCGCTCATCTTCGATCTGAGCCGCGACCGCATGGTCCAGGATCTGGGCTACCCGGAGGCGCTGCGTGAGGTGCGCTTTGACTCGTCGTTTGCGAGGCGAGGCCTGCTGATCGATCGCCAGGCGGGCACGGTGATCAAGATGAACCGGCACCGCTTCGTCGGCCGCGCGTATCTGGGCAAGCGGCGCCTCGACGACAGCGAGCGCAAGCGCCTCTATCGCCACGACCCCATCAACCCGGCCAGCGACCGATTCTATCACGTGGACTCTCTCTTCGAGCTTCCCGAGGTCAACCTCTACGCTGAGCTCATCGAGCTCTCCCAGCGCCCCGAAAATCGCGAGCACTTCCCGGCGCCGGAGCGGATATTCGCTGACGTCCGTCAAATTGTGGACACGGTTCATCGCGATGGAACGCTCAAGAAGTTGATCCTTGCCGAGCCGCAACGGTTTCTCGAGCGCGACCGCGAGGTCGCCCTGGCGTTGCAGCGTTTCGCGCTTGGCGGCCGGCGCCTCATGCTCATCACCAACGCCGAGTGGTTCTACACGAAGGCCATCTGCAGCTACCTGTTCGACGGCATTCTGCCAGGAGTTCACTCCTGGCTCGATCTCTTCGATCTGGTAGTCGTGTCGGCGCGCAAACCGTCGTTCTTCAGATCGAAGGTGCCGTTTCAGCAAATTGACGCCGACGGTAAGGTGCTAGGATCCTGCACCCTGCCGTCGTGGAAGGGGACGTATACGGGCGGCTGCCGCGATGGCCTGGCCGGTCTGCTCGGCGACAACGGTGAGGAGGTGCTCTATGTCGGCGATCACATCCATAGCGACATCGTCGCGACCAAAATTGGATCGACCTGGCGAACGGCACTCATCGTCAGCGAGCTCGAGGAAGAGATCTTGCGTCGCGAGGAACTGGTGACGCAGGAACGGCAGCTTCTTCAGCTCAAGCGCGAGCTGTCGGCCCTCGGTCACCAGATGGATGACGCCCGGGACGTGCTGACGCTCGAGCAAATGCTCGCGGCGCTTTCCAACAACGGCAGTGGGAACGAACGCTGTGCGCAGCTCGAGGTGTTGCTCGCCGACTACGAGCGGCGGCACCGGGAGCTACGCAGCCGCGCGGCGGCGCTGCGCGAGTATCTGTCGTCAAGCTTCAACCCTTATTGGGGGTCGGTGTTTCGTCAGGGCGGCAACAAGAGCCGCTTCGGCAACCAGGTCAGCGACTTTGCCTGCATATACAGCAGCCGCGTGAGCAACTTTGCTCGGTATGGCACTTTCCACTACTTTCGGGTCGGCCACGACGCGATGGTACACGAGGACGAGCCGGCGGCCTAGGGCGGCGTGCGGCCGGGGGCGAGCTTCCTGATCCCCCGGCGTTCGGGCTAAAAGTTGCGGGGAAAGGGCATCACGAAGACCTGCCGCCTCACCTCCCCTCGCGATCGGGGGGAGAGACGGAGGGGTGCGCTGGAGGTGGGAACCGTCTAGAATTGGTTTGCCCTCGATATGGGAGGGCCGCAGCGGACTCTGCGGATCCAGGCCAGGGAGATGCGTCAGGTGAAAGAGCTGTCGCAGGATCGCATCAGAAGCGTTGTCGTTCGGGCACCGAACTGGATCGGCGATTGCGTCATGGCGATGCCGGCCATGCAGATCATGCGCCAGGCCTTCCCGACGGCCCGCTTCGACGCGATCGCGCAACCGCTGGTGGCGGACGTCTTGGAGGCTGCGAAGCTCCGGCAAGGCACCGCATTGGCGGCGGAGGCGGTTGCGACTGGCGACCCGCAACTGTTCGATACCATTCACCGCATTCCCGTTGCGCGCGGCGTAAGCAAGCTTTCGGGGCTTGGCCGATCCGTCATGAGCGTGCGCAAGGACGTGCCCGGTCCCCGCCGCAGCCAGCTCGGCGTTTGCTTGCCGAATTCTTTCGAGTCTGCGCTGCTCCTGCGCCTTTTGGGTTGCCGATATCGGCTCGGAGTTGCGGCCGACGCGCGTGGCTGGTTGCTGACGCATGCCGTGCGGAAGCGACTCATTCCCGTGGGATGCCATCACTCGGAGTATTACTTGAGCATCCTGGCAGCGGTTGGCATATCCGGCGAGGCCATGCGGCCGGCGCTCGCCGTACCCCAGCGTGGCCGCGAAGAGGCCCGCCTGCTGCTGTCCGCGTGCGGGGTCGTCTCGGAGGTCGACATCGCGGGCCCGACTCGCCTCGCGCTGACCCGCGACGCCGGCCGGCGGGCTCCGCTGATCGTCATGCACCCGGGAGCAGCGTTTGGCGACGCCAAGCGGTGGGGTCCCGAGGGATTCGCCGCGGTCGCCGCGCAGGCCGTCAACATTCTCGGCTCGGCGGACGTCGTCGTCAGCAACGACTCGGGTCCCATGCACCTGGCCGCGGCTCTGGGCACTCCCGTCATTGCCGTATTCGGCCCCACCAACCCAACCCGAACAGGGCCGCTCGGACCGGGCCACACGATCATCAGCAAGCACGTCGAATGCAGCCCGTGCGAGCTTGTGAGCTGCCCGATCGATCACCGGTGCATGACACTCATTTCGGAGAAGGAGATATTCGGTGCTCTGGCCGCCACGCTGGCAGCGAGCCGCCGCGTGGTCAGCCGCTAGCCGCGGGCTTGAGCCGGCGCACCGGACGCCATGAACACGACCGTCGACTCCGCCGCGCTCTGCCGGTTCATCGATCGCTTTTCCGGAATTCCCACCATCGTAGCGGGCGATCTTATTGTAGATGCTTATCTTTCAGGTGTGACCTCACGCGTCTCCCGCGAGGCGCCGGTGCTGATTCTGCGATACCAGGACGAGCGCCTCGCGCCGGGTGGAGCGGCGAACGCCGCCGCGAATCTTCGCGACCTGGGCGGAGATGTGTGCGTCCTGGGAGCGGTGGGCGCCGACGCGGGCGGGGAGGCGCTTCGCGACGAGCTGCGGCGGCGCGGGATCGGCGTCGAAGATGTAGTCGTGATACCCGATCGCCCGACCACGACGAAGATGCGCATCCTGGCCGGGGGACACCACACGGTATCCCAACAGGTCATCCGCATTGATCGCGAGGCCGATGGGCCGCTGCCGGCGACGCTGCAGCAGGAGCTGCGGGAGCGGTTTCTCCGGCGGGTCCGCGAATGCGCCGCCGTGGTCATCTCGGACTACGGGCTGGGCGTCGTGTCCGCCGACCTCATCGCGGCCGTCAATGATCTGGCGCGCGCCGATTGGAGCGTTCCCCCGGTGCTCGTCGATTCCCAAACGAGGTTTGCGCTCTTTCGCGGTGTAGCGTCGTTGACGCCCAACGAGACCGAAGCCGCCGCCGCGCTGTCGCGCCCTATTCCCGAGACCGAAGAGGACCTCGAGCGGCTGGGACGCGAGCTGCTCGGCCAGACCGCAGCGGGCTCTCTGTTGATCACGCGCGGCAGCCGCGGCATGAGCCTGTTCGAACCTGGGAACCGGCGCATCGACATCGCGATCTTCGGCGACGCCGAGATCGCGGATGTAACGGGGGCTGGCGATACGGTCATTGCCGCCTTCACACTATCGCTTGCCGCGGGCGCATCGCATCGCGAAGCCGCGGCGATCGCCAACGTCGCCGCCGGGCTCGTCGTCAAGAAACGCGGGACCGCGACCGTGTCGCGTGGCGAGCTTCTCGAGGCGATGCGCGGCGCGGGTAGGGTTCCGGGGTGAGAGAATCAGCCGCCAAGGTCACCACGCTCGCCGACCTCATGCGGGTGCTGCCTGAGGTGCGGTCCCGTGGTGCGCGCGTCGTCCTGGCCAACGGCTGCTTCGACTTGCTGCACGTTGGACATCTGCGCTATCTGCAGGCGGCCCGCGACTGTGGCGACGTGCTCGTTGTCGCCATCAACGCGGACGCGTCGGTGCGCGCGCTCAAGGGCCCGGGACGCCCCTTGACACCCGAGCACGAGCGCGCCGAGCTCGTCGCCGGCTTCTCGTGCGTGGATTTCGTGATCGTCTTCAAGGAGCCGGACGTAACCGGCATCCTGAAGGAGCTGCGGCCCGACGTGCACGCCAAGGGCACCGACTACTCCGCGGATACAGTGCCGGAGCGCCACGCCGCTCGGGAGCTCGGGATCCGCGTTGCCATCACGGGAGATGCCAAGAGCCATGCCACCAGGGACCTCATCCGCCTGGCCGCCGCGGCGACCGGTGGCAAGGAATCCCGCTGATCCAACCGGGTGACGAATGATCCGAGCCGCGCTTGACGACAGCTCCGCACCACTTTTCCGCAAGATGTTGGCGGCACGCCTGGGCTACTGGCCGCCGCGACACGTCGTCATCGTTCGCCTCAGCGCTCTCGGCGACGTCGTCCATACGCTGCCACTCGCAGCGACCCTGCGCCGGTATTTCCCGGCGACCCGGCTGAGCTGGGTCGTCCAGGGATCGCTCGCGCCCCTGCTGACGGACAACCCAGACCTCGATCGCGTGGTGCCGGTTGATCTCCGCACATGGAAATCCGCGCGCGGTCTCTCCCGCGCCTGGGCCGTTCGCGACGCTTTCCGCCGGGATCGACCCGACCTTGCCCTGGACGCCCAGGGCTTGTTCAAGAGCGCCGCCGTAGCGCGGCTCACGCGCGCCCGCGTCTGCGTCGGCCTGGCGCGGCAGCTCCGCCGCGAGCCGCTGAGCTCGTGCCTGTCCTCCCTGACCATCTCGCCACCGGCTGCCGAGCTGCAGATCGTTCGGCCGCGGTTGGCGCCGCTGACAGTGCCCTGTGACGGAGAGGCGGAGGCCCGAGAAGACACGGCATCGGGTGCCTCGACTCGCTACCTCCATGGCCTCCACAGTGTCCAGCGCCACCTGGCGCTCGCCTGGGGGCTCGGCGCGTGGCCGCCCATGATTACCTACGCGCTGCCGCGAGACGCCGCCGCCGAAGCCGCGATCGACACGTTCCTGGGGTCGCTCGCGGGTGCAGAAGCGCGCGTCGGCATCAACGTCGGTGGGGCGTGGCCGACCAAGATTTGGCCGCCTGCCGCAGTCGCTCGCGTCATCGAGGAGATAGTCGAGCGGCGTCTGGGCGTACCCGTCCTGGTGTGGGGTCCCAAGGAGCGCCCCCTGGTGGACGCGGTGCTCGCGGGCGTGACGCGAGCGGTCCGGCGCGGCGCCGCCGTCGCGCCGGCGACGAACCTCGCGGAGCTCATCGCTCTGCTGCGGCGTCTCGACGTGCTGATTTCCGGCGATACGGGCCCGCTGCACCTGGCTGTCGCCGCCGGCACACCCACGGTCGGGCTGTTCGGCCCCACCGCGGCGCGCACCAGTGGCCCGTTCGACGACAGTTGCCGGACTCCCGGGCGCCGATCTCGGCATCGCACAATTTCCGTGGACCTGCCCTGTGGTCCCTGTTACCGGCGAGACTGCGATCGCTGGATCTGCATGCCCGCAATCTCCCCCGAGCTCGTGGTCGCGGAGCTCCGCGCGGCGCTGGACAGATCCGACACCCAGGCGATCTAGATCCACCGCCGGTTGGACTGGAAGCTGGGTGGAAAGCTCCTCACGAAGACCCCGCCACCTCACCTGCCCCCGCATACGGAGGGAGGGACGGAGGGGGCGCTGTCGCGTTGCCGCCAAGTCGGCGGTGGATTCAGGGCTTGAAGTTGCCTGGCGGCTCGCCATACATGTCACGTAGAGAAAGGCGCGTAACTATGTTCGGGATCGTCACTTCCGCGCTCCGGTCAGACCGCGGCGCGCTGCTGTCCGCCATGCTCCTGTGCCTGGCAGTCGCCGGCGCGGCAGGCAGCGGCTGCCGGGGCAAGCCAGAGAGCCGGCTCATCGGCGCAATCCTCCCGCTGACGGGTGCGGAGGCGCTGTATGGGGACAGCATTCGCAAGGGAGCTGACCTCGCGCTGATCGAAAAGAACGAGCTTCTCCGGAATAGCGGCACCCGCTATATCCTGGTTTTCCGCAATTCGCGGGGTAACGCCGCGGACGGCGAAGCCGCCTACGAAAGTCTGAACAAGCTCGGCATTCACGTCCTGTTGGGGCCGGCAATCAGTGAGGTAGCGCAACAGGTGGCCCGGCTCGTCAATCGCGACCACGGCCTGATGCTGACTCCCGCTGCCACGGCACCCAATCTCACGAAGGGCCGCGGTTTTGTATTTCGCAACGCGCCGTCTGACGTATACGAGGCCGTCGCCATGGCGGTTTACTGCCAAAAAAACGAGCTGAAGCGCATCGCCGTGCTGGCCAGTGACAGCAGCTATGGTCAGGGTTTACGAGAGGAGCTCGTGTCCAAGGCGCTCGAGCTGGGCATCGCCATCGCCGCCGACGTGCGTTTCCCCGCGGGCACTTCGGACTTTTCCGAGCTACTCGACACGATCACGGCGGCCAAGCCGCTAGCCATCTACGTCCCGGCGTATTACCACGAAATCGCCGCGATCTTGCGCCACGCCAAGGCGAAAGGGATCACCGCGCAGTTCCTGGTGCCGGCCAGTTTCGTTGTGCGCGGCGTCATCGCGGCGTCCGGCGCAGACGCAGAGGGCGTGATCGTCGCGCAACCGGATTACGACCCCGCGTCGCCGGCGGAGCCGCTGCACTCCTTTGTGACCGCCTATCGAAAGCGCTACGGAGAGGATCCCGACGTGTTTGCTGCGCTGAGCTACGATGCCGTGAACATGCTGGTGGCAACCATGGAGATCAGCGGCGATCGCCCCGACGAGGTGGCGCAGGGGCTGCGCGTGATGAAGCGCTTCCCCGGGGTGATGGGCGAGACGCAATTCGACGACGCAGGTGACGTCATCAAGGTCCCCAAGCTGAAACGCGTGGTCAATGGACACCTCGAGCAGATCTGATTCCCAAGGATCGCGGCCGGTAGCGCCCGCAGATAGGGGCACGGCGATCCTTGTGGATCCCACGGCAACGCTGCCGGACGTCCTGAGGCTGGCCCGCTCCCGGGACGCCGGCGGTGAGCTTCTGCGCGCCATTGGCGGGCACCGCCGCTGGGGTCGGGATTTGCTGGTGCGTGAGGCCCTGGTGCGCAACCCGACCACGCCGCTGGACGTGGCGCTCAGGTTTGTCAGTGAGCTGACGTGGAAGGGCCTTGTGGGCGTGCTTTCGTGTGCGCTCATCCACCCGCAAGTGCGGCGCCGGGCCATGGACCGGCTGAAGCTGAAGCTCCGCGAGCTCACCTCCGGGGAGCGCACGAGCCTCGCCCGCGAGGCCCCGGCCGACGTCGGCGCATTACTCCTCGGCGTCTGCGCGCCCGACCGAGAGCTCGGGGCGGTCCTGGACAATGGCCGCTTGCGCGAAACCGACCTGCTGGCGGCGATTGGGCAGTCGCTCGCGCCGGAGGCGTTGCGGCAGGTCGCTGCGCACCCGCGTTGGCGCGACCGTTATGTCGTCGTCCGGGCGTTGGCGATGTGCGATCGCGCGCCCGCAGATCTCGCCATCCCACTGCTTGACCACCTGCACGTGCAGGATCTAAGAGAAGCCGCCGCCTTCAGCCGCCTTTCGGAAGCGTTGCGCGCCGAAGCGCGGCGGCTCCTGAGTGAGCGAACCCAAAACCCGTATCATCCCCGAACAGGAACTTCGAGCTCGTGACGCAAACCGCCGACCTGGCAGGTCAAATTCGGCAGCGACTGGCAGCCGGTCAGCTCTCTTCGCACCAAAAGCTGGGCATTGCGCGCGGCATGATTCCGCTCCCGCCGGATCAGCTCGCGACGCTCTTGCTCGACTTGTACAAAGATTCCGACGAGGAAGTAAAATCAGCGGCGCTGGAGACGCTGGGCGAAATGCCTGGGTCAATCCTCGAGGCCGTGGTTGCGGCGGCGGAGACTTCCGGCGGCGTCCTGGACGGATTCGCCCGCCTGTTCGTCGTGCTCGAACGCGCGGATCTCGTGCGCAAAGTAGTCGGCAACCGCAACGCTCCGGAGCACACGTGGCAGTTCCTCGCCGCGCATGCCCCCCGCGCGGTGCTCGACGAGATGGCGGACAATCAAGACCGGTTGTTCCGCAATCCGATGTTGATTGATCTCATGATCCGCAACAGCGCGGCGTCGCCGGCATTGCGCCGGCGCCTCGATCAACTCAAGCTCGAGCTCAGTCAGTGGGGCGACTCGACACCGGGAACGTCGACGCCGGCAAAGGCGCCGCCAGAGCTGCCGGCGATGGCTCCGAGGCCCGCGGCGGGGAGACCGGCGGCGCCCGGCATCGACGTCGCGCTGCCCGACGACTTGCCGGACCTGGAGGACGATCTGAGCGAGCCGGCACCGGTGGAGACGCGAACGCAAACACTTCCCGGAGCGGATGGCGCGGCGGCCGCACCGGAGTCTATTTCCCTGGATGACGTGCCCAGGGATTTGGAACAGGACGAGGATGGTGGCGCGCCGGCGCTGGACCTCGAGGACATCGAGGACGAAAATCGGCCGCTGGCCTTCCGCATTCGGACCATGACCGTGGCCGAGCGCATCGCTCTGGCCCTCAAAGGCGGGCGCGAGGAGCGCGCCATCTTGATCCGCGACAAGGTCAAACAGGTAGCGTTCACCGTGCTCAAGAACGCCCGCATGACGGACACGGAGGCGGAAACACTCGCCAAGATGCGCAGCCTCGACGTCGACATCCTCCGGGAAATGGCGCGTCACCGCGAATGGCTGAAGCGCTACCTCTTTGTCTTCAACCTCGTGCAGAATCCGAAGACGCCGGCCGATGTCAGCCTACCTCTGCTCAACCGACTCTACGAACGCGATTTGAAGAACATCCAGCGCAACAAGGACGTGCCCGAGGTAATCCGCAATGCCGCGCGGCGCGCCGCCCAGTTGCGGGCCAAGCGCAAGGACCCCGGCGAATGATCCGCGATCTTGGTGAAACCGGCTATCGGACGGCTCTTGACACCGGCGAGACCCGCGAGCACGAAGCCAACGGCACCGATACCGCTGCCCGCGCCGCGGTGGCGGGTGGCGGCTCCGCGCGGCGCCCGGTCAGGATCGCGGCCGCGATCCTGGAGTCGATGCGCCCCAAGCAGTGGACCAAGAACCTGGTGGTGCTCGCCCCGCTGGTCTTTTCCCTGAAGCTGGCCGACAGCTCCGCGGGCCTCCGCGCCGCTCTCTGTCTGGCGCTGTTCTGCTGCATTTCCGGCGCCGTCTACTTGCTCAACGACGTCATTGATCGGGAACGTGACCGGCTTCACCCGCAAAAACGGCACCGTCCCGTGGCTTCCGGCCGGTTGTCGGTAGCAGCCGCGCTCGGCGCTTCCTTCGTGCTGCTGGCCGGCAGCATGGCCGCGGGCGGGGCCCATAGTGCCGAGCTCGCCGTGGTGCTCGTCGCCTACTACGCGATCAACGTCGGCTATTCAACGGTGCTCAAGCAGATCGTCATCGTCGATACCCTGTCGATCGCCCTGGGCTTCGTTCTCCGTGCCATCGCCGGTGCCGTGGCAATCGCGGTCGTCATTTCGCCGTGGTTACTGCTCTGCACGTTCCTGCTCGCCCTCTTCCTCGCGCTGTGCAAGCGCCGCAGCGAGCTCATCGCGCTCGGCGATGCCGGTCACTCGCGCCGACCGGTGCTCCGAGAGTATACGCCCGAGCTCCTCGATCAGATGGTCTCGATATCCAGCGCCTCCACTTTGCTCGCCTACTGCCTCTATACGATCAGCGATAACGCCGTGGAGAAGTTCGGAACCACGAGCCTTTTCTACACCGTCCCCTTTGTGCTCTTTGGTATCTTCCGCTACCTGTATCTCGTGCACCAGCACAACCGCGGAGACACGCCCGAGCAGGTCCTGCTGGAGGATCTCCCGCTGATCAGCGGCATTGTCGGCTGGTCGGTCGCGGTGCTCGCGATCCTGTACTTCAAGCTGTGAGCGCCGCCGCGCCGCCGAACAACCGCTCGAGGTGCGCCGTCCACGCCGGCAGCCGCACCGGGTCGGCGGGATACCGCCGGTAGTGGCGCTCGATCGCCGCGATCCGCGCCAGCGCGGGCAAGAGCCGCCGTGCCAGGCGGCGCTCCCGCAAGGCACCCAGGGCCAGGCGCGCCACCTCGCCGCCGCCGATCCGCGGTCGGAGCTGCTCGAGCGCCGCCACCGCCGCCGCGGGCAGCAGCAAACCGGCGCGCATCATCGCCGCCAGCTCACCTGCCCCCATCGTCGCCGAAAACCGCGCGAAAAACGCGGAGCCCGCGAATAGCCCGCCGAACCTCCGTTGCCAGGCGACGTTGTATTGCCATGGGCCACCGGCCCCGCGGCTCAAGGACTCGGCCGCCATACGCCCTGCCACCAGACCAGCACCGACCCCGGAACCATGAGCTGCAAACACCTGACCGGCGGCGTCGCCCACGTACATGGTGTTGCCGTCGTCCAGCCGCGCACGCGCTGGACCGATCGGAATCGCTCGCTGGCCGCCAAAGAGCCGTGGCCCGATCCACGCCTGCGCCGCGGTAAATTCCCGCAGCAATGCGCCGCCACCGGGATTTCCCAGTGCCGGCAGCGACCCCCCGAGCAAGCTGACTTCCTCCCCCTCGACCCGCACTCCCAGCACGGAGAAGCCACCGGCTGCGCCGGCGAAGGATACCCCGTGCGCCGGCTCCAGACCTTGCGCGGCGAACCACCGGCACGCGGCCGCAGGATCGGCGATCGCGTGCACCTGCTGCGCCGCAGCGCACCACGCGGGCCGGATCCGCCCTTCCGCGCGCCGCTGGAACCCGCGCGCCCGCGCGCCGCCAGCATCGATCACGAAGCGGCACCCGATCTCGCCGCCACCGGCCTGCACCGCGCCGTCCCGCACCCCCGTCACGCACACCCCGCCGCGCAGCTCGGCTCCCTCCTGCCGCGCCATCGCCTGCAGGCGGCCCACCAGGAGCCGCATGTCGACATCTACCAGCTCATGTCCGCTGATTGTTACCCGCTCTGGCCCCCATCCCGCGACGATCGTCGCCTGCCGCGGCCGACAGCGCAGCTCCACCCCCTCAGGCACCGGGATCGCCGCCGCCGCGAAATACCATTCCGGTACCCCGTTGACCCATCGGGCGCCCGCCTCGCCCAGCTCCCGCGCCTCCAGGCACAGCACGCCGAGGCCGGCGCGGGCACAGTGATACGCCGCCGCCGCCCCGGCGGAACCCGCCCCGATCACGACGACATCGGCTTTCTCACTCATTGCCCCTGCCTGCTCCCGCTCACGTGCGCGGATCCAGCGCGTCCCGCAGCCCGTCGCCGACAAAGTTGAACGCGAGCACCGTCGCGAAAATGAGCGCCCCTGGGAAAAAAGCGAGCCATGGATACTCCGTAATGTGTGACTGCGCGTTTCTCAGCATATAGCCCCACGACGCGTTCGGCGGCTGGCTTCCGAACCCGAGATATGAAAGCGCCGACTCCACAATGATCGCCCTCGCCACGCCGAGCGTCGCCGCCACGATGATCGGCGACGCGGCGTTGGGAAGCAGATGCCGCCACACGACTCGCGCCGGCGTCGCCCCGAGCGCCCACGCCGCCTCTACAAACTCCTTCTCGCGCAGCGAAAGAAAGTCGGCCCGCACGAGCCGGCACACATCGGGCCACGATGACAGGCCGATGACCAGCGTCACCAGGTGCAGGTTCGCGCCAAAGTACGAGGCGAGCAGCAGAAGCACGAAAAAAATCGGAATCGCCAGCATGACGTCGACAAGCTTCATCACCAGCCCGTCCACCACACCGCCGGCGGCGCCCGCCAGCGCGCCCAGCAGCACGCCAGCAAGGAGCGCCACCACCGTCGCCTCGATACCGACCCGCAGCGATACCCGTCCGCCATACAGGCACCGTAGAAACACGTCTTGACCGAGCTCGTTGGTGCCAAACCAATGCCGGGCTCCCGGTGGTTCGAGCTTCTCGGCGAATCGCAACGCCAAGGTCTCGGCCTCGGGCACGAACAGCGACACCCCCACCGACGCGCACCCGAGCACGACAATGACCACCAGGCCACCGACGGCTGCCCAGTGCCGCCGAAAGCGCCGCCAGAGCGTGGCGGCCATCCCGGGCCGGGCCGGCGCCGTCATCACCGGTACGCAATCCGCGGGTCCAGCACGGCGTAGAGCAGATCCGCGGCCAGATTGAAGGTAACGATCAACACCGACGACACGAGCAAGATGGCCTGCACCCGCGGATAGTCGCCCTTGAGCACGCCGTCGTAAAAGAGGAGCCCCATCCCGGGCCAGCTAAAGATGGTCTCTGTGATGATCGCCCCGGTGAACAGCGTCGGCAACTGCAGCGCCACGATGGTAACTACGGGGATCAGCGCGTTGCGCACCCCATGCCGTGCCACCACCGCGGTTTCGCCTAGCCCCTTGGCGCGCGCGGTGCGGATATAGTCCTGAGCGAGCACACCGAGCAGGCTCGCCCGCATGTATCGGCTCCAGGACGACATGTAGAGCAGGCTCAGCACGCTCGCGGGCATTACGAGGTGGCGGAGGCGCGCGCTGAAGCTCGCCGCCGTCGCCTCTGTCACCCCTGCGCGTCCACCGGCGGGCAGCCAGCCGAGCTCTACCGAGAAGAGCACCTGCGCCATCAGGCCAATCCAGAATACCGGCAACGAAATCCCCACGAGCGCGAGAAAGGTCAGCGCGTAATCCAGAGCCTTTCCCGCGCGCACGGCCGACATGACGCCCGCGCTCATCCCCATCGCGATCGCCAGCAGAAACGCGGCCGACATGAGCTCGAGAGTGGCCGGCAGCCGCCCGATGATCATCGCCGCCACGGGTTCCCCGGTGACGAAAGAGCGCCCCAGATCGCCCCGCAGCCCGATCCGCACGAGCCAGGCACCATATTGGACCGGCAGCGGCAAGTCGAGACCGAGCGCTTTCTTTTTCAACTCGATGTCCTCCGCCCGCACGTTCGGCAACCCCTCGAGCCGCGCGAGCGGCCCCCCCGGTGCGAGCCGAACCAACCCGAAGCAAATCGCGCTGATGGCAATCAGGAGCGGAATCGCTCCCAATGCCTTCCGCAGCACAAAAGCGCCCACCCTACCTCAGCCTTGCTCAACGCGGCCGCAGGCGCCACTCGTGAATGTTCCAGGTGTCCCCGACCTGCGTCGGATTCGGCTTGAAGCCCTCCAGACGCGCCGTCATCGGATCGATGTCGGAGCGCCAGACGATCGGCGTCATTGGCACATCGGTCGCGACCAGCACCTGCACGTCGTCGTAAATCGCCTTGCGCTCGGCAAAGGCAACGGCACGAATGCCGCGATCGAGAAGCTCGTCCATCCGGCTGCTCGCGTATCGCGAGTGGTTCTGTCCATGCGGAGGCGGGATGTTGGTGGAATGGTACAGATTTTTTCGGTCCGGATCGGGAAAGTAGACCCAGGCGTACAGCGCCAGGTCGAACCTGCCCTGTTTGAGCACGCCGCCGCTCTCGTGGGGGGCGAACAGGGCCGTAGCGTTGTGGTTCTCGATCGCGATCTCGATGCCGAGGCTGCCGAGCTGTTGCTGCAGCACCTGCTCCACCAGCTCCCGAGACGGGTTGCCGGCAGTCGTGGACAACCGCACAGTCATCCGCGCTCCATCACTGGTCCGCACGCCATCGGCTCCCCGCTTCCACCCCGCCTCGTCCAGGAGCCGCGCGGCCGCGGCAGGATCGTAGCGCACCAACTGCTCGACCGCCGCATTGTACCAGGAAAGGCGCGGCGAAATATCGCCGGCGGCGACTGGATAAACGGCTCCGTAGATCTCACGGCTGATCTGCGCGCGGTCAATGCCGAGCTGAATGGCGCGCCGCACCCGCACGTCCCGTAACAGCGGGGATTCGACGTTGAAATCGAGATGCTCCCACATCAACAGCGGCGTGATGGACACCGCCACGTTCTCCAGCTTGCGCAGTTGCTCGAGGTGATCCGGCCGAGCATTGTCGAAGCCGTCGATCTCTCCCGCCTTGAGCGCGACGAGCAGCGCGTTGGCGTCGGGGATGAAGCGAAACGTGACCTCCTCGATTGCCGGCGCTCCGCGAAAATAGTCCGGATTCCGCTGCAGCGTGACGTGGGAGCCCGTGGCCCAGGTCTTGAACCTGTACGGACCGAGCCCTACGGGCGCACGATGAAAGGCCGACTTGCCGAAATCATCGCCGATCTGATCCGCGAGCAGGTGCCGGGGCATGATGGGCTCATTGAGAAACGTGTCCATCACGAACGGCGCAAAAGGCTCCTTCAGCTTGAAAACGACCGTATAGTCGTCCGGCGCCTTGACCGTGTCGATCTTGTCGAAACCGGATCGCGACTCGATCTCATGCCGGGGATCGAGCATCACTGCGGTGGAAAAAAGCACATCGGCCGCCGTGAAGGGCGCCCCATCGTGCCAGCGCAGGCCACGGCGCAGGTGGTAGGTGTAGGTGAGGTAATCGGCGCTGATGTCGCCGTTTTCGAGTGTGGGGATCCGCTCGATCACGTCCGGCACGAGGTTCATCTGCTCGTCGATCGTGACGAAGTAGCCGTAGATGGGCGCGGTCACGTAGGTCGTGTAGACCATGGCGTTGAGTGCGGCGTTCAGCTTGTCGGGCTCTTGCTGCAGCCCGATGATGAGCCGGTTGGTGCGCGCCGTCTGACCGTCCGACTGCGCCGGCGGAGGCTGGCGCGAAGTCGCCGGGTCGCCGCCGCACGAGGCCGCCGCCAGTAGCAGAAGAGCGGCCGCGAGCGCGCATACCTGCAGTGGCCGCCGCCCGTGACCGCCGCTCACCACCACACCGACTTTCTGCGCTGCAGGCCGTCCTGGATCATCTGCTCTACCCTCATGACGACCTCGGAATGGCAACGCTCGACGATGCTCTGGTCGTCTGCCGCTTCAGGTGGGTAGGGCAAGGTGATCGGCGCGCCGACATAGGCGGTCATCTTGACGGGAAATGGTAGCAGACCGATTCCCAGAGGCGGAACGAGCGGCGCACGGATGCCCAGCAGACGCTGCCCGGCCACGAACGAGTTGACCGGAAGCCAATACGCGTCGTCCGCACCGATACAAACCGTGGGAATAAGCGGCGCGCGTGCCCTCAGGCTGAGACGCACGAAGCCATAGTGTCCGTCCCAGAACAGCCGATACTTCTGGCTGCTCGGCTTCCACGCTTCATAAGCACCGCCCGGCATGGCAAAACAGAGCTCGCCGCGCGCCAGCAGGGCGGCGCCATTCTCCTGGGTGCCGTCAACCGCTCCCATGCTCACGAAGAATGAGCGCATCCCCGGCACCCGGAACACGTCGTGATCGGACAGACCGCGCGGAATTCTGCCGCAGCTCCGGAAAATCCGGGCACCGAGAAAGAACGCCTCCACGGTAACCGTGCTGTGCGGGGAGATGATGAGCCCGGCGCCGGTGATGGGGACGTTTTCGAGGCCGAAAACCTCGTAGCGAAAGTAGCGCTCGAGCCACTCGCAGATCGCGAGGCTGCGGGCATCGAGCTCGGCAGGCCCGGCGTCGATGTTATGCTCGTCTCCGGATTGATAGATGCGCATGGCCACTGGGCGGGTACCTCCTCAAGTGCGGATCTGCGGAGAGGATAGACGTTCAGCTCGCCGATGTCAAAACGGATTGGGCAGGGTTTTTCCGATGGGAGCGGTGCTATGACTACCCATCAGGGATCGTGACCAAAGGGGAACGGGAGATCCGCGTGGAAGAAATGGCGATCGTGGTCGTATCCGGCATTGTCGCGGGCACGATCAATACGATGGTTGGTGGCGGCAGCCTGATCACGCTACCCGTGCTCATTTTTCTCGGCCTCTCTCCCGCCGTAGCCAATGGCACGAATCGCTTGTCGTTGGTCGGCCAGACCGCGACGGCGTCGCTTGCATACTACCGCACTGGCATTGTGCGGCCCCATTTGGCGGTGCAACTCGCCATTCCGGCTCTCGTCGCCTCGGTACTGGGCGCGCTCGTGGCAACCGACCTCTCCGCGGCAGCCCTTCGCAAGGTCATCGGCCTGCTGCTTCCTGCGGCGCTGATCGTCGTTTTCGCCGAGCCCCACAAGCGCCTGTCCCGCCTTGGCGGACTCTCGCCCCGCAAGCAGCTCGCGATCGCCCACGTGGTGTTCTTCGGTCTCGGCTTTTACGGCGGGTTCTTGGGCGCCGGGATCGGCGTGCTCATCATGACCGCGCTCGTCGTGATCTACGGAATGACGCTTCTGGAGACCAACGGGGTCAAGACGATCGTCAATCTGCTGTTGTCGTGTGCATCGCTTGTGGTTTTTTGGCATGCGGGCGCGATCGACTGGCGGCTTGGCGTACCGTTGCTGCTGGCCAACTCGGTGGGAGGCGTCGCCGGTGCGCACCTGGCCGTTCGCGGCGGCGAGAAGGGGATTCGGCTGGCGCTCGTTGTCGTCGTCGCCGTCTCCTCCGTGAAGCTGTTGCTCGGGTAGAGCCTGCTCGCGAACGCTCAGGATAAGCGGTACTTCTGGACGAAGTTGTCGATCTCGGGTTTGTCGAAAACCTCGTATTCGGTCTTTCCATTGACGGTGTGACCGGTCTTTCGCCAGTACGCGCGGTGCGCGTCGAATCCCCGCTCATAGCAGACCGTGTCGTATATCCACTCACAGATCGTGGCGCTATCCGCGCGCGGGTTTTCACGCACCAGCTCCCGGGCGAGCTCGTCGAGGCGTTGCAGCACCTGCAAGGTCACCTCCAGCGCCGAGCGCCCGGCGGCGCCGCGGTACGTAGCGCCCGAGGCGCTCTTGAGAAAGTCGAAATCGAGGCGCAACAACCGTTCCAGGCTCGAGATCGCCATATCGCCGAACTCGAAGTACTGAAACGGGGTGACCGAGTCGCACGCCTCGTAACTGGGACCTTGAGGCTGGCAGAGATCACCGCAGAAGAGCACCTTGTCCTCTGGCAGAAACAGCGACACGTCGTCGCGGTGCCCCGAGTGACCGGGCGTGTGAATGAAGACGTACGCGCGGCCATCCAGGGTAATCTCGTCGCGCGCGCCGATGCGCCGCGCGACCCGACTTCGCAACGGCGAGTTGTGATGAACGATCAGCTCGTAGTTGAGCAGCTCAGTGGACTTGCGCCCACGATAGCCGGTGAAGGAGCGGTTGATGAACTCGAGATTCTCGACCCGGTCGATATGCGAGTGCGTCAGGAAGATCCACCGCACCGGCTTTTCACGCGCGATAAGCAGGTCGAGCATGGCCTCGAATTGCGCTGTATAGCTGCGGCTACCATCCTCCTCCTCGCTCAAGACACGCCAGCCGAAACACGGATCCACAAGCACGAAGGAGCTTTCATTCTCGATGAGCGATGCCCAGCCGACACCGCTTTCGGTTGGGTGTCCAAGTTGCGTAACGTGCTCGGTCACTTCTTCCATCGGTCAGTACCCCGGAAATGTTCCACATGTAGAGCTTCTGAGTGTGCTTATCGGTAGTCGGGATGTGGCGAGAGCATCGGTATCTCGGCGCCCGCGCTCCCTAGCGAGAGGCGGGCGACCCGCAGTATGGGCAAGTTGCGGGTCCGTCGGCGGCAGATGCCGAGAATTTTCCCGAGCAGTACTCACAGCATATCACGATTGCTGCGGGCTTGTCGCGCGCGTCGCGCGCGGCGAGCGCGGCAACATCGAGCGCATCTTGCGCCGCCGTACTGCCGGCGAACCCGGGTAGCTCCGCCCTTGCCGCCATCACCTCGCGGCGGAGCCTGGCGCGGGTGCGCAGCCCAATGACCAGGAGCAGACCAAACAGCAAGATGAAAGCGGGGATCAGTGCTGCGGCGGCGCTGAGCAGCGGATCGAGGCTCGGTTCCGCTCCCGCGCCCGCCTCACCGCCGGCCAGGATGGTCCGCGCGAGTGACTCGGAAAGCAGCTCATAGACGCGGCGGCCACCCGCATAAAGCAGCAGCAGCATCACCGCGATGCCGAGGCAGATCAGCAGCACGCGGCGCATGCGCGCGCTCCTACGGCTCCGCGGCGCGAGGAAACGTGAAGGCCGCGAAGGCCGCCTCGGCGGTCGCGAACCAGCGGTGACTCTCCGCGCGAAACTTTCGCCACGCGTCGTATACCTTGCCATACGCGGCATCGGCTGCGGCCTGTTCGCCGAGGAGCGCTTCCGCTTCCCGGTACGCGGCGGCGAGGATGCTGTCGGAGAACGGTCGCAGCTCCACACCGGCGGCCCTCAGACGCGCCATGGCCGGAGGGTTTTTCGCATCGTAGTTGGCGAGCATCCCCAGGTTGGCTTCGGCGGTGGCCGCCACGAAGACCTCCTGATAGATCTTCGGGAGGGAATCCCACGCCTTTCGGTTGACGTAGAACGACAGCGCCGGTCCGGGCTCCCACCAACCCGGGTAGTAATAGTACTTGGCGACCTTATGAAAGCCGAGCTTCTCGTCGTCATAAGGTCCGACCCACTCCGTGGCGTCGATCGCACCGCGCTCCAGAGCCGGGTAGATGTCGCCACCCGCAAGCACCTGAACGGTCGCTCCAAGGCGGCTCATCACGTCTCCCCCGAGCCCTGGAATGCGCATCTTCAGTCCTTGCAGGTCCGCAACCTCGCCGACCTCGCGGCGAAACCATCCTCCCATTTGAGCGCCCGTGTTTCCGCCCGAGAAGCTGATGATCCCAAAATCGGCGAAAACGGGCTGCAGGAGCTCGCGCCCGCCTCCATAGGCCATCCAGGCGGCCTGCTGGCGGGCCGTAAGCCCGAACGGGACAGCGGTGTCGAAGGCGAGCACGGGGTTCTTTCCGGTGTAGTAGTAGCTCGCCGTATGGCCGATCTGCACGGTTTCTTGCTGCACCGCGTCAAGAACGGCAAGAGCGGGAACGATTTCGCCCGCGGGGTAGCAGCGGATCTTGAAACTGCCGCCGGTCATCGCATCCACGCGCTGCGCCAACGCCTCGGCGCCGCCATAGATGGTGTCGAGACCGCGCGGAAAACTCGACGCCAGCTTCCACATCACGTTTTTGGCCGCATGCACGGCCGGAGCGCCGTGCTCACCTGCCGGTCCCGGCCCACACGCTACTGCCGCGCCGGTCACCACCAACGTCGCAGCCGCCTTCTGCATGAACTCTCGCCGCTTCATACTGTCCATCGTCTCGCCCTGGTCTGGATGCCGCCGTGCTCAGTTGCCGGCTCGATTGTAGTGGCGGCCTCCCGCCGGCGCAACGCGACGCCTTTTGCTAGTTTGCCACCGGCACCGCCGACCCGCGCCGGATGAAACGGACGACCTTGCAACGTGAGTTTCCCACTAGGATCTTCAAGCATCCGGTCCGCCGAAGCCGGCCCCTCGCATCCACGAGATCAACCGCTCGCACAAGTGGTCCGCAACCTCGGTGTGGTGCAAGGACGGATTCGAGGCGCGGAGCTCGCCTACGTACTCGAGGGCCGCGAGCGCCGACAGGCGCCGGCTGATGAGGCTTCGGGAATGCATGACCCCAACATACGGCGCGCTCCACTATTTGTTGCGCGCTACTTGTGGGTAATGGGCAGCGCTAACTGCGCCGCTCGATGCGGTCGAGGATGGCGACCAGCGCCCTGGTATGGCTGTCGCTGACAGCCATCACCTCGGCGTGTCGCTCCTCGAGCTGCTCGATGAGCAGGCGCCAGCGCTCCCTGTCCATGGCGCGATCCTCGGCGGCGACCTTGCGATCCTCGGCGGCGACCTTGCGATCCTCGGCGGCGACCTTGCGATCCTCGGCGGCGACCTTGCGTTCCTCGGCGGCTGCCCTGCTCTCCGCGATGGCAATCTTTTGCTGCTCGGCGAGTGTCTTCAGTATCGCCGCCGTCTGGGCGTCCTGTGCCGCGAATCGCTCCATCAGCGCGGCCTGTCGCTCCGCTGCGATCCGATCCTGCTCGGCCATCCGTCCAAGGATGGCCTCGATGCCGTTCCTGCTGCCGTCCATAAACCTGGCTCCCGTACGTTTGCATTGCGCGCGCTGCGCAGTCTATGGCCGCTGCGGGGCAGGTGCAACGGTAAAGGGGCGGAGCACACATCCGCCGTCGACCTCTCGCACACGGCGGCGCGAGTCGGTCCGGCGCTGAACGGGCCGTAGGCAGTCACTTCCTTCCGGCCGTTCGCCCGGTAGATCGTGGTGACCCTGCCGCGGGCGTCAGCCTCGAGCTTGGTCACGAGTTGCACGCTAACTGGCATGTGCACCTGCGCGAAGTGGGCGGAGGGCGCGTAAGTGAAACGGCTGCGGCCGCCGGCGGGGCATGTGATCGTTTCGACCAGGTCGGGCACGGCGGTGCTGCGAAGGTCGCAGTGCGTCGAGTGGTCACGTGCCGGCAACGTTCGCGGTCTGGAGCACGTCGTACGGCGATCGGTCCTGCTCGCGCCCGAACGCACCAGGGACCTCTACGTCCAGCACCTCGCCCTTCGAGGCATGCCCTTCGTCCCTGCCGATGCCGGCGCAGCGGCGGCACAACGGCTGGTCGCGTATGCCGAGGAGGTACGTGAGGTCATGGCGGCGGTTCTTCGGCACGGCCTGGCTTCCGAGGCTGCTCGGGCGCTTGGGATTCCCTATGCGCGGCTCACCGGCAGGTTGCTCATCCATGCTCGGGAGCACTTCACAAGGGATGGGCGGCGGTCCTCGATCGACAAGTCCAACGTCTCCGTGAGCTACTTCGAGGTCAAGCCGGGTTCAACGTGGGCGAAGCCGCCGGCGACGATCCGTCATGACTACGATCCGGGAACGCACGTCTCTCATCCGGTCTGGTACCGCCATTGCGGCCAGAACGCCCTGGCCCTCGACCGCTGTACCCTGCTCTCAGAGGCGCTCTAGCAGCGATCGGCCGTGGCCGGCGCGCTGGTGCTCGCGAGCAGCGAGGCGAGCGGTGGGCTCAGGGCGACTGCCGACGACGGCGGACGACTACCCGCACCCACGGCCCGCGACATGTAGTCGTCGAAGGCAATCCGCCGCCTGTCCGACCGCGAGCTAGGCGGAAATCGCATCACGAAGACTCTCAACGTCACCTCCCCCCGCTTGCGTGATAGGGACGGAGGGGGCAGCGCCGCGGCTCACACGCGAATGCGCACCTCCTCGATCGAGTGCGCGGTCGCTTTCTCGATCGTAAAGGTAATGTGATGGTAGCGAATGACCTGGCCGGACTTGGGAATGTCGCGGGTGAGGTCGAGCAGAAATCCCCCTACCGTCTCGTAGTTGCCCTCCGGCAGGCGAATTCCGGTATCCTCTTCGAGGCGGTCCAGCTCGACCCGGGCACCCACCAGGAGCTCGTTTTCTCCAAGCCGCCGCACGGAGCGGAGCTCCTGGTTCGTGTCATCGTATTCGTCCTGCAGGTCCCCAACGACCTCCTCGAGTATGTCCTCGAGCGTGACGATGCCCTCGGCGCCGCCGAATTCGTCGACGATGACGGCCATCTTGTCCCCATCCTTGCGAAAGCTCAGGAGCAAGTCCTCGACGGACTTGGCTCCCGGAACAAAGCGGATCGGCTGCACCAGCGGCTTGATGGGCTTGTTCGGGTCGTCCCGTGGGAGCTGCAGGACGTTGATCAGGCCGACGACCCGGTCAACGCGCTCGTCGTGCACCGGGTAGCGCTTGTGCCCCTGTTCGACGGCAATCTCGATCGCCTCGCCACAGGTCGCCTGCAGCTCCACGCCTGCCACCTCGATCAGCGGCACCATGATCTCGCGGACAGTGGTCTCGCCGAAGTCGAAGACGCGGCGGATCATGACCTTTTCCACCGGCAGTATGTCGCCTTCCGTCGCCGACATGTCCACCATGGACACGATCTCCTCCCGCAGCGTGAACGGATTCTGGCGCTGCTCCCCGCCCACCGCCCGAGCGACTACCTTGCTGATTGCGGAGAATACGAGGAGCAGCGGAAAAAACAGATACGAGGCGCCCCGTAACAGGTAGATCGCCCTGGGTGTGAGATAGTCCGCGCGTTGCTGAAAGACGCTCTTGGCCACGATCTCTCCGAAAATCCAGATCAGCGGTGCCACTACCGGGATGGCAACCCAGCCGTATGAAGGTCCAAGGAGCCTGATCGCCAGCGCCGTCGCCACGGTGGTATTGGTGACCACCGCGATATTTGTGCCAACGAGAGTGGTCGACAGCAGCCATTCGGGCTTCTCGAGCATGGACAGGGCGAGCCGCGCGCCGCGCGAACCCTGCTGTGCGGCGGCCCGGAGCTTGAGACGGTCAGCGCTGACCACCCCAATCTCCGACCCCGAAAAGAACGCCTCCGCCGCCAGGCAGGCGGCAATGATCGCCACGGAAACGAGCACGTCCATCGCTCAGGCCTGATCCTTTTGCTCCGGGTCCACTCCGGCGATCTGAATCTTCGGCAGCGCCATCGGCCCCGATGCCGCCATACCCTCTTGCTCCACCTTCCCCGCCGGCTTCACCAGGACCCTGCCGATGCGCCGTTTTTGCATCTTCAATACGGTATACATGTGGTCGTCGATGATCACACACGAGCCCTCCGGCGGTAGCTCGCCGAACTCGTGCAGCAGGAGTCCGCCGAGCGTTTCCGCCGGCTCCCGGGGGAGCGCGATGCCGGTCGCTTCGCTGAAGCGGTCGATCGAGATGCTGCCCTCTACCCGATATTTGCCGCCGCCGAGATCTTCGATGGCAGCCTGGCGCCGTTTCACGAGCTCCGAGGCGCTCGGAATATCGCCGAAGATACATTCGAGCAGATCTTCCATGGTCACCAGACCGGTGATGCCGCCGTACTCGTCGACCGTCAATGCCATGCTCAGCTTCCGCCTGCGGAACGTGTGGAAAAGGTCGGCAACGGGCTTGGTTTCAGGCACGACGTACGGTGTCCTGAGCAGGGACCGGAGCTGGACACCCCCGTCGTCCGGCTTGCCGGGGCTCAGGTCTGCGGCGAGCAGGTCCCGCGCGTAGAGTATTCCGATGATGTGGTCCCTTTCCCCCTCGTAGATCGGCACCTTCGTATATCGCGTGCGCTGCAGCTCCGCCACGATCTCCCGCAAGGGGTGAGTCACGGCGAAGGCGCAGAACTGCGACCGCGGCGACATGACGTCCCCGAGCGTCTTCTCTCCGAAATCGAAGATGTGATTGATATAGCTCGCCTCCACGTTATCGAGCGCTCCGGTGCCGACGGCCTCCTTGGCCAGCGAACGCACGAGGTCTTCCGTGACGATGTTCGCGGGGATCCGCTCGGCGCCGACCACCTGGGTCGTGAAATAGTCCGCGATCTGGCGCACGACATTGCGAAGCGGCGCGATGAGCCGCGCGAAGAGCTCGACGTAACGACTCTCCGCTGCGGCGAAGGCGATGTTGTTCTTGATCGCCAGAGTCTTCGGAGTAATCTCGCCGAAGAGCAGGAGCAGCGGCACCATGATCAGGAGGTTCAGGTACTCCCGTTCCGACTGGAAATGGTTGATGAGGATGGTGGCCGAGATGGCACTGGCAGACACGTTGACGAGCTCGTTGCCAATGAGAATCGTCACGATGAGGCGCCGCGGCTGGCTCAGCAAGCGCTCGATCAGGTCCGCTCGCGGATGGCGCTCACGGCGGAGCTGATCGAGCTGCCGGCGATCAAGGGAAAACAGGCTCGTCTCGGAGCTGGAAAAAAAGGCGGACAGCCCGAAGAGGACGGCAAGCACCGCCACGTCGAGCCATAACCATGCGTCCAACGCACGCTCCCGGCAGTTATCTTTCAGCTAGCAACTCTCGCCCGACCATTGTAGCAGAACGGACCATCCACGAAAACCTCATTGTGACCGCGCGGCAAGCGGCGTGCTCGCGGCGAGCAGGCTGCGCTCGAGCTGCTCCTTCTTCGCGGGGGGAAGCCACGACGCGCGCGCGCCATTGCGAATCAGCTCGCGAATCTCCTGTCGGCTGAACCCAAACACCTGCATGAGCTGCGCGTATTCATCGACAAGCGAGCTCCCGAACATCTGCGGATCATCGGTATTGATGGTGATGAGCAGCCCGTGCTCCCGGAAGCGCCGCACCGGGTGAGCGGCCAGCGACGGGATCACGCCGGTGCGCAGGTTGGAAAGCGGGCAGAGCTCGAGCGGAATGGCGTGCTCGGCAAGATGGTCAACGAGCTCGGGGTCTTCACCGGCGCGCGTACCGTGGCCGATACGCTCGACCTTGAGCGCGCGAATCGCTCCCCAGACGCTGCCGGCGCCGGCCGCTTCCCCCGCGTGTGCCGTCGTGCGAAAACCGAGCGCTCTGGCGCGCGCGTACACCGGAGCAAATGGCTCCGGGGGAAAACGGTGCTCCGATCCCCCGATGCCGATGCCGATGACGCCAAGGCAACGGCAGTCGGCGATGGCCTCGAGCACGGCGGAGGCGTTGGCCGGCCCGTAGTCGCGAACCAGATCGACGATGAGCGCCACCTCGGTCTCGGTGACGCGGTCGAGCCCCCGGCGAATCGCTTCGGTGATGCGCTCCGGCTGGAGGCCATGGCGCGCGAAATCGGCTGGCGAATAGAACGTCTCAGCGTAGCGGATGTTCTGGCGCGCGAGATCCCGAGCCACGGCTTCGGCAGCAAACGTCAGGTCATCGTATTCTCTGATGAAGCCGTTCTTCCACACCCAGGTTTCGATGAAGTGCGCGAAATCGCGATACACCATGCGTTCACGCAGGGCGTCGAGGCTCGCGATGCCGGTCCCCGGTCCGTACTTGCAGACGAGCGTCCACAGTGCTTCGAGGGGAATGGCGCCCTCGAGATGGAGATGGAGCTCGACTTTCGGGAGCAGCTCGAGCCACTCACGGTCCTCTGGTGCCAGGACAGCCGGAGAAGCATGCATCGTGGCGCTCCAGTGAAGCGCGGCGCAGCGGTGAAAGAGCCGCGCAGCTTCGGCCCACCTTACCGCGGCGGCGCCAGGAGTGCAACGGGTCACGTCGCCCTGAATCCACCGCCGGTCGGGCTGCGAGCGGCGCGGAGGCTTTTCTGGGCGAGGTTGCGACCGAAGCGGGGGGAGGGGCTGAACAAATACGCGCCCGTGACCGGGACGAGTCGCGCTATCCGCGGTCTTTACGCCGCGCCCCTTGCTTGCTAGACTTTGGCGAAACGATTCCCCAATGGCGGAAAATAGAATGGAACGGCTCCTGAGAATTGCGCATGCCATCGACGGGGCCATCGACCTGCTGGGTCGCGCCCTGGCGTGGCTCACTCTGGCGATGGTGTTGATCGGTGGTTTCAATGCCCTGAGTCGATATGCGGGTCGATTCACGGGCGTGACGCTTAGCTCCAACGCCTATATCGAGCTGCAGTGGTATCTGTTCAGCCTGCTTTTTCTGCTCGGAGCCTCCTATGCGCTGAGGCACAACGTTCACGTGCGCGTCGACGTGTTGTATGGCAGACTCGGCGAAAAGGGGAAGGCCGCCATCGACGTCGCCGGCACCGTGTTGTTTCTCGTGCCGTTTTGCGTCCTGCTCGCGTGGATCTCGCTGCCATCGGTGATCAGCTCGTGGCAGGTCTTGGAGAGCTCGCCTGACCCGGGCGGTCTACCTCGGTATCCGATCAAGACGGTTTTCCCAGTCGCCATTGTCCTGGTTCTGGTACAGGGCTTGTCCGAGCTATTAAAACGCGTCGCGGTGCTGCGCGGCAAGCGACCCACCGGCGCGGAATCCGACCTGGAAGCGAGTAGTCGGAGCGGGCTGGCATGAACGGGGACTATCTCGGGCCGCTGATGTTCGTAGCCGCGTTTGTGCTGATCTTCACAGGATATCCGGTGGCGTTCGCGCTCGGCGGAACGGCGCTGATTTTCGCGATCATCGGGATCAGCTTTGGATATTTTGAGGTGCCACTTCTGTACGCCATCCCGGAGCGAGTCTTTGGAATCATGGCGAACTACGTCCTCTTGGCGGTGCCGTTCTTCATTTTCATGGGGACGATGCTCGAGAAATCCCGGCTGGCGGAGGACCTGCTGCAGGCGATCGGCAAGTTGTTTGGTCCAGTGCGCGGCGGATTGGCGCTGGCGGTAGTGTTTGTAGGGACGCTGCTGGCCGCTGCGACGGGCGTGGTCGGCGCCTCGGTCGTGGCCATGGGCGTGATCTCGCTGCCCGTCATGCTGCGCTATGGCTATTCGCGGGAGCTCGCAAGTGGCATCATCACCGCTTCCGGCACGCTCGGGCAAATCATTCCGCCGAGCATCGTTCTGGTCGTGCTTGCGGATCAGCTCGGCGTCTCGGTCGGTGACCTGTTTCATGGAGCGCTCGTGCCGGGGCTGATCCTGTCTGGGCTGTACGCGGTGTTCGTGGCCGTCATCGCCGTGGTCAAGCCGGCGGCGGCGCCGGCCCTGCCACGGGAGCTGTGGACAGCGCGCCGGGGGGTCCTGATGCGGGAGGCGGCAGTGGCCATAGTTCCGCCGCTGGCGCTGATCGTCATCGTGCTCGGTAGTATCTTCCTGGGAGTAGCGACGCCGACCGAAGCCGGTGCACTTGGGGCGATCGGCGCCATGGTCCTGGCGCTGCTGAAGGGTCGCCTCAGCCTGTTTGCACTCAGAGAGACGATGGACGCCACGACCAGGCTCACCGCCATGGTCATGTTTCTGCTCATCGGGTCCACCGCCTTCGCACTCGTGTTCCGCGGGCTCTACGGCGACGTCTGGATCGAGGACCTGCTCACCAATCTGCCGGGCGGGCGCATCGGTCTGCTGATCGTGGCGAACCTTGCGGTGTTTGTTCTGGGCTTTTTCATCGATTTCTTCGAGATCGCCTTTATCGTCGTCCCGTTGCTGGTGCCGGCGGCTCGCGCGTTGGGCGTGGACCTGGTGTGGTTCGGGGTGATGCTCGGCATGAATTTGCAGACTTCCTTCCTGACGCCGCCGTTTGGATTCGCGCTGTTCTATCTGCGGGGCGTGGCGCCCAAGGAAGTTCTGACCACGCAGATCTATCGTGGCGCCGTGCCGTTCATCGCCCTGCAGTTGGTCGCGCTCCTGCTTGTGATCTTGTTTCCGCAACTGGTGTCCTCGACGCGCCCGTAGGGTCTCGCGGACGAAGCATGACAGTATTTCCAGGTGACGAGGCCTCGCTATGAATCTTCCGGCAGTCGTCGATCCGCGGCTCCTCGCGCATTTGATCGCCATTCGGCGCGACCTGCACGAGCATCCGGAGTTGAGCTGGCACGAGCGGAGAACATCCGAGCGCGTGCGCGCCGAGCTCCAAGAGCTCGGCATCGTGTGTCGTGCCGCGGGCGATCAGCCGGGGGTGATTGCCGAGCTCCCCGGAACCCAAGAGCTACCGTACATTGCGCTGCGCGCCGATCTCGATGCGCTACCAGTCTGTGAGCAGACAGATCTGCCGTTTCGCTCCGCCAACGAGGGCGTGATGCACGCTTGCGGCCACGACGGACATACGGCAATGCTGCTGGGCGCGGCGGCGATCCTGAGCCGGCGGGGGCCGCTGCGCGCGCCCGTGCGGCTGATCTTTCAGCCGGCAGAGGAGGACAGCGGCGGCGCAGACTCCATGATCGCGCTGGGCGCGCTGCGGGACGTGGCATATATCTTCGGGGGACACGTCGACCGCTTCCACGAGCCCGGCACGATCGTCGTGGCGGCGGGGACCGTAAACGCCTCATCGGACGAGTTTCGCATCGTGGTGCGCGGACGCGGCGGCCACGCCGCGCGCCCTCACGAGGGGATTGACGCGATTGTAGCGGCGAGCAGCGTTGTCGTATCGGCGCAGTCGCTGGTGGCGCGCGGGGTAGATCCGGGCCAGACCGCCGTGGTCTCGATCGGGCAATTCGCTGCTGGCACCGCGCCCAACGTCATCGCCGACACGGCGACCCTCGCCGGTACGGTGCGCACGCGGGACGCGGGGGTGCGCGCGCAGGTCAAGGAAGCGCTCGTCCGCCTGGTAACCGGGATTTGTCGCGCTCACGGCGCGGAGTCGGAGGTGACTTTCGTCTCCGGTACTCCTCCGCTGGTCAACCATCCTGACGGAGTCGCCCTGGCGCGCGCCGCGGCCGCCGACGCCACGGGCGCGGCGGCGCTCCAGCAGATGGCGGCCGTGAACATGGGAGCCGAGGATTTCGCTTGTTACCTCGACCACGTGCCGGGGTGCTATGTGCGGTTCGGCGCACAAGTTTCGGGGCGACCCAGTTTTCCTGCGCACTCCGCGCGGTTTGATTTCGACGAGCGCGCGCTTGCGATTGGCGCAGCATTCTTCTATCACGCCGCGGCCCGCGCCTCAGATCTGCTCACCACGCGCCTGCCACTTGCGGCCGAGCGGACTTTCGGTCTATCGAAGGAGGCCGATTAGCGCGTCCGCTCACCGCACCTCTGGGGGTATTGCCACGCGCGTGGCACGGGCTATACTGGGACGGTGCCGTTTGGCTCTACTGGCAGGAGATTAGCGTTGCATCGGCGAGAAGGCACATCATTAGGCTTTTCAGTAGCTCTGATCCTGATCCTCTCGGGAATGATACTCGGCTGCGGCGATCTCGCCGACGAGTTCAAGAGTCGCGCCCTGATCCGCGAGGGCAAGGAGCTCTACCAAAAAGAAGAGTATGCAGATGCCTGCTCGCGCTTCGAAGAGGCGCTGACCATGCGAGCTGCCGACCTGCAGCTCAAGCAGTCTCTCGCGTACTGTTACACGGCTCTCTACGACCCCGCCGGCACTACGCCGGAAAACGCGGCGCTGACGGACAAGGCTGCGGCACTACTCCGCGAGGTACTGGCGGCAACGCCGGACAACGCGAAGCTGCGGGAGGCGGTGCTCGGTCTCTACGTCAATGCAAACCGGCATCGCGACGCGATTGCGTTTCTCGAGGGTGTGCTCCAGCAGGCGCCGCAACAAGTCGAGGTCGCCAAACAGATCGCGACGCTGTACGCGGAAATCAAGGACTTCGACAAGGCGTACGAGTGGTACTACAAGTGGGGAAGCATGGACCCGACCAACCCGGATCCCTGGTTCACCATCGCCTTCCTGGCCTGGAAGCGCGCCTATTGCGACCTGGTATCCGGCCGGTGTGAAGAACCGACGTTTTCCACCAAGGACCGGGCAGGTCAGGTCGAAGCGGGCATGAAGGCGGCGCTAAAGGGTCTTGAGGTCGATACGAATCACGCCGAGCTGTGCGCGTACTTGAATTTGCTCTATCTCGAGAAAGCGAAGTGGATCGACGTCGGTGACGCGGCCAAGATCAGAGTCGATCGGCAGGAAGCGGCCAAGTACCGGGAGAGAGCGGTGCAGCTTTTTGAGGAAAGAAAGAAAAAGCAGGCACTCGAGCTGGAACAGGCCGCAGCCAGCGGCACGCCTGGAGCCGCGGGAGAGCTGTCACCGGAGCTGCAGAACGCGCTGTCGGACGCGACCCCGGCGGGAAATGGCGCGGGCGAGGCGTCGCCTGCCGCGGGCGAGGCGACACCTGCAGGCAAGGATGGGTCAGCCAAGGAGAAGGTGGGAAATGCTGGACAGTAGCCTCGTAGAGAGCCGGCGCGACAGGCTCAGCAAGCGCCGCATCATCCTGCTGCCCATCGTCATCGGGATTCACGTACTTGCGCTTGTGGTTGCCGTCGCGTCCTCGGTGTGGTCGGTCAGCTACATCGAAGAGGCGCCCATTCAGGTGTCGATTTTCGTCGGCCCACCGCCGCCGCCACCGGCCGCCAAGCCAAAGCCGAAAAAACCGAAAGCCGAGGCACCAAAGCCCAAGGCGCCGCCGTCGACCGCCAATCTCGCGCCATTGGTTATTCCCTCCTATGATCCCGAGCCCATCCAAACGGAAAAGGTGGACGTTTCGGACCTGGATGCAGACGTGGGCAGCGGTTTCGACTACGGCGTCGAGGGTGGCATACCGGGCGGCGTTCCTGGCGGCGTGCCAACTGACAAGCCGATCTGGTCCGAGCATTCCGGCGGGCAGCCTCCCACGATCAAGTCGAGGGTGCCGTGCGTATACCCGGAGCTCGCGCGCCGAAGCCAGATCGAAGGGACTGTCGTTTTGGAGGCGGTGATCGGCACCGAGGGCAAACTCGAAGAAGTCAAGCTTGTCAAGCCCGCTCATCCACTTCTCGACAAGTCGGCGGAAGATTGCGTGCGCAAGTGGAGTTTTGAGCCCGCCATCGTGAATGGGCGGAAAATCAAGGCCTTCTTTAACGCAACGGTCAATTACAAGTTTACGACTCACTAGCCGGTCCCGAGAGAATGGACTGAGCAGCCCATTGATGAGGAGCAAAGCTCGCTGTACGGCATCCCGGCGCGCAGCGCACGCCGCCCGCGGCAGGGCGACTGGCGGCGCTCCCCCGACCAGGGCAGCAGGCGCCGGATCATCACACGGATAATTCTGAGGGAGGTTGCGAATGGAGCTATCACTTGTCGAAATCTGGGGAAGCATGAGCTTTCCCGTGCGAATGGTTGCTGCGGTAATGTCCGCCATGTCCATGTGGAGCCTGTGGGTGGCGATCGACAAGTTCATCCTTTTTACCCGAGCCAAGAATCAGTCGCTGCACTTCGTCGGCGCACTGAGCAGCGACGCACAGCGCCAGCACCCGGCCAAGGTGCTGGAGCTTACCCGCGATAAGGCCTATCGGCAGAGCCATCTCGCCAAGATCGCAAACGCTGGCATGCTGGAATTCCTGCGCGCCGCCGAGTCTCCAGCGCCGTCGCCTACCGCGCGCCCCGCGGCCGTGGCCAGCGGCCAACCGCGCCTGCTCGAGCGCACGCAACACGCCATGGAACGTGCCGCGGTAATCCTCTCCCAGGACTTCAAGAAGGGCTTCAATGCTCTCGCCACGGTCGGGTCCACGGCTCCGTTCGTCGGTCTGTTCGGCACCGTTATCGGTATCATCAACGCCTTCCAGGTCATCAAGACGGCCGGCGCCGGCGCCATCGGCCAGGTTTCCGGCGGCATCGCGGAAGCGCTCATCATGACCGCATTCGGACTACTCGTCGCCATCCCGTCCGTGTGGATGTACAACTTCTTCACCGCACGCCTCGAGCGCATCCAGCACGAGATGGCCAACGTCACCGGAGATCTCCTCGACTACCTGGAAGATTCCGCGGAGGCACGGGATGGCAAGCGCGCTTGACCGAATGCGGCCGGATGCTCCGCCCGCGATGTCGGAGCCGAACGTCATTCCCCTCATTGACGTCACGCTCGTCTTGCTGATCATCTTTATGGTCATCACGCCCATGCTTCAGACGGGCACGGCCGTGCAGCTACCGTCGACTGATCAGCCCGAAGACATCAAGCGCGAGGAACGGCAGATCATTATCCCCCTGCGTAATGACCTGAGCGTGTATATCGCCGAAGACGCCTACGCGAAAAACCTCTACGGTGAGATGGGGAAATTCGACACCAAAATGCGAGAGCTGTTCGCGCGCAACCCCTCCCGGCAGATCCTCATCAAGGCGGACCGCCGCCTGAAGTTCGGCGATGTCCGTACCCTCATGAAACATATTCAGCTTTCCGGGTTCACTGACGTCGGCCTCATTAGCGACAAGACCAGGCGCGGCTAGTCTGGACGGAGGAATACCGTATGGGAATGGCGGTCGGCCGGCGCTCCGGTCCAATGGCGGATCCGAACGTGATCCCCTTCATCGATATCTGTCTTGTGCTTCTGATCATCTTCATGATCGTCGTCACCATCCTGATGGCCCAGCTTGGCTACGAATCAAAACTGCCTCCACAAGCGCAGTCGGATTCCCCGCCTCCGCAAGGGCCGGTAGAGCAGATCGTAGTTCGCGTCGCAGAGCCCTGCCAAATGGGGCAATTCGGCACGTGCAAGGTGTTCATCAACCAGGAAGACGTGCCGATCATGCAGTTCCCCGAACGGATCAAACGCGTCTCCGAGGGCCGAGCTACGCAGACCATGTTTTTTACGGCGGAAGACTCCGTGAACTACGAAAACGCGATGAAAGTCCTGGACATGATGCGAAGTGCCGGCATCCGCAATATCGGTGTGCTCGCTGATCCGGTACCCGTGCAAATGGGTGAAGGCACCGTGGACGCTCCCCCCGTCCCATGACCGTGCTCGCATTGCCCTCATAAGCGATTCATTTTGGCCAAGGAATAGCCATGTCTCAAGCGATCACCCGCCGCGTTTTTATTATCTTCGCGTTCCTGTTTCTCGGCCTGATGGCCGCTTCTGCGCCCGCTTTCGCCGACTGGGAGCAGGGCATGAAGCTCTTTGAGTCCAAGGATTTCGCTGGCGCACAGTCGGAGTTCGAAGGCGTCATTGCCCAGAACCCCGAGCATCCAGCAGGGTACTACATGAGCGCTCTGTGCCTGATCCAGCTCAACAAAGTCGATGAGGCGATCGAGGCCCTGAAGAAGACCGTCCAGCTCGAGCCAAAGCACTACGACGCGAACTATAAGCTCGCGCTGTTCCAGATGAAAAAGGGCAGGACCGCCGAGGTGATCCAGGCCAGCACCGCGGCTCTCGAAAATACCACGAAGGACGGGGAAAAAGGCCTGTGCCTGAAACTGCGCGGCGCGGCGTACCTGAAGAACAACAAGTCGGCTGAAGCGAAGGCAGATCTCGACCAGGCGATCCAGCTTCTCCCCAACGATCCCGGCCTCTCCTACCTCGCCGGAGTGGCATCCCTGAAGACCAAGGATTTCGCCGACGCCTTCGAAAAGCTCAGCAAGGCCTCGGCCGCCGAGCCGACGAACAAGGAGTACACGCGCCACCTTATGGAGGCGGCAAGCCTGTCCGGGAACTACGAAAAAACGCGCGAGATCGGTGAGGGCCTCGGCGATCAGCGGAGCAGCGAGGCAACGGAGCTCCTTGGCGCGGCGTACCTGGCGCTCAAGGACTTCCCCAAAGCCGCCACGACGTTTGAGTCTCTTCCCGACAGCAACAAAGACAAGCTGTACAACCTCGCCCAATCTCACATGGGCGCCAAGAATTGGGCCAAGGCCGAGGCGACGCTCAAGGCGTGGCAGGAGAAATCCCCGAACGAGCTGAAGACCTTCGAGCTGCTCGGACTTGTGTATGAGAACCTGCACAAGCCGAAAGACGCGCTCGCTCAATACCAGAAGGGAAAGGAGCTAGCGGGCGGGGACAAGTTCGACAAGATGATCGATCGCGCACAGCTTGCCATCAAGCATGCCGAGGCAGCGGCGGCTCCCCCGCCTCCCGCCGAGGAAGAGGCGCCCCCGGCCGAGCAATAGGCGGCCGCCTGCCGACAGCGGTGCGCCCGGAACGCGCCACTGCGGCGGGGAAGTGCCGGATTTCCGCTCCGGCCCGCGTCAGATTGACTGCGTGCCTATCGCCAGGGGCGCTCGTCCGTCAAACGAAAGCCGCAGTTGGGCGCCGGGCAGTGGCCTTTTTCCCAGTGTGATATGCAGTTGTGATCGACCAACCCATCGACTCCCGTCGCCAGGAGACCGGCGTACGTGCGAACCCAGTAGCGAGCTCGGGAATTTGCGTCGTACTTGCTCCAGTCCTCTTCCCAGCCGTGGCCCCGCTCGTACCGGGAACGCACCAGCCCAGCCACGTGCGCCGGATGCCAACCGCGGCCAAGCAGGCAGCGCACGATCGTCTGCAGGTTGGTCGGCTGGAGTAGCGCCGGGTTCGGATTTCTCAGGGGAAGAGCCACGCACGGCGGCAGTTGGTCCAGGTCGGTGCGATCATAGGTGTTCGGCCAGTCGGGCCAGGGGTCCTGCGGGGTCGCGTCGAGCTCGCGGTCGAAGCGCGCGAGCTCCGACTGCTCGTAGGCATCAATCAACCGCGCCACACCTTGCTGGCCGTCTGGAATGGCGCAGCATTGTACCGCTGCGTACTCCGCCGCAGCGGCAAAGTCCCGGCGCATCTTCAGCGCCGCCCACAAGCCGATCTCCCCCGAGTTGGTCGCGCGCGGCAACGTGATCTGAATTGGCGTACCTTCCGAAACCGCCTTGCCTACCTTGTAACTTTGCACCTTGTGCTTCTGGTGCGTTGAGAACGGCAAGCGAATATCTCGCATGAACAGCGGATCGCCGTACATGGTGGTGTCGATTGAAATGGCCTCCCGGCCGTGCTCTCTCGGTCCCACCGCAACGTCGGAGACCTGCAGCGGCAGCGACACGTGCGCGGCCGTCCGGCGGATGATCTCCTGAGTGAAAAAGCCCAGGAGCCGCCCCATGGCCTCGAATCCGGCCGCCGCTGTCATGGTGACCCGTTCGCGGCGCCGGGTTCCCGGAGCGAGGTGGGCGTACTTTCCGAGCAGCGTATCCGGTACGCTGGCCAGACGCTCCAGGTGATGGTGAGCCCATGACTGAAAGGGAACGCGGGTCACAAAGTGGTAACCCTGTCCGGTCATGATGGACATGTGGTCGATGCCATAGTCCGAAAGCAGCGAACGCACTTGGTGATAAAGCGGTTCCAGGGCGACGAACACGTCATGGGAGCACAGGTACACGCGCTCGGGGTGATCGCGGTTGTAGTATTCGATATCGAGGATGAACAAGGTGCTCTGCCGATCCCAGACAGAGCGGAAAACGTCGAGCCGGTTGTCCAGAATATCGCCGAGCTCCTCGACCGAAGCGGATTCGAACGGCCGGTCGTTGCCCTGGCGGAGCAGCTCGCGCCCATATCCCACCAGGTAATGACTGGTCGGTTCCCCGTGGACATCGGCGATGTATTCCCAGAGTCTGCGGCGAACCGCGGGTTGCGCGTAGTATTCGTAATGATCCATGGTGTGAGGTCAGCGAAAAGAGGCGTCGCCGACAGCGGAGCGGAAGCCATTGCGGAATGAAATGACGCGGGCGAGCGATTCCTGGAGTGCCGGCAACCCGCCCTCATACACCTCCAAGATGAGCGCTGGTGGTCTGGGGCAGAGCTGATTGCCAAAAACGCGGCAGAGCACGGGGCGCAGATCCAACATGGCGTGCACGCCCTCGCCAGGCTCCCCAGCCAAATAGGGAGGTCCCCCGTTTCCCGTCCAGCGAATCGGGTCATGGGTGCGGTGCAGGCCGCAGCCGGCGAGGTGGACAAGCTCGCAGTACGGATTGAGCACCGCCAGCGCCGCGTCCAGGTAGGCGCCAAACGTCGGAGAGTCGTCGGGCGGAGGCAGTGCCGTCGCGCGGTGATCCCCGTTCTCCGGAAGATGCAGAACCCGTCGGCTATGCCAGAGATGCGGCACGTCGAGACACGCGCCGATCGGCATCTGGCGGTGGAGTTGGCGGACGAGGTAGGCGAGCTCTCGGGGTGTCGCACATGGCTGAGCGTATTCAAGGTTTTCGAGAAGGATTCGCGGCGCTCTGCTGTCGGCGATCTCTGCGTGCCAGCGGCGCGCCAGCTCGGCGAAGCTCTCGGCAAAGCGCTCCGCTCGATCGGCGCGCTCTCCCGGGCTCACCCAGCCGTGGGCGCCGGGGTGAAGCACGAAAGCCCGAGCGCCGAGCTCGCGAGCCCAGCGATAGGCGTACCAGGCATGATCCAGGGCATGCCGGCGGTGGTCCGCTCGGAGTGAGCTGAGGTCCCATTTCGAGCTAGGTGCGTGCACGTCGAGCCACCGCAGGTTTGGGAGCTCGCGGTGAATGGTGTCCGCCAAGGTCCGCGGAGACCATGCCAGCAGGGCGTCTGAGCGATCGACGAGCTCGGGCTGCAGCTCGAGCGCCTCGAGATCGGGGAACAATCCTCCCCAGGCCGCGGGCGAACGGGCCCAGTCGAGAACGTCACAGCAGGCTACGCCGACATACACGACGATTCCTCACACATCGGACGGGAAGCAGGACCAAGACGAGCGATTGGGACATTGTACACCTTCGGCCGGCAGGAAAGCAAAGACGGGGACCGACGGGAACGGCCATCACGGTTCCGCCTGCTCGGCGCCAATCAGTCGCAGCGAAGCGAAGAGGCGGCGCTGAGGCTCGCTATAATCGTCGATCATCTTGCCGCGAAAGAGCCTGGCCGTCGCGCCGGCGGCGAACGCGGCCTGGGCGCGCTGCAGCTTGTCCAGTCCGGGACCGAGCGTCGCGTCGGTCGTGGCACCGAGCTCTCTGGCCAGCCTTTGGGCCTGATCCAGGAGTGGTGCCGCGGACACCTCTCGGGCCAGAGCGATGTGGCCGGCGTTGACAATGGAGAACAGGAGCGACCGCCTGGCATCGAGCTCCCGGAAGATCGCCGTGGCTTGCGCGTTGAGCTCCGCCGCGGCAGCCAGATCGCCGCTGGTCTCGCGATGCCATTCGGAGAGGGTGACGAGCACGTCTCCTTCGTCCTGCCGGTTGCCAAGTGCACGCTGAATTGCGAGTGCTTGCTCCGACAGCGCACGCGCCTGCTCCGGATGGCCCTGCTCATACATCAACTGCGCGAAGTTACTTACGAGCAGCCCTTCGCCCTTGCGATCTCCGACCTCGCGGGCGATGCTAATGGCCTGTTCGAGGAGGCGCCGCGCCGGGGCGACCCGCCCTTGCGTCCAGTGGAGAATGGCGAGGTTACCGATCGTGCTGCCTTCCGTGCGCCGGTCTCCTACCTCGCGGTGAATCGCCAAGGCCTGCTCATACAGAGCGCGGGCCTCGCGAGCGCACCCCCGCTCCATCTGCAAGGCGGCGAGATTGCTCAACGTCACGCCTGCAAATGATCGATCGCCTACCTGGACGTGAATCGCAAGCGCTTCTTCGAGAAGGGCGCGCGCTCTCTCACTGTCGCCTTGCTCGTAGCACGCGCCAGCCAGGCTCACCAGGGTGATGCCCTCGTGTCGTCGATCACCGGCCTCACGGGTGGCCACGAGCGCCGCCTCGAAGAACGAGCGCGCATCATCGATCAAGCCTTGATCGTGGTAGAGCTTGCCGATGTGGCGCAGGGTTCGCCCCTCGCCACGTCGGTCGCGGCGCTCGCGCTGGATGTCGAGCGCCTGCGCAAAGAGCTCCTGTGCCTCGCTGCCGCGTCCGGTATCGCCGAGAACCAAGCCGAGGCCACGTAGGCTCTCCGCCTCGCTCTCGCGGTTGCCAATGGCCATTGACTCCGCGAGCGCCGCCCGGTGCTCGATTTCCGCCTCCCTCATCCGCCCCGTGGCGCGGAGGATTTCCTCGCCTAGCTCGTTTCGCGCCGCGATTCCGGGCGGGCTTGGGAGAGACGAAAGTCGCGCGTAGGCGCGGTAGAGCCGCTCCGCTTCCTCGTTGGCGTAGCATGACTTGGCGGTCCTCGCCCCTGCGAGATAGCAAGAGGCGGCGCGCGTGACCTCGCCTGCCTGCTCCCAGTGCCTGCCAAGCTCACCCTGCCGAGACCCGGGAACGGCGCCGGAAGCAAGCAATGTAGCCACCGAGCGGTGGAGCTCGCGTCGCTGCTCGGCGCCGAGCGAGGCGTAGATCACCTCTTGCAGCTTGTGATGACAGAATTGGAGGTCACCCTGGTCGCCGTCGCCGAGCATCTGCCTGGCCGACAGCTCGGCCAGGCCCGCCATGAAGACATCGGGGGATTGCCGAGCGACGCTCTCCAGCAGGGCGACTGGCACCTCGCGCCCAATCACCGATGCCACCTCCAGCAGCGTCCGGGTTTCGGGGCAGAGGCGGTTCAACCTCTGAAGAACAAGATCCCGGATGGCCCGCGGCAGCGCCAGCGCCTCGTAATCTTCAGCGCGCGCGGCCTCCTCACCAGCCGCGCCCACCCGCCAGTCGCCCTCCTCGCCTTGCCAGATCAGTCCATCCTCGACCGCGGCCCGCACATACTCACCGACAAAGAACGGATTTCCCTCGGACTGCCGCGCCAGGAAGCCGCCGAAGACCGCTGGTGCCGGGCGCAAGGCGAGCATGTCGGCGATCATGGCGCTCACCGAGTCCGCCGCCAGCCGGCCCAAAAGGATGCGCTCAACCGCGCCGCTTGCAGCCAGCTCCGCCAACACAGGATGAGCAACCTCTTCGGTTCTGTAGGTGCCCACCACCAGGCACGGCACCGTCGCGAGGGATTGGTGCATAGCGGCGTCCCCCAAAAAAGAGAGGGTCAGCTCGTCGGCCCACTGGAGGTCATCGAGCAACAGCAGCAGCGGCCGGTCCTGGGCGAGCGCGCCCAGCGTTTGCAAGAGGTAGCGAAAGAGGCGCTGCCTGGCTTTTTCGGGGGGCAGCGGCGCGGCGTCGGGGTATCTGTCTTGGCCCGGAAGGTCGGCCAGGTTTGGAAAATAGTCGGCGAGAACCTTCCCGCGCTTCGCGAGCAGTCGATCCGCCTCGGCTCGCCCGCGCTCCCGGCAACGGTCCGTGAGCCACTCGAAGACTCCGGACAGCGGGCACAATGCATTCGCATGGCCAGCGCGACAGTTGCCAGTGAGCTCCAGGACGCCCATTCTCCTGACCCGCTCGGCGAGCTCGAGCACCAGCCGCGTCTTGCCGACGCCGCTTTCGCCGCCGACGAGCACAATCCCACCGTTGCCCCGCTGGAGCTCCTCGATGGCCTGAAGCAGTTGGCGAAGCTCGCCGGCTCGTCCTGCGAAGCGCGGGCGATACAGGCACGGCTGGGGCGGCGGCGCGTCGCTCCAGCAATCACCGCCGCCGAATCCCACCCGCGCCAGGGCGCAGGCGACCGCCTGAACGTGGCCAACGCGGGCGGCCGGCTCCTTGGCGAGAAGCTGCAAAATGAGCTCCGCGAGCTCGTCCGGCAAATGTGGAGCAAGCACCTGTGGTGATTGCGGTGAGTGGTGCAGGTGCTGGTCGAGGATCTCCACCAGGCTGCCCGCGAACGGTGGCCGCCCCGTCACGATCTCGTACAGCATGCAGCCCAGCGCATACAGGTCGGCGCGGGCATCGATGCGGCTGCCGCGAATCTGTTCCGGAGCGATGTACCACGGCGTCCCCGCCGCGTCGACCACCGACAGTTGCTCGCGCGCCGCATAGCCGCCGCCGTACGCGAGCCCAAAGTCGATGAGCACGGGGAAGTCGGTCGCGGTAACCAGAACGTTTTCAGGCTTGAGATCGCAGTGCGCCAGACCTTCGCCGTGCAAGTAGGCCAGCGGCGCACAGAGGCGTTGAAGGATCGACAGAGCCGCGGAGGCTTCAGCCTGAGCGCCGGCGGATGGCACCGCGGTACTTGCCCCTGCGTCGTGCGCCACAGGGCGCATGTAGCGGCGCAGCGAGGTCCCCTCGACGACATTCATGGCATACCATGGCATGCCGTCGCGGACGCCGTCGCTCAGCACGCGGACGATGCCTGGATGACGGAGCCGCGCGAGTGCGCGGATCTCGCGGCGAATCGTGAGCAACAGCGCCTGTTTGGGCACCTTCACCATTTTCAGGGCCACCGCCTCGCCTGTCTCCTGGTGCACGGCGCGGTAGATGACGCCCATGCTTCCCTGACCGATGGACTCTCCAAGGCGGTAGGGCCCCACTGTTGTTCGAGCTGCCGCGCAGCTCGCGCAAAGCGCCGTTTCCTCGGGTATTTCGGCGCGGCAGGAAGGGCACGAGGGCATGGCGGTGATCCTGAAACGTGGGCAGTGGGCGAATGCCTGTACTATAGGTCATCCGAGCTCCCATGTAAGCCGTCCTGTATCCACCGCCCGTTCGGCAGTATGCTGTGCGGGAAGCTCATCACGAAGTCCCTCCACCTCACTTCCCGCCGGGGGCGGGGGGAGGGAGGGATGAATGGAGGGGGCAGTGGATTTCTGGGGCGCAACTCCGATATCGCATCATGAACGAAGCCGACCCCGGCTGGGCCTCGGCGGCTGATCGTGGTCGTTCGCCGGCGCAAGACCATGAGCGTCCGATACTCGATCGCCCCGGCCCAGGAGCAGCACCTTCACGCTCTGGCGGGAATCGAGCGCGCGGCTGCTCAGCTTCTTCGGGCTTTCGCCCCGTCGTCCGTACTCGCGGAGACCACGGACGACGAATCGTTCCGCCGAGCCGTGGCGAACGGAAACCTCTGGGTCGCTCTCGACCACGAAACCCCTGTTGGGTTCGCCCTTGTCGAGATGCTATCCGAGAGCTCGCCCCACCTTTCAGAAATCGATGTTCATCCTGCGTACGGAAGACGCGGTCTAGGGACCGCCCTGGTTCGGGCGGTTTGCGAGTGGGCTGCCGACTCCGGATATCCCGAGGTAACGTTGACGACCTTTCGGGCCGTCCCATGGAACATGCCATTCTATTCGCGCCTCGGCTTCGAGGAGATGCCAACCGATACGGTTTCGCCGCAGGTCAACGCGGTCGTTCGGGACGAAACGGCGCGCGGTCTCGATCCGAGGACTCGTGTCGTCATGAGCTATCGAACCCACGCGCCGTCTAATGGGAAGGGAGGTGGACGACCCGATGGCGCCAAGAATACCTACACGGATCCAGTCCGGGATGCGGCCACCGGCGTACCTTGATCGGCGCTCGCGAATGGTGACATTGTATGGGTCGTAGAGAGTAGCATTCGGCAAGCGCGGCTGCCGCCGTCGGCCGTGGCGGCCCCCCGCGCTCCTCCACAAGGCGTGTGATGCACATTGCTTGGGGATCATCCGCGCGGAGAGACGTTTCGGCACAAGCGCGATGAACCGCGTCGAAGTACGTGTGCGGGTGCGACAATGTGCGCTTCGCGTACAAGAGCGAAACTGAAACGGCTCAGTCACTGGGGATAGGAGGCACAGCCATGAGCGAAAGGATACCGAGCGCGATCGGCGCCGGCGGAACCGTCACACCTTGGAGCCAGCCACCGGAATCACCGAGAGGAGCGCCGGCGGGTGCTCCGCCCGACCCGACACGCGCTGCCGGCGGAGCACCTCCACTCGCCGGCACCGAAGTCAGCGGCCAGCAGCCGCTCAACGATTCGGCCGGCATCTACGAGCAAGCGGCGACGGCCGACAAGTACGCACTTGGCGGCAGGCTCGCCGGGAGTGTCCAGGCTGAAGGGTTCACGGCGCTCGACCGCATGCGGCAGCCGCTGGGCCAGGAGCAAGCGCCGCAACTGCCGGTGAGCATGGATGATGCGCTCGCGAACGTCAGCATCGGAGCCGTGCCGCACACACCGGACGGTGAACAGCATGGAGGGGCCGTGGCGCCGCCGCCCGCTCTGGGAGGACAACGTCTCGGCCTCGCTGAGGGGGCAGTCGTGAGGCCGCCGGTGGTTCCCGGCGGCGAGGGGGAGAAGCTCGGCCACATGCCGGGCCTCGGCGAAGAATTCGGCGCTGGGCTGCAGGTCGGCCACGGGCAAGAGCTCGGTCACCTCACTCCCGGAACGATTGGGGAGTCAGAGGGATGGTTCGGCAAGGGCGGCCCGGATCAGGCCGGCTTCGATACCGGGACGTTCCGGCCCGATCTTGGCCTGGCTTCGGGGTCGAATCCCTTTGGCGGCGGCGCGGTCGGGCCGCACGTCGTCTTTCCCGGAGACGGCGTGGCCTCGACGACTGGCGAATGTGGAGAAGGATCAATGCCGGCGACCGGGGGTGAGTCGACCGACGCGGGTGGAGGCGGCACACCGGAAGCCGGCTCGGCAACCGGCGGAGCGGAAGGCGGCGGTAGTGGGGGCACCTCGTTCGGGTCCACGGTCGAATCGATGACGGGCGGCGGAAAACCCACCGAGTTCGCGGACGGCGGCGGCCTGACGTGGGACGTCGGCGGCGGCGTCAGCATCGGCGGCGGCGGCGGCACCATCGCGGGCATCGCCGCCGGCGGCGGCACCGTAGCGGGCGACAACGGGGCGACTGCGGAGTCGTTCGGCGTAAAGGGTCTGCCTGGGGGCTATCAGGTCATTTTCGGCGTGAAGTGGGACGCCGAAGACGGCTGCGGCCGCCAGGGACCAGAGCTCGTGCTGCGCGGTACCTCCAAGGGTACCCCTGAACCAACCAACCCGGACGACATTCTGACGGGCCCTCACGGCGATGATCCTGACGGGGAAGCGGGTGGCCTCGGTGGCCACGTCGGGCCGGATAACCGCGACAACCCATGGACCCCGGACGGAGACCCGAGTCCGGTCGATGGCGCCGGCTGGTCAGGCGGAACCCTACAGCCGAGCAACTACGATAACCCAATGGACAATCCCATGTTCGTCAAGTCCAAGGAGGGACCTTTCGCCAATCCCGATCCGACGGTGGGAAACAACAACCTGGGAGAGTGAGCAGCCAATCCGGGTACGACGCGGTCCGGAGCGGCGACACGCTGGAGACGTGTCCGGTGTCGAGCGCTGATCGCGCTGATCGATCGCGATATGGTGGCGCTTGTGTTGCAAAGATGGAGGATCGCGTGCAGACGGTCACCATCTCGCCGAAGTTCCAGGTCGTCGTGCCGCGTTCCGGGCGAGACAGGCTCAACCTTCGACCAAGTCTCTTGGTCCAGGTCATCCCCTACGAAGGCCGTATCGAGCTTATCCCGTTGCGGCCGGCTCACGAATTGCGCGGTGCTCTGCGCGGCATGCCGACCGATCTCGACCGCGACGAGCATCGCCTGTGAGTGCCGGGCGCTCGTAGAAGCTCAAGGTAGTCACCTTCTCCATCCAACCGCCTCCATCGGTATGGATGGAGCTTGGGGGAGAAGGGATGACCTGATCTTCATCGGGCTACGTCAGGCGGGTGACGACACCCGGGGGTACGAGCGCCAGCTCCCGGCTCTGTCGCCCCGGATCATGAGCGACCAAGGAGACCACCGCGAAGGTCCGGGGTACTCAAGCCCGTCCGACATCGGCGAGGCGCACGTTACCGCCTCTTCGGAGGCGAGAAGCCAAGGTAACAAGGCCCCTTCGGGGGCGAGGGAGGAGACAACGATGCAGAACCGAGTGTTCGTGCTCGATGGCGAACGGCGCCCGCTCATGCCGTGCCACCCGGCGCGGGCAAGACGGCTCCTCCGCGACGGCAAGGCG
>JACPHN010000091.1 GCA_016188575.1 Candidatus Schekmanbacteria bacterium
GGATCAAGCCACCACAGGCCTACTTGCTCCCGGCCATACCCACCCAACTGCCACGCCCCGTCTGGCCTACTTTTCGCCGGCACACCCCGGTCGTTTTTCGCCAGCGTTGAAGGCAATATCTGGGTCATGCTGTGGCCGGGGTGGGAGATGTCAACGGCGACGGGTTTGCCGACGTGATTGCGACCGACTATGCTTACGATAACGGTGAGACCGACGAGGGAGGCGCGTCAGTCTACTACGGATCCGCCTCAGGGCTCAGCGCTACCGCGGACTGGGTCGCCGAGGGCAATCAGACAAGCGGTCGGTATGGCTTTGCCGCCTCCTCAGCCGGGGACGTCAACGGGGACGGCTTCGGCGACGTGATCGCCTCCGCAGCGTGGTACGATGGTGCCTTTACCAGTGGAGGCAAAGCCTGGGTCTATCATGGATCTCCCGCCGCCCCGTCAACCGCCTCGTTCTGGACTACCGAGAGCAACCAGTCGTCCGCGGAGCTCGGCTATTCAGTCGCGACCGCCGGCGATGTCAACGGCGACGGCTATGCGGACATTGTCGTCGGGGCTCGCAAGTACGACAACAGCGAGACCGACGAGGGCAAGGCGTTCGTGTTCCACGGTTCCGCGACCGGTCCGCAGGCGACGGAGGATTGGAGCGTCGAGAGCAATCAGGACTCGGCGCTGCTCGCATCAAGTGTGGCCACCGCCGGCGACGTCAACGGCGACGGCTACGCCGATCTGATCGTGGGGGCCGCGAACGATGCCTACGTCTTTCACGGTTCCGCGACGGGGCTGGCGGCCACGGCGGCGTGGACAGCGTCTTCCGGGCAAGCCGGGTCGTCGTTCGGAACCTCGGTGGCGAGCGCGGGTGACGTCAACGGCGACGGCTACGTCGATGTCATCGTCGGCGCCTACACCTACGACAACGGGGAGACCGACGAGGGCCGCGCCTACGTCTACCTCGGCTCGGCGGCGGGGCTTGCCGCCTCGCCCGCGTGGGTGACCGAAAGCGACCAGTCGACCGCGTATTTCGGGTATTCGGTCGCGGGCGCCGGCGATGTCAACGGCGACGGCTACTCGGACGTGATCGTCGGCGCCTACCAACATGATGGTGGGCTCACCGATGAAGGTCGCGCCTTCGTTTACTACGGCTCCGCCACGGGGCTCGCGACTACGCCAGCGTGGACGGTGGACAGCGATACCGCCAATGCACACTTCGGCGTTTCGGTCGCCGGGGCGGGCGACGTCAACGGCGACGGCTTCTCGGACGCGATCGTTGGCGCGCGCAAGTACAACACCTGGGACGGCAGAGCGTACGTCTACTACGGCTCCGCGGGTGGTCTCAGCACCGCGCCCGACTGGCAACAAAGCCCCGCGCTCACAGGCCATTTCGGCATCTCGGTCGCGACCGCCGGGGACGTCAACGGCGACGGCTACGCCGACGTCATCGTCGGTGCCAAAAACGAATACAACGGCGAGACGTCCGAAGGACTGGCGCGGGTCTACCTCGGGTCCGTAACCGGCCTTTCCACTTCGGCTGGCTGGACGGGCGAAGAGAACCTGTCCTTCGCATACTATGGTACTCCGTGGCGACCGCCGGTGACGTCAACGGAGACGGGTTCGCAGATCTCCTCGTTGGCGCGTACGGCGCGGGTGATCTGCTCAACGAAGGGCGCGCGTATCTCTATCTTGGAAACGGCAACAGCAACACCCGCTACCTTCCGATCCAGTTGCGAGGCGACAATGGAAACCCGGTGCAGCCGCTCGGGCTTACTGGCACGAGCGCTCGCCTGCAGGTCCTCGCGAGCAGCCCCGCGGGGCGCACGCGCGTCAAGCTGCAGTGGGAGATCAAGCCGGTTGGCACCGCCTTCGACCTGACCGGGCTGGGGAGCGGCTCCGCCTGGGTGGACACGACTCTTGCGGGAACGGACCTTCAGGAGGTCGTATCGGGTCTGCTGCCCTCGACGCTCTACCAGTGGCGCGCCCGCCTGGTATCGTTTCCTCACCGGTACGGCCGCTGGTTCTCGACCGGCGCCACCCTGTGGCCCGAGCTCGACTTTCGCACCACGACGTCCGAGGCGACCGTCACGCCTACGGTAACCGAGACGGCGACAGCAACCGAAACAGCGACAGTGACCGAAACGCCGACGTCAACCGAAACGGCGACCTCCACGGAGACCTCGACCGCGACGGTGACGCAAACGGCGACCCACACGGCAACCCCGACGATCACGTCCACCGCCACGGCGACGATCACGCCAGGTGGCCCAACGCTTACGCCGGCGCCGACGTCCACACAGACGGCGACGGCAACCGCCACCGCCACGATCACGCAGACGGCCACGATGACCGCGACCGCCACGGTCACGCAAACCGCCACGCGAACGAGCACGCCCACCCACACCGCCTCGTCCACGGCAACCCGCACGGCCACGCAGACACCCACGCCGAATCTGTCAACCGGGCTCGTCGCTCACTACCAAGTTGAGCTCAATGCGCTCGATAGCTCCGGCCAGCTCAATCACGGCACCGCCATGGGCTCCGTCAGCTATGTCACTGGCCTCGCCGGTCGAGCGCTGTCCCTGTCCGGCAGCGGCTATGTCGACGTACCCCACACCGCGAGCCTCGATGCCTCCTCTGAGCTTACGCTCGCCGCATGGGTGAAGCTGAGCAACCCACAGAGCGCGCAGTGCATCGCCGGCAATCTCGATCCCACCGGCCTGCAGGGTTATCTCCTCGGGGTCGGTGCCGCCACCGCCGCGCCGCAGGTCTACGATGCCACTGGCGCGCTCTTCACCAACGCTGTGGGCAGCATCCCAACTAACCGGTGGACGCATCTCGCGGTGACCTGGAGGAGCAGCGGGAGCTTCGTCGTGTATGTCAACGGCACCGCCGCCGGGCAGGTCGCTGCCGGTGCCAACCCCATCGCAGCGAGCTCGAGCGTTCTCCGCATCGGCGCCGCGCCCTGGAGCGCATCCACGCAGCGGGTCTCCGGGCAGCTCGACGAAGCACGCGTCTACACCCGCGAGCTGTCAGCCGCGGAGATCTCCGCGATCCAGGCCGCTAACCCAACACCGACACCCAGTCCAGCCCAGACGGCAACGCCATCGCAAACCGGCACTCCCACGAGGACGGGCACCCCCACGCAAACGGCAACCGCCACTTCGACACCTACGGCCACGCCCGGAATCAGCGCCAACCTCGAGGGCTACTACCGCTTCGAGAACAATGCCAGCGATAGCTCCGGCAAAGCGAACCACGGCACCCTCAGCACCGGCGGAAGCGGCAGCGCCTATGACCTCGGCCTGACGGGCAAAGCGCTCAACGTCGACGACCGCTGGGTCGATGTGCTCGGGCAGTACTTTGCGCTCGAAGCGACCAACGCACTCACCATTTCCGCCTGGATTCGCGTCTCTGATGCCCAGGCCGATCAGTTCATCATCAGCCGCAGACTGGGGAGCGCCATGGCATTCGAGGGGTATGATTTCGGGATCAAGCAAGGCGGGGCCTACCTGACCATCCGCAGCGGCGCGACCGTTCAGAGCTTTGGACCCTTTGGCGCTATTCCCACCAATCGCTGGGTTCACGTCGCCGTGACGTGGGCGGCCGGAGATGAGATGGTGGCCTACGTCGACGGCGGCGTTGCCGGTCGGGCATCCGCGTCGGCGGCAACGATCACCAATACCGTCGTTCTCTATCCACGATTCGGGGCCGCGCGCTGGGACAGCGCCGTCGGGCGATTCCATGGCCTGCTCGACGAGCTGCGCATGTACAGGCGAACGCTTACGGCGGCGGAGCTTTCCATGCTCTACAACCTGCTTCCCACGCCAACGTTTACGCCGACCAACACGCCGACGTTCACGGCCACGCCGACTCCCACGTCGACCGCGACCTCCACGCCGACGTCCACGTCCACACGGACCCCCACGTCAACCGCTACCTCGACCAACACCCCAACGGTGACGCCGACGTTCACCGTGACGCCGACCGCGACCTCGACACCCACGCCGGTTCCCAACATGATCGCCTACTATCCACTCGATGACAGTGCGGACGACCTCACAGGACACGGTTACGATGGAATCGTCGTTGGGTCGGAAGAATATACCCGCGGGGCGGTAAACTACGCCATACAGCTCGATGGAACCAACTATGTTGAGGTCGCGCAACAACCCGTATACGCAGACGAGCTTACGGTCGCGTTCTGGGTCAAGATAGACGATCCGCAAGTCGAGGGAGTCCTGGTTGGCAACATGAGCACTTCGGCGAAATCTGGCTACTTCATCGGCGTGAAGAATGGCAGGCTCACGGTCGCGGCCTACGATTCCGCTCACAACTATTTTTCCGGAGAAGGAGAGTCCATCGTTCCGCGCACGTGGACACACATCGCCATAACCTGGAGGAAGAGCTACAACGCCGTGACTGTCTATATGAACGGCAAGGGTTCCGCGGCCACCTTCTATGTAGGACCAAGCTCCATCGAGATACCCGATAACTCGCTGTTTTTTGGCCAGAAACCATGGTCGGTATTTGCGCCGTCGCTCGTCGGCCTGTTGGACGATATCCGGATCTATGATCGAATACTCTATCCCGAGGAAATCAAGGGGCTCGCCACCGCCTTCGCACCCGGCCCTACGCCTACGCCGGGTCAACTGGTGACCGTCGATGATATCGCCATTCGCGCGGATGAGAGAGAACCCCACGCTGCCGGCGGCTACCGAATGCGCGGAAATGTGGGCATCGGCGGCGCCTTGTCGACCGGTGGACCGATACGCCCCGATGCGGTTTCCCGCGTCATCGTCGGGGAAGACGGGGTGCTCAGCGCGCAGGGAAACTATGATCTCGTCAAGGCTCCGTACGGCTTTGCTATCGAGGGGTCGACGATGACATCCGACAGGATTCAGCTCGTCGACCATCCGGAAAAGCTGAACGTCTTCTTCTTCGGCGCCACTACGGTGTTGAATGAGATCAAGCTGGACAAGAAGTCCACGGGAGTGTGCGCCTGGGTGGACCTGAGTCTGACGACGCCGTATTTTGTGAGCCTCGTCTACAGCGAGCCCGTGGATCTGCTGGTGCCAGTAGAGATATGCCCTGGAGACCTTGCGACCATCCAGGGCCTGACACTGGACATTGGCCTCGACGATGCAGTCGCCGTTCCCGTCCCCGCCAGCCCGCTGAAGGTCTCCCGGCTGGGTTATGTGCCCCGTGAGGGGCGCGTCGAGCTTGGCGCCGCCGCGGAGCTCAAGGCGTTTACCGTTGGCGCCGAGATCGCCCTCAAGGACTGGGAGCTGCCGGCGGTCAAGGTGACAGCCGCCGACCTGAACCGACCGATCGGAGCCACAGGGTTGTTTCTGCAGTATTTGTCCGGTTCGATGAGCAACCTCGAGAAAATCACGGACGATCCCTTGTCGGTTCGCATTGCCGCAGGCCTCGGGATCACGGGCGGTCCACGGATCAGCATTTTCGGCACGGATCTGGCGCTACTAAGAGTCGATGGCGAGATCGCCATTACTCCTTCGACCTCCGCCACCCTCTCAGGCATGGCATGGCTGCTCGAGAAGATCGAGCTGGCGCGGCTCTCTGCCGAGGCGAACTGGGCGCAGGACAAGTACACCGTGCGGGCATGGGTTGCCGCGCCGTTCAAAGTCGTCGAGGGACAAATTTTCTTGATGATCATGCCGGCTATTTCGAAGGCTATGTCAACGCCGCAGTCAACATTCCCGATTTCTTTCCCCTCGTCGGCGGCGAGAGTCTCGCGGCGATCAAAGTGGGCGCAAACAGCAAGGGCCTTGGCGTGAACCTGCCCATCGATCTGGTGGCCTTCGACGTCAACCCCGGCATGTTCATTTATTGGAAGTTCATGAGCACCGGCAGCACCGACGACGTGCTGGTCTGCGGGAACTGCGACGTCTTTTCCGAAGCACGGCTGGGCGTCTCCGCAGGTATGGCGGGCGGCGCCGCGCGGTTTGCTCAGGTCATCCAGATTCCCCAGGCGGAAAAGGTCGTCGTGCTGCTTTCCTGGCCGCAGGGCGAGAAGACGGATTTCACCCTTACCTCGCCATCCGGAACGGTGATCGATCCGAGCTATGTGGCCGCCCACCCGGACAAGGCCGCCTACAAACCGAAGGTCGTGGATGCCTGGTATGCGCTGGTCAGGCCAGAGCCGGGCGCCTGGACGGTAACGCTGACCAACCCCGCGGTGACGACCTACACCGTGACGGTGAACACCTTCAATGAGGCTCCATCGCTGATCCTGACCAGCCCTGCCGCCCGGCAAACGACCCGCGACACCGTGCAGATCGCCTACACAGGCTCGGATCCCGATGGAGACGACGTCACTGTATCGCTCTACTACGGCGCGGAGAAGGACAGCCCGAATGGCGTGCTGATCGCGTCCGGCCTGCCTGCCAGTGGCGCTCAGGTCTGGGATACGGCGGGACTGGCAGCCGGCACCTACTGGATCTACGGCACCGCGGACGACGGTCGCAACTCGCCGGTCTTCGCCTATGCTCCCGGGCACGTCGTGGTCCGGCCGGAACAGATTCCGGCAGCGCCGGGCAACCTGACCGCCACGGAACAGGGCGACGCTGTCCTGCTGTCGTGGACGGCGGCACAGGGTGCGGAAATCTACCAGCTCCAGTTTGTCGAAGCGGAGTCAGCGAATGCCGTGAGTCAGAGGCTGCCACTGGGTGCTTCGACCGAGCTCCTGGTCGATACCGAGCTGCCCCGAGGGAAAGCCTTCCGTGTCACCGTAGCGGGCGAGACCATGGCGGGCGCGAGAGGATCATCGTCCAACGAGGTGGTGGTCGAGCTACCACGAGTGACCACGGATGGCACGCCGCCGCGCCAACCCACAGTTCGTGCGCCCGGTCGGTGGACAGAGAGCTCGTCCCGGCTTTTCGCAACGTGGGACAGCGAAGACGCCGAGTCCGGTGTGGAAGCCTACCAGTACTGTGTCGGCCAGTCCATGTCCACCTGCGACGTGAAGGACTGGAGCGAAACCGCGGAGCGCTTCGCCGAGATCACAGAGCTGTCACTGCAATCCGGCGTCGACTACTTCATCCATGTGCGAGCGAAAAACGGCGCCGGCGCCTGGAGCGAAACGGGATCGAGCGACCCGATCGGCCTTCTGCGCGGAGTGGCCATCTCGCGAGCCGCCGATACGACCTACCAGGGGATCGCCGCGGGCGGTGCCGCTGCGGTGGTGCTCGAAGTCGACCTCGTGGCGGCCCCATCCGCGGGCGATGCCCGATTGGTCAGCCTGTTGGTGCACATCACGGGTGAGGCCGGGGCGGAGGGCCTGATCAAGGAAGCGACCTTGTATCAGGACTTCGATCGCGACGGGCGCGTGGAAGCCCGCAGCTCGCGACTCGGCCTCATCGGCCAGGTCGAAAACGGTGGGTTCCTGCGCTTCGACAACATCGGCTACGGCATGAGCCCGGGATTGGCGACCCGGGCCGTCGTCACGATCACGCTTCGCAGCGGCGCTCCGGCGGGCAGCAGCCTACAGGCGAGCGTGGTGCTCGACGAGGACGTCAAGGTGGTGTCAGCAGCGTCGGGTACTCGCCTTTCCGTGGATGGTGCGCCGGTGCTGGGACCGACGCTGGGCGTGCTGGCGGGAGAAGGAGCGATCGTCCCGCTCGGCGTGGCGGGCTTGCTGCTCGCCCAGGTGCTCATCGGCGGATACGCGGCGGCGACGCAACGGCGGAGGAGGAGGCGGCGGCGCGCCCAGGCGAGTCCTCGCGTGAGCGTTCGCTCGTGACCACGGCCATGACGCGAAGCATTTTGGACGCGGCGCGTTTGGCGCGTTTGGCGCGTCTGGCGCTTCTGGCGCTGATCCTGGCGCAGGTTGCGGAGGTCGCGGCGGTGGCAGGATCGCCTCCTCGCATCGAGGCGACCTGGTCGCAGGTCGGGCTGGACGGTCTTTCGATCCGCTGCCTGCTCGGTGATCCTGCGAATCGCGCTGGGCTGGTCGCGGGCACTCTGGAGAATCCCGTCTTTCTGACTGCGGACGGTGGCGACTCGTGGTTCGCCGCCGGTCAGACCCTGACGGCTAGCAACATCCAGGCCCTGGCGTTCGATCCGCTCGCCGGTACGACGGTATACGCCGGAACGGCCGCGGCCGGAATTTTCAAGAGCACCGATTTTGGCGCGACCTGGGTTTCCGCAAGCGGCGGCATCGGCAATGCCGGCGTGTCGGCGCTCGCCGTCGACCCCCGGCAGCCGGCTACCGTGTACGCGGGGACGAGCGCCGGGCCCGTTTTCCGATCCACCGACGCCGGTGAATCCTGGGCCGCGAGCGGCGACGGGCTCGAAGACGGCGAGGTCACCGCCCTGGTCATCGACCCTGCAGCGAACCAGATCGTCTATGCGGCCACGCGCTACGCGGCGGGCGCATACCGGAGCACCGACGGCGGCGGGTCGTGGAGCGCGAGTAGCAGTGGGCTGGCCAATGCATTCGTCTCGGCGCTGGTCATGGACCCGGTTGCGCCGCTGGTGCTGTACGCGGGGACCGATACCGGCATCTTCAAGACCACCGACGGGGGATTGATCTGGGCGGCGTCGAGCGCCGGCCTGGAGACCCTGCACGTGCAAGCGCTGGCGGTCGATCCCGCCCAGCACCAGGTGGTATACGCGGGCACGGAGTTTGGCGGTGTTTTCTCGTCGGCAGACAGCGGCGCTACCTGGCTGCACAGTAGCTCCGGGCTCGCCCATGCCAGCGTCGAGTCGCTGGTCGTCGATCCGGTCGATGGCCGCACGGTCTGGGCGGGGACCCGCGGCGGCGGCGTGTATCGCCGGATCGCCGACCCGCCGGCCACCCCGACTCCAACCCCCCTGGCCACATCGACACCGACAGCGACGCCAACGCCACCACTCGCCCAGGGCTGGCGCCGGTTCGGACCATGGTTCGGAGACGAGCCTGGTCCCGTCGACGGCAGCGGGCACTTCTGGCACGAGGCCGGCTTCGATGATCACGACTGGCAGGAAGTGGCCGCGGCGGCCGCGGGGGGGGCCGCGAATCTGCCGCTGATCGAGCAGGGCACCGACCACGGATTCAACGACCGCTATTTGCGCGGCTCCTTCGCCTGGGACGGCATCACGGCCTTGTGGGCCGAGCTGGCCAGCGACGATGGGCTCAGCGTCTACATCAACGGTTCGCTACTCGGCAGTTGGGGGCGCTGGCGCGAGCCAGGATGCGTCAACCTGTCCGCGGTGTGCTCGGTGAACGCGGTCGTGCCACCCCAAGCGATTCCGGCCGAGCTTCTCCTCGTAGGTCAAAACACGATTGCGGTCGACCTCAGCAACGGTGGCGGGCCGGACTATCGCCTCTACGTGGGGATCACGGCGCGACCCTCCGTCCCTGCGGCTTCCTCGGTGGCAGCGACAGTCGTCACGAGCGCGATGCTCGGCGGACGCTGGCTGGTCTTCCGGCGACGGCGCGCGAAGCGGGTCGCTGGGAGGAGATCGCTTGTCGGGTCGTCTCCGTGGTGCTCGCCAAGCATCCGCGGTTGATCGGGAACGGTCTCGCCTTTTCGTCGTCCTGCCGAGTAGCATTCTGGCTCCTGCTGATGGCAGCATCACACCAAAAGACCCCGCGGATACCGCAAACGCCAGGAGAAAGGACCGATCCCGTGGCGCAGTCCTGAATGCCGAGGAGCCTCGCGAGGTGCCCCTCGACGGCTGCGAGCGTCGTCGGTGCGACGGCGCCCCAGAGCTCGAGCAAGCGCGCCGTCGAGATCGAGCGCACGGGGTCGAGATCGGCGAGCCAGACCTCACCGCGTGCCGGCATCGTCGTCCGCAAGCGGGTATGGCTCCTCGTCAAGGAGCCCATCGACAAGCGTGGCGTCCCAGTTCTCACGCTCGGAGAGCTCCTCGCGCCACCTGGCCTCGTCGGCGCGGAGAGCAAGCGCGGCGGCCTCGGCCTGGCGCCAGTAACTCTTCTCCTCGAATGCATCAAGCGCGTGAGCAATGATGTGCCCGAACGTCTCGTGCTCTTCCGCGGCGATTCGCGCCAGGCGGTCACGTGTCTGCCCGTCGACTTTCACGACGACTGCCATCGCCTCACCTCCGGCATGTTCCATAGGATACCAACGGGTATACCTATTGGTCCAGAGGGTGGCGCGGATCTTGCGATCGGGCGGGGGCCGAGAGAGCTCGGGGGTCAGCAAGGTCCGTGACACCCCCGGCGGGCGTGAGGCGGGGCGGCACATCGGTGCGCACGAGCTTGCCGTCATCAGCAAGGTGATCGCCCACGAAGAGCAGTCCCGGCGGGCGATTTCCGTTGCCTTATGCGAGCGGTTGGGATGGCGGCAAGGAAGCGGTCACCTTTGGGACCGCGCCTGCCGGTGCTTGCTGCTCGCGCTCGATGCCGTCGGCTTGATCGCGCTGCCACCACCGCGACTGCGAAAGACAAAGCGCCACCAGGTGCCGCTTACTCCGGCGGGCGAAGCGCAAGCGGTGCGCGAGTGTGTCCTTGCCGAGCTTGCTCCCATCCGTTTGGTGCGCGTCGACCGCACACCGTCAACTGAGCTGCGACCATTACGTCTTGATCGATGTCTACGATCATCGCGGCGACGGGGAGGCCAGAATCATTCGCTGCTGGTAGCGGCGCGGCCTGCCGTGGGATGATCGCTCGGATGCTCGCCGTGGGCGAGCGGGAGGTCTTGCGCGCTGTGCTCGATGGCGCGCCGCAGCCGCACCCGGGCTTGCAAGAGGTAGATGTCCGGCGTCTAGACGGCGCTGCGCGCTTTCTCGAGAAACACCTCCCCGGCCTGCCGCTCGGCGAGCGCGTGATGGCCGCGCTCGCAGTGTGCCAGAGCCAGCAGCGAGGGCCGCTCGATGCGCGTCCCCAGCGCCTCCACCTGATCCAGAAGCGAGCTTGCGCCGCCACGGTCGCCGACCCGGCGCCGCCAGACCGCGTCTGCCAGAGCGTCAACGCTTCGCCTGCCGGGTTGCCGATGTCGCGATGGATGGCCAGGGCATCTTCGAAACGAGCAAAGGCCGCGTCCATCGCCCCGGTTGCGGCCTCGCCCCATGCGAGCACGCCCAGGGACATGGCTTCGTCACGGCGGTTTCCCACCTGGCGGTTCAAGGCTACCGCTCTTTCAGCTCGATCCCTGGCGGCCGCGCCGTCTCCCCGGAACATGTCGATCTGAGCGAGACAGCCCGTGGTGATGGCTTCGGCCCACAGCTCCCAGACTTCCCGGTTGATACCGAGCGCCTGCTCGAAGAAGTTCTGCGCTGTTGCGAGCTCGCCCTCGAGCAGACTGAGCCGACCTAGACCGCCGAGCGTAGTGCCTTCGAGGTGGCGCTCACCGCGTGTCCGAGGAATTGCGAGTGCTTCCTCGAAGAGGTTTCTGGCGGCATCGTATTGACGGAGATCAGTAAGAGCAAAGGCGAGATTGTGCAGCACGGTCGCGATCTGCGGCTGCAGATCGAGATCCCGATACACCGATAGCGCCTGCTGCCAGAGAGTGCAGGCGTAGTCAAGCCGGCACTCGGACCAGGCAATTGCGCCGAGGAGCACGACCAAGTCGGCCACACGCTGACGCCTACCTTGCGTTGCATAATGCGCGAGAGCCTTCTCGTAGCAAGCCCGTGCCTCCGTGTTGCGATTTCTCGAGCGAAGGGCCGAACCGAGGACCTCGTCGGCATCGGCCGCCATCTCCGCGTCCGTCAGTGCCTCCGCCTCCGCCCGTGCCTGCCGCGCTACGCTCTCGACCTCCTCGAATCGGCCTCGCATCCACAGCGATCGGCCCGCATACTCAATTCTCAACCGCGCGGTTTCTCTGTCCGGAGCGTCGGTTCCGAGCCCGAAGTAGGCGTCGAAGGCCGCGTCGGCCTCCTGCCAGGCATACCGCTCGGCGTCGGATCCCGTTCCGCCTGAGCCCGCATCCGCGGCCGCCTCCATCGCCGCCGCAGCGTCGCCAACTCGCCACCTTCCCATCTCATCGCGGCGGAGCACCTGTCGGGCAACCGCCAACCGCAGATACTCGGCAACGAAAAACGGGTTCCCTTCCGAGCTCCGCGCCAGAAAATCGACGAACGCCAACGGCGCGGCCCGCAGGGCCAGCATGTCAGCCACCATGGCCGCAACCGCCCCGGCATCGAGCCGCCCGAGCCACGATCAGCGGGCCGCGGTTCTCCGCGGTGCCCATGAACCTGCGTCTCGCCCGGGACCCACAGCGTGCCCCCCACGTCGCTCAGCGCCGCGAGCGACTCCGTCCACCACTCGGCTGCCGGTCGGGGTGGCCTGGCCGTCGCGCCCGCGTTTGGCCGCTCCTCCTCGCCAGCAGATGACGCCACCGCCTCCACACCGTACCGCTGTAACGTCACGCCGTGGACGAGATCCATTGCGTACCATGGCAGCCCGTCTTGCACGCCTTCCGCCACGATGCGCACGATGCCAGGGTGCCGAATCCGCGCCAGCGCGCCGATCTCGCGGCGAATGCCGGCGAGGAGCAACTCCGCAGGCATCCGCAAGGTCTTCAGCGCCACGACCTCGTTGCTCGCCAGATGGACGGCTCGATAAACCACCCCCATGCCCCCCGCCCCGAGCCGATCGGTGATGCGGAAGGGTCCGACCTGCGCCGGTATCTGCTCACTGGGCGTCATGGTCTTGGCGAGCTCCGGTGAATCCGCGGCCTGACCGAGGCGCGTCGTTGACCGCAATCTACCGTAGCCTCGCGAGCAGTGCAACCTCCCGTGGCCCGCTTGGGCTTGGGCGGGTCCAAACCCCGCCCAAGCATGTCCACCGGTCCAGAACGCGTGATGCACAGTGTTTGGGATCACCAAACCAGGCGTTCGTTGCGTCGCTATCGCGCGCCTGCGCCTTTCGCGAGACCGTAGCGGCGCGATTCATCGCGCCGGTATGCGCGTGCGGGCGCGACAATGTGCATCGCGCGTTTCAGGGCGGCATCCCTACCGGTACACGCGAGTCTCGCTGACAGATAGCAGCGGCGGCTCCCTTACTCCTGCGGCGCAGGATCAAGGAAACGCGCCTCTCGGGGGATCAGCCGGCCGCCACACCCCCGTCCTGAAAAAGCTGGCAGGCATCGGTCACCGCCAGCGCCTTGTCGAACCAGCGGTCGAGCACCTCGGGGTCGCGGCACGACGCTATGATTCGGCGCTGATCTGCGCTCACCTGCACGCCGCGAGCAGCAAGCACCCTGAGAATCAGCTCGGCCTTTCCCTCGGCCTTTCCCTCGGCCCTTCCCCGGCTGTACAGCTCTCCAAGCTCCCGGCCCATCTCGGTCTGATATTCGTAATCTTTCAGGCGAAGCATTTCCTCGATCCTCCGGCGCATGGCCTCACCCAGCGCGGCCATCATCAGATCATAGTACAGCACCGCGCGCTCACCCTCAAGCTCGCTGGCGGCCTCGATCGCCGCGCTGACCACCGCGATGCCTTCGGGCTCGTTACCGTGGGCGATCGCCGAAAGCACCGCCAGCTCCGGCATCGAGCGGGCCGCCGGGAGATTGCGGACCCAGGGCACGGAGGTCGGTCCGAAGACCAAGGGCACGAACGGCGAGCGCGGCTGCCCGAGATCAATTGGCACGGCGGCCCAACTCGCGACCGCTTCACTCGGGGCGAGAACCAGCAGCGTGGCAGGACAGCGATGGCGTGCTCGGAGCTCACACACATACGCGGGCCAAGAGAACCGCTTGTCACCGTCGCGCTCGAGCTGAATCTCCACGATGACGCCCCAGACCGCCTTTTCGGCCCGCTCCAGCACGATCACGGCGTCGGATCGAAGCTCGACGGGACGGGCTTGCCGGCTCGAGGCAGCGTCAATGCGCGAGCGATCGAACGGCGGAAGATGGATTTCCGCAACCCCGCGCAGGAGCTCGACGGCCAGGTCGGGGCGGTTCTCGAAGAGGGCGACCAGCGCTTGATGGAGCATCGAAGGCATGCGCGCACGATACCGCCGCTACCGCCGCGGCGCACGGCGCGCCGCGAAGCCCGAGCTGCGCCGCGGTTACGGCGCCGCGGTGCCGGTCTCGGAAACTGGAGCAGCCCGTGGCGCGGGAACGGCCAGCAGGCGCGCGAATCTGCGCAGTGCGGCAGCGGCACCGTGCTCGCGGGCGAGCTGCGCGCCAAAGCGCAGGACATCAGTCGCGCGCGCGTCGCCCAGTGCAGTGAGGGCAGCGGCTTCGTCCTCGCGCGCCTGCAGGTACAATCGAAACTCCGTCTGCGGCGCCAGGATCGCGAGGCCGACGCCGAGCAGCGTGCGCGCCGTCGCCTCATCCCCGGCAAGCGCGTGCAGCCGCGCGAGCAGCACGTCAACCGACGCGCCCCCCTGCGCGTGACCGCCCGCCGCGTACAGAAGGCGCGCCTGTTCGGCGTCTCCCCACGCCGCCTCAGGGTCGCGATCCAGCCGGCAGCGGGCCCGGGCGGCAAGTGCCGCGGCCGCCGTCAGTGCGGCGTCGCAGGCGCGGCTCGTTGCGATCACTTCCGTCAGCACCGCTTCCGCCTCGTCGTGGCGCTGCTGTGCGGAAAGCATCCGCGCGCGAAGCGTCAGAGCCGCGGCCCTGGAGGCGACCATGCCGCCGCGTTCGGCCGTTTCCACTGCCTCATCGATGGCCTGCTGTGCATCGGCATCGCGCGCTAGCTCCACCAGCACCTCGCCCAGAGCAGACAGACCGAAGACCACGCGGTCGCGCGCGCCGACGTGCCGATAGATAGCAATCGCGCGCGCGCACAGGTCACGCGCTTCGTCGAGCGCGCCTGCGTGCATCCGCACCAGCCCCATGTTCAGATAGGTCACGCCAACGCCGATCTCGTCGCCGATTTCCTGCCGCAGTGCCAGCGACTCCGCGAATCGCCTCAAGGCGGCCGCGTTGCGGTAGCAGTCGCGATCCAGGATGCCGAGGTTGTCGGTCAACGCGGCGATCGACCATCTGTCGCCGAGCTCCCGCCAGATGGCTAGCGAATCCTCGTAGTGCCGCGCTGCGGTCATGCAGTCGCCCATCGTGAGGTGGGCATTGCCGATGTTGGCCTGAGCGGCGGCGACTCCCCACCGGTCGCCGATGCGCTCGGCGAGCTGTCGCGCCTGCTCGTGGCCGGCGCACGCCTCGCGAAACGCCCCGCGCATCTGATGCGCGTTGCCCAAGTTGATCAGGATGCGCACGCGCTCTCTGTCCCGAGGTGAGCCGGCGGCGGGTTCCTCGCCTGCGGCCGCGCCTTCGTCAAGCACACGTAGTGCCTGTTCCAGGGTCTCCCGGCCGGCGTCGGACTGCCCCTGCGCCAGGAGCGCGGCACCCTGACGGCGCAGCGCTTCGGCGCGCTCCGCGCCGCCCACGGGCGCCGCCAGAACCGCTTCCGCCCGGTACAGGCTCTCCGCAAATTTCCCCTGACGCAGCGCGACGTCCGCGGCGAGCAACTGCGCGTCAATCCACTCCAACGTGCCGGGAGCGCTCGTCGCGATGGCGCGTTCGGTAATTTCGAGCGCCGCCTCGAACCGGGCCAATCCCGCGAGCGCCCGCCCGACCACCAGCGAGGCCTCGGCGCTTTCTTCCAGCCGCAAGGAAGAGGTGCCATGACGGACGGCTTCCTCATAGAGCGACCCTGCGAGCATCTCACGCGCCGCCTCGAGAAAGCTACGCGCGGCAAGGCTCGGTTCTCCCGCGGCTTCCCAATGCCGCCCGATCTCGCTGCTCTTGCCGATCCGCGTCTGGCCTGGGCCTGGACCGCCTGTGGCGCCGAGCACAAGCGCGGCAGACCTGTGCATCTGCACGCGCAATGCGCCATCCAGGCGCTCGTACGCGACGCGGCGGAACACTTCGTGAACGAGACTGAGAGTGCCATCGGGGTCTTGTTTGACGACGCGCCGGCGAATGAGCTCCCCAAGCGCCGCCCCAACATCCACTCCCGCCGGGAACCCGCCCACACACCGCACCGACGACTCCGGGCAGGCCCCATCCAGCACGGCCAGGGCCGAGACGAGGCGCAGGCAAAGGGGTTCCAGTGCCGCAAGCCGATGCTCGACGAGCGCCTGCAGCGAGCTCGGCACCGGCAGCGCCTCATACGCGCTCGCGTCACCTCCTCCTGGCTGGGCCGCAAGCGCCCACGCACCGCTGCGCGTCCGCTGCAGCAACCGCTCCTCTACGGCAAGCTGCAGGACCTCCGCGACGAAAAACGGGTTCCCGGACGACTGGCGAACCAGGTAGCGCCCGAGCGGCGCCGGGGCGGTGCGCACCGCCATCATGTCCGCAGCGACCTGCGCGATCGCCTGCTCACTGAGCCCCCCCAGGCGGATCTTCGCCACGTCCTCGCGCTCCATGAGGCCACGGATATCCGCGCTCGCCTCACCGTCAGCGCGATAGGTGGCGACGATGGACAGCGCGTTCTTCGCCACGTAGCCGCCGCGCAGCAGGAAAGCGAGGAGGTCGAGGCTGAGCGGATCCGCCCACTGCAGATCGTCGATCAGCAGCACCAGTGATTGCTTCTCGCAGAGCGTCGAAACCGACTTGGCGAGGTCCGCGAGCAACCTCAAGTGCGCGGCGCCGCGCGGCAGGTCGGCGGGTGGGGGGTAGCGGCGCTGCCCCGCAAGCTCTCGAAGCGAGGGGTCGATCACGGCCAGGACGGGACCGCGCGGCCCGAGTAAGCGGTCGGCGACCGCTTCGCCGTGAGCTCGACACGAATCCGCGATGAATCGCAGCACACCGCGGAAGGGTTCGAGCGCGATGGGAGCCGCCAGGGAGCAACTGCCGGTTATAACGAGGTCGCCGTGTTCGGTGGCGCGGCGCGCCAGCTCGCTGGCCAGGCGGGTCTTGCCCGCGCCGCTTTCGCCGCCGATCAGCAGGACGGTGCCAGCGCCTGCCGCCAACCCGTCGAGGAGGCGCTGAAACTGCGCGAGCTCGTCATCTCGGCCCACCAGCGCGGGCCGATACAGGTACGGCCGGGGTTGCGGCTCGTCCGCCGGCGGTGGGTGCCGCGCACCCAGTTCTTCAAGTGCGGCGCCGAGAAGGTCGGCGTAGCCGAGGCGGTCGCGCGGCTCCTTTCTCAGCAATGACAGCACCAGCTCGTCCAGCTCGCGCCGGATGCCACCCACGAGCGCCGAAGGCGGCAGCGGGTCGTCCCACAAGTGGGCGCGCAGCACCTCGGTAACGTCTGTACCGGCGAACGGAGGCCGCCCCGTGAGCAGCTCATAAAGGATACACCCGAGAGCGTACAGATCGGCGCGCGCATCGGCGGTATCGCCGCGGATTCGCTCCGGGGCCATGTAGGGCACGGTGCCGGCGACGCGCTGGTCGGAGGCGATTTCCTCCCGGTAGTGCTCCGCCCGCACGGTGCCGCTCAATCCGAAATCGACGATGACCGGCTGCGGTACGGGGAGCGTGGCCTCCGCACCGCCGCCGCCGTCGCCGCCGCCGTCACCGCTAACCAGCAGGATGTTGTCCGGCTTGAGATCGCGATGAACCAGTCCCTCACCGTGCATGTACGCCAGCGGCTCGCACAGCGACCGCACCATGGAAAGGGCCTTCGCAAGCTCCTCGGCGGCCAGTGTTGCCAGCAGCGGCGAAACGCCGGCGGCAGCAGCAGCAGCAGCGGCGGGCGGCAGCGCCGCCGATACCGAGGGCGCCAGGCTCTGCGTCCACCACGATGCGGAATCGTGGCCTTCTGCCGGCGGTGCTCCTGCCGCGGTCGCCGGCTCCGCGTCGGCAGTCACCCGCAGCGAAAACGTGACGGCGGCCCGGTGCGACATCCACGACCGCAGCGATTCACCGGTCAGGAGCTGCATCGCATACCACGGCATGCCTTCGTGCACGCCCTCGGCAATCACGCGCACGATTCCGGGGTGCCGAAGCCGCGCCAGCGCGCGGATTTCGCGGCGCATGCATGCAAGCACCCACACCTGCGGGCGGAGCACCGTCTTGAGGGCGACTCGCTCCCCCGTCTGCATATCTTCGGCGAGGTGCACGACGCCCATTCCGCCACTTCCCAGCGACGACAGCAGGCGGTATGGGCCGACAATCCTCCCGATCATCCTGCCGCCACCTCGCGTGCCGTCTCGGGCTCAATCGCCACGGAGGATCGACGCGGCGGCGCGGACCACGGCCAGATCATCCGCGAATCCTTCGCGATTGAGGATGTCCGGGACGGCGTCCTCGGCCTCGGCGAAGTACAGCACGGCCGCCTGAATGACCCGGCGCGCGTCGTCCGTCGAGCTCGCATGCACACGCATCAGGCGACTGCAACCCTCGTAGGCGGCCTCCGCGGCCTCCAAGTTCAAGATCTCGTCACAAGACCGATTGCGGAGCTCCTTCATGTACTCATCGAGCTCTCGCTGAAGGTCATCTGACGTTCGGAGCGGTTCGCCGACATACTTGGTTACGATCGGCCACGCCTCTTCGGGGACCAGGGACAGAAACCGGTGCCAGATGGCCTCTGGCGCCGCCGCTGTCAAGGGCGTGGTGGAGGGCACGAAATGGCGCCCGCGCGCGGGCTCCAGGGACTCGAAGCCCGCCCGAATCACCGCCGCGATCGCCCGGCGACGCTCCGCCAAGAAATCGAAGTAGCTCATCTCGCACCATCCTTCCGGCAACGCATGCCAGAAGCTGACCTGGTCCCACTGCACCTTGGCGGCGCTTTTGGCTACCATCTCGGGGAAGTATTCCCGCGGCGCACGGTCAGAAATTGCGACGTTCTTGGCCCATTCGACCAGTGCGTAGTTGGCAATCTGGTTGACGTCGCGCAGGCTCTCGATGCCGACTCCCTTCAGGTGCGCCTTCGGGAACAGGTGGTGTCGCTCCAGCGCCGATTTCTTGCTCTTGATGGCGGGATTGAGCAGGGTGTGAAGCTTGAGGTTGGAGAACAGCACGGTGGCGTCGAGCAATACCAGCGCGGCGTAGTAGGCATACAGCGGAGGCGTGCGGGCCGACGACGTGGCGAGTGCCGAGGGGAGGGTGATCTGCCAGTAGTCGTTGGTCAGCACCTGGCGCATCTGCTGCTCGAGGTAGTGAACGAAGCCCTGGGCGTCCGCCACCGTTCTCAGCTCAGCCAGGTCGGCCTCGAAAATCGACTCGGAGGATTTCGTATAACGCGACGTCAGCACACAGAAGAAGAACCAGCGCGCGATGACGTTGCGCAGCTCGTCGTCCTTGACGCGGAAATCGAGCCGGCCGATGAGAAACAGGGCATAAGAGAACAGCAGCGCGTGTAACGACATGATATGGTCGCCCGAGCTGTAACCGGCCTCTTGGAGGCAAAGAAGAAAGTCGTGAAAGTATTGCAGGTTCAGCACATGTTCCTGCGCCTTCGCGAGCCGGCCGAACTGTTCCAGACGGCGCTCTTCGGAAATCTCGCCCGTCTGTAGATCTTTCCCCCGGAGAATGGCGTAAACGTAGTGCAGCTTCGCGCGTCGAAAGGCCACTCCCACCGCGACGCGAAGAAGGTGATCGGGATCGGGCTGGATGAGATAGTTGAAAGCGGAGGGCTTCCCGCGCGGCGGCTTGCGTGCGTCACGGCAGAATTCTTCGAGCCTGGTCCGCTCCTCGTCCGCGAAGACGGACATCAGAGTCAGGATGAAGTCGGACTGGTTGAGCGGCGTGCCCTTCGAGTTGATGCGGACGAAGACGTCCGACACCTGTTCCTCGCTGATCGAGGCGGAGAGCTCGAGCGCCGTGAACGGATAGGTCTTCAGGTTCGAGAGGCGCTGAATGGCCGACTGAGCCTTCTTCTTTTCGTCTCCCGGGCCGCCCCTCAGGCGCGCGACGTAGCTGTGAGCGAGCTCGAACAGATCGCCGTCGTCAGACCAGATCACCGAGATGTCCGGAATCCACGTCGGATCCCTGTCCGTCGTGGCGTCGGCAACGCTGAATTCGTCGCTGATCGGCCGAAAAGCGATGCGTATGCGCTCGAATTGGTATCCCTCGCGAACGACCGGTGCACCGCACATTACGGCATAAAGTGCGGTCAGGCGCTGCTGGCCGTCGATGACGAGCAGATGGGGGAACTTTTTCCGCTTGCCGTCGTGTCGGCCGATCAACGTGTGGTCAGCGGCACCGGCGTTTTCCCAGAACAGGAGATTGCCGACGGGGTAGCCGCGGTACATCGAGTCCAGCAGATCGCGTACCTTGACATTTGGCCAAACGAACGGCCGCTGCAGCTCAGGCAAGCCGATCTGACCGACGCGGATGTCCTCGATGAGCTTGGAGAGGCTGTAAGTGATCTCCTTGAACAGCGTTTCGGCCATGGCACTTCCTCCGTGTGTGCGTGACAGCACCGCTGCGATTGTAGCAACGCTCCGCTCCCAGACCAAGGCCGCTGCCTACCCTGAATTGGACATGTCGTGCGCGCAAAGACACCCCCGGCTATGAAAGCTGGGCGGACTCGGCGTACAGTACCGGGCGAGGAGAGTCCGCACGATGGTCGAGTGGATTATGGTGGTTCGTCCCCGTTCCTGAATTGGACCCGCGCCTTGGAGCACGTACCCCCGGTTGTTTCGCAGTGGTGGCCTGGTGACCGCGCTGGTGAACGAATAGTAATCCGAACCTGCCCACCATTGAGGATGGACATGGTGGTCTTCGAGGCGACGCGGACTCGACTCGCCCTTAGGAGAAGGAGTGGCCGGATGCCCAACGGCAATCGTCACGTGCGGCGCTTGCTGTGGGAGATTGGTAATGCGGTGCGCAACACGAAGAGTCAGTTCCACGGCCTCTACGCCGGACTTGTGATCCGCCGGGGGCACAAGCGAGCGGTGGTGGCCGTGGGACACAAGCTCTCGGACGTGGTCTACAGCGTTCTTGTCAATCGGCGTCCGTACGTCGATCCGACGGCGGACTATGAAGCGGCGATGGTCAAAAGGGACGCGCCGCGATGGTTGCGGATGCTCAAGGAATACGGGTACTCGGTTTCCACGGCCGAGACGACAACGTAGTCGCTCTGCGCTCCGAATCGCCCAGCTTTTTCTACGACTCGGGTCGTGGCAGGTGGGGTGTTTTTGTCTCATCACCTCTCGTCGCAACCCTGCTTTCATGGTAATCCACGTCACTGTTCACCTTCCCCCCCGCTTGCGGGAAGGACAGAGGGGAAGATCAGGAATGGCGCAACAACGCGCTCGCTCCCGCTCTCTGAGAACCGAGATGACCGACGCTCACCGACTTCTCTGGCCGAGGTTGCGACGGCGGCAGTTACATGGACATCGGTTCCGTAGACAACATACCATAAGTCCATATTCGGCAGAATGTGGTTTGCACTTGCCGGAAGTTGGAGGCGGTGCGAGAGCCGGGGGTCGCGGGCCTGCGGCCCGCATCTTTGGGCCGGATGACGATGCGGACCCGAGGTCCGCGCACCGTGCGCCTGCGAGCGTACGTGGTCGGAGGGGTGGAAGTCCTCTTCGGGCATGCGCTCTCCGGCCCGCAACCAACTGTGACTGCGTCGCCGCGAGGCGGGGTGGGAAGCAACAGGAGGTGAACGACCAGTCCGTAGGATGA
>JACPHN010000089.1 GCA_016188575.1 Candidatus Schekmanbacteria bacterium
CTTCGTCACGAAACGGCTCTTCCAGCTCCGCCGGCAGAATCAGCAGCCAGTCGATGAACCGAAAGCGCGCCTCGACTTCTTCTCGATTATACCCGCGCTCGTAGAGCATCCGTACGAGGCGCAGCTTCCACGCCAGGCGCTGTTTCTGGTCCCGCGTTCGGGTCGCCCCGAGATGCGCCATGACCACCAGCGCAAAGGGATTCAGGTTTGCCTCGAGCTGGATCCCCTGTTTCGCATAGTCCACGATCTTCACTACCGGGAACCAGAATCTCACCCCGCAGTCCCAGCGCTGGCGCTCGTAGAGGCCCGGCCGGAAGTCGTCGTCGAGGTCCGTGAGCACCGCCACGCTGATCACCTCCCGGTGGTAGCGGTCGAAGATGCGGTAGTTGTAGACGAACATTCGCTCGTCAAAGCCGTCCTCCGCGCGCCCTTGCACCTCGATGTGGATCAGTAGCCAGGTTTCTGCTCCATTGGCAAGGAACACCTTGACCAGCTTGTCGACAAAACGCGTGCCGAGCTCGCTGTCTCTGACCATTTGCACGAGCTCCTTGTCGAGCGGCACCAGCGGTCGCGACCAGTCGATGTCCGCATGGACTTTCGGGAAAAAGAAGCTCAAGAACTGCTCCAGGAAGGCGTCGAGCATCTCCTTCCAGACGTTATCCTGCAGCGTGTGGCGAGTCCGGGTGCGAGCTCCCATCGGCGTGGTTTCCATTCTTCAGCTCTGTTGGTCACATCTCCGAGCACGGCGACGAGTGCCAGGGTAGCACCCCGCTGCGCCGTTCGCGAGCGGCGCGCCCGGGGTCGCGAGCGGTGCGCGCGAGGAATGGGACCCGGCTATGCTCAACCATCGACCGCGAGCCTCCTTCGGGTCGCCGCCATCAGGAGCAGACCCAGGATGATCGTGAGCAGCAGCGCCGCGGGCGGTTCCGCAGACGGCACTTCGCCCGATGCCGTTGTCGGTGTCGCCGTCTCGGGCGGCGTCGCGGTGGCGGTTGGCGTCGCCGTCTCGGTCATCGTCGCGGTGGCGGTCGGAGTCGCCGTTTCGGTCATCGTCGCGGTGGGAGTCGGAGTCGCCGTCTCGGTCATCGTCGCGGTGGGAGTCGCCGTAGCAGCGGCGAGCGCGACCGCGTCCCCCTCGTCGCTGAAACCGCTCTCCTGTCCCGACGTGTCGTAGCTCGTCACCGCTGCATAGTAACGCACCCCGCCCGTCAGGCCCGTGACCTCGCGGGTCGTTTCGAGCCCCACATCGATCGGGGCGCCATAGCTGCGCGACTCCGTCCCCCAGTAGACCCGATAGCCCGCCAGGTCATCGTCGATCGCGCCCTGCCAGGTCACGCGAATCCCATCCACGATGCCACCGACCGCCACCCCCGCGGCTACTTCGGAGGGCGTGTCGATCGTGAAGCTCAGGGGCCTCGCGTCAGGCAGGAGCAACCCCGCTGCGCTCGTGAACCCCGTCAGGTGCAGCGTGTGCGTCCCGTCTTCCGTCGAGCGTTGGATCGGGAACGTGCCACTCCAGGTATCGTCCACCACGCGGGTCTGACTCCAACCCCCGGTCACCGCATAGCGATCCGGTCTTGGGTCCGTGCCAAAGGTCACCGTTCCCATCGAGGTGACCATCGACGCCGAAAAGGTGAGCGTGAAGGTCACCGGCTCGGCTGAGAGCTGCGTTCCCGGCAAGACGGTTGTCGAGAGCAGGTAGGCTGGCGAGGTCGCGATCGGCGCGTTGACCCAGTCGTCGTAAACTACCTTTCGCAAGGTCGTCGTGTCGTCGTAGTAGTCGCGGATCGCGCTGACGTTGCGGTTCTCGTCGTTCGTCAGGTTGCCGTTCGTGTCGTAGGCGGTCATCTGTGCCACCGTGTTGGCTGCCCAGAAGTTGCCCTTGGCGTCAACCTCGACAGGCCCGTCATTGCGCACCGTGTAGGCCGTCGGAGGGGTTGCGCCAGGGGAGGCCGCACAGACGGAGGCCGGAGCACAGTCATCGAGGTTGGAGGTGGCGATGCTGCCCGCCGAGCTGAAGACGACCCCGTGGCCGCCGTTGGCCGCCACGGTGCTGTCGGTGATCGTCGGTCCTCCGCTCACCCCGTCGCCGGTGTTGCCCGTCACGAGCGTCCCGCTGATCGCCGTGGCACCGCTGATGCCCGTGCCGGTGTTGCCCGCGACGAGCGAGTCTATTACAGACGCTGCGTTGCTGATGCCTGCCCCGTTGTTCAGCACCCGACACCCGTTCACGGTGTTCGCTCCGCTGATTCCGGCCCCGCCGTTCTGCTCGGCGGTCGAGCCCGTCACCGTGGCCGTGGCCGCGATCCCGGCTCCGTAGTTGCCGCGCGACGTGGAGGTCGTCACCGTCCCGGCGTTGATCCCCGTGCTCCCATTGTCCTCCGCCGAGCACGAGGTGCAGGAGGCGGCCGTGATCCCAGTGCCGCCGTTGTCCGAGGCGATTGTCCCGCTGAGCGCGAAGGCAGGTGTGTCGATCCCGTTGCCGCCGTTGCCCACCGCCGTGACGTTCTGCACACTTCCCGTGCCCTGGTGGCTCAGGCCGACGCCTTGGTTGTAGCGGAAGGTGGAGTCGGTGACCGCGGCGGTCGAGCCGCTGTCGATGGTGAGGCCCGAGCTGTTGCGCTCGATGGTGAGGTTGTCGAGCGTCACCGAGGCGCCAGAGGTGACCTCCAGGCCCGACGCGTAGCGGAAGCTGAGGTACCGCAGAGATCGCGTCAGAGCCGAGGCGCCGCTGATGCGCAGGGTACCTCCGTCACCGGGGACGGCTACTGGCGTGCTGCCTAGCCATTCGAGCACGCTCACCGTGTCCGAGGCCCCGTTCGCCGCGACGATGTCGTTGTCACCGTCCCCGTCCAGGTCGCCCACAGCTACGCCATAGGGAAATGTCCCCACCGCCAAGTCCTGCTTGGGTGCCCACCCCGCCGCCTCGCGAAGCAGCACGCTCACCGTGCCCGAGTTTTTGTTCGCCGCGACGATGTCGTTGTCGCCGTCGCCGTCGAGGTCGCCCACCGCTACGCCCATAGGATCGCTCCCCGCCATCAGGTCCTGTTTCGGCGCCCAGCCCGACGCCTCGCGAAGCAACACGCTCACCGTGTCCACCCCAGCGTTCGCCGCGACGATGTCGTTGTCGCCGTCCCCGTCGAGGTCGCCCACCGCTACGCTTATAGGACTGCCCACCGTCAGGTCCTGTTTCGGCGCCCAGCCCGACGCCTCGCGAAGCAACACGCTCACCGTGTCCACCCCAGCGTTCGCCGCGACGATGTCGTTGTCGCCGTCCCCGTCGAGGTCGCCCACCGCTACGCCATACGGATTGCCCCCCTCCTGTTTCGGCGCCCAGCCCGCCGCCCCGCGAAGCAGCACGCTCACCGTGCCCGAGCCAGCGTTCGCCGCGACGATATCGTTGTCGCCGTCTCCGTCGAGGTCGCCCACCGCTACGCCCCGAGGATCGCCCCCCACCGTCAGGTCCTGTTTCGGCGCCCAGCCACTCGAATGCCGCAACAGCACGCTCACGCTGTTCGAGCTCCAGTTCGCCGTGACGATGTCGTTGTCGCCGTCCCCATCGAGGTCGCCCACCGCGACGCCAGAAGGCCCCGCCCCCACCAGCAGATCCTGCTTCGGCGCCCAGCCCGCCGCCCCGCGAAGCAGCACGCTCACCGTGTTCGAGGCATTGTTCGCCGCGACGATGTCGCTGTCGCCGTCCCCGTCGAGGTCGCCCACCGCCACGCCAGAAGGATAGGTCCAAACCGCCAAGTCCTGTTTCGGCGCCCACCCCGTATGCGTGGGCACCGCATCCATCACCACCGGCTCACTCGCCGTCCCTTGCGCATCGATGCCCCCGTTCACCAGCACCAGGTAGCTGCCCCGATACCTCAGCCGCGCCCCCGCCTGGATTGTCAGCGTGGCGCCCGCCACGACCGAGACGTTCTTGACGATCTCGTAGGTCCGACCCGCGAGCAGCGTCCGATCGCTGAACACGTCGTCCAACGTCTCGCCTCCCCCGAGCGTCAGCTCGAAGCTCACCTGCCCGGTCCAGCCCCCCGCCGCTGCAAGTGCCACCGTGAAGCTCGCCGCCACCCCGCCCGTGCTGCCTACCGTGAGCGTGAACGCATCCGCCTCGTTCGTGGCATCCTCTCCCGCCGCCAGCGCCCCGAACATCCCCGTCGTCTTCGTCAGCTCCACCACGTCCGCGCTCACCGTGGCGAGCGTCCCGGTCACGTCCACGAGGTCCCCGTAGGCGTTACCCAGCGTCACGATCAGCGTCACCGATTCTCCGGGATCGGCCTCCCCGTCGTTGTCGCCTCCCGCGCTGTCGTCCACCGTCACGCCCACCAGACTGACCTCCGGCGTGGGCGTCGTCGCGAGCGCCTGGCGCGCGTTGACCCGGCCTTTGCCCAGCGTCGCGTCCGCGAGCGCATCCGCCGTCCGCCGGATCTGCTCCACGACCAGGCCTTGGGACCATCCCGGGTTCTCGCTCAAAAGCAGGCCGGCCACGCCTGACACGAACGGCGCCGCCATCGACGTCCCGCTCCACGACGCGTAGGTGTTGTCAAACAGCGTGGACCAGATCTGATGACCCGGCGCGGCCACGTCCACCCAGTCGCCGCGATTCGAAAAGCCCCAGCGCGCGTCGTCGGCATCGGTTGCCGCCACGGCCAGAACCCCCTCGAAGTCGGCCGGGTAGAAGGGCGAGGTCGAGTCGTTGTTGCCCGCGGCTCCCACCACGACCGCGTCCTTTCCCTGCGCATACTGGACGGCGAGCCTCACCGTTTCCGAGCTCGCCGTGCTCCCCAGACTGAGGTTGATCACCCGGGCCCCGCTATCCGCCGCGAGCTGGATCCCGCTGGCGATCTGGCTATACGTCCCATATCCGGAGGCATCCAGCACCTTGATCGGCACGATCCGGCACCCCCAGCAAACCCCGGCGCCGCCTTGGGCGTTGTCCGATCCCGCGGCGGCGATCCCCGCCACGTGGGTGCCGTGGCCGTTATCATCGCTCGGGTCGCTGTCGCCGTTGACCACGTCGGCGCCGGCCACCGGGACGATCTTGTCCGCGAGGTCCGGGTGGTCGAGGTCCACGCCGGTGTCGAGGATGGCGATGAGGACGCTCGAATCCCCGGTCTCCAGGTCCCATGCTTCGGGGGCGTCGATGTCCGCATCGGCGGTTCCACCGGTTTGCCCGGTATTGTGCAGTCCCCACTGGTCGGTATAGTCCGGGTCATCGGGGCTTGCGGCGACCCGCATCCATCTGTCTGGTTCCGCCCACTGGACCCGGGTGTCTGCCTGGAGCGCGGCGAGCGCCGCCGACACGTCCGGCACCTCGAGCTTCCAGACGCGGTCGAGGCCCGCGTCTGTGGCCGGAGCCTCGCGAAACACCCGCCGCGCGGCGGAGGCCCGGGTGCGCGCCAGCAGCTCCGACAGATCGGCCCGAGCTGCCGGTGCCAACGCTTCCGGCAGGCTCGCCGAGGCCCTCAGCTTGAGAATCACCCCGGCGGCCGGCCGCGCATCGCCGCCAGCGGCCGCACCCAGCGCGTTGCCGTGGGGGCCAGCTCCAAGCGCCAGCAGCACCAGTGCCACCGACGCCGCCAGCACCGTTCGCACCCGCCATCCGGTCCGTGTTCGTTTCATGATCAACCCCCTGTCTCGACGCCGGCCCCAGATCCTGACGCAAGCGTGTCCCCGCGTGCCCCCAACCGCCCGGCAATGGCAGACTGGCTATTCCGATGGCTCCTCAGCCGAGCCGAGCAGCGCCTCGATCGCCTCCAGCGGTTCGCCACTGCTTAGCGCGCGGGTGATCGCCCTGAGCCGCTCGATCGCCTCGATGCTTCGCGCCCGTGCGAGGAGCTCCGCGGCTTGTGCGGGAAACCGGACACTCAATCCGACGTCGATCGCTTCAAGAAGACCTTTCTGAACTCCAAGCCGCTCGCCCTTCTCGATTCCGAGCCGCTCGCCCTTCTCGATTCCGAGCCGCTCGCCCTTCTTGATTCCGAGGCGCTCGCCCTTCTCGATTCCGAGCCGCTCGATGCTGGTAACGTAGGCCATTTTCTCACCTTTCTCCATTTTCTCGACTTCGTCACGAAACTGCTCTTC
>JACPHN010000090.1 GCA_016188575.1 Candidatus Schekmanbacteria bacterium
ACCGATATCCCCGGCCGTCGGTTCACGGATCAAGCCACCACAGGCCTACTTGCTCCCGGCCATACCCACCCAACTGCCACGCCCCGTCTGGCCTACTTTTCGCCGGCACACCCCGGTCGTTTTTCGCCAGCGTTGAAGGGCGATGAGGTACCGTTGAGAAGGATTCGTCAGCACGCTCCTGGCCACCTGCACGAGCTCGGCATCAGTGCGACTTGTGGCATTGCTGCACCTGCTTCCCGATTTCCGCTCATCGAACTGCAGAGCCAGGAGCTCAGCGCCGAGCTCAACCTTCCAGTCTTACGCCCTTGCATCCGTCTCGGGCGCCTCGGAGACGAGTGCCGTGAAGTGCGCGCCCACCGGATTGACGCTGATTTGCTGAAGGTGGATCATCAGACTCTTGACGTCCTCGGGGGCGAACGGCAAGTCTTGATCTACTTCGAGACCGAGAAGGTAGACCACGGGAAGCTCCTCCCCGGGAGCGAAGCGACCGTTGCAGTTGCCTAGCAAGCGCCGCGGAAAGGGGCGACGCCATAAGATGTACGAAAATTATCAAAGCACCAAGAAAAAACCTTCGTGAACCTTCGTGTTCTTCGTGGAGATAATCTTTAGACCTTCAGCAGTCGTTCCTGACGACTCGTGGTTTGTAGACTAATTCGCGGGAGCAGCTTGCCAGCGCGCCAAGTCATAGGCGTCAAGCACGCGGCTCGCAGCGTCGCATCCCGATCAGGGCGCTGACCGGGTCGCCAAGGCGACTTCGCAGACGAGCCGGACCGGCTAAACGCCGCACCAGTACGCCACCCCTGCTTGGCGTTGTCTAATTCCCGCCTGCTACGGGAAGGCCAACATCTGGCGGATTCAGGCCGGTGGCACACCTTGTTTTCAGGCGGGCAGCATGTCATACTACCGCGCCATTAGCAGCGCCAAACGCGACCCCCGGGCGGAACGATGTCACAGCCGCAAGCGATCTCGCTTCCTGGTGGGCGCTTCGCCTACCTCGAAGCAGGGCCGGCCGACGGGCCGGTGGTTATCTGCTTGCACGGTTTCCCGGACCACGCTCCTACCTTCTCGCACCTGATTCAGCGGCTAGGCGCCCGCGGCTACCGTGCCGTGGCGCCCTGGCTGCGCGGCTTCTTCCCATCCGAGCTGGTAGGGCCATACCACGTCAACCGGCTCGCCGCCGACCTTCTCGAGCTCGGCCACGCCCTGAGCCCGACGCGCCCCGTGGCTCTTGTCGGACATGACTGGGGTGCCATCGCCTGCTACGTCGCCGCCGCCACGGTTCCGCACCGCGTCTCCGCCGCGGTGACCCTCGCCGTCCCCCACCCGTTCTCGTTCCTCCAAAACCCCCTGCGCCTCGGCTCTCAGCCCTTCCGAAGCTGGTACATGGCCTTCTTCTTGACGCCGTTGCTCCCCGAGCTGGCGCTGCTAGCGCGTCATGGCCAACTCGTCGATTATCTCTGGCACTCGTGGTCTCCCGGTTGGTCTGCCCCGCCTTCCCATCTCGATGACGTCAAGGAGTGCCTCGCCCAGAGCATGCCCGCTCCCATCGAATACTACCGCGCTGTCGTCAGGCCGCTCTCCGAGGCCATCGCCCGGTACCGCGCACTTGGGTGCACGGCGAATCGCGTGACCGTACCTACGCTTCATCTCCACGGAGCCGCCGACAGATGCATCCTTGCTGGCACGTCGAGGGGCGAGGAGCGCTTCTTCGCCGGCCCGTTCGAGCGCAAGCTGCTTCCTGGTGTCGGTCACTTCGTACATCTGGAGGCGCCGGACCTTGCGGCCGACCTCATGCTCGCGTGGCTGCATGCGCATGCATCGCGCCCCTAGCCGCCAACGCCCCTTTGTCCACTGTCCCGGGGGCCATGGCCATGTTTAGCGGCACTGAAGACTACTACGACCTTATCTACCGCACCTTCAAGAACTACCGAGCCGAGGCTCAGGCGCTGCAAGCGAGAATCGAATCGCTCCACCCGCTGGCCTGCACGATTCTCGACGCCGCCTGCGGCACCGGCGAGCACCATCAGTACCTGAGCGCCCGCTTCCTCGTCGAAGGCATCGACCTCAACGCGCCCTTTCTCCAGATCGCCAGGCAGAAGAACCCCGAGTGCCGCTATTCCCTGGCGGACATGAGAGATTTCTCGCTCGGCCGCACGTTTGACGTCGTCACCTGTCTCTTCGGCTCCATCGGGTACGTAAGGACCGTCGATGGTCTCATGGCCGCCTTTTCCTGCTTTCGGTCGCACCTTGGGCGCGATGGGCTGCTTATCGTGGAGCCCTGGTTCACGCCGGAGCGATGGGTTTCGGGAAAGCTGGCGACGACGAGCGTCACCTCTGACGAGCTCCACGTTTGCCGCATGGCGCGCGGTGAGCTTCGCGGCGGCCTCAGCGTGCTCGAGTTGCAGTACCTTGTCGGCGCGCCGCAGGATGGCATTCGGCACTTCCGCGAAGAGCATGAGATGGGCCTTTTCCGCGCCGAAGAGATGCTCGTAGCGCTCGCGGCCACGGGATTCGAGGCGATCTTCGATGAGCAGGGCCTGATGGACAGCCGCGGACTCTATGTCGCCCGCGCCGTCCACGGAGCCCAGTCGAGCTGACCTGGACTGTTGGGAGGCCCCGCGCGCAGGTCGCGCTTGGAGTGGCGGCCGCATCACGCGGTAGGAGGTGCCTCCGAGCGCTCCCGGATCGCGGCTTCCGCCAGGCTGCATGACTCGTCGAAGAGGCACTCCATCTGCACGCTCGTGTCTCGGATCCCGGCGATGACGGCGCGCGCCCAGCGAACATAGTCGAGCTGGCGCTCATTGCTCCAGCCGGCCGGGGCGTTATCGACCAGGTCGCGGACGTTGGCCGTGGCATCGGCGATCTTCACCCGCCGCGCCGCGGCCGACTTGTGCGGAGACTGGACCACCTGGAGGCGCTTGCGCTCCGCCTTGGGCAACGTCTTGTCGTCGCTGACCTCGGCGACAATCCCGGCAACCGCAGCTCCAAATCGCTTCGCCAGCTCGCTCTCGCGGGTCGCCGTATCCTCGACGATGTCATGAAGCACACCGGCGAGCAGCGTGTCGCGGTCGCGCTCGCCGCCCACATTCCACAAGATATCGACGACCGCCAAGAGGTGGTTGACGTACGGCGTCTGGAACCGATCCTTACGCCGCTGGTCCCGGTGGCGCTCCGCGGCGAAGACCAGAGCGCCTATGAGCTCACCGAAGTCCCACGTGAGGTTCATTTCGGCCTGCCCGGACGTCCTCCGGGTCGCTGTCTATTCTTGCTCACCAGTTTCTCGAGCGGGGAAGAAGCTGGCAATCGCATAGGCCACGGCGAACGCCGAGATTGCGAACACCAGCGCCTGCGAAATGGGGTCCGCAACTCGGGGTAGCGCGAAGGAGTCGAACAAGAAATAGCCACCAACGGCGCTCGCGATTGCCGCCAGCACGCCCAACGCCGCGGCCCTTCGCTCACACAGCGCCAGAGTCGGCACGATCGCAAAGCCCGTCATCAACAGCGCGCGCAGCAGCGCAGCCTTCCCGGCGAAATCGGGGAACACGTGGAAACTGTGCTCCAACAGCTCCACCAGGCGAAACAGCAGAAAACCCCACCCTGCCCCAGCGCCGGCCACGATCAAACCGCGCGCCCACGAGCCCACCACCGATGGCTTGCGGGGGCTCGCTGCCAGCGCCTGCTGCCGTTGGCCGGGCGTTGGCTCGCGCTGCCGGGCGGGGGAGCGTCCACCGGCGGGCGCAGGAGTGGCGGTGGTGGTGGCCGAGCCGGGCACAGCCGGTGCGGCCTGCTCGGACTCCAAACGTGCGAGCTGCTCGCGAGCGAGCTGTCGCCGCGCGAGCTGTGGCACGGGAGGCTCAGCTCTTACGAGCTCCTCCAGCTCCGCGGCGCCGCTGACCACGGATTCGATGCGTTCCTGGGACGGGCGCCCCGGCACCGCCGCCGCGGGCTCGGCCGGCTGCATGGTCATTGTCATTGGCGCGCTCGGGCGGTTCGCTACCGGCGGCGCGACGGTTACCGGTGCCGGTCTGACTTCCGCGTCGCGGCGCTGGTGATTCCGCTGCTTGTGCTCGTAACCGAAGGCGCGCGCCTGGGCCAGGATCTTGTTTTTCTCGGCCTGCGACAGCGTTTCTGTCTCGATCCGCAGCAGGCAGTACCGCACGCATCCTTCCGCCGCCATGGTCTTGGTGTACTCGTCAGACTCCGGTGTCGCTGCGAGCTCGAGGCTCCGCGCCACGTTCCGGTACCACAGATCCGCCTTTTCCGTGTCGCGCTGGTAGTAGATGCCTAGCTCATAGAGGTTTGCTACGTAGACCTTCGCCTTGAGATGGCCCTGATTCGCGGCGATGCGAAAGTTGCTCACCGCCTTGACCAGGTCTTGCGGCACCACGTTGCCCCAAAAGTGGAACACTCCGATCCGATAGGTGGCCTGCGGGTGGCCGAGATCCGCAGCCGCCGCAAAGCACGCATAGGCTTTCTTCAGATCTCTTTCCTCCTCGGTGCCGCCACTCCGATAGAAGTCTCCGAGCGCGACGAGTTGCTCTGCGTCGCCGGCAGCCTTGAGCTGCTCGATGGTCTTGTCACCGCCCTCCAAGATCGACTCCTTCCACCCTCGCGAGCACGTCAACGAGCTGCTTCAGCCGTGGGTCGCCGGCGGCCAGCCGCCCCTGGCTCTGGTTCGCCAGGTAAAACTCCGCGAGGTTTTGCCGAAAATGCTCCCAATACCGCTTCCCCGCGAAAACGAGCTCCCCGGCATCGACCTTGAGCTCATCTTCTTCCTCACCCTCAAAGGACATGTCCGTCCAATCGATCTCTTCTTCCTGCTGATCCTCACTGCGGGCGCCCGGTGCGTACGTCAGCGAGACCGGTCCGGCCGGGAGCTCGATGGGCGAGGCAGCGAACAGCGAGGACAGTGCGTCAGAGATGCGAACTTGAAGGATTTTCGCGACCAGAGCGAAATCGACCACGTTCTTGAGAAAGCACTTGTAGATGGACGTCCCGAGAATCGGCAGCAGCCGAGTTGACGTGCACACTTCCCACAGCAAGAAGTCCACGGATGCCGCCGGCAGCTCCAGTTGCGACGCAGCGAGGCCCGCCTGCCCGCGCGCGATCCACCACTTGAGCACGTGCACCAGCAAGCGCTTTACCTTGTCGCTGCTCTTGATGGACATCTGCGCGACGCGCTTGTAGAATCCGCGGAGCTCGGCTTCGATCTCCTCCTCCGAGGCGACGACTGTCTCCATCAGCTCGCTGAAGACCGCCCCCGAGCTCCGCCGCGCCATCTCGGTCTCGAGAGCTTCGATCAGGGCACGTGCATTCTCCACCGCACGCGCCTGGCGCTCGTCATCGTCTTTCGAAGGCGTGAAAGGTTCAAGCAACGTAATGAGCTCGCGCTTGATCTTTTCGAGCTCGAGCTGAAGCTCTTTTTGCTTGCGGTTTTCGACGAGCACCGAGCCGATGCGGTCAAGCAATAGCGGAACGCCACTCCGCTGCATTCCCTGCTCGTCCTTTCCTTCGACCTCGCGCCACTTGATATCGTGCTCGCTGATGTAGCGCTGCACTGCCCGCGACTGAAAATAGCCCGCCTTGACGGCCTCGTAATCGGAATCGCCCGGGCTCAGGCAGCTCATTTGATCTGCATAGGGGTTGCGAATCCAATACATGTTCGTGAACGGCTTGGCTTTCGCTCCCCAGTTCGTGATCCAGGAGCTGCCGGTCCTGGCCCAGAAGTCCACGCAGGCCTCCTGCACGCGGCTGTCCCACCGATCTTTGGCGTTGTCGCTGCGCAGCGAGCCGAGCGACATGTCGAATTTCGTCAACGCCATGAAAAGGCTCGGCGCCGCGAGCTCTTCGGGGGCAGCGGGGGTAGCTGAGCCATGCCGGATTTGCAGCCAGTTTTCTACTTGCGACTGGAGCTGGACGGCCTCGGGTTTCGTCGGGCCGGGCGAGCAGAGAACCAGCGCGGTGATCTCGCGGTCGAGGGAGAACTGCTCGAAGAGATAGGTGAGCTTGCCGCGCTTGAAGACCTCGATCGCATTTTCCAGCTTGCCCGAATTGAGCTCCTGCGGCCCGAAACCGTTGATGCCCTTGAGGGCGCGGCCGCCGGGGAAATCGAGAATGTCGGCGTGGTCCAGCAGTGAGCCGGACCGTGGGCTGAGCTGCATGCGGATTTCCGCGATCAGCGCCGCGAGCACGCCCGGTTCGATCGACACCTCGCGTTCGCTGCCGTGGCTGAAGACGCGGACGAGCTCGCGCTCACGGCCGCACGTATTCAGACATGCCGCGTCGATGAGGCTCGCCCCTTCACTGGCAGCGCGCACGTGTTCGAGCGGCGCTTCGATCCAGCGGGGGAAGCCGAGCTTCGCCAGCCCTTGCGATAACAGGCGGAACAGACTGTCGAGGTCCGACGCATATCCGGGAGCCCCCCAGAGCAGGGAATAGACCATTCTCCATCCTGCTGCGGTCGTGATCTCCGCTTTCCACCCGCTTTTTTGCAGCACCGGGTGGCGACGGAGCTCATTCAGATACGGATGGCGATCGCGATATTTCTTGTTCAGGCTATGCCAGACGAAGTCCCACGCTTCCACATAGAGCGCGGGCGCCGCCTGCCCCGATTGCAGCCGGGCCTCTTGTAGGCAGCGATCGATCGCTTCGGGATCCAGGGACGGCGACGTGCATTCGACGAGGAAACCCGTGGCCATGGACTCGACGAGCTGTTCGAGCGTCAGTACTTGGCAGAGAAAATCCGTCCACCGCAGGCCGACTGCCGGGCTTGCCGTGCTGAAGCGCGTGACCACTCCGGTTGATTCGACGCCCTTGGCGGGGTTGACCTCGCGCAGGAAATCGACCTGCCGTTCGCGGCACCGCACCAGCAATGTCCCGAGCTCTCGGGACAGAATGGCGCCGACGAGAAAGGACTTGCCTGCCTGGGAAGGGCCAAAGAACCCGAGGCAGGGGGGGCGATCGCTCGCTTCGGCCAGCTTGCGGAGCCGAATCTTGAGATCCTGAAGCACCTGGGCTTCCGCTTGGAGGTCCAGATCATCCTGAGCCACAACGGCGACGGCATCGGAAATGCCGCGGTCCAGCTTTTCGATCGCTTGAGTAAGCTCGCTAGTCACCATGGGTCTATCGTTGACTGTCGTCGTTCTCGGAGGGATGCCAGTTTCCGGAGGCATCCTGCCACTCTACTTGGACGGCGTCGAAGCTCTGGTCCGGATTGAGAAAGAGCTTGAACGTGTCACCTTTTCCGGATGCTTCACTGCGCGGGTGGAGCGCGTCGGCGCCGGCGACGACTCGCCACGCCCGCGCTCCGGAGTGCCTGAACGTCTTTTCCGGGAGAAAGGTGATGGCGTTGGGGCGCGTGTCGGGCGGAGCGGGGCTGCCGCCGGCGCTGGTTGGTGGGCTGTCTCCGGCACCAGCAGCACCGCCACCCGTGCTCCCCGAGCCGCCGCCGCCCGCCGCCGCGCCACCTGCCGCTGAGCCCGCAGCCCCGCCACTCGGGCTGCCCGGGCCGCCGCCTGCGCCCGTTCCGCCTGCTCCTCCACCTTCGCCCGCCGCGCCTGAGCCACCCGCACCGCCGCCGCCCGCCGCCGCGCCACCTGCCCCTGAGCCGTTGGCCCCGCCGCCGCCGCCTGCGCCCGGTGCACCTGCTCCACCACCGGCTCCCCCTGCGCCCGCCCCGCCTGAACCTTCTCCACCGGCACCTCCGGCACCTCCGGCGCCGCCACTGCCGCCACCGCCTGCGGCACCGCCACCCCCGCTGCCGCCCGCGCCTCCCGCGGCTTCTCCGCCAGCTCCTCCAGCGCCACCGGCGCCCGCGCGGCCACCGCCTCCGGAGCCACCACTGCCACCCGCGCCGCCAGCCCCGGAGCCGCCACTTCCACCACCTCCGCCGCCGCCGCTGCCGCCGGCCGCGTCGACCGCAGGATCCACCCGCGGCGCGTCGCCTTGCCTTGCGCACGTCGCCGGAAGCAGCAACATCAGCAGCAGGAAGGCCAGCACGGCCGCCGCCAGCACCCAAACCCACGGAGACCGGTGTAGCGCTCGCGCCTGATCACCGCTCGGCGCGGTGTCTTTTACCTCGACCGCGGCCACCTCGTCACCTCCCTCGGACGACGGTCCAGGCGGAGCACCATCTTCCACCAAAGCCGGTGGCCCACCCTCCGGGGGCGCCGCCGGAAGCTCCTCGGTCAGCGTTTCTTCCGCTACCCCTACCGCGCCTTCAGCCAGGGGTGGGGTCGTTTCACTACTGTCCCCCGGCGGCGTGCTTGCCGGTGAGGTTCCGGCAAAGAGCTGCTCGAAGTCCTGCGCGCCGAAGAAAAGCTCCTGGTTGGGCGCGATGGATCGCGGGCTCGCGCCCCAATTAATGACCTTGATGCGTTGCCGTTGCGGGTCGAAAAAGTAGTTGTCGCCCCCATCGGCTTCCCAGCTCGGCACGGTGAGCGCCGCGGCGTACTGCTGATATCCGGATTCTGGCGTGCCCAGTGCCGTGCTCACCGCCTGCAGGCGGACGCGGAAGTCCTCCAGGGCACGGCCGACAGCATCGCCGTACCGCCCGCGCGCCGCCGACAACGGCATCAGCCCCACGAGATTCCAGCGCACGCGCGTTGGCAGGCTATCGCTGCCCTCAGTATCCGGAGCAAGCAGCCCGCCATCGAAGAAGCGCGGAGCATTGAGATCGGGCGCCAGCCGCCATATCGATACGCCGCCCACCAGATTCGGCAGCCATCCACCGCTCTTTGCGTTTTTTTCGGCCATGGCCTAGGTCCTCACGAGAGCGCGCTGGCGCACGCGATTGCTGTTTCGCAGCCGGCACAGGAAGCTGACGGTGCCGGCAATGTTGGAGCTCGTCGGATCGGCGTCCGCGGTCCGCTCGTGGATGGAGGAGTCGAACACGGCGCGTCGGTCAACGGCCTCGAAGCTCAGCCGCTCCAGATTCGCGCTCAGAAGCTGCGCGAGGAGCTCGGCCATGCGCGGCACGGTGGCCGTGTCGAAGCCATGGGAGCTGGCGAATCGATAGAACAAGCGGGAAATCTCCGTGCCGAGTCGCAGCTTTGCGTCATCGTCCAGATCGACGCGAAAGTAGAGGTTCAGACTGCAGCACAGAGCAAAGGCGAGCTCGCTGTCGAGGTCGGCGGCGAGCTCACCGAGCAGCAGTCGCAGCGCGAAGGAGTCGTCACCGGGGCGCGCTTCCAGGATCTGCTCATCGAGAATGTCGGCAAGGACGAGGCGCGCCGCCAACCTTTCCTGCAGGTCGGCCGCCGCCTCGTCGCTGCCACCAGGCGCCGCCAACGGCGCGCCGGCGTCCTGCAGGCGGCTGGTGAAGGCATCGACGTCGATGGAAGCGGCGAGCGCTTCGGCCAGTGTCTGGGCGGTCAGACGCGCGGGCTGCGGCACCGGGCAGCCGCCGGGTCCCGCCTCCAGGCGATTCTCAAACCGCCCCTCCGCAGTGCCTGAATCCTCCGAGCCCGTCGCTTCGCGACTGGCATCACCAGTGGCGCTATCGTTCATCGCTATGCTGGCTCCGCTGCTCGCATCCACTCGGCGTGCCCCGCTTTTTACAGGTGTTGCTCGATGTTCTTGAAAATGCCGGTATCGGTCCAGTACTTCTGCTCATCAAGCGTCTTGAGCGCGAGCACGAAGTTGCCCGTGTTGAATTCGAAAATGTCGCGATGGGAAACAACGCTGTGAATGCGTATCGTCCCGGGAGGGTCGGCTGCCAGCTCGAACTTGAGGCTGACGCGATCCTCGAGCAGCGCCTCCTGCACGTCGCGACCCGCTGGGCGGACTTCGTAAAGCGGGGCCGCCTCCATCTCCGGGGACGCCACGTTGCGCGCGCCAATGCGCAGGCCCCCCGTGTAAGGAATGTCCTTGCTGATCCTTTCCTGGGCGAAAAGCTCGTCCGCTCTTGCGACGTAGGGTTCTGCCGCCTGAAGAATGCCGTAGATCGGGCGCGTTTCCAGCTCGCGGATTTCATCGAGCATGAACCCGGGAATGCGATTGCGCGTTGCCAGGTGGAGCACGGTGGCTCCGGCGGCAACCGTAGATTTGGGATCCTTGATCAGGTTGCCGGCGCGCCACTTCGCGGGATACCAGTCGCCCACCCGATAGGCCGCGAGGCTCTTGATTCGCGCTGCAGGGACCGGCATCTCGCGCACGAAAATTCGCCGGACTGCCCGCAGAGACGAGGTGCGCCCGGCGAGAACGAGGAGGTCGACGTCGAACTGCGAGATGATGTCAGCATACTTCCTGAGTGGCTCATACAACACACCGGTAACTACCCGGTCCACATCCTCGCCATCAAAGCGGAACGCGAGATTGTGAAGCCCGGGGAAATCGCCGATGGCCTGCGAAAGGAACTCGTCGGCCGCGCCAAGGACCGTGGAGGACCAGGAAACGTCCTCAAACACCTGGAAAATGGAGTCGAGGAAGTATAGCTTCTGCGGATTGTGATCCGGGATCTCGCGGCCTTCGGCGATGGCCCAGTAGCAGCGCGCCAGGGGCAGCCAGAAATAGGGGACGAGCTTGGCGCGGAGCGACCGCCAGAAGGCGCCGTGGCCGGTCTCTCCACTGCCGAAAAGGTGGACGAGCTTGCGGCGCGCTGCCTGCGACTCGATCTGCATGAGAATTTGGCGAAAGATGACTTCTTCGACGAGCGCGCGGCAGACTTCGTCCCCGGCGATGTTGACACCATCTTGGAACAGCTTGCGGATGACCAGTGACGTACCGCTTCCCTTCATGCGGTCCTTGTATTCCGCAATCATGACGTCAGTTGTGCCGCCGCCGATATCTACGCTTGCAACCCGCAGTGACTGTTTTCCGCGGCCGAAGACATCCAGAAAGTCCTCCATGCTTCCGGCGAACGTTTCTTCCGCATTCTGATAAACAAAGACCATCTGAGCAGCGAGCGCCTCGTCCATGAAAAGAAAGTCGTCGTAGAAGCCCTGACTGTTCCAGTTTGGTCGTTGATCCGCGGGAATGCGGTAGTATTCGGAAACCAGGTGGGCTGCATTTTGGGCCAACTGCTCATAGACGCGCCGCTCCTCTGCGTGCATGGCGGAAGGGTACGTGAGCACGACGTGGCGGAGAACGCGGGGCGACGATTCCTTGCCCTGGTAATTGCGGTATTTGGGGCTGTTGATTTGCGATACGGCCTGGGAGAAGATCTCGACGAGCGCGAACAACATCATGGCCCGCGGGGCGTAGCGTGGGTCGGCGGGCGTGGCCGGCCCGTCCTCGCGAAGTTGCAGGCCGTCACCGTGCTCGGGAATGCGCTTGAGGAGATTTCCGAAGACTTTGCAGTAGCCCTCCTGTAGGCGACCGGCGAAGTGCCACGGCTCGCTGTGGACCTGGGAGTCCCACAGATATCGCTTGGGACCTGAGAGGCTGCAGGCGTAGCGCGCGGGAGTTTCCACGGCGCGATCGAGGGCTTCTCTCCCCATGCGGACGACGGACGGCGTGGCGAAGCATCGCCCGGTTGCCACAATGTTGGCGCGCTGATCGAAGGGATTGGCCAGGAAGGTGAAACGCGAATCGAACGTCTCCTCGCTGACCTCGAACGGATTGGAGAAGTTGCGAAAGGCCAGGGGCACGGCCGAGACGCCGCGCTCGCCGGTTTCGACGAGCAGCGCCGAGGATCGAGAGTTACCGAGATCCAGGACGAGTGAGACATCGCGCGCGGCCTCGGACTCCCGCGGCAGAAACTGCAGGCGGGGAAGGAGCGGCGCCAGGGTGCCGAGAACGGCGCTCAGCTTGACGCCGGCGCGCTCCAGGCCGGCCTGCTCCAGACGGCCGAGAAAATCCTTGATGTCGGTGAGCTGAAAGAAGTCATCCAGCTCGCCTTGCGTGAGCGCCCGAAAGGGGCGATATGCGTCGAGCCGGCCGTCGAGGTGAATGCCACCGCTGTCGGTCTGCTCTGCAGTGTCGACGGCGAGCAGCAGGCGAGCTGGGCCGCCAGCAGGGGGCGATACGAGATCCTCCGACAGGAACACTTGTACGCATAGCGGGCAGGACAACTGGTAGGGTATGGGGAGCCAGCGCCGCGTGAACGCGCCGAGGATCTCGAGCACTGCGAACTCGATATCCGGTTCCTCCCAGTCCTGAGCGACCCGAAAGCCGCCGCCATCGGTGTACACGAATCCCGCGATCTTGTCGGCGGGTGGCGCCAGCAGTGCGACCTCGTGGTAGACGACGCCGGTATTGAAAAAGAGCTCGACGGTGTCCCCACCCGGTTCCTCGGGTAGCACCGGCGCCGTATGCACCGCCTCCGGTCGCGGTGGTACTGCACCGGAAGGTGAAGATGGCCTACTTAGTGTGACTTTCCGTTTGACCATGGACCTCAAGCGAGCTGGGGTTGTTGACCGAAACGTTTTCGCAAGGCTAGCCTTCGCGGCAACTGCCTGTCAAGGTCCGGCATGCCCCAAGATGTGCCGGCGACCTGGGTTCCCATCTGTCGCAGGTTCTCCGAAACGCGCGCGACCTCGCCTACTTGTTCGCTCACACCGCGGCGGCCAGCCGCATCCCCGGACCTACCAGCCGCGCTTGGCTTTTTTCGATTTTTTCACGGCTGACTTCGGCCTCTTTTCGCCGGCGGGTTTCTTGTCCAGGGCTGCCGAATCCGCGTTCGGCGCAGCCTCGAAAGCACTTTCGAGCTCCTCATCCGGCTCGTACGGCGCGGAGCTTCCCGGCACCACGTCGGACCCGCCTGACGCGGCTATCTCGCAGGACTCGATCGCGTGCCTGAGGATCCAGATCTCCGGCCCACCGGCCCCATCCTCCTGTTGCCCGGCCAGCTCGAGCCCCACCTCGAAACGGCTGACCCAGTTGACTCTGCCGCTGAACACCTCTCCCTCGATCAGCACCATCCTCACCTCAGCGCGCCGATCCATCGCATCGAGCAGCTCATTGCGCCTGATCTTCGGCCGCTCGCGCGTCCGGGCGCGGGGTGGAATATGTAGGTTGCGAACTCCTTCATCGGTGGAGCGAGCTGCGCTGACCACCGCCTCGGACGCGAGGGGGTACGCATATTTGACGAACAGCTTGTGCAGATGATGGACAGGACCATCATCAGGGCGAAACGCAAACATGTACTGAGCGAGGTTTTCTACCTTCCCACGCAGGCAGCAGTGGGGTTGCAGCTCGAGCACGATCTCCGTTCCCTGTTTGCGGCAATCGAAGAAGAACGTCCGCCCGATGTTGCGTGACCAGTAAGTCGTGCGGCGATGGAAGAGAAGGGCATCATCCAGGGAGATGGTGCCCGAGGCCACCTGTCCGGCAAAGCTCGGCGGCAGGCCATGATCCTCGCTGAGCTTTCGCCGTCTCTCCTTGCTCAGTAACCGCTTGACTGCCTCATCCAGCGTCAGCTTACCCTGGGCAACGGCGACGGCCATTCCCATGGGTATGTTCGATGCCTCAGCAATTTCCTCAGCGCGCTGCCGGATATGCCGCGGCACGCTGAAGCGATTCTGTGTCCTTTGTGAGTCCTGTCGCACGGCAATTCCTCGTGGCGCTAGCGTTTTTCGAGCTTGGCGACTGCCTTGCGGGCCTCATCCGCGACTTCCGCGTGAGGGTCCTTGAATAGCTCGCGCAAGGGAGCCACCGCTGCCGGGTTTTTCATGTTCCCGAGTGCTTTGGCTGCATACTCGCGGACCTCCCAGTCCTTGGTCTGCAACAAGGGGAACAGATGGGGCGCCGCTTCGGTTCCAAGCTCCTTGAAATAACCCAGGACCTGCATCCTTGTGGCGATCTTGGGCAGCGCGTATGCGAGGCGCTCGATGACTGCGCTGTCCCCTAACTTCGCCAGCGCGAAGAACATGGCGTTTCTTGCCTCCTCGTCCTGCTCGCCGTCCGCCGCGGTCTTGAGCATCTGCCGGTGCTCCGCGTTGGCAGCCCTTCCCAGGCCCTCGGCCGCGTAGCGGCGCAGCTCGTCCTCCGAGCTCTTGAGATACTCAACAAAAACAGGTGTGGTTTCTGGAGTCGGCATGTGCGCGAGCGCGAAAAGCGCGCTGGGCCCAGGCTCATCGTCCTTGCTCGTCTTCAGTATCGCGAGCAGCTTATTAACCGCCTGCGAACTTCGCGTCCACCCGAGTGCCGTGGCCGCCTTCGCGCGGATGTCCTCTTCCTTGTCATCGAGGGCCTCCAGGAGTATGGCGACACACTCCTCGCCGCCGATCTTTCCAAACGTTTCCACGGCTGCCTCGCGGACGCTGTCCTCGGTCTTCTTGTTCTTGTAGAGCGCGCTCAGAGGCGCGATGGAGCGCGCATCTCGGAGACTACCGAGGACGCGGGCCGCTTCTTTCTGCACCGAATCTTCCTTGTCATCAATGGCCTGTCGGACCTTGGCAAGGACTGTATCCGGGATCTTGGCGGGATCATCGACAACGACCGGGTCCTCACGCTCCTTGGTGAGAAAGCCCATGAAGGCCTGGCCTACCTTTTCGCCTAGCTCATCTACATAATAGTATTCGACAGCCTCGAGCGCTTCGACGCGGACATCCGGTTCAGGGTCGCCAAGCGCCGAGACAACGATTTCTAGCCCCGGTTCCGTGCGCAGCCAGCCGGCTTCCTCGACGACCTGCTGGCGTACCTTCGGGCTTGGATCTTTGGCAAGTGGCGCGATGAGCTCGAGCGCATTTGGCTCTTTCGAATCCCCGATGTACTCTACGGCCTCCGCCCGTCTGTCCTCGTTCGCATCTTTCAGTTGCTTTACGGCCTGGTCCCACGTCAGGTCACCGGCGGCGGCGCTGAGCGGAAAAACAAGAAGCCAGGCGGCGACTCCAGTAGCCATACAACCCCTTGACATGTCGGCGGACCCCTCCTTCACTTGACCGTCACCCTACCCCGGTGTAGAGGCGTGTTATCTAGCAAGCACCTTACTGTGAGTATGGTGCGAGGTCAACGGCTTGAAAAAGGCCACTCACCATGTCTCTCCCCACCAACCGACGCACTGCTGCCTTCTGCCGCTGGTCCGACCCACCCGCCAGTGACCAGGTGCGGGCACGGCGTGAGCCACATAGCTCCGCCGCGGCGGTGTCGGTGCTGCTCATCCTGGCCTGGGCTGCCGTTGCCGGCGCGGGGCCCGAAAACCCTCACAGTGTCCCGCTGCCGGTGATTGTCTCACTGCGCGCAGAATACCTGGCGTACTCATTCGACCTGCTTGCTGCCTACGCCGAGCGCAACCTGGAAGGCGAGGTCGCGGCTGCGGAGCCTACCGCCGCCGGCGGGGAGCTCGCGCGCTTCTCCGCCGAATCCGGCACGGTCGACGCCACCCGGTGGCGCCTTGACCTGTATGGGAAGGTGGCGTGGAAGCGTCCGCCTGAGCCCGATCTCACCTTCGATCAGATGGTCGTCGATCTCAAGTCAGGCGCCGCGACGGGTTGGAGATATGGCAAGCGGCTGGACAAGATCGAGTTTGAGGCATTTCAGGCCGGGATCCAGGCCACCGCAGAAAATGAGGGTGCGGCGCGTCGGCGAGCGCCTCAGGCGCCCGGCCAGCGCCTTGGTTACCTGCAGGTGGAAGGGTCCTTCGCGATGGTCACCGCGACGTCGCTGGCAATCCAGGTAGGTGGCGAGATCAACGCCACGGATGCCACCGTGTGGGTCGAGGGGACGCCGATGACGACCTTGGATCGCTTCCGCTTTCGCTCGACGGAGGCGGCGCAACTTCGCGGGTGGGGGCTCGAGGGGTTGCGCCTGAGCACGGCATCGGGGCTTTATCTTGGGGGCGCTTACGGCATCGGTCGCAGGCATGCCGGCACCGAAGGGCGCCTGCGTTTTCGCTATGAGGAATACGGATTCCTGGGGGCGCGCGTCGGTGACGATCGCAAGCTCGGTCTCGGTGGCGACTGGCATCTGGTCACGGTGCCGCCGGGCGAGCTGCGCCTCATACTGGACGCCGACACGGCGCAGGACCGGCAGCTCTCTGCGCGCCTCACCCAATCGTGGAGCGGTCCCAGGTCAGGGTCGGTGAACGTTGAATTCGGCAGCTTACGACAGGGAGGCCGCGACGATCCCGTCTATCTGCTTGTGGAGCAAAACTCCGCATGGCCAGGCGGCGGCAGCGATTACCTGAGCTTGCGCGCCACCAGTCAGGAGCGGACTCTGTGGCGCACGGACTGGCGCGTTCCCCTAGGCCGTGTGGCACACGTCTACCTCCGGGGAGATGGCCAGACGGACCCGGGGGATGCGGATGGCCGCGGGCGGGTGCGACGCGGACGAGGCGAGCTTGGTGTGTCCTTTGCCATCGGACCGCTCGACCTCGTGCCGGGCGTGAGCTACGAGCGCGACGGCGCTCAGCAGCGCACCGTTCAACAGCCCGTGCTGGCGTCGGAGTGGCGGCCGCCGGCGTTGGCAGGCGGCGCTACCTTGCTGGTGACGGAGCGGCTCGCGCTACGCCGCGAAAGGTCGTCCGGCGGCGCCCAGCCGGTCCGCCAGACATGGCAGTCCGACCTGGGGTGGGAGCTGCGGCTTTCGCCCGTCGCGCTTACGCACCGCCTGGCCGTGCGGCTGGGCGCGCGCGCGGCACACCTGTGGAGAAGCGCTGCGAGCTCCTACTTGACCTACGGCGACACCGCCGAGCTGCGCTTTCGGCCGCGACTGGACAGCGCGGCGGAGCTCGGCCTCGCCATCGTCTGGGAAGGGCAGCGGGATGGTCGCCGGCCGCACCTTTCAGCGGGCGACACCCGCCGCATCGCACGACTCCTCGCGCACCTGCCGGCGCCGGTGTCGGCGCCGCAGTCTGGACTGGCACCCCCGACGCGGGACGTTACGGCATGGGCCACCTTCGACTTCGACCTCGACGCGTCGACGCCTATCGCCGTCGAGCTGTTCGGCAGCGTTCCCTTTGCCGCGGTCTGGTCCGTCGCCGTTGAAGGCGGCTATCAGTTCCAGTACAGTAGCTGGAGAAATGGTGCCCTCTCCATCTCGCGGGACATCCGGCGCGCCGAGCTCCGATGGACGTGGCGACCGTTTACGCAGGAAGTCCTGTTCGAGGTCGTGCCGAAACTGTGGTGGGGATTGTAGGTGGAGCATAGGAATCCACAGAAACGCGGCTGCCCGCAATGCGGCGCTCCCAATCCGGAGCGGAACAAGTTTTGCGGTACGTGCGGGTCGCTGCTGGTGGCAACCGCGGATGAGGTCAATGCCGCGGAGACGACTGATGAGTCGCTCGGGCAAGCTCGTAACCAGGGCCGCGGGTTTTCCTCCGATGCCGGCTCCGACTGCATCGACAAGGGCGTCATCATCGCGGAGCGCTACGAGATCCAGGCGGAGCTTGCCGTCGGCGCGATGGGCCGCATCTATCGCGCCTGGGATGGGTTGATCGGCCGCGACGTGGCAATCAAAATGCTCCGACTCGATCGCGGCAAGCGCACGGCGAAGGAAACCACGGAACGCTTCTACCGGGAGGCGCACGCGGCGGGAAAGTTGGCTCACCCGAGCATCGTCACCTGCTTCGATGTCGGGAGATTTCGCAACACGCACTACTTGGTGTTGGAATATATCCGTGGCCGGACCTTGTCCGACGTGCTCGAGGACCGCGGCAAGCCGTTTCCGTTCGCCGAAGCCTGCGAGATCATCGCCCCAATCCTGTCGGCCCTGGAGCATGCGCATGCGCGGGGGATCATCCATCGCGATATCAAGCCGGCCAACCTCATGATTTCGACCGACGGCGAGGTCAAGATCACGGATTTCGGTATCGCCAAGCATCTTGCCGCCGACACCTTGACGCAGGATGGAGTAGTCCTGGGGACACCGTATTATATGGCTCCCGAGCAGGTTCGGGCCGAGCCGCTTGACGGGCGGGCCGACATCTTTGGGGTTGGGTGCGTTTTCTACGAGCTCATCACCGGGGTCAAGCCCTTCCCGGGGCGAACGATCTCGTCAGTGATCTACAAGATTCTCCACCTTGCACCCGTGCTGCCGACGCGTTTGAACCCGTCGCTTCCCGCGACAGCGGACGACATCGTTTTGCGCGCCGTGGCGAAGCAAAAAGAGGACCGCTACGCGGCCGCCGGCGATTTTCGGACGGCGGTGCTTGCGGCTATCGGCAAGGAAGCGGGCGGCTCGACGGCGAATCCGCCGGAGCGTCCACCGGACCAGGGAGAGCGCACGCAGGCGTTCACCAAAGAGACTATGCCGTCGATTCGCCGGCCCAGCGCCGAGGAAATCGAGGCGATTCTCCTTGGCGCCGCGCCAGGGGCCGGCGCTCGCCCCTCCGAGCACCGACAGGGCAGCACGGCGCCGCCTCCGGACGACGACAGCTCGACGCGCCGCGCTTCGGCCAGCGATGCCACCGGTGCGGGCTTGCTTCCCGCGCTGTCGCCGGCCGGGGCGCACCAGCAACTGCGGCCCGAGACGCGGATGGAACCGGGTGGCAATGAACGGCGCGACAGGATGATCGTCGTCGAGCCCGAGGCGGCGTCGATCTGGGCCGCGCCGGTGCCCCGGTGGCTTGCCTTTACTCTTGGTGTCCTCGCGCTACTTTCCGTCAGCACTGCAATCGTCGTCGGACTGCACCAGAGACAGGTCGCCATGAGCAAGCGCCGCGCCCCGGCACGGTTTGCCGCGGTGGCACCCGCCGCCACTCCCGCCTCGCCGCTGGCGACTCCCGGCTCGGGCGCCGCCGCTGGCACTGCCGACGGCGGCGCAACGCCGGTTGAGACTGCTGGTCGTGACGCACCGCCGCAGCCGCTCGCGGGCAACCAAGCGGCGATCGCGGCGGGAAGCCTGGCGGTCGAGGTGCACCCGGCGGGAATTGTGACTGTGGATGGGCACAAGGTCGGGCGCGCGGAACCGACGCTCGTGATTTCACTCGCTCCGGGCTTTTACCAGGTCAAGGTCGCCATTCCCGGTTTTGCCGACGTGTCCAGGACGGTGACGATCGAGGCCGGCAAGGTCACACCTTTCACGCACGAGTTCGACCCGGTCGGGCGGCTGATGGTGACGTCACGCCCCGCCGGTGAGCTCTGGATCGATGGTAAGCGCAAGGGGGAGCTGAACACCCGATGGTCTTTCTTCCTGACGCCGGGCCCACACCAGGTCACCGTGAAGAGGAGATTTCGCAGCGAGGAAAAGACGGTGGAGGTTGAGGCGTACAAGACCGTGAAGGCCGAGTTTGCGCTCGCGCGCCTGCGCGCGGGATCTTGACAGCGCGGCCAGCGTCGGTTATCATGAGCTCATCGCCGAAGTGGTGGAACTGGCAGACACGCCATCTTGAGGGGGTGGTGGGGGAAACCCCGTGGGAGTTCAAGTCTCCCCTTCGGCATGCAGAGCCGCGCGGCGCCGGCGGGACTTGGTCCCGGGCAGTCGGACCGGTTGCCGCGCAGCAGTGCGAAGGTGAGGGGGCGGCGCCATGCGACCGCTCCCGAGGATGGGCGGAGATGAACCCGAAGATGGTTGGTTTCTGCCACTGAACGTGCGACACGCGATTTTCAAAGCCCTCCTGCCCCCCTTTCGCGCGCCGGCACCGGCGGACAGCCACGGCTGGCTACGAGCCACGGCTATGCACGTGACGTGGCTCTTGGCCCAAAGGAGTTGGTTCTGTGACCTCGTCCAAGGTGCGAAGGAGCTCCGCTGTTCTACCAGGCGGCCAACGGTGCGCACGTGGGAGATGATGTGCTGATCAGTCTCATCCATACCGCCGAGCTGGGGGGATCAACCCCTTGGACTACCTGGTAGCGGCACATCGCCACGCCGGCGCCGTCGCCCGCCGGGGTGGGCGATCAGAATTACGACGAAACGGCGGCCGCGATGATCGCGCTCTTGAAGTAGGGGTGTGGGTTGCCCTTCCACCGCATCCGGCGACTGGAGGCGGAGCTGGAAATGCCACTGCCGGCCGCCACCCGATGGGAAGTCTTCAAAGAGGCGGCCGAGGCGTTCACGGAGGTGTGGATGGCGCTCGTCGCCGCGGTCGCCGCCGGCGAGGTGATCTACATCGACGACACCCAAGCCAGCGTGCTCGGGCTGAGCGAAGAGCTCCACCACAAGGTCGCCGAGGGCCAGGCCACGCGCACCGGGATCTTCACGTGGGGGTGATTTTCACGCTTCCGGGGCGGAAGATCGCCATGTTCTTCACAGGGCGCCGGCATGCCGGCAAGAAACCACGCCGAGCTGCTCGTAAAGCGCGCGCCGGACCTGCCGCCGCCGATCCAAAATTGTGACGCGCTGTCGCGCAACAGCTCGCGGGACTTCAAAACCACTCTGGCAAACTGCCTGGCACGCGCGCGACGACCTTGCGGTGACCTCGTCGAGAGCTTTCTCGCGGCCGTCGCCTACGTGGTGGAAGCACCCAGCCAGGTGTACGAGCGCGAAGCGGAGACGCGCCGTCTGGTCTGTCGCCGGAGAAACGCCTGGCCTTCATCGGCAAAAGAGCGGTCCGGTGATGGAAGGGCTGAAGACCTGGCTCGGGGCGCAATTTTCCGAACGGAAAGTCGAACCCGCTTCCCCGCTCGGGCACGCCATCCGCTACCTGTAGAGGCATTGGGAGCCCCTGACCCGATTTGCGTGCCCGGCGCCCCGTTGGACAACAACGGGTGTGAAAGAGCGCTGAAAGTCGTCGTCCTACACCGCAAGAACGCGCTGTTCTACAAGACCGAAAGGAGCGCTCATGTCGGTGACGTGTTCATGGGCCTGATCCACACCGCCGAGCTGTGCGGGGTCAACCCGTCCGCGTATCTGGTAGACGTGCACCGGCATCGCGACGCCGCCCGGAACCGCCCACAAACAACCGAAGAGAGCCGCCGCTTGAAATACCTACCCCTGAAAGAGGTGAGGTGGGGGGCCGCACGCCACGCGCGTTGCGCTCGCCATGGCATAAACAACATTCCGGCGACGCCCAAGTGCGGCCGGTCGGGCCCAGCGAGTGGCTGTCGCCGGCGGTCTACCTTGCCGAGGGTGCAAGGTTTGCTTGCGGGGGGTGCGGCGGGGGAGCGCGGCGGGTGGCGGCGAAAGGCGATAGCTGCGCCATCGTGGAGGGGGAAAAAGGGCGCGCCTGGGTGCAACGTTTGCTTGCGCAAGCGGCTACAGATGCTTGCGTCTTGACAAGCTCGCGCGGGCGGGCGATGCTGAGGTGCAGTCGTGTCGGCGGCCCGCCGCCGCGGCGAATGGTGGCGGCGGGCGAGAAACCAGGCCCACGAGCTCGAGATGGCGGTCGCAATTCAGGAAAGCTGGCCCGAGACCCCGTTCGTACCGCGTCACCGGCGGCCGGATCGGTTTGCCGTGCTGCTGCCGGTGCCGCGGCACGAAGACCGATCGGGCTGCAGCGGGCACGCGAGTGGCGACGCGCGCGCTACTGAGCCGTGGCACGACGATTGCTTCCTTCCTTCCTTCCTTCCTTCCGGGGACCCGGCGGCCGGCGCGGCACGCCGCGCGCGTCTGAGCTGACACCAGCCGGGCCGCCGGAGCCCGAATGTCCTCGCGGCCGCGGCTCCGCTGCGGAAGGCGCATCACGAAGACCCCCCACGTCACCTCCCCCCGCTAGCGGGAGGACGGACGCACCTCCTCCTCCTGTCGGAAGACTCCCACCCGCCGCGCGGCGTTGCCGCCCGCACGGGTTTTTTCATCGCTGTGCCGACCTTCGTCGACCCCAACGCCCGCTCCGGAGGATTGCCATGCGAAGCCGAGCCGACTGCAACGTCATCTGTCCCGTGCCTGGCGCCTCCGGCGGCGCTGTTTGCTGCCCCGCACCGCGCCGCGGCGCCCGGTCGCGTACAGGCGATGGCTCCGGGCGCCGAGAGGCAAGCTCGGGGACACGGCGGCGAGCGCCAATCAGCGGCGCGGCACTAGTCGCCGTGGTCGCGCTGCTCGGTGGGAGCGCCGGCGCCGGCGCGAGCACCCCGCCGCCGCTGCCGTCGAGCTTCTTCGGAGCCGTGACGGTCGCCGGCGGAACCGTCCCGGCCGGGGTTGCCGTTGCGGCGCGGAGCGCCGCCGGAGTCGAAGCGGCGCAGACCGCCGTGTGGCTCGTCGATGGTGAGGCGGTCTATGCCCTGGACGTCCGCGGCGACGTCGCCGGCACGCCGGCAGCGGAAGGCGCCGCGCCCGGGGAGGCGCTCGCCTTTCGGATCGGAACCACGGCCGCGGTCGAGACCGCCTTCTGGGCCGGTGGCACCGTCGCGCGCCGCGACCTGTCGCTTGCGGGCGGCGTCGACCTGCGCGTCGCGCTCGACGACGGCGAAACCGCGATGCTGCCCGGCGACCGGGTCACCTATCGGATCAACGTCACCAACGCCGGTTACGCACCTGCTACCAGAGTCACACTCGAAGTGACTGTGTCCGCGGCGGGTGCGGCGGTGGCTGCGAGCGACGGCGGGATCATCGGCGGCGACGCGGTCGCCTGGCCGCTGTTCGGCGTGGCCGCGGGGGCGAGCGCGACCCGAGAGCTCACGGTCGCAGCGCGGACCGACGCCGCGGTGGCGGAGCGGCTCGCCACGGTCGCCACGGTGGTCGACGACGGCGCGAACGGCGCGGACCCCACTCCCGGCGACAACGCTGCGACCGACGAAAACGCGATCGCCGCGGTCGTCGCGGACGCGGGCGGGCCGTACGCGACGTTCGAGGGCGGCCGGGTCACTCTCGACGGCTCGGCCTCGCGGGCGCTGTCGGGCGGGATCACGAGCTACGCCTGGGACCTCGACGGCGACGGCGCGTTCGGTGACGCCTCTGGCGTGACCGCCGAAATCACCCCGGCCGATGACGGCGAGCTCGCGGTGGGGTTGCGCGTGGCGGCCGCGTCCGGCGAGGTCGCGACGGACATTGCCCGGGTGACGGTGGCCAACGCCGCGCCGGTGGTGTGGCCCGGCGCGGCTCCCCGCGCCGCGGTCGGTCTGCCGGTGGCGCTTTCGGGCTGGCGATTTTTCGACCCCGGCGTGCGCGACACCCACACCGCCACCGTGGATTGGGGAGATGGCGCCTTTTCAGTCGCCGAGGTCAGCGAGGCGAGCGGCGTGGGGACGGTGGCGGCCGCTCACGCCTACGCCTGGGCGGAGGTTTTCACGGTGACGGTCTGCGTCAGCGACGACGCCGGCGCCGAAGGCTGCGGCG
>JACPHN010000093.1 GCA_016188575.1 Candidatus Schekmanbacteria bacterium
GAGAGAGAGAGAGAGACATGACGCGCCGCGGCATTTGAACTTCCTCCGATCAGACACGTTGCCCTGGATGCTACCTCGCCCCCGCGAACGACACAAGCGGCGAGCCTTGCCCCCCCAGATCCTTCACTCCGCGCGACGGCCACCACGGTCCGCCAGTAGTCCCGAGGTTTTCAGGAGAGGATTCGGGGCGTCGGCCGAATCTGCTTTACCCCTGAGGCCGCCACGCAGGGGCGCGATTTATCGCGCCCGGTCATCGCGGCCGGAAATTGGGGCGGATCATTGTCAGCCCGATGATTCCCGCCCCTCACCGAAGCCTGTGGCGGGAAGAAGTGTAAAGCACGGACCCGGACATTCGGCCCACGCCAGGAAAAGGCCGGGGCTTGACACGAATGCGTGCACTCGCTAATCTATGCGTGCGTAATCCTCGTGGTTACTGCGGGAATAGCTCAGCTGGTAGAGCACAACCTTGCCAAGGTTGGGGCCGCGGGTTCGAATCCCGTTTCCCGCTCTTTTCGCCTACGCCATTGCCGGCGGCATAGCCAAGTGGTAAGGCAGAGGACTGCAAATCCTTCATCCTCGGTTCAAATCCGAGTGCCGCCTTTTTTGTGTACAGATCCCCCCGCCGCGCTCGTCCCGCCGTGAACCTTGCGGGTGCCCTGTTGCGTCGAGAATGGCCGAGGCGCGACGCGGGACTGCCGATCGTGGTGGGACGAAGCCGGAGGCCGGCTCGGCGCAGCCTGGCGTGAGCTCACGAACACCCATCCAGAAGTAGGGATGTCCGGTGCAGCTCGCCGACCTCATTGACATCGAATGGCAGCTTCGGCAGGACGAGCAGATGCCGCCCGGCGAGCTGCGCGGGCGAGACCGCGCGATCGGGCTTGCGCTCCGCGATGCAGGGGCCGATTTTACCGATCGCCACGAGCTGGCTTCCGGCTGGCTGCGCAAGGCAGGACCGCCGCCGAGCTTGTCCCCGGGTAGGCGCATCGAAACGGCGCTGCGCCGAGCTCCCTTGCTCTTGGCGGCCACTGGCGCCGCCGGCGGGTGGAGCGCCGCGACCGTGGCGCTCGCGTACGATGGCAGCTTTCCGGTCAACGTCGTTCATTTCCTCTTCGTCTTCGTCTTCCTCCAGCTCCTCGTCCTCGCCCTGTTCGCGGTGAGCACGGCGCTGCGCCGTTCCTTCTCCCTGCTGCCGCACCTCGGCCCGCTGCAGCGGTCGCTCCGCGGACTGCTCTATCCGACCGGCCGGCTCGCCGCCTGGCTGATCGGCCGCCTTCCCGACGAGAATCGACACGTCTTGATGGCCCGGCTCGGCCGCTTGCGGGATGCTGCCGGTGAGCGCCCGCGCGGCGCGCTCGGGCTGGGCGACCTCCGCGGCGCGGGAGCGCTCTACGGCGCCATCGAATCGTGGACGCTCGTGTCCCTGACGCAGTGGTTTGCCGTGGCCTTCAACGCGAGCGCCCTGGCGCGCTGCCTGTACCTGGTCGCCTTCACCGACCTCGCGTTCTCCTGGAGCACGACGCTCGACGTTTCGGCGGCGCAGTTTCATCGCCTCGTCGAGCTCATCGCCGCGCCCTTCGGGTGGGCACTCCCCGGGGCGGTGCCATCAGAAGAGCTGGTAGCGTCGAGTCGCTACTTTCGTCTCGATCGGACCTTTGGTGGCGCCGCGGCCGGCGCCGCACAGGCGGCGTGGGTGGCCGAATGGTGGCGGTTTCTCGTGGCGTCCTTGCTTACCTACGCGCTCCTACCGCGGCTCCTCCTGCTCCTGGCCGCGTGCTATGGGGCCAGGCGGGCGCTCGCGTCCGTCTCCCTGGATTCGGCTCGCCTGCTCGCACTTTTCGAACGGCTCCAAACGCCGCTCGTAGATACCCGCGCCGTGACCTCCGAGCCCCTCCCGGCAGGCGTGGCGGAAGGCAGCGGCGGTGCGATCCCGGACCTCCCCGCGGAGCCCGCCATCGAGGGCGGCGGGCCGCCGCACGAGCGCCCGTGTATCGCGCTGTCGTGGGGCGAGGACTGGATTGCTCCTCCGGAGCTTGCGAGGCTCATCCAGGGCCGCTTCGGCTGGCGGGTGACGGGCGCCTTTGAGGCCGGGGGCGCTCGCCTCGAGGACGAGCACGCCGCGGTAGAGGCGGTGCGCGCCGGCCTGGCGCGGCGAGCTCAGCCGATTGTGATCGCGGTGGAGGCGTGGGAGGTGGCGAGCGAGGAGCTCCTGTCGTTGCTCGGCGCGCTGCGGGCGGCGGCAGGGGAACGCGGCCGCATCATTGTCGGGCTGGTCGCGCACACGGCCGCCGGCGGCTGGCAGGCGCCCCGCGAGGAGGATCGCAAGGCCTGGATGCGCGCGGTCAATGCGGTGGGCGACCCCTATCTGGCCGTCGAGGTCCTGGCAGAGGCAGCATGAGCGACGCGCCCCCGACGTTCGCCGTCGTCGGTCACACCAACGAAGGCAAGTCCAGCGTGGTTTCGACGCTGGCTGCGGATGATACCGTGCGCATTGCGTCCGCCGCGCGCACGACCACGGAGTGTCGAGAATACCCGGTGCGCATCGATGGCGAGACCGTATTCAACCTGGTCGATACCCCGGGCTTCGAGAACGCCCGGCAAATGTTGGCGTGGCTCACCGCGCGCCAGCCGACAGCGGACAGGCGACCCCAGGCTGTGGCCGACTTTCTCCTGGATCGCCGGGACGATCCGAGCTTTTCGCACGAGCACAAACTGCTTGCGCCCATCATGCGCGGCGCGGGAATCCTCTACGTGATCGATGCCAGCCACCCCTTTCGCGCGCGCTATGAAGCAGAAATGGAGATCCTGCGGTGGACGGGGCAGCCGCGCCTGGCGCTGATCAACGACAAGGACGCCGGACAATATCTCGAAGACTGGAAGGCGGCGCTCAACCAGTACTTCAGCCTCGTGCGCTACTTCAACGCTCATCGTTCCACCTTTGATAATCGTATCGCCCTGCTCGAGGCGCTCCGCGAGGTCCGCGACGACTGGCGGGAGGCGATTGGACGCGCGGTCAGCGCGCTGCGGATGGATTGGGCGCGGCGCCGCCGCGACGCCGCCGCCGTTATTGCCCGCATGCTCGCCGCCGTCTTGACGCACGTGGAGGACGTGGCGCTGAGCGGCGATGGCGGGGCGCTGCAGGCTGCCGTAGAATCGCGCTTTCATGATGCACTGCGCGATCTGGAGGTGGATGCCCGGCGAACGGTCGAACGCCTCTACGGGCACACGCTCCTCGAACGCGACGAAGACCAGTTGGAGCGCCCCATCTTGGAGCGGGACCTGTTTGCGGAGGAGACCTGGAAGGTGCTCGGCCTTTCGAATCAACAACTGCTGTGGACGGGCGCGCTTGGCGGGGCGGCGGTGGGCGGCAGTCTGGACGCAGTGGTCGGCGGCGCCTCGATGCTCATGGGCACCGTTCTCGGCACGATGGTCGGCGCTGGGTCGGCCTGGTGGCTGTCGTCGCGACGCTACGCGTCGGCGGTAACCACGTTGCGGGCACTGCGCGGCGACCGCATTCTGCGCGTGGGACCCCACCGCAATCCCCAGTTGCCGTGGGTAGTTCTCGATCGCGCGCTGCTGCACTACGCGGTCATCGCCAACCGCGCCCACAGCAACCGCGAGGTGTTGCGAATGCGGAGCGGCGAGGGTACTCTTGGAGTGGTCTCCCGACTCTCGGACGACACGCGCAAGCACCTGGAACGGCTCTTTCGCGATCTTCGCCGGGCCGGGCCGGGCGGTAGCTCGGAGCTCCGCGATCGGCTGCGAGACGCGATCGATGGCATCATGACGGGAGCGTGAGCAACGCCAAGGGGAGCCACGCATTGAGATCGAGGATGAGTACGGCGAGACCGATCATGGGACGCACACGGAGAGGCGATTGACGATGAGCGGAGAAACGGGAAGCATCGGGTCAGCGGTGCTGGCGGTATTCGCTGCGGCGGTCATCCTGACATTTGCCGGGCTCGTTCTCTTCGACCTGTATTCCCCCGCCACTGTCCCACCCTCTGCGCCAGGCGATCCGCTCGCGGCCGCGCCGCCCGACGGCCCGCCAGCGGCGAGCCGGGATGGCGCGCCCGACGAGCAGGGCGCTCCCGAAGCGGCTCCGCAGGAAGCCGGCGACAGCGCGCCTCGCGAAAGCAATGGCGAGGGCGGCGAACCAGGCGAGCAGGGCGAGCGGAGCGACGGTGCGGCGCCGCAAACCGCGGATCCCGGCGCGCCGTCCGCAGCGTCGACCGCAGAGAACCGCACCGTCTGGCGCGACAAGGATGGAAAGCTTCACTTCGCCAACGCCGCCTCCGGAGACGGACCCCGGGTCAGCGTCGCCGCGGGCGACGACGACTACACGACCGGCGCCCGCGGCCACTCCGGGGCACCCGCCAAGGGGCTCAGCGCCAAGGAGCTGAACAAGCTCAAAGAAAAGTACGCCAAGGCGAAGGCCCGGGTCACCGTCCTCGCGGAGGCGTATCAGCGCTATCGCGACAGCAAGGCCACCCTCGACGACCTGACGCGCGCCGAGCGCAAGCTCCGCGAGGCCGAGGAAGCCGTGCAGCGCATCGAGGAGCAGGCGCGCAAGGCCGGTGTGTCCCCTGGGCAATTGCGCGACTGACCACCCGCGCGCCCGTGGCGACGCCAGAGCAGCAATCCCATCCATCAGGGAGTCGATCGGAGTAGCTCATGTCACAGTTTGTTCCCGTTCGGAATGCCAGCTCGTTTCGCAAGATGGCCGCGGCGATGTGGCGGCGCCCAAACGACCCCGTGATCTACGGCAGTCTGGACGTGGACGCGAGCGCGGCACTCGCGTTTCTGGAGCAGGTGCGCGAGAAAACGGGACGGCGCGCAACCCTGACCCACCTTGTCGCCCGCGCCGTCGCCGTGGCGCTGGCGCGCCACTCCGAGCTCAATGCCAAGGTTCGGTTTTGGGGGCGGCTGGAGCACCGGCGTACGGTTGACCTGTTTCTTCAAGTTTCCACCGACGATGGCCAGGATCTCTCCGGAGCCCGCATCGACGCCGCCGACACCAAGTCGCTCGTCGAGATCGCGGACGAAATCGAGCAGAAGGCGAAGACCATTCGCGAGGGCGCCGACGCGACCTATCGCCAGAGTCGAGACCTGTTTCGACGCATGCCGTGGTGGGCGCTGCGCCCTCTCTTGCGCATCAGCGATTTTCTGGTCAATGAGCTTCATCTCGACCTCGCCAGCCGCGGCATGCCGCGCGACCCCTTTGGCAGCGCGATGATCACCAGCGTCGGCATGTTCGGCATCGAGACGGGGTTTGCTCCCATGACCCCCGTGGCGCGCTGTAACATGATCGTGCTGGTGTCCGCCGTGCGCGAGCGCCCCTGGGTGGTCGACGGACAGCTCGCCGTTCGACCCGTTCTGAGGTTGTGCGCGACGATGGACCACCGGGTCATTGACGGCTATCACGCGGGCGTTCTGGCGCGCGAGCTTCGCGGGCTGCTCGAAAACCCGCAAACCCTGGCGGAGTGAGCGCGCATGCGCGGGCGTGCTCGGTACCGCGGCGATCAGGAGTGAAGGTGAGAACGATGCGAAAGATGAAGCACCCGTACCTCTGCCGCGCCGTGTGCGGCCTGGCGATGGCGCTCCTGATGGCGACCTGGGGGTGCGATGACGATCCGGAAAAGGACGAGAACGCGGTCGCGACTCCCTGCACAAATGGTCTTGCCGGAGTATACCCCTGCCGCGGCGTAGAGCTCCTCGCGCACCTGCCCCTGGAGGCAATCGGCGGCGTCAGCGACGCGATTGCCAACGACGTCTGGGGGTGGACGGACGCGGCTTCGGGGAAATCCTTCGCGCTGGTTGGCCTGTCGAACGGCACTGCGTTGGTCGACGTCACCCAGCCAGTGCGCTCGCGTTACGTCGGCCTGCTCCCGACGATGAGTCGGCTGCGCGGCGGGCGATGCGCGGGGCGCAGCGGCGGCGCCTGCGGTGATTCGACCTGGCGCGGTGTCAAGGCATACGCAGACCACGCCTTCGTGGTGAGCGAGGAATACGATCACGGCCTGCAGGTGCTCGACCTTCGGCAACTCCTGTCGGTGAGCGGCAAGGCGCAGGTGTTCGCCGAGACAGCGCACTTCGCGGGCTTCGGATCGGCCCACAACATCGCAGTGAATGAGGAATCGGGCTTCGCCTACGCGGTGGGCAGCGATCGCTGCGCAGGCGGCCTCTTCATGATCGATGTGCGCGTGCCGGCACAGCCCACCTACGCCGGATGTTATGACGGAGACGGCTACACACACGACGTGCAGTGCGTCATCTATCGGGGGCCGGACGCGCGATACGCCGGTCGCGAGATTTGCTTCGCGTCCAACGAGGACACGGTGACGATCGTGGACGTAACCGCCAAGGATGCGCCACGCCAGCTCGGTCGCCAAACCTACGAGGGGGTCGGCTTCGTGCATCAGGGCTGGTTAACGGAAGACCAGCGGTATTTTCTGAGCGACGACGAGCTGGACGAGGTGGACTTCGGGCATCCGACGCGGACCTACATCTGGGACATGGGAGATCTCGAGCGCCCTGCGATGATCGGCTACTACCAGAGTCAGAGCTCCGCCATCGACCATAACCTGTTCATCCGCGGCAGTCGCGCCTACGCTGCCAATTACCGGAGCGGGCTACGTGTCTTCGACCTTGCCGGGGTCGCGGCGGCGCGCCTGGAAGAGATCGCCTTCTTCGACATCTATCCAGCGAGCGATGACGCCGTCTTCAGCGGCGCCTGGAACGTGTACCCCTACTTTCCGGACGGCACGATCGTCGTCAGCGGCATCGAGCAGGGTCTCTTCGTGCTCGCTCTGGAGCCGTGAGGCGCCGCCGTCGCCTCCTGCTCAGCGCGCCTCGACGACTTTCGAGCCGGCGACGACCGCCTCCGTGCCGTCATCGTCGAATCGCACCCAGCACTTGGTTCCGCCATCGTAATCCTCGCCGCGCACAAACAGGGTGGCGGGACGAGCGAAGGCGCGGCAGTGCCCCGGAAGCACGGGATCGCGACCGCTCCAGGCGCGCGCGAACGCGTTGTGCTCCCACTCCTCGGCAACCGTCGAGGAGCCGGCATGGCCCGGATACACCGCCACGCGCGCCGGCAACGCGAGCAGCACGTTCACTACGGATTGGCGCAGGTCAGTAACGGTGGTGTGCCCTACCGCCATCGTCCCCCCTACCCCGTGGCGAAAAAGCGTGTCGCCCGTGAAGACCGCCTCTTCGTCGATCAGGAAGGCGAGCTGACCGGCGGTGTGTCCCGGCACATGCAGGGCGTGGATGGCGAGCTTGCCCGAAGCGAATCGGCTGCCGTCTGCGAGCGTCTGATCAAGCTGCTCGGGAGCCGGGAAGAACGGGAGCTCGCGCTCGTGGCAGCACACCGATGCCCCAAGGAGATGTCGATAGACTTCGGCGTGTTGGGAATGGTCCCAGTGATGGTGGGTGAGCAGCACGTGAGTCAAGGAAATCCCGAGTCGCGCGATTTCGTCCAGTATGGGCTCCGGGGGGGCGCCCGCATCGACGAGAACGCCGTGTCCTCCGGGGCGGTCGCACACCAGGTAGGTGTTCGCCAGCATGGCGTCGAGAGTAAACGTTTTCACAATCACGCGCGCTCTCCCTTCTCGCGGCGCAATCCGGCCGGCAATACACGACCGCCCTGAATCCACCCCCCTCCGTCCCTCCTCCCGCCGGCGGGGCTAGGTCAGGTGGGGCGTCTTCGCAATGCGCATTCCGCGCAGCCTGCAGCCGACCAGGCGGGGGATTCAGGACCGCCGCGACCCATTGATTTATGGGTACCGTTCGCGCTACGTTATGTCGCTATTATGTGGTGGGCGAGAGACGATCTTACATACCATGACGGCGAATTGCACCTCGGCGGTCGCAACCTGAATGCGCTCCTGCATCCAGACGACGTTCCGCTGTTCGCCTATCATGCCGGCCGCGTCGCGGACAACCGCAATCGCGTCGTGGCCGCTCTGACCCGTAACGGCGTCCGCCATCGCCTGCTCTACGCGCTCAAGGCGAATCGCTTTGTGCCGCTGCTGACGTTCATGAAGCTGCGCGGTCTTTGCGGCATCGACGTGTGCTCTCCCGGAGAGCTGCTCCTCGCGCTGCAAGTGGGATTCAAAGAAGAGGACATCTCCTGGACGAGCACTTCGCTTGATTCGCGAGATCTCGCATGCCTCGCCGTCCATCCGCGGGTCGCGGTCAACTGCGACTCGTTCGACTCCATTCGGCGGCTTGCGGTGGCGTCGCCGAAACGCGCCATCGGCTTGCGCATCAATCCCGACCTTGGCCTCAGCTATCGCAGCCTCGCCAAGCTTCGCTACTCGGGAAACGCAACCAAGTTCGGTATCTATCAGGATCGCTTCCGTGAGGCGCTGGCGCTTGCCCGCGAGCTCGGGATGACGATCGAAGGTCTTCACTTTCACTGCGGGTGCGGATACCTGACACCGCAACTGGAACGATGGCAAGAGATTCTGGAAGCCGCGCAAAGCTTTGTCCGGTCGGCGGGACCGCTGCGGTACGTCAACGTGGGCGGTGGTCTCGGCGTGCCCATGACTGCTGAGGACGAACCTGTTGATCTGGATCGTTGGGCGGACCTCATTCGGCGCCATCTCGGAGGTGGAGAAACGGAGGTCTGGGTCGAACCCGGCACGTTTCTCGTCATGGACTCCGGTGTCCTCCTCGTTCGTGTAAGCTCGGTGGAGCAGCGCTGCGGGACGCGTTTCGCGACCGTCAACGCCGGCTTCAACGTCATGATCGAGCCCGCAATGTATGACATGCCTCCTACCGTCGCCCCGTTGGCTCTGCCCCGCTCGCACGACCCGTGGGAGCGCGTAACGGTGGCAGGAAACATCAACGAGGCACTTGACGTCTTCGCCGTGGATGTCGAGCTGCCGGCACTCGCTCCGGGCGATCGCCTCGCCTTGCTCAATGCCGGCGCCTACGCTTCGAGTATGAGCTCCAACCACTGCCTTCGCGGCACTTTTGCAGAGTATTTGATCGCATGAGACCTTTTCACGATGGGACACAGGGTAAACAGGCGAGCTGGTCGTCCTGGGATGATCTTTACCGGGAGCATGGCGGCGCCGTGTGGGGTTACGACGCGCTCCCTTTTGTCGTTGACTTCGCTGAGCTGATTCGCTCACAGCTTCCCACCAACGCGCGCCTGCTGGATGCGGCCGCGGGTACGGGGAGAAATCTTTCGGCCCTGCTCTCCTTGCCAGCCGAGCTCGTCGCGAGTGACGGCTCTTCTCATGCGCTGCGGGCTATTCCCGCGGAATCGCTGGCGAGAATCCGCCGGGTTCAGGCGGACATGACCGAGCTTCCCTTCGACGATGAATCGTTTTCCGCCATCATCGCAACGGACGTGATCGAGACGATCGAGCAGCCGCTCAACGTGCTGCGCGAGTTGCGACGCGTGCTACGCAAAGATGGTCTGTTGCTGTGCAACGTTCCCGGCGCCGACGATGGGGTCGCCGGCCACGACATGACGCCGCTTGCGGACGGCGGCTTTGTCTATAGTGATCGCTTCTATTACCACTTCCATTCGCCGGAGGAGGCGTCGATCCTGCTTTCCGAGGCCGGTCTGCGCGTGCTCGAGGCGCGCCGACGCGTATGGATGGAGGAGGCCCACATGGGGTTTCGTGACTTTCGGCACGAGCATGTGAGCCACGTGTTTCTCGCCGGGCGCTGAGCCGCCCCGGCGCGCTGTAGCAATGCGGCAGGCTCTCCGACGATTCTTCAAGCTGCACGCCGGAGAGCTTGCCAAAGTCGTCGAGTTCGGATTGCTCGGCGCGTTTCTCCAGGCGGGCATCGCCGTGGGAATCGCCACGGCCGATGCCCTTTTTTTGACGAATTTGGGCGCCGCTCGCCTGCCCCTCGTCTACTTGCTCCTGGCGCTCGTCATGGTCGCGGTCACCCCGTTCCTGTCGCACCTGACCGCGCGGCTCGGCATTGCCCGCGCCATGAGCTTCGCCATCGTCACTTTGGCGCTTGGCGACCTCATCGTGCACGCCCTGCTTGTGAGCTTCCCCGCCCCCTGGGTCTTTTTCGCCGCCAAGCTTTTCGCCCTCGGCAGCTACCTATCCGTCTACGCGCTCTACTGGAACTTCCTCGACGCCTTCTTCTCGATTCTCGACGGCAAGCGACTTTTCGCGTTCTTCAGCGGGGGCTTGGCGTTTGGCGCGATCGCGGGCGGCAGCCTCGTCAGCGTGCTGGCGCCGCACCTCGCGGTCGCTCAGCTTTTCGTCCTCTCCGCCATCCTCGCCCTGGGTGCCTACCCCGTCTTCATGCGCATCAACAGGCGCTGGCCGGTTGCTTCCGCTGCCGAGCAGGACGAGGATGTCGGGCTCTTTCAGCAAATGAGCCATGTCTTGTCGAGCCTGCGCCGCTCGCGATACGCTCTTCTACTAGCAACCTCCTTTGCCCTGCTTGTCGTCGTCTTGACTATGTCAGAATTCCAGTATCTGAACATATTGTCCAAGTCAAGAACAGAAGAGCAAATGGCGACGCTTTTCGGTAAACTATTTGTATTTGTAAATGCCTTCAATTTCATCGTAAACTTCCTCATATTCAATCGCATCATCCTTTATTTCGGCGTCAGAAATGCTGTCCTCATTCAACCTGTCGCCATGATCGCAGTATTCTCTGCTCTCGTCGTCGATGGTGGAGAAGCTGTCGCTATCGCCGGATTTTTTGCGTATCACGGACTGCAGATTTCTGTTGACTACAATACGTGGAATTTCCTGGTCAACGCCCTGCCCGCACACGGGCGGCGCGACCTCAGGACCATCATCGAGGCCCTGGAGGAGCCGCTTGGCATCGCGGCGACCGGGGCATTCCTCCTCTATGCAGCGCCGAAACTCTCTCCGCAGCAGCTCTCGAGCCTCGGCTTGCTGATCGCCCTGCTGTATCTTCTCGTGTCTTTCTTCGTGCGGCACGACTACGCGTCCTCGCTCATCGGGAACCTGCGGCGGGGATGGCTGGACTTGTCCGCATCCGAAGGCAGCATCGCTGGCAGCATGGGGCCGGAGACGCTGGTATCGCTGGGAGCGGAGATGCGGCGAGCACCGCCGGCCGAGGCGGCCGCGCTGGGGCGATATCTGCTCGCGGCGGGTTCCGAACGCGCGCACCAGTGCATCTTGGAGGCGATTTTTCAGCGCCCGCCGAGTGAACGGGAGGCGTTCGCCGCGGTGTTTGGGGAGATCGTCGCCGCGGCAAGACCCGAGACCGCCGCGGAGTTGTGGGGCTGGATCGGTCGAGAGCTTGACGCGATCGGCCCGGAATTGCTCGAAGAGCTATGCGCGCGAAATCTCGTCGCGCGTGACCGCCTCCTGGCGCTGGCACAAGCCGCGGACCCGCGCCTGCGCGCGGCAGCAGCCGTGGCTCTGTGGCGCAGTTGGTGTCCGGACGATGCACTGGTCGGGGTCCGCGCCCTGCGGGGGCTGCTGCAGGGGGAAGGAGACGAGCTCGTGGCCGGCATTCGCGCGGTGGGTCGGCTCGGCGACCCGCGGTATGCACATGCCCTGGTGCCGTTCCTGCAGGCGCCCGGCGAGCAAGTGCGCGCCGCGGCCGTGGAGGCCGCGAGTCGGCTGGTGACGAGTCAGTCGAGTCGGCTCGTGGGCCCCCTGTTGTCGGCGCTGGAGAATGGGTCCGGAGAAATGCGGCAGGCCAGCATCACGGCACTCGGGGCGATCGGGGATTCCGCCAGTGTGGTGCCGCTGCTGCACACCAGCGCGGTGCTCAACCCTCGCGAGCGACGGCTGGTGGAAAAGACCATCGACAGCGTCGGGTTGCGCGCAATCCCTGGCCTCGTATCCGTGCTCCGCGATCTCCGAAACGATTACGAGGCGCGCTCCCTTGCCGCGCGTTCGCTGGGCCGTCTGGCGTTCGGTCAGTTGGATGGCATGCTGCCGGGTCTGCTCCGCCCGGAGATCAGGCGGGCGTTCCGCTATCTCAGTCAGGGCGAGACGCTGCGCGAAGCCGCCGGGGCATCCGTAGGGCGGCGCGTCCTGGCCGCGCACTTTCATAGTGTACACCGCCGTTCGGTCATCTTCGTGCTGGAGCTGCTCGCGCTCGGCGGACGCCTTGGCGACTTCGATCTCGTCGTCACCTCGCTCCGCAGCGACAATGAGAAAGTGCGGGGCGACGCGCTGGAGACGCTTGAGCAGTTTTGCCCGCGGGCCATTTTTCGGCTTCTTCTGCCTCTGGTCGACACCCGTCCAGTCGCCGAGAAACTGCTCTCCTACCGGCGGACGTTCGCGCCGCCACCGCGCAGCGCCGCGCAAATCGTCGAGGAATCGCTGCACGCGACGCAGTCCCTGGAAGCCGCGGCCGCATGCTTTGCCACCTGGGAGGCGCATCCGGAGGAAGCCCGGGAGCGCCTGGCGGAGCGGCTTCTGGGTGAGCGCGGCGCGGAGCTCCGGATCGCGCTTTCCGAGCTTCTCGGTGAGAGCGGGGACCGGCCGCTGAACCTGGTCGAGAAGGTCGATCACCTGCTCGGCACGGAATTTTTCTCGCGCGTCGGCACCTTTGGCCTGGCACGGATCGCCGCCGCGGCAGTCGAGCGGCACGTGGCCTCCGGTGATCTCATTCACGGACGCGGAAACGATGCACTCGCCGCCTCGCTGATCCTCGAGGGATCTGCACACGTCGTGGGTCCGGCTGGCGAAAGCGTCGCTGCGCCCGGGACGATCGTCGGCAAGGTCGCGCTCCTCGGTCCCGACACGCGCCATGGAGATACCGTCACGTCGCGTGGCGCGCGCATTCTCGCGCTGCAACGCGAAAAGGTCTTCGCGGCCGCCGAGGTGTCCCCGGAAATCGGCATCGAGCTGCTAAGAAACGCCACGTTGGCCGTGCCGGCGCCGCTCCCCGAGGTGGCGTGATGCGCGTGCAGACTCTTATCCTGGCCATGCTCCTGCCCGTTCTCGGAGTGGGCACGATCGTGGCCGCCTGGGCGAGCTATGGGGCGCTCTACGACGAAATCCTGCACGGCTTCGATCGCAAACTATTCGCCATGGCAACCGTGACCGCCGCGTTTGTCGATTCCGGCGAGCATCGCCAGATCATGACGATGCGCGATGAGTCGCATCCGCTCTACAGAAAATACGCGGCACCGATGACGCGGCTCATGGAGCTCAACCAGCTCGCCTACCTGTATACGTTCGTCATGCGAGACAACGGCCGCCTGATCATTTACGTGATCGACGGGACCGTCGGCGACGAACATTCGGCAATCGGCGATCAGGATGCTCCTCCGAGCGAGGAGGAAGGCTTGCGGGACGTCTGGTTCCGCGGCGTGACCCACCTGACTGGCATCAAGGAGTGGGAGCAGTGGGGACTGCTCAAGTCGGGCTTCGCACCAATTCGCGAGCGCGGCGGCAAGGTCGAGGCCATTGCCGGCGCGGATGTGGACGTCACGAGAATCTTGCATCGGTCCCGCGTTGCGCTGCTGCGCGTCGGTCTCATTGGCGCCATCGCCATGGTCTCGGCGAGCTTCTTTGCGTTTCTTTTGGCCCGCAGACTGGCCAGGCCGATTGCCGCGATGAAGGATGCGGCCCTGCGCGTCGCTGCTGGAGAGTATGGTCACGGGATCGAGATTTCCTCACCGCTGGAGCTGCGCCAGCTCGCGCAGACTTTTTCGGCGATGAGCACCACCCTGGCGCGGCACGTTGCCGCGCAAGCGAGCAATCTGACAACGGTTCGTGTCGCCAGCCGCGCTCAGGATCTCGACCGCCGGCTCGATGTGCCCCTACCCGCGGTGCTCGCGACGCGGGGCGTCGTGGCGGTGTCGGTCACCGGGGCCGGCACGACCGGAGCCACGCCGGTGTCCGGCTGGCTGTGCGATGACACCGCGATCGTAGCCTGGGCTGGCGACGGCGGCAGCGGCGACGACGACCGGCTCTCCAGCTTGCTGCGAAGGGACGCCATCGCCCGAGCGGTCGCGGCGATCCTGGACCGACGCAAGCACGCTGGGAGCGCACTTGGCTCGGTCACGAGGAGCTTCCCGCTTGCTGGAGCTCGCGGCTATGTTGTCATCGACCTTCTGACCGGGCTCGTCTCGCGCTTTGGACCGACGCCGCCGAGCGGTTTTTGGGTCCCCTTGCGCGCCGGGGCCGCGGGCGAGCCTGTAGAAGTCGGCGCCGCCGAGGCTGCCGACATTGGCAGCGGTTGCTGGGTGTTTGGAGTGGGTGGGGTAACGCCGGAGCTGCGCACCCTGCTGCTGGAGCCGGCGAACGCGACCTGGCGAAAGAGCGCCCTCAGCGGCCTGGCGCAAGCAGCCCACCTGGCCTCTTCTGACCTCGACCCTGGACTCGGCAGCCCGTTTCGGCGAGCTGTCGAGCACTTTGCCGGCGGCCTCGCCCGAGCGCTCCCTTACCGGCACTCGCGACCAAGCCCCGAGGCTCCTCACCTGTTCCCGCAGATGTTCGTCGTGGTGCGTCCATGAACTTCGCCGAAAAATTGCTGGCGCTCAGCCGCGCAGCGCCGTTTGCTTGCCTCTCCCTGAGCGAGCTCGCGCCTGTTGCCGAAGTATCGAGACTCGCAGTTTTTCGCCCGGGAGAACCGATAGGCGACGGGACTCGTCCGCTGGGGCGGCTGCTCGTCGTCGTGGCGGGGGCTGCCGTTGACGCCGAAGATCAACCGTTGCCCCGAGTTCTGGGGGCCTCCTCGGTGCTCTTCGAGCAACCGCTGCCGTGCGCTGTGTTCGCGTCGCGAAGCGCCGGGGTGAGCTGCCTCGCCTTCAAGAAAGCCCACGTGCTCACCATCCTCAACGAGTGTCCCGGCTTCTCGACGGGGCTGCTGTCCGTGGTCAGAGGTGGGTGGTAGCGATGAGGATTACCACTCACATCCTTATGGGAATCGTGCCCCTGTGCGTCGCGATTGCACTGGTGCTCGGGTACACGAGCCTTGCCGGGCAGCACCGACAGGTCGAGGAGGACCTGCACGACGAGGCATTCGCACTTGCCTCATCGATTGCGCAATTTCTGTCGCTTCAGGATTTCCAGGAGCTCGCGAGCAAAGGTGAACGCGCGGAGGCGTACGGTGCGATCCGGACGATCTTGCTCCACGGGCAAGTGAGCTGCGTGATTGGTCTGGCGTCCGACGGCCGACCCGAGCTGTTTCGCTTCTGTGTCGACGAAGACCAGAGAGCGTTCTTCAAGGTGAAAACTCCGCCGGATCTGCGGGATCGACTCGTCGCCGGCAGTGGCAACGTGCATGTCGGAGACAGCCAGGCGCATGGAGAGGTCGGCGCGACGATGTGCGCCTTTGGCGGTATCCGTGCGGCCGACGGCGTGCTGGCCGGAATTGTCGCTATTGCCGTTCTGACCCGCGACGACGACCTGAGCCACGCCCGGGCCTTTCGCAACAAGCTCGTGTTCCTCGTCGCCTGGGCGATCCTGAGCAGCCTGATCGTGGGGACGTATCTGGCGCGGGTGCTTCGCCGCCCCATCCGCGCCATGATTGCATCGGCGGCGCGCGTCGCGGATGGTGACTACGAGCAGCATGAATCTGGAGGCCGCATTCGCGAGCTCGATGACCTGGCGAGCACCTTCAATACCATGACCAGCCTTCTCGGCGACCTGATCGAAAAGTCCCGGCGCACGCTGGCAGAAGAGGAGCAGTTCCGCTCCGCCCGCGATGCTGCGCTCCTGCTTCGCGAGATGCGATGGTCTCCGCGCGCGACGGCGATACACGGGATCGAGGTGATCACCTGCTGCGGCTCGTCGTCCGGAAGCGGCGACCTGGTCTTTGCCGCCGACCTCGGGTCGCTCGGAGTTGCGCTGCTGGCGAGAGTCCGCAAGGGCGCCGGCGACAACGAGCTGCAAGCCGACCTGCGCGCCGCCGCCGCGCAGGACTGGCTGTTGGAGATGGCGGCGCGGCAGACGGCGGGGCTCGCGGAGGTCGTCGAGGAGGCAGCGGACCTTTTCGACTTGGAGCTCGCGGAGCTCGCTACCTGGGACGCGAGCGATCGGCCAGTGCGAAGAGTGTCCTGGCAGAGTGGGGCGCGCGCTGAGGAGCGACCTGATCTACTGGAGGAAAACGCGCTGGTGATCGCTGCCGCGCCCGCTCCGGTGGCCGCTCGAGTCCACGTGCTCGTGCAGGTTTTCGCTGCGAAATCGGCGCCGGAGCTGCTCGCAGAGATCGAGGGCGAGGTCCGGGAGGTGGCGGCGGCGAGCTTCCTGGTGCTGCGCCGGCAGGCCTCCGAGCCGGTCTCCGCGGCGGGGCCGTGAGGTTTTTTGCGTGCTGGGAAGGCGAACCTGCGAGCACTACCGTACTTGTACACCGCCTCCTCCCGCAAATAGGAAACTCGAATTGCGAGGTCGTCCGTTTCATCCGACGCGGGTCGGCGGTGCCGGTGTGGAACTGATGAGGAGCCGCCCGGCGCCCATAGCACTAACACCCTCGGAGGCGCCGGAGGATCGCCCCCTGGCTTCAAAGGCAGACCCAGGCCTGCACACCGATACCTGTCGCGACGACTTCCGACCAAGGCTAGTTCTGATCCGAAAAAGCTTGACTCGCGCTGCGAACCGCGCTACGAACAGCGCAGAAAGCGAGTTGGGATTCGCGACATCTGTAACCGATTCCGGTCTGGAATACCGGGCTTGGCCGAGATCGCCCGTGCCTTCGGAAAAGGCATTCGCAATGCGGCCCATGGAGCGATGCCATGATGCCCGAATCGAGCGCGAGTAGATAGCCGTACCTTGCGGCTGGGGCCACTCGGCGTCTGTTGACCACGCGACACCGAAGCAGGGACATCCGCCAAAGGACGATCCCGGCTTGGACCCTCTCGACCACCGAAAGGCAAGGCGGATGATGCCACTACCAGGCTGCATTGGGCGAATGCACCGTCGATCGCGCCTCGTCCGGCATTCTGGGCCGACTCCGCCCATTACTATGAGGCGAGGTGCCGGCGGCACCGCTCGGGGGTGCATGTCCCTGCGCGATACAGATTCAGCCCATCTGGCTTCCGGCGTTACCGGAATCGCGGTCGTGTTCATCGCCCTCCTGCTGGGGGCGAGCACCCGCTCGACCGCTGCTCCAGTCACTCTGGACAGCTTTTCGACCGCTCAATCGTCACTGAGCCTCGTGTTCCCGCCGGCCGGCACATCCACTTCCTCGTCGGTTTCCGGGTCCGGGATCCTGGGCGGCGAGCGGGACCTCCTCTTGAACCTGACCGCTGGCATCATCGCCGGAAACGAGTGCAGCATGGCGGTCAGCTCGGGGTTCCTGAGCTACAGCCAGGACGCCACGATCGCGGCGCAGGGCACGATTAGCTGGGATGGTCTCGACGGTTCTTCGGTGCTCGACCCGAGCGGGCTCGGTGGCCTGGACGTCACGGACGGCGGGAAGCTCGACGCTCTGGAGATGGGGGTCATTTTCGACGACCTCCCGGTCAACGTGACTGTGGAGATCTTCACAGACGCGGGGAACGCGTCGCAGATGACACTCACGCTGCCCGGCCTCATCTTCACCGCGACGAGCTTCATCCTCCCCTTCTCGTCGTTCACGACGAGCCTTGGCGCCGGGGCGGACTTCACAAGCGTCGGTGCGGTCGTGCTTACGGTCGGCTCTGCCGTGACAGCGCCGGACGTGGTCATCGACTCCCTCTCGTTCGCGTCGATGCTCGGCGCGACGATGACGGCCTCGCTCCAAGTCGACGTGAATGGAAATACCCAGGCTGATCCCGGTGACACGCTGCGCTACGAAGTCGCCATCAGCAACGCCGACGACGACAATGACGGGGCGGCGACGGGTGTGGCGTTCGCCGTCACGCCCGGGGCAAACACCAGCCTGTCGGTCGGGTCGGTGACGACCACTCAGGGATCGGTGACGGCCGGAAATTCCGGCGGCGACACCACTGTCGCAGTGAACGCCGGCATGATCTCCGACGGCGGATTGGTGACGATCACCTTCGACGTCGTAATCGCCGACCCGCTGCCGCTTGGGGTGAGCTCGGTCAGTGCCCAGGGAACGATCACGAGCGATACTCTGACCGGCGGTATTCCGACCGACGATACCGCGGCGGGAGGCACGGAAGACGCGACCGTGACGTCGGTGAACCCGTCCGACTATGACTTCGGCGACGCTCCGGATCCGACCTACCCGACCCAGGTGGCGAGCGGCGGCCCCTACCACGCGCTGGGGAGCGGCGTCTTTCTCGGCGCGGCGGTCGATGGCGAGGGAGATGGCCAACCCGACGCGATGGCCACGGGCGACGACACGACCGATACGGACGACGAGGACGGCGTGACCTTCGTGGATTCGCTCGTCCCCGGTGAAACGGCAGGCGTGACCGTAATCGCGAGCAGCGCTTGTACCCTCAGCGGCTGGGTCGACTTCAACGGCGACGGCGACTGGAGCGAAGTGGATGAAGACGCCTTCCCTGGCGGCCTTGCTCTGTCCACGGGCAGCAACGACGCGACGATCAGCGTTCCCGCCACTGCGCAGGTGGGGGCCACCTTCGCTCGCTTCCGCTGCACGACGGACGGCGCTGTCAGTTTCACCGGCTCGGCGTCGGACGGCGAAGTGGAGGACTACGGTATCGACATCCTGGCGCCCACCCCCACCCCCACCCCCACGCCCACTACCACGCCCATCGCTACGGCCACGGCGACCGCGACCGCCAGTGCGACTCCGACGGCTACAGCCACCGCGACCGCCAGTGCGACTCCGACGGCTACGACCACCTCGACCGGGACCGCCAGTGCGACTCCGACGGCTACGGCCACCTCGACCGGGACGGCGACCTCGACCGGGACGGCGACCGCGACCGGGACGGCGACCTCGACCGGGACGGCGACCGCGACCGGGACGGCGACCGCGACCGGGACGGCGACCTCCAGTGCGACGGCCACGGCCACCGCGACCGGGACCGCGACCGCCAGTGCGACTCCCACGGCTACGGCCACCTCAACCGGGACCGCGACCGCCAGTGCGACCCCCACGGCTACGGCCACCTCAAGCGGGACGGCGACCGCCAGAGCGACTCCCACGGCTACGGCCACCTCACGGGGGACGGCGAGTGCGACTTCGACAGCCACTGCCACCGCGACCGGGACCGCGACCGCCAGTGCGACTCCGACGGCTACGACCACCTCGACCGGGACCGCGACTGCCAGCGCGACTCCTACGGCGACGGCCGCTTCGACCGGGACCGCGACCGAGACGGCCATCGCCACCGCTACGGCCACGGCCACTGCGACGGCCACCTCTACCGAGACGGCCACCGGCACGGCCACCCCGATTGCGACAGCCACCGCTTCGGCTACCCCGACCGCGACTCCGACGCCCTCGCCGATCCAGATTACCTGGCGCCGGTCCCCGCCATGGACAGGCGACTTCGCAGGGGCTCAGGATGACGCCGGGTTTTTCTTCCACGAACCGAATTTTGACGACAGCTCTTGGTGGCCGGTGACCCTGCCAGACTATAGCGAGGAACGCCTTGCGGATGTCTTCTACCGCGGCTGGTTCGAGTGGGACGGCAGCTCCGAGGTGTGGCTCGAGTTCCAGTCGGACGACAGCCTCGATGTCTATAGCAACGGCGATTACCTGGGCGGTTGGGGTTTCGGCTGGCGCTCGTCCGGCTGTGTCAACATCGATGACTGCGAGCCCAACGTGGTCGTGCCGCCGCAACAGGTTCAGGCTGACCGACTGGTTCGCGGGCGGAATTTGATCGCCTTACGGCTCTCCAACGCCCGGGGCTCGAGCCACGTCAATCTCACGGCGCTACCGCAACCTCGCGTGCCGGGATCCAGCCGGATCGGCCTGATCTTCCTCAGCCTGGTCATCTCCTGGATGCTGTCTGTCACCGCTCGGCGTGGCCTCGTCGGTCGTCGGGTCATACCAAGGGCGACGGCAACGCGGACATCGATCTAGCGAAGTTTGAGGTGCGCCTCCGGCTCAGGAACTATAGTAGCCCTGTCACTGCCGGGTCGCCGCGCGATTCAACCGCCGCCCGAGTCTGGAGAAACAGGAACATCGGAGCAGCCGTGGGCCGGCGGACCAATATGGATGCCGGCCTTTAGCCCGGCGACATGTTTGGACGGGGTTTGGGCGGGGTCCAAACCCGACGGCGCCTGAATCTAGGGCGCGCGGAGATCCTCCGGGTCGAACAGGTTCTCCCACCTTCCCGGCACGATACGATCCAGGCGCACGTACTCGAGCCACTTTCTGCCTTCGGCGGTCTCGTGCATGCGAGCGCCCTCGCGCCGCATGTACGCAAGCTGACGCGGCGTCGTCGTCGAGAACGCCACGACCGCGGATATCGGCACATCCCTGGACTGATGGACGATGCGCATGGCGCGCCACACGGCGCTCGAGTTCTGGCGCATGAGGTTGAACACGCGGCTGGAAGCGAACGCCGCATCGGCGGACCGATATTGCACGCCCATGATCGCCGAAATCGACGACGGGCTCAGCTCGAGCGACTTCAGCTTCGCGAGCGACACGCGGTCGTCCAGCACCAGCTTCTCAAACCTGCGGACATTTCGGCCCCAGTAGTCCGGGGCGACGACTACCTGGTTCCGCAAGTCCTCCAGCCGCCGTATCGGGCTGTCCTGGCGAACGATGACGGCGATCGAGTGGCGCGCCTTTCCCTCGGCGCCGAGCGCATACGCAAAGGCGTCGAGGCCCCACTCCGCGCGTTTTTCGAGTGCCGTCTCGGCATGGAGCGCGCCAAAAATCGGATACGCTCCCGTGCGGCGGCACTCCTCCATGTAGCTCTCGAGGTCCTTGAGTCGGGAGAAGTACACGACTTTCCCCCTTACGCCGACTTCGGGTGTGGCCACGGCGTCGATCCACGCCTGGAAGAGCACGACGATCTGGGCGGGGTCGCGTCCGACCGTGTCAGGGAAGTAGTAGATGACGTCGCGCTCGGGCAGCGACGCCAGTGGATCTTCCGCGGCCCCGGCACGACGCGCGGCCAGCGTTGCACCGCCGCCCGCCAGGCTCGCGAGAAACGCCAGAAGCGCTACGAAGCCTGTGGTACGGAGAGGTCTGTGGCCTGTGCGCGCTACCCAGAACATGCCGAGACTATATTGCGTAGGCGGCGCCGGCGCCACCATGCCGCGCGGGCGATGGCGCTCCGCGTGGCGCTCGTAGCGATGGGCGCTCCGGGGTGATAGCCTGAGCGAAAACATCGGAGGTCCAAGGGTGACGACATGCGGCATTGGTTTCCCCGGGGCGAGCCCGCGCCTGGCGCTGGAGCAGGAACGGTGACCGCACCGCGAGCAACGGAAGAAGGGCATGATGGACTCCAGTAGCCGGGAGGCTGCTGCCGCGTTCCCGACCGGCCCTCGGCTGGCGGATCGCTTTACCTGTATCCGCGTGCTCGGGCGAGGGTCGTTCGGCACCGTGTATCTGGCCTGCGACGGCGAGGATCAATCCATGGTTGCGGTGAAGCACCTGCGCCCGGCGGTCCTCGGGGAGTATCCGGAGGAGGATCGGCGGAGGTTCCTGCGCGAGGCGAAAGCGTTGCGCCAGCTTCGTCATCCGGGCATCGTCAGACTGATCGACCTTTTGGAGATCAATGGCCACCTCTACATGATTACCGAGTTTGTCGACGGCACCGGGCTCGATCGCGTGATCGCGGGGCGCGCGCCGCTCGCCGAACCCGAGGCGTGCCGCATCGCGTACGAAGCGCTCGAGGCCCTGTCCGCGGTTCACGATGCCGGCATGCTGCACCGCGACCTCAAGCCGGCCAATCTCATGCTCGACAAGTCGGGGCGCGTGCGGCTGTTGGATTTTGGCATGGCCAAGCCATCGGATCGCTCCTGGGCGACGCAGACGGGACAGATCATGGGCACTGTCCGCTACATGTCGCCGGAGCGATTTGCGGGCGAGGAAGGCCGCGAGAGCGACATCTTCGGGATGGGCGTCATTCTCTACGAGCTCCTCACGGGCAAGACGCCCTTCCAATGCGAGACTCTTGCACAGATGCTGCAGCTCATGGCGACCAATACCCGGGGAACGCTACCCGTTCCGGCACGGCCGCTGTCACCTGGCCTGTGGCCGACCCTGGATCGGGCGTGCGCGCACCAGGCCCAGAGTCGATTCGCGGACTGCCGTGGCTTCATGGCCGCACTGCGCCCCTACGCGTTCCCGGAGACGGCGCTGGAGGCGGACAGTTTCGTCGCCGCCGTCGCTGCGGGGCATGTGCAGCCCGGGACAAGGTCCGAGCGCGACGTGGACGATTTGGCGGGCCGACAGCTCGCGCTCCTGGTGCTCTTCGAGAGCGCCGCTGCTGCTCCGTGCTGGGCATGTCCACCAGGCCCGGCACTGACCGCTCTCGTCAAGGTCGCGCATCGCCTCGGTGCCGACCTCATTTCGCTGGGAGGAGCGTTCTTTCTGCTTCGGCTCCCGCAGTCGAAGTACGGACCATCCCTCCGCAACGGGCTGCTCAAGGCGTTGAGCCCGGCCGGGGCCGCGGCTCTTGAATCGTGGACCGTGCTTCTGGCGGAGGAAAGCGTGGTCCGGACCGAGCCATCGCGGACGATCGCCCGGCGGCTCCTTGCGAGTCTGTCCCCGCAGGAATGACCTGGCGATTCATCCGTGGTCCGGAATGCGGCGTCCGCGCGGCGCAAGCCTGGTCTGGGGGCGGCGAGCATGCTAGGCTAAGTTCGAGCCACGACGGAATACGCGACTCGCCGTTCAGGAGGTTTCGGCCCATGGACGCTTCGGTATCGGATGCTCCGCCCCGCCGCCGCGAGCGGCCGACGCGCGCGGACGGAATGGCGACGCGTGAGCGGGTGCTCAAGGCTGCCGCGGCGCTGTTTGCAGCCGGTGGTTACGAAGCGACGTCGCTTCGCCAGATTGCCGCGGCCTCGGAGATCGACCTGGCCACCCTCAAGTACCACTTTGGCGACAAGCAGGCGCTTTTCGCCGAGGTCTATCGCCTCGGCCACCAGGGATTCCTCGCGCTGATCGATCCCTTCATCAAGGAGCTCCGGAGCGTCTCCTCGGCCCTGGAGATGCGCGGCCTGATTCGTTCATTCACGGAGCGACTACAGTCGTATCTGTATCAAAGTCTGCCATTCACCCGCATGATGCTCTTTCGGATCCTGGAAAACAGCGCGGACTTCATCGGCCTGGAAGAGGAGCTTCAGGGCGCGGCGCTCAAGATGTTCGACTCGGCCTTGCGCGAGCTGGCAGCGCGGGGCGTGATTCGGCGCATTGACACGCGCGCGGTGCTGGCGCTGCTCATGACCGCCTTGCCGATGTGGGTCGTTACGGGGCAGACCAAGCCGACCTGGCTCGGCCTACCCCGACCCGACAGCGTCGAAGGCAAGGAGCGCGGAGCTCGCTTTCTTCAGGATGTGCTCGAACGCCTCTTGCTCAAATGAGCAGGAACGGTGTCCCCGTGCCCCGGCGACGGAGCTGCGGTAAGAAAACGCCATGAAAGTCGCCTTGGTGTTGTCCGGCGGTGGGGCGCGGGGAGCGTATGAGGCCGGTATCCTGCGATACCTGCTGTGCGACCTGTCTGCCCACCTGGGGGACCGGCTCCGCCTGGACGTGATCGTGGGGACATCGGTGGGCGCGATCAACGGCATCTGGATCGCGGGTCGAGGTCTCACGTCCGCAAGTGCTCGCCAGCTTTCGGACGTGTGGTGCGCGCTGCGCAGCGACCAGATATTCCGGTTTGGCGCCCGCGATCTGGTGCGACTGCCGCGCCTGCTCCGGGGTGGCTCGCGGCGCCCGAATGCACGGCAAGTCTCGCTGCTCGATCCGGCGCCCTTGCGGGAGCTCATTTACCATCGACTGCCGTGGGAAGGCATGCGCCGCCGGCTCTTCACCGGCGAGGTCGAGGCGATTGTGATCTCGGCCACGGAAATCGCGACGGGGCGCAGCATCCACTTTGTCGACCACCATCGCGGAAGCGTTCCTGGATTCATGCCCTACGACGTCGCTGACCTCTTGCCGGTGCGGCTGACGCCTTTGCACTGCCTGGCTTCTGCCGCCATACCGTTCTTCTTTCCCCCGGTGGACCTCGGAGGAAACTACTTCGTGGATGGCGCGCTGCGACAGAACACACCCCTGAGCCCGGCGCTGCGACTCGGAGCCGACCGCGTCCTCGTCATCGGCGTCAAGCGATCGTTCAGAGCTCGCAGGGACGCCGCGCTCGAAAAGTCGCGCGATCGGCCGCCGAACCTCGTGTTTCTGCTCGGCAAGGCCCTCAATGCGCTCACGCTCGATTCCATCGAAGAACACCTCATGCGCCTTGAGCAGTTCAATACGCTCCTTTCCTGGGGCGCCACTGCCTTCGGATCGACTTTCCTGGAGCGCCTCAACGCCGTGATCGCCCCCGTTCGCGGCGCGCCCTACCGGCACGTGCGAACGTGCTACATGCGGCCCAGTGAAGACATCGGGTGTCTCGCGACGACGTGCTTTCGCAAAAGCAAGGTGCGGGCGAACTGGTCAACGCGCAAGTTCTACAACATGATTGGCCCCGATCCGGACGAGCTCGAGGCAGACCTGCTCTCGTACCTGCTCTTTGACCGCTGCTACACGGCCGAGATCGAGAAACTGGGCTGGGAAGATGCCAGGCGCAATGAAGAAGCCCTGGTGCAGTTCTTCACCGCAGCGGACGACGATCGCAATCACCCGCTGTAGCGCTCGAATCCGGCCGACCAGCGCCGCGCGGAGCCGCTCGCTCACCTGGTTTCTGAAGACCATCGGTGGCGATAGCTCCCGCGGCAGAGCGCACTATGATGCGCTGGCGGCTTGTGGCGTATGCCCGGGCGAATCCGGCTGGCAACCCCCCGGTGTGGTCGGTGGTTGCGGCGCCGGGGGCCGAGTCACGGCGATACCGAGCAGGTCGAGCTGCGCGGTGTCGACGGCAGACGGGGCTTGTGTCAGCAAGCAAACCGCCTGGTTCGTCTTCGGAAACGCAATGACGTCGCGGATCGAATCCGCGCCCACCAAGACCATGACGAGGCGATCCATTCCAAGCGCCATGCCGCCGTGCGGCGGCGCTCCAAGCGCCAGCGCGTCGAGGAGGAAACCGAATTTCTCGCGTGCCTGGGCGTCCGTCAAGCCGAGCACCGCGAAGATTTTGCCTTGCAGCTCCTGGTCGTGGATTCTGATCGAACCGGAGCCCATCTCGTAGCCGTTGAGCACGAGATCGTAAGCCGTTGCTCGGATTGCCCCCGGGTCGGTATCCAGAAGCGGGATGTCCTCCTCGCGCAGATTCGTGAATGGATGGTGCGCGCTCTCCCAACGCTGGTCCGCCTCGGACCATTCAAAGAGCGGAAAGGCGTTCACCCACAGCGGCGCAAAACCCGTGGGCGCCGGAAGATCGCTGGCCGCAACCTCGAGGCGTAGCTGCCCAAGGACCTTCGCGACGATGTTTGCGCGGTCCGCGCAGATCAGCACCAGATCCCCCGCCCCGGCTCCGAGTCGCGACAGCAAGGCCGCGCGCGCTTCGTCGGTAAGCGCTTTCTTCGCCGCGGAGCTGATGTCGCCACCTTCAAGGACCTTGATCCAGAGCAGCCCGCTGGCTCCGAGCGCGACGGCCCGCTCCGAGAGCAGATCCAGCTCGCGCCGGCTTCTGTTCTTCGCCTGCGGGATCCGCAGCGCCCGCACCACGCCGCGGCGCTGCAGCGCATCCGAGAAAATGCGATAATCGACATCTCGCGCCCAATCGCTGATGTCGACGATTTCCAACGGGATGCGCAGATCGGGCTTGTCCGATCCGAAGCGCAACATGGCTTCGTCGTAACTTATGCGCGGAAACGGCGTCGTCACCGTCCCGCCGCCGACCTCGCGAATCAACCTGCCGACCAGCGGCTCGATGAATTCGAAGATGTTCTCCTCGCGCACAAAAGAGGCCTCGAGGTCGAGCTGGGTGAACTCGGGCTGTCGGTCGCTTCTCAGGTCCTCGTCGCGGAAACACTTCACGATCTGGTAGTAGCGCTCGAAGCCAGAGATCATCAGGAGCTGCTTGAAGAGCTGCGGCGACTGCGGCAAGGCGAAGAACTTCCCCTGTTGCACCCGGCTCGGGACGAGATAGTCGCGCGCCCCTTCGGGAGTGGACTTGGTGAGCACCGGGGTCTCGACATCGACAAAGCCGAGATCGTCGAAGTGGTTGCGAATGATGCGGATGATCTGGTGCCGCCTGATGAGGTTGCTCTGCATCTCAGGACGCCGGAGATCGAGAAACCGCCACCTGAGCCGCAGCTCCTCGGAGACGCGTCGTCCCGTTTCGATGGTGTAGGGCAAGGGGCGGGAGCGATTGAGCAGGGCCAGGCGCTCGGCTTTGACCTCGACGAGCCCGGTGGCTATCCCTGGGTTTTCGCTGCCCGCGGGTCGCTGGCGCAGCGTGCCCCTGACGGCCACAACGTATTCGGGGCGCAGCTCACGAGCCGCCTCGACCAGCTCCGCAGTCTCGAAGACCACCTGAGTGATCCCGCTCTTGTCCCGCAAGTCGGCAAAAACCAGCCCGCCGTGGTCTCGCGTGCGCTCGATCCAGCCCAGCAACGTCAGCTCGATGCCGACGTCGCTGAGTCTCGGCGCGCCACATACATGGGTCCGCGACCAATTGGCAAGTGGTTCGATCTGAAGCGTAGCCATGATTCGGCGCTCGATTCCTTTGGTGATGCGGTTACTGGGTGCAGGCGTCGAGGATGATGTCGACCAGCTCGGGAAGCGCTTCTCCAGCGGTGGCGCGGAGAGACAGATGAACGATGGGGGTCAAGATTGTGGGTTCGGGGTTGATCTCGGCGATGAACGCGCCTTGCGCGAGGGCGAGCCGCGGGAGGTCGGCGGCCGGTGTCACCACGGCGCTGGTTCCGATGACCAGGAACAGGGCGGCGCCAGTCGCCGCGGCGAATGCTCGATCGAGCAATCCGGGGTCGAGGGATTCACCGAACCACACGATGTCCGGCCGCAACAGCGCTCCGCACTCGCAGCACGGCGGGAGCTCCGGGAGCTGCTCCATGAGCTCCACACGGTGGTGCTCCCCGGTGCACCGGGTTCGCCAGATATTGCCGTGAAGCTCGAGCACCCGCTCGGTGCCGGCCCGTTGGTGAAGCCCATCGACGTTTTGGGTGATGAGCTGAAACTGGTCCCCCACCGCCAGCTCGAGGCGGCGCAGGCAGTGATGTCCGGCGTTGGGCAGCGCCGCGGCGATGATGCCACGGCGCCAGTCGTACCATTCCCAGACGGTGAGAGGATCGGCGGCAAATGCGTACGGCGTCGCCAAGTCCTCGGCCCGGTAGCGCCGCCACAGGCCATCGGCGCCGCGAAACGTCGGGACCTTGCTTTCCGCCGAAATCCCTGCGCCCGTGAGCGCGACGATGCTCCCGTGGCTTGCCTGGCGAAGCTGGTGCTCGTGCTCCGCGGATAGCGCCAGGGTCACGACCGTGCCCCCTCTTGCTCCGCGGTGCCGCGCGCGTGTGTCGCCATGGGGTATTCGAGCAGGTACTCGCGGCTGAGGGATTCATACCGGCGAGCGAGGTCCGCGATCGTGGCAACCTCCTCATCGGTGAGGGGCCGCGTGACCTGAGCCGGCCGCCCGAGCAGCAGGCTTCCCGGCGGGAAGGTCTTGCCCTGAGAAACGAGCGCGCCGGCGCCCACGATCGAGCGCGAGGCGATCCGAGCGAGATCGAGCACGATCGCGCCAATGCCGACAAGCACGTCGTCTTCGACCACACAAGCGTGGACGACGGCAGCGTGACCGACGGTTACGCCGTTGCCGATGACAGTCGGCGGTCCGCCCGTTCGCCCGTGCACTGTGGCGTTGTCTTGAATATTGGTGCGCTCCCCGATCCGGATGGGTGCGACGTCGCCGCGCACGACGACCCCCGGCCAGATGCTGCTGTGGGCACCGACCACGACGTCACCGATGATCACGGCCGCCGGGTGCACGAATGCCGACGCAGCAATCTGCGGCAGCGCGCCGCGAAATGGACCGATCACAGGAGATTCTCCGGAGCTTTACCCCACCCGGCCTACTGGCCGAGCATGCCCGCCTTGAGGTCCTTGTCAGCGGGCACATTTCCGAACCAGACGGCCATCAATGCTGCCGCGAAATCCGCTCCCTCGACGGCGCCAGCCTCCTTGCCATTGATCGATACCTTCGTGCCGGAACCCGGCAGATAGGTGACGACCGCGCGCTCTCCCTCGTGCATGGTCGCCCACAGACTGCAGAAGCGGTCGAGCCGGTCCTTGAGAGCGCCCATCTTGTCGGCCGAGTTGTTTGCGAACCCATCGCGCCAGGCCCCCGTGAGCTTTTCCTGGCTCACCTCATGAAGGAAGTGCATGGTCACGCTCTTGGGAACGTCCGCGGTGATGACGCTGTTGGCGTCGGTGGTTTTTGCCGGCAGGTACAGTGCGCCGACATACACCTTGACGAACATCTTCGTGCGCAGGCCGAGCCCGTTGAGGACGAGTTTTTGCTCGCCGGCGGTCGCCGTGTCGTCGAACGTCACTCCGGCGAGCTCGGCAGCTCCTGCGAGGGATCCACCAATCAGTGCGGCAGCGAGTGTCAACACAATCAGACGATAGATTCGCAACATCGGTGTGATCTCCGGCGAGTCAGGTGCGTGCTGCCCGGAACTCGGGCCACAATCGCCGAAAAGTGTATTCGCCGCGTCCCGGCGTGTCAAGGAGACGCCGGCCCTAAATTCCGCAGGTTCTTGGCGCAGCGACACCCCCGGCAGGAAAGCTGGGCGCCGTGGGCGTAGAGTCAGTTCCGCTCCGAGCGGCACCAGGCCGTGGGCACCGCTTGCCAGTCATCCATTCGTCAGCCGGTCCGAAACCCCGCCCTTCAGGGCGGAATCGCCGCGGAACCCCGGCCTGAAGGCCGGCATCCTTATTGGTCGCGGGGACGCCGCGAACCGTCAGCATGCACCAGACAACAGTCTCGAGGCGTCGCTCCAGGACCCCGCCCAGACCTTCCTCCCATCCACGGCCTTGAGGCCGCGGCGTTTTTCCGGACGGATGATCCCTGATCAGCCCCGCGGTACGGCTTGTGCCGCGCGTGCGGCCGCGGCATACTGGGTAGTGGGCGAACCGGAGGATGCCAATGACGCAGCGCGTCGCTTCTCTCTCTCTCTGTGCTCTTACTGGCGGTCGCTACCGTGGCCGCCGCCGCGGGTGACTCCTTCGAGAGCGGTACCACGACGGCGTTGCCGTGGCACCGCGACCCGCCAGACGGGTGGCGGGTCGAAGCGGGGGACGCCGCCGACGGCGTCTGGGCCGTCCGCACCGCGCCGCTCGCCGACGGCGCCTCCGCCATCCTCGAGGTGACGCTGGAGATCGAAACTACCGGCGAGGTGTCGTTCTGGCTGACGACCTCCACCGAGAGCGACCGCGACGAGCTCGTGTTCTGGATCGTCGGCAGCTCCGGGCAGGCGTACGAGAAGGGCCGCTGGTCGGGGGAGCGCCCATGGGAGCAAGTGGCGTTCCGG
>JACPHN010000094.1:0-25611 GCA_016188575.1 Candidatus Schekmanbacteria bacterium
TGACGTCCCGCATCCCGATCGGCAACCGGTTCGAGGACAGCCGCCTCTCGCCGCACCGTGCTACGGAAATCCCGAACGTGCCCACATTAGTTTACGCGCGCTCCGGGCGAGCTGTCAACGGTGGCCGACGAGCTCCCCATGACCGATGCCCGAGCCGCATCCGTGTCTGCGGCGCCTCGAGTGCCGGCGGCGCGTCAGCGTTGCTTGCGCGCTACCCCACGAGAAAACGCCGGGAGCATCAGGTCTTGCGGGAAGCTTCCGCACTCGGAGGCTCCGAAGCCAGCGTCGCACCGGTCGCATGATCGGGGACGATATCCGTTGGGCGCGGTGGATTCGTAGGTGACGCGGCACGGGTTCACGGTCTTTGGGAAAGCGTCTGAGTCGTCCGGACTCTGCCCGTTGGCGAAGTCCGCCGAGGCCGGCGATAAGTCTCTTCTCGGCTTGCTCCCGGCTGGCGCAATCCTTTTCTCGCCGCCCCTCTCCGTAGCACAGAACAAGGAGCTCATCGCCTCTCGGTCAAGATTTGCGGATCCTTGCCGAGGGGCGTCAGATCGATCCCGAGAATGTCGCTGATCGCCGTTTGTCCAAGCCAGTTGGCCATCGCGCGCTCACGGAGCGGGTCGACCAGACGGTAGATCGCCATGGCCTGGGTCAGTGGTCGCGCGCGCCGGGGAAAACCCAGTTGCGCGAAGGCGTCGTCAGGGTCGAGCCGCTGCCACCCCGGATGGGCCACAGGCAACGGACCGGCCTTCCGGCGGTCCTGGGCAGGCGCCCGATTGCTTCGACGCTCACCAGATTGGGTGTCGGTTTCGCTCACGCCAACTAATCGCGTGGGCGCCACGGGGCTGCGCTTGCGCCAGTCTCTCATGCGTCTCCTCCGCGCGCCGCCGGCGCCGGTAGCACCGTTTCGGCGCCTCTTGTGGTATACTGTCGGATCCAGGGACCCTGCAACGCTTGATTCTAGCGCGCCCTGGCGATTCCCACGGGCGCCCGGACACGACCATGGCGATTACAAAAGAGCATTTTCAGGCCGTCCTTTCCGGTGCGGTAAAGGCGGGAGCGAGCGACCTGCACTTCAAGGTCGGCACACCCATCATCTTGCGCATCAATGGCACGCTCCAGCGGGTAAAAGGCGAGCCTCTGGTTCCGGGGGACACTCGCGAAATCGCCGAGCTCATCGTCGAGGGCTCCAATCCCCCCGTAGACCTGAACCTGTTGCAGGAGTGGGACGGTTCATACTCCGTTTCCGGGATGGGCCGTTTTCGCGCCAATCTCTTCAAGCAGCGCAATACCTTCGCCGCCATCATGCGCGTGATTCCCTTCGAGATCCCGACTATCGACGGGCTCGGCCTGCCGCCGGTCTTGCGCGACATCGCCATGGAGGAACGCGGGCTCATCCTGGTCACGGGCGCGACCGGCTCCGGCAAGAGCTCGGCCCTGGCCGCCATGATCGACCACGTCAACGAGAACAAGAACTGCCACATTCTCACGATCGAGGACCCCATAGAATTCATGCACCGCAACAAGCGGGCCTCGATCAGCCAGCGCGAAATCGGCTTTGATACGTCAAACTTCCGGGTGGCGCTTCGCGCGGCGCTGCGCCAGGACCCCGACGTCATTCTCGTCGGGGAAATGCGCGACACGGAGACGATCGACATCGCCCTGCGCGCCTCCGAGACCGGCCACGTCGTGATGAGCACCGTGCACACCACGGACGCGGAGAAAACGATTGGCCGGTTGATTGCCGTATTTCCGGCCGATGAACAGCCGCGCGTGCGCCTCCGGATCGCGGAAAACTTGAAGGCGACGATCAGCCTGCGCCTGCTGCCGCGCAGCGACGTGCGCGGCCGCGTCGCGGCGGCCGAGATCATGCGCGCCACCAAGACGATCGAGGAGTTCATTCGCGATCCGGCCAAAACCTCCCAGATGCGCGACATCATGATGAGCAGCCGGGAGCACTACGGCATGCAGACCTTCGACCAGCACTTGTTTGACCTGATGCGCGCCGGTGTTCTCGATTACAAGACGGCGCGCGCCGGCTCCACCAACCCCTACGACTTCGATCGCGCCGTGCTGCTGGAGTCTGGAGGTGACATTGCCTCGGAGGAGTGACCGCTTACCAGTGCGGGGAGGTGGCGAATGATGTCGCGTAGCCCCGCTTCGCCAATCGCCGTCGCCGCTTCCTCCAGGGCGAACCAACGGCGCTCGCGAAAGGTCGCTTCGGGCCAGTCGGCATGCTCCTTCACAACCCGCAGCGCATAGACAGTGACGGAGCATACGTCGCCCCACTTCGAGTATTCATAGGAGCCGATGACACGCGTGAATCCCTCGCCCTCGACGCCGGCCTCCTCGAGGGCCTCATTGACTGCGGATTCCAGACCGCTCAAGTCGCGCTCGACGATGCCCTTGGGGACGATCCACCTTCGTCGTTTCCGGGACGTAATCATCAAGACTTCGAGCCGCTCACGCGAGTCGCCGCGGAACGGAATCACCGCAGATTGAGTATAGAAGTAATCCGGTCGGGTTCTCATGAGGTCACCTGCCCGTTCGCTGACATCCCATCCTCCCGGTGGACGCCTCGCTACCTTGCTTTGAAACCCTCTGTGTAGGCCAAACGTGCTCGAGACTGCAAGCGACGCAACGGGCAAGGCGATAGGGCCGTTCGAGCTCGGCGAGGTCATCGGCCGCGGCGCCATGGCGGTGGTCTACCGGGCACGGCACCGGAAAACCGGGGCGGAGGTCGCCCTGAAGACCTTGCAGGTTGCCGAAGAATGGATGGCGACCGCGCTGCGACGGGAAATTGGCGCACTCGCGACGGTTTGCCATCCGGGGATCGTGCCGATGCTCGGCCACGGCGTGGCCCGGGGCGTCCCGTGGTACGCCATGCAAGCCGTGGCGGGCGTGGCCCTCCATCGCTACTGTGCGGGCTGCGTCGCGAACGCGCTGCAGGTTTCCGGCGGCGGCGGCGGCAGTTGGCACCAGGCCGTGCTGGCAGCGCTTCCCGAAATCCTGACGGCTGTGCGCAGTCTGTGTGCGCCGCTGGCGTTTCTGCACGGCGAGGGCTACGTGCATCGCGACCTGAAGCCGGACAACGTGATCGTGCGGCCGGACGGGATCCCGATCATCATGGACCTGGGGCTGGCGTGGCGCGCCGGCGGGACGGCGTCCAGTCGCGAGCTGCTGGAGCGCGCCGGGATAGTCGGGACACCCGAATATATGGCCCCGGAACAGATCCGCGGCGAGCCCGTCGACGCGCGAGCCGACCTGTACAGCCTGGGCTGCATCCTCCATGAGCTGCTGCTTGCCCGCCGTCCGTTTGCGGCGCCCGATCCCATCGACGTCTTGCGGAAACAGCTTCACAGCGATCCAGAAACGCTGCGCAAGGTGAATCCGGAGCTACCGGAAGAGCTCGACAACCTGGTGTCGAGTCTGTTGCGCAAGTGCCCGCGGGACCGTCCTGGACACGCCGACGCCGTCGCTTCCGTTCTCGAACGTCTGGGAGCCTCCGACCGGCTCGCCGGCGCCGGGCCCCCGGCAAAGCCGTATCTGTACCAGCCTGGCCTGTCTGGCCGAGGAGCAGAGCTTGCTGTCCTCGAACGCGCGATCAAGAGGCTGTGCGCCGGTAGTGGGGGCATGGTATTGCTTGTCGGTCAGGCGGGGATCGGAGGTCACGGGGCTGAGCGAGCGACTCGGCTGTGAGGTGCTCGTCGGCACCGCAATGCCCGCGGAGCCGGGACCGGACCGCCGGCCTCTCGGCCTTTTTCTGGAGCCCTTGCGCATTGTCGCCGAGCGCTGCCACGCCGGGGGAATCGCCGAGACCGAGCGCGTTATTGCCGAGCGCGGCGGGGTGCTCGCGCAGTTTCAGCCGCTCATCCGCGAGCTCTGCGCCGCCTCCGGGGCGTTCGCAGAGGTCACGGAGCTCCCGCCTGATGCCGCGCGCTTGCGCCTGTTTACCTATCTCGAACAGACGCTCGCCGCGGTTGCCGAGCCGCGTCCGCTGGTGCTATTGCTCGACGACCTCCAGTGGGCGGATGCGCTGTCGGCGGCCGCCGTCAGGCATCTGGCCACGGCCCGCCGCAGCGCTTCGCGGCGGCTCCTGCTGATTGCGGCGACCCGGCCGCGGTCGTTGGGGGCCGGGGAAGCGGAGGTGGCACCGGCTACCGGCGCTCAGGAGCTGACCCTGCCGCACCTGAGCGAGGCCGCGCTACACCAAGTGATCGCGGACATGCTGGGGGTGCGGGCCGCCCCACGCGAGTTTGTCGGATACGTGGCCAAACAGTCAGGGGGCAATCCGTACTTTGCGGCCGAGTACCTGCGCGCCGCTATTGCCAGCAGTTTGCTTCTCATGGATCACCGCGGGGGATGGCGCTGGAGCGGTGGCAAGCAGCCGGCTGCCCGACTCGCGCTGCCAGCATCGCTCGGCCAGGCGATGGCGCTACGGCTCGGAGAGCTCGACGCGAGCGCGACCTCCGTCGCTCAGATCGCCGCCGTTCTGGGTGGGGAGCAAGCCGCGGACCTCCTTGGCGCGGTGCTCGGTGGGGAAGAAGACCGCTTTGCGCGCGCGCTCCACGCGTTGGTAACCGCCGACGTGCTGGAGGAGCAGCGGCCCGGGGCGCTGCGGTTTTGCCACGATGAGCTGCGGCGGCTGGCGCAGGAGGGAGTGTCGGAGGCGCGGCGTCGAGAGATCCAGGAGCGCGCGGCGGTGGCCATGGAAGCGGCGGGTATGAGCGCGGACGCAACTGTCGCGGGCACGCTCGGCCTGCGCTGGGAGGCGGCCGGGCGGCCAGAGCGGGCACGCCCCTACTTTCTCGCGGCGGCCCGGCATGCAGCCTCCCGCTACTCGCCCGCGGAAGCCGCGCGGCTTTTCGCGGCCTACTTCCGCACCTGCGATGGCGCGACCGAGGAATCCATATCGGCGCGGCTCGCCTACGCCACGGAAGCCCTGGGGTATGGACAAGACCCGGACGCCGCCGACTCGCAGCTTCGTCTGGCCATGGCCGAGGCTGCGGCGCTGGGGGCGCGCGGGTGCGAGGCGGAGGCACTGCATCGGCTCGGAAAGATGCACCTCGATGCCGGGGACCTTGCGGGCAGCTCCCGTCATCAGGCTGCAGCATTGAAGATCTGGGAGGAGATCGCGGATCGCTCGGGCCAGGCGCGCGCCTGGCTGGAGATGGCGCAAATCGCGCTCGACCGCGGCGACGCGGAGGAAGCGATGGCGCTCTGCACGCGGGCGCGCGATCACTGCCGCGGTGCTGGTGACGACCGTCATGAAGGGATCGCTCTGGCCTACGCCGGCATCATCGCCCACGATCAGGCGGACTACGCCGCGGCAGAGCAGTATTCGCGGGAGGCGTTGGCGATTCACACCCGCATCGGAGATCGGCGCGGCAGTGGCAATACGCTCAACAATCTCGCGCTCGTGCTCGCCGAGATGGGGCGGCGGGGAGAGGCGCTGGCGCTCTACGAGGAGGCCTTACAGACCCATCGCGCTGTCGGTCACCGGCTCTCGGAGGGGACGACCCTGGCGAACATGGCGCGCTTGCTCGGCGAAGCCGGCGAGGTGGGGCGAGCTCGCCACCTGTTCAGAGAATCCCTGAGAATCCAGAAAGAGACCGCAAACCACGCCAACCGCGGCTTCACGTTCTTCGATCTTGCGGTGCTGGAGCGTCGCGCCGGGACGGGGCCGGCGCGACTGGCGCGCCTGCTCGATCGCGCGGAAGCGATCGCCGACAGCGCCGCTGCGAGGTTGCTGGCGGTGCTCTGCGCGTGCGAACGAGGTCATCACGCGCTATTGCAGCGGCAGGATACGGCGGACCTTATTGCCGCCGTGAAGGAGTCCGCCGCCGCGCTCGGGGTCGATCTGCGGGAGGCGACTGAGGCCGGGCGCGCGCTTGGGCGCTTGCAGCGGGCGATGCGGGCGGTGGAACGGGGTGCGCCGCTGCTACACGGCGAATGCCCAGACACCATCCCCGCGGGGCTGCGCGGCCAGGTCGGCGACCCGAGCGCCGGCGGGTCGCCATGAGGCGAACCGCTCAAACCTCGCTACTGCGCATGACGGTGCCCCTGGTCGTGTCCTTCTGGATGCGATCGCTGTTCACCTTCGTGGATACGATCTATGCTTCCACGATCGGCGATGCGGCGGTAGCGGCAATCGGCTACACGCTTCCCTTCGAATTCTGCTTTATTGCCGCATGGGTGGGGCTGAGCACCGCCCTGACCTCACACCTCTCACGGGCAATGGGAAGTGCGGATCACCAGTGGTTTGACCGCCTGACGCGAGCTACCGGCAAGCTCGCGGCGGCGGTGATTCCCGTGTTTTGCCTGGTGGCTGTCGGGATTTTTGCCTGGGCGGACCGCCTGGGGCTGGCCCCGGAGGTCGCGGAGAACTTCAGGATCTACGGCACGGTCATCGTCGGGGGTTCGGCGCTGGTCGCCTTCTGGTCGGTCATTCCGGACTCGGTGGTCAAGGCTCATCATGACACGCGGGCCACGATGGTCGCGGGAATCATCTCCAACGTGATCAACTTGGCGCTGAACACGGTCTTTCTCTTCCTCTGTGGATGGGGGATCTTTGGCATTGCGCTGTCGACCGTGCTCGGTCGCTTTGGCGGACTTGCCTACGCGTCGTGGCGAGCGGTGGGGCTGGAACGCTCCCGGCGGGCGAGCGACGGTCCGCTCTCGCCGCGAGCGGCGACGGCAGCAGTCGGGCGTTCTCCGGAAGGTATGCTCCTGAAGCTCGCGCTTCCCGCATCCGTGGCGTACATGCTGATGGCTGCAGAGGGGGGATTGGTGAACGCGCTTCTGGCGCACACGCCCGACGCGACGGCGGCGATCGCCGCGTATTCGATCTTCTACCGCATTCTGATGTTGTCGACGATGCCGCTGATCGCCACGACGGTGGCGATGTTGCCCTTCGTTGCGCGTCACCTGGGCGACGGCAACGTAGCGCTCGTGCGCAGGAGCTACGCGCAGGCCATGTGGGGCGGGGCGGCGTACATAGTCGCGGTGGTCGCACCGGCCTCGTATTTTGGCGCAGGGCCGCTGGTGGCGTGGCTGGCGGAGTCGCCGGCGACTGCGGCGTACGGCATTTCTGCGCTTCGCCTGCTACCCCTGGTAGCGCTGGTGACGATTCCGTTCACGCTGAGTCGTCCCGTCTTCGAGGGTTTTCAGCGCGGTCAGCCGACGGCAATGATGGCGATCTTCCGCTTTCTCATCCTCGCGCCGCCGCTCTACTACGGTGGTTTGCGACTTGGGGAGCAGTGGGGTTTCGGCGCCTTGCCGGGGCTGATCTTCGGGATATTCCTCGCCTCGGTCGTGACGTCGGCGGTATTCCTGTGGTGGACGCTGCGATTTCTCCATCAGGAGATCGCGCGAGCGCCTGAAGTTCCCGCCGGCGCGGCGCTGGTCGTGGAGCCGGCGCGGAGCTGAGGCCAACGGCGGTGCTATTGGGGCACGCGCCGTTGGGCTGAATGGGCGGACACATCAGGACCGGGTCGAGGCCTGTCCGCGAAGATGCTAGAAGGCGCGCGACGATTCCTCTTCGCCGACGGCGCCGTCAGGCTGGTCAGCGGTGGAGCTGTAGTAGACCACGGTGACGGACCCTTGTTGCGGAGCGGCGGCGACGGCTTCAGGCTCGGACCGGTAGGTGCGGACGTCATGATGGGTGAGCTTGACTACCTGGTTCCAGGTTCCCCAGCCGATGATGACGCCATCGGCATTGACGAGGAAGCCCTGGCGGTCGCGGTCGCGGGAGCCGACAATGCGAATGGCCTTGCGCGGGGAATCCTTGACGTAGGTGAGATCGGCAGCAGAGGAGTCCGGAGTGCGCAGCTCGCCGGCCATTTCGCCGGCGCTACCCCAGGCCATGGCCTTGCCGTCGGTGCCAATGGTGACGCCGCGCTGATCGCGATCGCGCATGCCGATGACACGAGGTTCTGAAGTTTGCGTGGCGGGCGAGCTTTGGTCCTCGGCGGCGGCGAGGGCGACGGGAGCGAGGAGCAGGGCAAGGGCGACGGCGGCGCGGGAGATTGCGAGGTGCCTGGTGGGATTCATGGAGGCTCTCCTGAACGGGTGTGGAAATAGTAGTGGAGCAAATCACACCGAGAAATGCAAAATCGGCGCCAAGATCATCAGGCATGAAAACGTGGTAGGGAGAGGATTTTTCGGGACAATTCAGGTGAAGGTGCCAGAATTGTTCGTGTGTTTTTGTGTGCGCAATTTTGTGTATTCTTGCGCCCGGCCGTCACGCCGACGGCGGCTCGCCACCATCACGCTCTAACGGCATCGTCAGACACCGCGGTCCCCCGCGGCCGCGCGTCAGCTCGTTGCTGTCGATGTGAACCGCCAGCCGCATGCCGCTCGCGCACAACCGGTCCGCATCGCTCCCGAATTCCTCGCGGAATAGCTTGAGAAATCCCGGCCCGTCGCACAACCGGTACCCGGACTGTGCCAACGCCTGCGCCGTGTGCTCGTTGCGCCCATATCCGACCACGATTCCGGGGGCGATCGCCACGTAGTTCGCGCCGTCTGTCCACTGCTCGCGCTGCTCGTACAGAGGATGCCCACCGCCGCAGAAGATCGGCCTCACGGCCACGCCCTCGGCGGCCAGCGCCTGCAGAAGGTTCCCCGCCGATTCGCGGACCGTGACCCCATCGCGGACCAGCTCGAGCCTTACCGCGCGACACTCCTCGCGCCCGCCCGGGCGCAGGATGGGGCCATAGACGGCGACGGCGTCCTTGTCCACAAATGTGAGCACGGTATCCAGGTGCATGGACGAGCGCTGTTTCGGCATCTCCACCACCAGCATGCGCTCGACCCCGGCCTGGCGGAGGTCCTCTGACAGGTGAACGATCTTCGACCAGGTGGTTCGCTCGCTGGCTCCCACCAGCACGAGCCCCTGCCTCGCTACCAGAACGTCACCCCCCTCGATTGTTAGCGGAAACGAGCCGCCGGTTTCCCGCAGCCACCGGCAGCGCTTGCTGATGCGACCGGGGGCGAACCACGGGTGATGCTCGACGACGGCCCAGGTCAGCACCGTTTCCCGCCGCCGCGCCGGCTTGTGCGCGTTCCCGACGATGATCAGGTCGTGGGCTACGGCGGCCAGATCCCGGGTGAAGATGAGGTTTACCAGCGGCGGAAACAGCTCAGCGTCCTCCACTTCGCCGCCCAGTGTGCCGACGATCAGCGATGCCGCCAGCCTGTCGCTGTCGAGCGCCAGCAAGCGCCGCGCATCCGCGTCGGCCAGGTGCGTGAGACGGCTCGTCTCCTCAACCACGAAGTGCCGCACGCTCGGCTGCTCCAGGACTTCCGCCAGCATCGCTTCAAATACCCCGACTTCTGCCACCGTTCCGAGCACTGCGCACAGCTCGCGGTGCTCCCTGCGCGCTCCGGGGACGTGGATCAGGTCATCGAAAAGCAGGAAGTTCCGGCCTTCGGGGTGGATATTTTCGGGGAGCATGCGCTCGTGCGCCGGCCCCGGAGGTTGCACGACGACGCGCCGCAGGCGATCGGTCTCACTTACGACGCTTATCACGCTCATCGCCTCGGGAAAGTCGCAGGTTCAGGCCGCCCAGAAACGACACGTGGTCGCCGTCGGAGTCGGAGATGAGCGCCGCTTCGCCGCCAACGAATTTCGATTTGAGCGAGAATCCCGCGGTCAAGAGCAGCGGCGAGCCGGAGATCGCGGTATTCGCACTGACGCCAACGCGAATTCCGTAGCGTCCTTCCTTGATCCACTTCTCGATGCCGAAGGCGCTGCGGCGATCTGGCTTGCCATCGGCCAGGGACGCATTCTCGGTGATGTCCGCGTCGATCGCGATGGCGTAGTCGTCCGCTTTCATCCACGAAATTCCGGCGCGAACCTGCGGCTCCAGCCGGACCGTGCGATCGTCGGGCATGGCGAATGAGGGGCCGTTGAGGTTTCGGCCAACAAAGGCCAGGCGCGAACGCCCCAGCATCAGAATGACGCCGGCGTCAAGGGCCCAGCCGGCCTGTTCCTCGTTGGGTTGATCGCGCACCGAGTCGAGAAGCCTCTTTGGATCGGCGGTCTCGACTTCCCACACGCTTTTTCGCGCCGCCGTCGTCCGCAACTGGATGAACCGCACGTTACCGCCGAGCAGATAACCTTGCTCCGGCTTGAACGCCGCGGCGCTGACGACCGCCTCCCGCCTGTCGAAGCCGCTAAGAGTGAGAAACGAGGCGTTTTTCGTGATCGAGAACTCCCCACCCGGATCTCCCGCGGCGATGTGAGTCAGGTCTACCGTGCTGCTCACGCCCTGTACCCGTTCTTCCAGGACCGCGAGCCCCATCCGCGGCGACGCCAGAAGAAGCGAGAGGTGCTGGCTCCCCGCCAGGTAGCTCTCGGCCGACGACAGGGAGACGAGATCCTCGACGAGAATGCGCGTCTGCCCGGGATCGTCGTAGACCTATGCATTCCACGGGACGCGCTCCAGCGCCGCGCCGAGGCGACCGCCCATGCGGCCTGACTCCTCTGTGTACCGACCGACATCCAACTGAATTTCATGCTGCTTCAACTGGGGGAAGCCGGCGGGATTCCAGAAGATGCAGGAGGCGTCATCGGCGACCGAGGTAAAGGCACCGCCCATCCCCATGGCGCGAATGCCCATCATCGGGAACGGCTCGGCACGCGCCGTTGCTGCCAGCAGCACGCAAGAGCAGCCAACCAGTACCGCCAGGCGGCGTGGGCTTCGCATGGAATCTGGACCTCACTCCGATTCGGATTCGCCCGCATACCAGCGCGTGAGCACATCGCAGATGGCGTGCGCCTGTTTGGCAGACGAAATGTTGAACTTGCTGCGCTGGCGGAACACGCCACCGCTTTTCTGGTAGCGGCGGATGGACACCTTGGGCGGGCCGAAATCGCCGCTGGCGGTGTCCATCTCCTGGTACAGAAACATGATCGTAGTCCAGGCGCCCTTGGAAAGCACTTCTCGTGACAGTTCCTTGACTTTCTCTCCAGAATCGTCCTCGTACGCGATGGAGATCTCGTCGATCGTTGCGGCCACCTCATTCCTCCTACAGTTTCAGGCCAATGGTGCGCAAGAACTCTTTTCGGCGCGCGACGTCCGCAGCGCCCTCGACGCCGCGTGGCGCGCTGCCGTCGATGACGCCGAGAACGCCGCCGCCAAGCTCCGTCCGCGCCACCACGACCTGCAGCGCGTTTCCGGAGGCGCAAAATACGCGACAGACCTCAGGAACGTTCCTGATCGCGCCCAATACGTGAATTGGAAAGGCGCCGCGCAGAAACGCGATGAACACGTGTCCCGACGCGATTCTGGTGAGGTTTGTAGCGGCGAGCTCGGTGAGCTCTTCGTCATTGCCGGAGCGGCGCACCAGGCACGGGCCCGACGCCTCCGAGAACGCCACGCCGAAGCGGATGTCGGGAGTGGAGATCGCGAGCGCCTCGTGCAGGTCCTCAACCGTGCGAATGAAATGCGACTGGCCGAGAATGACCTGGACGTCCTCCGGCTTTTCGATGGTTACGACTTCGAGCTCCATGGTTGAGATCCTTCGCACCGGGTGATAGTTTCGCTTGGTCGTCGCAACCTAACACCAAAGATGCCGGTACGCCAGCTTTACCAATGACCTGCAAGCCGCCACGCCCGCCTGCAGCCACCGCGCGCCGCGATCCGGAGCTGTTTCGCCGCTTCCCTGCGCTGCGGAGCGTGCTTCCGTTCGTCCCCCTGGCCGACGGGCTACCCACCCCCATTGAAGCCATGAGCGGTGTTGCTCACGCCTGGCAGGTGCCCGGGCTTTTCGTGAAACGCGATGACCTGACGAGCTCTCTGTACGGCGGCAACAAGGTCCGGAAGCTCGAATGGATTCTGGGCCGGGCATTGGCCGAAGGCCGTGGAGCGGTGCTCACGACCGGAGCGTGGGGATCTCACCACGCGCTGTCGACTGCGCTCTTTGCCAGGCAGATAGGGCTGCGCGCGACGCTCGTTCTGATCCCACAGGCGCCGACCGCCCACGTGCGCGACAACTACCTGGCCGACCTCGGCGCTGGGGCCAGGATCTTGCGCTGCCCGCAGCTCGCGGCCATCCCGATCTATCAATCCATGGCGATGTTGCGCGCACGCAGGGCGGGAGAAGGCTGGCCACTCGTCATACCCATGGGTGGATCGGATGCGACCGGAGTGCTCGGATACGTGGAAGCGGCGTTCGAGATCGCCGCGCAGATTCAGGCCGGGGCCATGCCGATTCCTGACTATGTCTACGTTGCCGCCGGCACGTGTGGGTCGCTGGCTGGGCTCGCACTGGGCTTCCAACTTGCGAGCGCCGAAGTCCCCGAGCTCGCACGGGTTACCGCGTGCGGCGTGCGCGTCGTGCCGGCGGTGGTCACGAACCTGCGTACGACGCGCGCGCTCGTTACCGGCGCGGTCAACTTGCTGCGCAGGGCCGGAGCTGATCTTTCGCCGGCAACCACCCGGGCGGCTCGGCTGAAGATGCTGGGAGACCAGCTTGGCCGGGGGTACGGCCAGCCGACGCCGCAAGCGGAAGGGGCGCAACGCGACGCCCAGGCGCACGACGGATTGACGACGGAGCTGACCTACACGGCCAAAGCTCTCGCCGGAGTGCGCGCTTTTGCTACCGCAAGCGCCGCGGCGCGTGCCGGGGTCCACCTCTACGTCCACACCTTGAACGCCGCGTCGATCGCGCCGCTGGTGGCGGCCGGTGACCCCGACCGCCTGCCCCGCGAGCTTCGCCGCGCCTGAGGCGGCAGCGGCGACGTCGCCGCTGCCACTGGCAGCCGGTGGCCTGCCGCTGCCGGCCCGGAAGCCGCCCGGGCTAGCGGGCCGGAATCGGCCAGCTCAGCAGCGGGTTGCCCAATGGCCACATCTCCGTGGGCCGTGGCGTCGGCATCGGCGGTGGCAAAGGCGCCACCGGCCAACGCTGCGAGCGCGTTCGCCACTTCGTCGAAAACAGGTGCGATTCCGCCAACTCGAGTCGATCCCAGATCTCCACGAGCTCGGCCTGGGATTCTACCGGCGTGACGTGCTCGTCAAAGCCCATGCCGATATAGAACAGGTCGTCGTCCAGGACGAAGACGTGAACCATCGCCACCAGGCTCGCGCCGCGGACGGGATCTTCCGCGCGCGCCGAGATCGCGTTCAAGTAGTCCGCCCGCGAGCCCCACGCGCCGTGCCGGATGGCCTCGTCAAGCTCGGCGAACACTACGCCGAGGAAATCCCACCCCAGATCGTTGGCCCGCGATGCGGCGTAGTCCAGGCCGTCGTCCCGAAAACCGCGCTGTCGCTGCATCTGGTATGCCGAATAGCGCGCCCGCTCTCGGCGCACGACGAGCCTGGGGCGAGCGTGGAGAGCAGGCGCCGCATCGGGCATGAGCACACAGACATCGCGGTCCCCTGCCGTCGAGCACGTGGCGCGCCAAGCGGCCGGATGCCAGATCCGAAAGCGCTTCGCGGTCGTGGGCTGCCAGCTCGGCGACCGCGGCGTGGCAGCGGCCTCCGAGCTCGCCTGGGCGGGCGGCCGCGGGCGAAGTGCCGGTGTTCCGAGTTTCCCCGCGATCTCATCCGCCAGCGCCGTTGCCGCCGCGCGCGCGAATCCCGCGGGCAGCTCCCGGGAACGACGCAGCACTCGGTCGCGGGCCGTCGGCCACGTCCCGGAGACCGTCAGCTCGACGTCGGCGATGTCGTCCCGCTCGCCGTTGACGATCTCCAGCTCGCAGCGGAGCTCGTCGCGCGCATCGGGGAACAGCGGGTTGAACGCCGTGAAATCGGTCTGCACGGAGCTGACCTCATGCCAACGGACGACAAAGACCTCCCTGCCCTTGCGCGTGTCAGCGATGACCTCTCGAAACAGGCTCGGATAGTCGTGGCCGACCACCGCGCGGAGCTCGTCGGCCACCGCTTCGAGCTCGGGCCGCCGCCCCCCTGCCTTGCCGACAGGAAGCACCGCGAGCACCGTGTAGCGCTCGAGGTCGCCTTCCCAATCCCAGTTGAGAGTGACGGCCAGCGGTCTTTTCCCCAGGCCGGCGGGCTCCTCGACGGGTGGCGTCGCCGCGGCACCCGCCGCATCGCCGGCGGCGGCCGATTCATCGCCTTCCAGAAAGAGCAGCGCGCCGTCATGAAACATGGGCCGGGCCTGGCGAGCCAGGGTTCTTGCGAGCGTCGGGGTGGTCTGACCCCACTTGCGGTGGGCGGCCTCGAGGTGCTCGCTTGCGCCGGCGATGGCGGCGGCAATGCGGCGGACCGTTGACGGCTCCAGCTCACGCCGGCCGATGAGTATCGTGGAGATTTTCGCGGTCGGGATCTCCGCGTCGAGCCAGGCGTAGTCGGTTGGCCCGATTACCGCTTCGCTGAAGGGCGCTTTCGTCTCTGTGAGTCGCGCGCGTACCGCGGACGAAAGTGGCAGCAAAGTGATGTGGCTCGCGCGCTCCGGCGCCAGCGCGGACAGCATCGAGACCGGTGCGGCGCCGACGAGGATCATCGCATCGAGGTCACCGTCGAGCAAGTCTTCCAGCGCTTCGGCCGGTTCCGAGCGGTCGAGCTTCCGAAACTTTTCGGGGCCAGGTTCCAGTCCCACCGCTTGCAGCACCAGTGCGGCGCTTACTGCGGAACCCGACGCCTCTTCTCCGATCGCAACCCGCTTGCCCGCGAAATCCTCCAGGCGCGAAACGCCAGAGTCGCGCCGTACGATCACGTGGATCTCATCTTGCGACAGCGGATAGATGAACCTGACCTTGGCAAGCACCTCCGCCATTTCGGGTTTCGCGGCCATCAGCGCAAAGGCGTCCATCTGCAGTAGACCGAGATCCGCTTCCGAGCGTGACAGGGCCAGGACGTTTTCCACGGCCCCCTGGGTTTCCGCGACACGCACGGTGAGATCCGCGTCGTGCAGCGGGCCGGCGATTGCCGCCGCCAGCTCGAGCGCCGCACTACCCGCCGGTCCGGCCGCCACTACGAGCTCCTCCGCCAGCGCAGTGGCGCGCGCCAGCAGCGCCAGGGCCAGCGCCAGCGTCACCGGCACCGCCGCTCGTCGCGAAGTTCCTTGCCTACACATGACAACACTCCCGCCTCTTGCCTAATTCTCGCGCGTCCTGTTAGCATGGCGCGGCAGGCTTGAGCAAGTGCTCGCGGCGACCAGGCTCCACCGCCGGTTCGCCTGCAGGGTCGAACAGGCGGCGGACCGTGGGTGACGTCCAGCGAGCCGCGGAAATCCGCACCTGGATACCGTCACCCCGCACCCCGGAGCAGCAGATGAGCGAGGATCGAAAAAGCGCCTTACCAGAACACCTGGCGCCCCTGTTTGGCGCTGGGGGGCTCGCGGACAAGGCGATCTCATCTGTGGAGAGCGTCGTCGGGGGGCAGGTCGAAAAGATCAGCGGCTCGCGGCTTGGACGCGCTGCCCGGCTGTCGAGCCTGGCTGTGCGTAGCGGGACCAAGATTCTGGTCGATCGCGCCCGGCAGGCGTTGACCGGCGCCGAAGGCGAGGGGAGCGTTTCGGTCGAGGTCGCCGCGCAGATGCTCTCGACGTTTTCCGAGCTGCGCGGGGTGGCGATGAAGCTCGGGCAAATGCTGAGCTACATCGACGACGCGCTTCCTGAGGAAACGCGAAAGATCCTGGTCATTCTTCAGCGCGACGCCCCACCGATGCCGTGGTTCAGAGTGCGCAACCAGCTCGTGGAGGCTTTCGGTGCCAGCCCCGAGGAAGTCTTCCGCGCGATCGACAAGAAACCCATGGCGGCGGCGAGCATCGGGCAGGTGCACCGCGCCGAGCTTCCCGATGGCACGCCGGTCGCCGTGAAGATTCAGTACCCGGGCATCGACGAGGCGATGAAAGCAGACCTCAAGAATGCGCGACTGGTGAGTCTGATGAAGCAGATGCTCTTTTTTCGCACCGACATCAAATCGATCTTCGGTGAGCTGGAGGAGCGCTTCATGGATGAGTGCGACTACGAAAAGGAAGCTACCTATCAGGAAGAGTACCATCGCCGCTTCGCCGGTCACCCCTGGATCGTCGTGCCGGCGGTCCACCGCACGTTTTCGACGCGGCGCGTCCTGACGACGACGCTCTATGAGGGGCAGACCTTTTACGAATGGCTGGCAACCAATCCCTCGGAGGCCGATCGGGCGCGGAACACGCGGCTGTTTTATCGCTTCTACCTCGGCTCGCTGTACCTGGACGGCCTCTTCAACTGTGACCCCCATCCCGGAAACTATCTTTTCCTGCGCGACGGCAAGGTCGTCTTTCTCGACTATGGTTGTTCCCGCCGCTTTTCGGCGGAGCGGCTGGAGCACTGGATCGCGCTGTGCATTGCCACCTTTAGCGATGACGCGGCGCGGCTGGACGAGCTGGCCTATCGCATGGGCTTCATCCCCGAGGGGCTCGAGTACGATCGCGAGGCCTTTCGTTCGCTCATGAGATACATCTACTCCCCCTACCTCGAGGACGCTCCCTATGAATTCAGCGCGCACCGCGCGCAAAACACCTTTCGCCGAATATTCCTCGACAACCCGAATCTGTTTCGCATGAACATGCCTGCGGACGCCGTTTTTCTGAACCGCATCAGCTTTGGTCTGGTGTCTCTGCTCAGCGCCATCGGCGCGACCATGAACTGCCGGCGCCACGTGGAGAGCTACTTTCGCGGTATCGACCCGGACTGGCCGGACGATCCGCGTCGCGGCCTGACGCCGGTCGCGTCGCGCTCAGGGGCATAGACGCGGCCGCCGGTGGCCACTTGGCACATGGCCCGGCGGTGACACGGAATCGTGGGCGGCGGCGAAATGTGGTTTACACCATGGGGGCAACTGCGACACTTGTAAAGGAGCATCACCCGAGATTCGGCCGACGCCGAACCGTGATTGAAGCTTCCCCGGGCTGGAGGTATACTCGACGATGTGAGCGCAACTGCGCCAGGACTTGCGTCAAGCAAACCGGGAGTACAGATCATGTTGAATGATCACGTCTACGATGGCCTGAACAAGCAGGTCAATGCGGAGATTTTTTCTGCGTACTTCTACCTTTCCATGGCGACGTATTTCGACTCGATGAACTTGAACGGCTTCGCTCACTGGATGCGAGTCCAGTCACGAGAGGAGCTGAGCCATGCAATGAAGCTCTCCAGGTATGTTCACGATCGCGGCCGGCAGGTCTTGCTGGGGAGCATCGAAGCGCCGCAATCGCGATGGCAATCGCCGCTCGCGGTTTTCGAGGATGCGTACAAGCACGAGCAGTCCATAAGCGTCCAGTATGACCGCTTGGTCGAGCTGTCCAACGAGCACCGGGATCACGCCACCGGGGTGTTTCTCCAGTGGTTCTTGACCGAGCAGGTCGAGGAGGAAGCGTCTGTAGACAACATGGCGCGCAAGCTGCGGCTCATCGGTGAGTCGATCAGCGGCCTCTTCATGCTCGACCGCGAACTGGCCGGGCGCCAGTAAGCCGCGGCGCACGAGGCGCTGCCAGGCGATGCCGGAGCAGCGAATCAGTTTGCGTCCGGCGCGGCGGGAGCAGGGCGGGGCGAGCCCGTGAGGGGAGTCGCCCCGCCGCTATTGGAATACCCGCTGACGCCGCCCATGTGCATGCCGCCTCCAGCGCTCAGATGGGCGGCGATGCCGGCGATCAGCGCGGCGATGATCAGGATCCAGACCACGGCGGTCAGCGACAGCTTGGGGGCCCCCGCTTCCTGGTCCGCCGGCCTTCCTCGTGTCAGCTTGCGCACGATCAATGCAGCCGTATCCTCATCTGTCGGCTCGCTCGCCCCGAACAAGAACCATTTTGCCACCCTGACCCTCCTTTCCTTCGTCGCCTCGATTGTAGTGCTGCAATTGACGTGCCGCTACTCCCTCCAGCGGCGGGTCGAGGAATGCGCAACCGCGCGTTGAATACGGTTCGCGTTGCGGGCGTAGTATCACCAGCGCTATACAGCACAAGACCCAGCCTGTGATTCGGAGGAACGTACGATGTCGGCACCGATCAACGAAACAGACCGCCCTCACCCAAGCTACTTCCCGGCGACCGACGCGACCGGCGATGCGGCCGCCCCCGAAGAGGCCCGCGCCCAGGAAGCAGAGACTGCCGAAGCGCAATACGACGACCAGCAAGAGGACAAGAAGGATGACGTTGCCGACGATGGCCAGCGCGACGCGGAGAAACGCTACGCGCAGCGCGAGACGGCCAAATCGTCGGCCCGAGCTGCGCGGAGCGGTGGGGCGGTGAGCATCGGCGGGGCACCGGCCAGCAAGCGGCCAGCGGGGAATGCCCCAGCGCCGGCGCCTGCGGCGGCTCAAGGCCCGGCGCCGGCAAGGCGAAGTCCAGCGCCAACCAGGCCCGCGCCACCCTCCGCCCCGCTCGAAAAGGCCGCCGAGCTCGCAAGCAAGGCAAGTGGATTTCGACAGCGAGCCTATCAGGATATCTACAACTACCTTCGGGAAAACGGCGTCCCGGATCACAAGGCGAAACAGCAGGCCGCAATGATGGCATTGCAGGCCGAGCAGCAGTTCCAAAACCAGCTCATTCAGCTCATGACAACGTTGCTGAAGAACCAGCACGAAACGATGAAGGCGATCATCCGCAACCTTCGAGTCTAGCGGACCGCAAGCTGACTTGGCACGCGACCTTCTCGCGTCCGGCGAGCTGTCGGGCGAGGTTGCGTCTCGGGCAATGCACGTTCTGGGGTGGGCGCTGTGCAGCCTCGGCAACTGGGATGAGGCGCTGGATGCTGCTGAGCGGCAACTCCGGATGCCGCTCGACCCGACGCGCGAGCTCATGATTGTTCGGTTCGGGCTTATGCAGGCCACCGCCCTCTTCCAACTGGGGCGGCTCGGGGAGGCCATGCGGCGCCCTCGGGGCGGGCACCCGGGTGCGGTGGCGGCCGCGGCGCCGCACTGCTAGGTCTCCGCTGCGCCGTGCATGTCGACAACGGCGGCGCCGTCGATCCCTCCGGCGCGCAGATCGGCGAGCGCTTCGTTGACGCGACCCAGCGGGTACACAGTGACCGCCGTGCGCACCGGTATCGTCGGGGCGAGGGTGAGAAACTCGCTACCGTCACGTCGCGTCAAGTTCGCGACCGACTGGATGCAACGCTCGCCCCACAGCAGGCTGTAAGGGAAGGATGGGATGTCGCTCATGTGAATGCCGGCGCAGATTACGCGGCCTCCCTTGCGCACCGCCGCCAGCGCCGCGGGGACGAGATTGCCCACGGGAGCAAAGATGATCGCGGCGTCCAGCGGCACGGGCGGGTGGTCCAGGGACGAGCCGACCCAAACCGCTCCGAGCTCTCTGGCAAATGCCGCACCCCGTTCATCGCCACTGCGCACGAAACCAAACACCTCACGCCGCTCCCAGATCGCAACTTGACACACGATGTGCGCTGCGGCGCCGAAGCCGTACAGGCCGATGCGCGGCGCGGCTTCGCGATTGCCCGTCATGCGCAGCGCGCGATATCCGATCAACCCCGCGCACAAGAGCGGCGCCGCCTGCAGCGGCGGGTAACCGGGCGGGATGGGAAAGCAGTACTCCCGCTCCGCGACCGCATACTCCGCAAGCCCGCCATCGCGGTCATACCCGGTGAAGCGCGCCCCGTCACAGAGATTCTCGTTGCCGCGTGCGCAGTGATCGCAGCGTCCACAGGTGTGCGCCAGCCACGGTACGCCGACGACGGTGCCGGTGGCCAGCTCATCGCTGCCTGGTCCCGCGGACTCGGCGACGCGGCCGACGATCTGGTGTCCCAGGACCAGCGGGAGTGCCGCGTTCGGGAGCTCTCCGTCGACAATATGTAGGTCCGTGCGACATAGCCCGCATGCCAGCACCTCGAGCAACACCTGCCCCGGAGCAGGCGACGGAATGGGTTTCGCGGCCAGCGCGAGCCGCTCCCCCGGTCGAGCCAGGATCGCGGCCGTCATCGTCGCGCGACGTTGCGAGCTCATGGTGCTCTTGCCTCCTCGGCCGCTACTCGGCAAATACGCGTGCCAGCATCTGCCGCAGCGCCTCCATGCCATGGATGCGACCACCGCCCATGAAGTTTCCCTGCGGATCGACCAGGAACATGGTCGGCACCGCCTGCAGGTTGTAGCTGGCGGCGATATGCTCCTGTCCGTCGCGGGCGAGAAGTTGCGGCCACGGCATGGCGTTGGCTTGCACGAATCGCCGCAGCGATTGCTCGTCCCGGTCACGGCTGATCCCGAGGATGCGGAAGCCGCGCTGCTGGTAGCGACGGAAGATCACCTTGAGATCGGGGATTTCCGCCCGACAATAGCCGCACCAGGTCGCCCAGAAGTGCAGGAGCACGACACTTCCGCGATAGTCGCGCAGCCCCATCCGCTGGCCGTCGATCGTCACCCCCGTGAGCTCCGGCGCCGGCGCGCCGCTATTCCCCAGCGAACGCAACCCGCTTGCCAGGCGGACCGGTCGGCTGGAGAGGTCGGTCCCGCCGCCCGCGCTGCGCCGCCGGGAAACGCGGAACCGCGGTGTGCCGCTTTCCGCGTTGCCGGTCAGGCGCTTGATCGAAACATCCTCGAAGTCGACCGTGTCGCCGACGGCAAGCGCTTCCGTCGCCTCGGCGCGGCCGTCACCGCTCCAATCCAGCGCAATCGCGGCCAGCTCGCTCAGGTGGCCGAGTACCGGCACGTGCATCTCGCCGCCGTGCACCCACAGCGGCAGCATTCCCTCGCGCCAGGAAGTGCCCGAATCGCCTTCGACCGGAGCCATTGCAACGGAAACCGTGTACGAACCCGCGATCTGCAGTTGGCTCAGCAGCGCAGGCGCCGTCGGGTCTGCAGGTGACGCCGCCACCGTCGTCGCCGGCACTGTAGCGCAGAACAGCGCCGCCACCGCCCTCGCGGTGCGACAAAGGCCACGGCGAGCTGGCGAGCGCATCCCCTCATTCTCCCGGCGACGCCGCGAGCCGCGTGCCCCGCCGTTCGGCCGCCAGCGCGGCCGCCAGCGTGTTCGCAGCAAACAGCGCGATCGCCACGGCGTTGAGCACCGCGAACCAGCGCCCTGCAGCGCGATAATCCCCGAGGTCACTGGCCAGTCGCCCGAGGACGCTCACGTGCAACAGCACCAGGTGGCCATAAAAGCGCCGCCGATACGGGATCGCGCGCCCCGTCAGCGACGGAAAGATGATCGGTGCGTGCCCGAAAATCATCGCGATTACGAAGCCCAGGAAAATGCCGTGTAGGGCCGCGTCGTAGATCGGTCCGGCGACCATGCGTAGCGGCGCCACCGCGAAGACGACCCCCGAAAATCCGAGCCACCCATACCCCGACAGCAGGCACGCGGCGATGAAGCGCGGCCGGCCTCCTTGTTTGAGTGTAAACCGGGCAATGTCGTAACGCACCAGCCACGCGGCCATGCCGAGCGCGCCGATGCCGAAAACGCGATGTCCCACGGAGGGAGCGGTGAGCGCCGCCACCGCGCCGCCTCCGAGGAGCGCTGCACCCGCCCAAAATACCAGGTAGTGGAGCGGCAGCAGGTGCTGAAAACGCGCGAGCTGAAGGCGCTCGGCGCCGATCGTCAGCACCAGGAAGGTGACCCAGAGCGGCACAACTTGGTGCACCGCCCACCCCAGCGCCCACAACCCCGTGCCGGCGGCCCACGCTACCGCACCGGCGAGGGCAAGCACATTGAACGGTTGTGGCTGCAGCCGCAGGATCGCTGCGCAGAGTCCACTAAAAGCGACCGCGCCGGCGGTGAACAGAAGCCACGCCACGGGCGAGTTTCTCAGGATGAGTGCGACGGCCCCAAGGCCACAAAAAGCAGGGGCGCAAAAAGCCCACCGGCTGCCGATCGCCGCCGCCCGCTCCAGCGAGATCAACGTCCCGAGGAAGCCACAGACCATCAGCGGGCCGTGTATTGCCGTCAATTGGGGCGGCAGCAGCTCGGCGCCGAAACCGAAGCGCCGCAAGCCGCCGGCAATCGCCACCACCAAGCTACCTGCCGCCAACGCCAGGAATGGCGCGCTCGAAACCTTCGCAGTGGGCATGGTCAACCCCTGCTATACGGTGTTGGGAATATCGATGAACGTCGTGCGCACCGCAAACCGCTGTTCGATCCGCTCCTTGAGAGCCAGAGGTCCCAGGCGCTCGGTGCGGTAGTGACCCGCCGCAAGCATGTGCAGGCCAAGCTCCCGCGCCAGCGAAAACGTCCCCTCGCCAGGCTCACCGGTCAGGTAGAGGTCCGCTCCCGCTTCGGCGGCCTGTTCCAGGAGGCCGGCTGCACTTCCCGTCACGATCGCAACCCGCGAGACGGGGCGCGTGCCGCCGAGAAAAAGGGCGCTCGGGCCCGGGACCTCAAGCAGCGCGTCGACGTTCGCCGCGAACGTCTGCGGCGCGCACGAGTCAGCCAGGCGGCCGAGCACGCCGATGTAGCGACCATGGTAGCTGCCGAACGGAACCCGGTCCTGTAGGTCCAGAAGATCGGCGAACCGCGCGTTGTTCCCGAGCGTCTCGTGGCAGTCCAGGCAAAGGTGGTAGCACAGGAGGCTGATATCGTGACCCAACAATGCCTTGACGCGCCCCTTCGCCGCTCCTCTGAGCACGCGTGGGTCGCGATCCCAGAACATCCCATGGTGCACGACGAGCATTCCGGCGCCAAAGGCGGCGGCAGCCCTGATGACCTCCTCGCAAACGCTTACGGCGAAGGCAACGGCGTCCACTGAGTCCCGACCCTCAACTTGCAGGCCTTGCGGACAGGCGTCGGCGATAGACTCGGGCTGCAGAGTATCGGCGAGGTGCCTGACGATGTCGTCTCGGGAGGCGCTCATAGGATTCGCTTCAGCTCGCGATTTCGCGCGCCGCCTCGAGGATTCGTTGGGCGCGTTTTTCGGGGATCGCGAGCACCTCCATGATGTCCTGGACGCGGCGGGACGCCAGGTCGTGGGCGGTCTCGATGCCGGCGGCGCGCAGTTTCATGGCGAAGCTCGGACCGACGCCCTTGACGCTTTCGACGACGACTTCTTCCACAGCGCTCGGCTCCGATTCCGGCGTGGCCTCCGCGGGCGCCGGCGCCGGAGCGCCTGCGGTCTCAGCACCCGCCGACGCGCTTTCCGGAGGCGGCGAAACGGTGTCGGAAACCGTGGCCACCGTCGGTTTCTGCTGCGCAACGGGCTCTTCGGCCGCTTGATCTGCGGCCGGACTGTCGTTCCCCGCGACGCCTTGCTCGGTCGCCGCCGGTGCCTGCTTGCCGGCCTTCGGTTCCCTGTCCGCCGCCTCCGCCGCTTCGCCCCGCGTCATGTCGAGCAGGCGGTACAGTCCGTCTATTTCCGCCGCCAGTCGCTGAAACCGGGGGTCCGGGTCGGTGCTCTCCTTGGTCACCTGGTAGGCAAGCTGCCCGAGCTCTCGGTAGCGCTCCCTGAGTTGTCGCTCGACGGAAATCGTGTCGAGCTGGCGGCGCACTTGCTGCGCCCCGGCCTCGATCTCCTCGCCGAGTCGCTTGGCAACCGTGCGCAGCGAGCCAATGAAGCGGTCCATGGGGTCCCTCGATCCGTGTCGATGTGAATGGTTCATGGAGGTCTCCTCCGGGGTCGGCGATCACGCTGATGCCCGAGACGTCTGATGGAGCTTGGCGATGTATGGCAGGTTGCGGAGATCCTGGCGGAAATCGAGGCCGTAGCCGACGACGAATTCGTTTGGGATTGCAAACCCGACGTATTCCACGGGGACCGGAATCTGCCGGCACTCCGACTTGTCCAGGAGCACGCAGGTGGCGAGCCGCGCCGGCCGCCGCTCCCGGAGCAACGCCAGCAGGTAGCTGAGTGTCAATCCCGTGTCGACGATGTCCTCGACGATGAGGACGCTGCGTCCCTCGATCGGCTCTTCCAGATCCTTGAGAATGCGGACGACACCGCTAGACCTGGTCGCTGCGCCGTAGCTCGAGATCGCCATGAAATCCGTCTGCAGTCGGAGGTCCAGGCGGCGCACGAGGTCCGCCATGAACACGAATGCGCCCTTCAAAATTCCGACAACGAGAAGGTGATCCGCGCTGAAGTCACGATTGATCTCGTGCGCGAGCTCCGCAACGCGCTCCTGTATGCGCTCGGCCGTGATCAGTGGGGCGCTAATGGCGTGGGCGACGGTCTTGTCCATGGCTTCGTAGGGTCCTTTCTCGCTCCGACGGAGGCCGCGTGGCCTTCGTGGCACAGGTCTTAGCACAGGCGGGCCACAGTCGCAACCGCCCCACTGAGGCATCCTGCCAGCCTCGACAGCCGCGCGCCAGCATGGTATGAAGGCCACCGGACATGCACCCCCGGAGGAACGCGGCAATGTCTCCAAGTCGGATGGCAATGCGTCTGATCGTGATCGCAGGAGTCTTGTTCGGCGCGGCTGGCGCTGGCGTGTGGTTCGCCGGTTGTGGCGAGCGCGGCGGCGGCGCGGACGTTCCGGTGCCGGCAGCGCGCCTGGTCACGCAGCCGCTTCCCGACTTTGATCCCGAGCTCGCAAGGAAACTTGTGGCCGACGGCGCCTTGCTGCTGGATGTGCGCAGCCAGGACGAGTACGCCGAGCGCCACCTGGAAGGCGCGAAGCTGATTCCCGCGGAGGATCTGGCCGACCGGCTCGAGGAAGTCACGGCGCTCACCGGTGGTAACCTGGATCGCCCCATTGTCGTCTACTGCCGTTCCGGTCGCCGTGCCGCTGCCGCCAAGGTCACCTTGCTCGCGGCTGGTTACTCCGCGGTGACCAACCTGGGCGGATTGCAGGATTGGGAGTCGGGCGCCGCAGTACCGTCGCCGTGACCCGGGCAGGCGGAGTAGCGAGCGTCGGCCGCGGCGAAGTGTTCCTGCAGCAGCCGATTGATCTGCTCCGGCACCTGCCGGACGATTCCGTGGCCGGCGCCTTCGATGCGGGCGAGCCGCGATCCGGGCACCAGTGCGTGCAGGATAGAGCTTTCCACTGGCGGTATCACCAGGTCGCTATCCGGCTGGACAATCAGCGTCGGCAGCCCGGCCAGTGCCCCGAGCTTGCTGCCCGCCTGGTGGCGCCAGGCCGCCGCGAGCTGGGAGAGCAGCCCGAAAGCCGGTGCGTAGTCGCAAAAGTCACGGTAGTAGCGGTTGCGCACCCACGCCTCGTCCTGGCGCTCGAGAAAATGGGCGGGAAACAGCACCTCCAACTTTCGCCGGCGTCGCACCGCGTCGCTTGCAGTCGCGCCGCGTGCCCATGTCCTCAGCGTCGTGGCGCTTGGCAGCAGCCGCGTTCCGCCGCGCGAGGTCGTCGCGATGAGAGTCAAGGATCGTAGGCGCGGTCGCGCTGCCGTCGCCACCTCCTGAGCGATCATGCCGCCCAACGACATCCCGACGAGGTGAAAAGTCTCCAGCCCAAGCTCGTCTGCCAAACCCAACACGTCCGCCGCCATGTCGCTTGTTCGATACGGGCCGAACGGCACGTCACTGAGGCCCACGCCGCGGTTGTCGAACCAGACCAGCCGATGCGCGGCCCGCAGGTGCTCGATCTGCTGCTCCCACACCAGACCGCGAACGCGCCATCCGATTACGAGCACCACGGCCGACCCCGTGTCGCCCGCACGCTCATACCAGAGCCGCACGCCGCTGTTGACCGTAGCGATTGGCATGTCTTTCCTTTCCCCGTTGCTCCGATACCCTCTTTCCCTGCCCGCCCGTCCGCATGCGGGAAAGCG
>JACPHN010000094.1:25654-107629 GCA_016188575.1 Candidatus Schekmanbacteria bacterium
ACGGCATGAGCCGTGGTCTTGAGCTCGCCGTTGCCAATGATGGACGGGTTGCCGCCGAGCGGATTGATCGCCTCCAGAATGCTGTTGGTGATGTGACGATCCTCGAACTTCAGATACATGTAGCTCATGGTCACCGTTGCTCGTTCAGCGAACAAGCTAAACTCGAGGGCGGGGGAGATGCCGAACTTGTCGCTGTCGCTGGAGCCGAGCGAGGCAGTCTCGTCGGGCACGGCACCCTGCTCGTACCAGAGCCCCAGGCGGGTGCTGAGCTTTCCCGGGTAGAGCTGGTAGGAGATCCCGAAGCGCGGGCTCCAGGTGTCTTCGTAGAGGCGCTCCTGATGGATGTCGCCGGCGGGGAAGACGCTGAGATACTCGTGCTCGAAGTCGACGACGAGCTCCTGGACGACCGACCACTGGCTCCACACGAGGTCGAGCTCGGTGGTGAGGCGATCGGTGCGATAGGCGACTCCAGCGCGGGCCATGCGCGCGAACTCGAGGTCGACCTTGATGTTGTCCTGTCCCGGCCAGCCGAGAATGGGCAGTCTCCCCTTGGCGGTTCCCTTGATCTGAAACTCTACCGGTGCATGGTAGGCAACGCCGACGCTCAGCGACGGTGACACGTCGTAGATCGCGCCAAGCTGATAGGACCAGGCCATGTCGTCGGCTTCCACGTAGAAGGAGCCGTCGAGTTGCGGCCGCTCGAGCCCGGTCGGGTCCAGCGTGAACATCAGTTTTTGCTCGAAGTTCAGTTGCACGAGGTTGGCCGTGAAGCCGAGCTTGAGGTTGTCGAGGATTCGCGTACCGAGGCCGATGCTGTAGTAGATTGCGGTCGAGCCGCTCTCGACGATCGCGTAGCGCTGGGGGCCATCGGCGGGGTAGTCGCGTGCCGGGCCGAACGGCGCGTACGCGCCGAGCGCGAGGACGAGTGACTCGCTGCCGAAGTCGGTGCCGCCGATCAGGTGGGGGATGACCATGGCACCCCCCTCGTTTTCGACTTCCTCGAAGGGGCCTAGCGTCTCGCTTTCTCGGTGAAAGCTGTCCACCGATAGCAGACCGGAAGCGGCGACGTCGATGCGCGTTTCCGGGGTATTCATGAGCGCGGCGGGGTTGTAGAAGATGGTTGACAGGTCGTCGCCGGCGACAGCGAAGGCGGTGCCCATGGCGATTGCGCGCGGCCCCGGCTCGTTATACCAGAGGGCGCCGGCAAAGGCGGCAGGCGGCCAGGCCAGCGCCGGCAGCAGTGCGCCCCAGGCGACGGCGACGCAGAGCCTTGCGGCGCTACTGCGCGGAGTCGGCAGCGGGTTGCGCCGGGATCGTGAAATGAAAGACCGTTCCCTCTCGACCATCGGCGCGGGATTCTGCCCAGATCTTGCCACCGTGAGCCTCGACGTCGGTCCTGGCGATCGCCAGGCCGATACCCATCCCGCCGGAGCAGAACTCGATGGATCCGCTGTAATGGTGATCGATGCTGCCGAGAGTGTGAAACGGCGCAAATATGGCCTCCCTTTCGTTCTCTGGGATTCCGATTCCCGTATCCGCGACAGAAACGCGGATGGAGCCTTCTGCTTCGCTGGTGACCATGGACAAGGTGAGCTCGGCGCCGTCGGGGCTGAACCGAATCGCGTTGAGGAGCAAGTTCTCAATCACGGTACTGATCGCTTCGTGGTCCACCCAGGCAACGGTGGGCGTCGTCCGGTCCAGGAGGAGCTCGAGCGTCTGTCGCCGCGCCTGGACGAAGCTCAGCATTTCGCTGTGGACATCTTGCAGGAGTGCCACCATGTCGGTTTCACTGAGCGTGAGGCGCTCCTTGCTTGACTTCAGCCGGCTGAGGTTGGCCAGGTTCACGGAGATCCCGGCCAGGCGTTGCAGGTTGTTCTCGATGATTTCCATCGGCCTGCGGATCTCATCGGGAACGCGCGCCAGGCGACCTTCCTTGACCACCTCGACATAGCCCATGATGCAGGTTAGCGGTGTCCTCAGCTCGTGGGAAAGAATGGTGATGAAATCGCTCTTTCGGGCGTCGAGCGCGAGCAGGCTTTCGTGCGCCTTTTGCAGGTCGGTGAAGAGCCTGGCGTTTTCGATGGCGGTCGCGGCGTGCTGTGCCAGCGCCTGGAAGAGCTCCAGGTCACGAGCCGTGAACCCTTCGGCGATTTGCTGGCTGTCGACATAGATAAGGCCGACCTTCTTGCCGCGGCTCACCATGGGGACGCACATGGCGGACCGCAGGCCAAGCGACAGGATCGACTGCTGCTGCGACAGGCCTTCCTCCTCCAGCAGGTCGGAGCAGCTCAAGGGTTCCAGTGTGCGCGCGACTTTCTGCACGATGCTGCGGGAAATCCTGATGTGCTCGCGCTTGATCGGCATCCCGTCGACGGTGCGGCCGACGCGGAACTCGAGCGTTCCCTTGTCGCTGAAGAGCATCAGGAAGCCGCGCTCCGCAGCGGTGACCTCCAGGACCTTGTCAAGGAGACGCTCGAGGAGCTCGTCAAGATCCAGGATAGCTCCGAGGTCGCGAGAGATCGACAGGAGGATCTCGAGGCTGCGATCATCCTTGGCGGAAGGCTCTTTGAAATCGCCAATGGCTTGGTTACGGGTTTTCATGGAGCAGATTTCCTCATTCGCCAACGCTGCCATTGCATTATAGAGCCACACTGTCGACCCTGCGATCCCGCCCGCGCGCGGCGGATGCGGGCAGGCTGGCTTCGGCCACGGGTGGAGCGTTGGGTCGTGCGGTCAAGTCGGCGGTGCCGGTTGCCGATAAGAAGAGTGAATGGGAAGGAAGGCTCAAAGAAACCAAGGAGGTGGAACGAAGCGCAACGTGGGCAAGGAACGTGAATCGAGGAACGGCAGCACCCAGACCGAACCGAAAGCTGGGTAGGACACGCAACGAGGGCAAGGATGCCTTCGTGATCCGAACGATGCCCAATTCAAGGAGGAATTGAAGTGGCTTTCAGGATCAACAGCAACATTCCGGCGCAAAACGCCCTACGCAACCTCAACATCACGCAGAATAACCTGAATGGGACAGTCGAGCGACTGTCTTCAGGCCTGCGCATCAACAAAGCCAAGGACGACGCAGCGGGTCTGGCGATCTCGGAAGGGATGCGGTCGGACGTTCGCGTGCTGCGTCAGGGCGTTCGCAACGCCAACGATGCGATCAGCGTCATTCAGACCGCGGAAGGTGGGATGTCGCAGGTCAACACGATTCTCACGCGCATGAAAGAGCTCGCGATGGAATCGGCTGGCGTGCTACCCGACAACAACGACCGGGCGAAGCTCGACGCCGAGTTCACGGCACTTTCGGACGAGCTCAACCGCATCGCGTCCGGCACGGAATTCAATGGGACGAGCTTGCTCGACGGCACGTTTGTCGACAAGAACGTGCACATCGGCCTGGGCAACGACCAGGGCGTCGACAAGGTCTCGATCTCCATTTCTTCGCGGTCGGGGGTGGACAAGGCGTTCACCACAGCGCAGCTCCTGGATGCGGCGAACGATGGCGCGACGAGCGTCTTCACGATTTCGACGCAGGATTCCGCGATCAATGTCATGGCGCGCATCAACACGGCGATTGACAACGTCAATGCCGCGCGAGCCGGTCTCGGTGCTCTGCAGAGTCGTTTTGACCAGATGATCATGAATCTGGACAACACGATCGAGAACACGTCGGCGGCCGAGTCGCAGATCCGGGACGCGGATATCGCCTACGAGACCACGCAGTTCACGCGCTTCCAGATCTTGCAGCAGTCGGGCGTGGCGATGCTGGCGCAGGCGAACGTCGCGCCGCAATCGGCCCTCTCGCTGCTCGGGTAGGCTACATCCGTTTCGTGAGCGTCAGCGAAGGCACGGCGTGCGCGCCGCGCCTTCCCGCAGGGGCGGCGCGCCGCGTCGCTCCTGCATGTCGTTTGTACCCCGGCGGTTTGTCCTTGCGAGGGCGGCCGGGACCCCTAAAGTGGTCGATTGCATTTACCGACAAGTATAGGGAGCGCGGCGAACAGGAGCCGCAAACCGGCGGAACCCAGGCCGGGTGGAAGGCTGGGTAGAGAGAGCAACGGAGGCAAGGACGCCTCCGGTCAGAACCGAGGACGGCCCAATTCAAGGAGGAATTGACATGGCCTTCAGAATCAACAGCAACATTCCGGCGCAGAACGCCCTTCGCAACCTCAACATCACGCAGAACAGCCTGAACAGCACGGTCGAGCGGCTGTCGTCGGGTCTGCGCATCAACAAGGCGAAGGACGACGCAGCGGGCCTCGCGATCTCGGAAGGGATGCGCTCGGACATTCGTGTGCTGCGGCAGGGAGTGCGCAACGCCAATGACGCGATCAGCGTCATCCAGACGGCGGAAGGCGGAATGTCGCAGATCAATACGATTCTGACCCGCATGAAAGAGCTCGCCATGGAATCGGCTGGCGTGCTTCCGGACAACGACGACAGAGCGAAGCTGGACGCCGAGTTCCAGGCGCTGTCGGACGAGCTCGACCGCATCGCTTCCGGCACGGAGTTCAACGGCACGAGCCTGCTTGACGGGACATTCGCCGCCAAGAACGTGCACGTGGGGCTCGGCAACGACCAGGGCGTCGACAAGGTTTCGATCACCATTACCTCGACGCAGGGCGGCACCACGTCCTTTACCGCGACGCAACTGCTCGGTGCCGCGACCCTGACGATCTCGACCCAGGATTCCGCGATCGATGTCATGGCGCGCATCAGCACGGCGATCGACAACGTCAACGCGTCGCGCGCCGATCTGGGTGCTCTCCAGAGCCGCTTCGACCAGATGATCATGAATCTGGACAACACGATCGAGAACACGGCGGCGGCCGAATCGCAGATTCGCGACGCGGACATCGCCTACGAGACGACGCAGTTTACCCGCTTCCAGATCCTGCAGCAGTCCGGAGTGGCGATGCTGGCGCAAGCCAACGTCGCGCCGCAAGGAGCGCTGTCACTGCTCGGGTAGCTCGGGCTTCGCTTCCGCCATGGGCGGCGCCTCCCACCGCCCGTCGCTGACCTCCCTCGGCGACAGCGGAGCAGTTTCCCGGTCCATGCCTCCGCCTCTCGGGCGGCGATGCGCGCCACCCGAGAGGCAGTTTGGTCGTCGTCCCCTGGTCCCCTCAAGTGGTCGACCGCGCTTGCCGATAAACAAGGTGAAGAGGCGAGGTAGGCTCGCGGCGAGCAACCAGGAGGTGAATCGGCAGTCGCATCACGGAGAGAGAGTCCGGCACGCCCAGGCCGGGTAGGGCTGGGAATGCAATCTGATGGAGGCAAGGATGCGTCCACGATCCAGATGATGGCCAGATTCAGGGAGGAAAGAGAATGGCTTTCAGGATCAACAACAACATTCCGGCGCAAAACGCCCTGCGGAACCTCAATATCACGCAGAACAACCTGAATGGCACCGTTGAACGGTTGTCATCGGGTCTGCGGATAAACAAGGCCAAGGACGACGCGGCAGGTCTCGCGATCTCGGAAGGGATGCGCTCGGATATCAGGGTGCTGCGACAAGGGGTTCGCAACGCCAACGATGCAATCAGCGTCATTCAGACCGCTGAAGGCGGGATGTCGCAGATCGGCACGATTCTCACGCGCATGAAAGAGCTCGCGATGGAATCGGCTGGCGTGCTCCCCGACAACAATGACCGCATGAAGCTCGATGCCGAGTTCATTGCCTTGTCGGACGAGCTCAACCGCATTGCTTCGGGCACGGAGTTCAACGGCACAAGCTTGCTCGATGGTTCGTTTGCAGGCAAGTACGTGCACGTCGGCCTCGGCGACGACGCCGGCGTCGACAAGGTATCCATCACCATCTCGGCGAGTCAGACAGGAGCGACCGGGTTTACCAGCTCGCAACTGCTGAACCCCGGCGGTGGAGCGATGACGTTCACGATATCGACGCAGGATTCTGCGATCAACGTCATGGCGCGCATCACCACGGCGATCGATAACGTCAACGCGTCGCGGGCCGACCTCGGCGCGCTCCAGAGTCGTTTCGAACAGATGATCATGAATTTGGAGAACACCATCGAGAACACCTCGGCGGCGGAATCGCAGATTCGCGATGCGGACATCGCCTATGAGACGACGCAGTTCACGAAATACCAGATCTTGCAACAGTCCGGTGTGGCGATGCTGGCACAGGCCAACGTCGCATCACAGTCTGCTTTGTCTTTGCTCGGGTAGTTTTTCTTGGGCTAGCCGAGTATAGTGGTACGGGCGGGGCCTCTGGCCTCGTCCGAACTGAGGAATGAGGAGGAAATCATGGTCGAGCTCGGGTTGGTGAATGGCCCAGCGGGGATCGAGGCGACGTATGCGCGCCCGCGCGACGGGGTCGGAGCCGGCGCCGAGACGCAGCAGCAACGCGCTGTGCCGGAGCCCGCTGCCAGCGAAAGTCGCAAGGCCGACAACGGTAAGATGCCGCCTGGCCAAAAGGAAGAAGACGCCAAGCAAGGAGTGCAGCGGGAAGAGGATCTCACGCGGCTCACCGACATGATGAACGAAGCCGCAAGCGCCATCGATCGGCACGTGCGATTTCGACTGTACAAGGACGTGCACCCCAACGTGTCCGTCATCGAGGTCGTGGACACCCAAAAAGACGAAGTGATCAGAAAAATTCCCCCGGAGGAGTTCCTGAAAGCGGCGGCGCGCATCGAAAAGATGATCGGTCTGATCATCAACGAAATGGCCTGAGCGGCGAATTCGCCGAGGACGGGAGGTGCCAGATGGCCGGAATGCAGGTAAGCGGTCTCATTACTGGGGTCGATATCTATTCGATCATCGATCAGCTCGTCTACATCGAGCGCGAGCCGATTCGCCAGCTCGATCGCCAGAAGGAAACCTATTCGAACCGACTCACTGCTCTGCAAACACTGAACAGCCGCCTATCCGCCCTGCAGAGCGCGGCCACCAGCCTCGACACCAACGCGTCCTTTCGCGCTACGACCGCGACATCCTCCAATGAGACGGCGATCTCGATCTCCTCGGACGAGACGGCGGGTCTCGGTACCCACTCGATCGACGTCACCAATCTCGCCAAGTCTCACCAAATTCGCTCCGGCACCTTCACTTCCAAGGACACCGCGCTCGGGATGTCCGGCTCGGTGATCATCAGCAAGTTTGAGAACGGCGACATGCTCGCCGGCAAGGCGATCAACATTGCCGCCACCGACACCCTCGAGTCGATCGCCGACCGCATCAACAACACCAGCGCCGGAGTCAGTGCCTCGATCTTGTCGGTTTCCGACACCGACCACCGGCTGATCGTGACCTCGCAAGATACCGGCGCAAGCTACGGCCTCGCGCTCCGCGATGCCTCTGGTGGGGACATCCTGTCGGCAGCCCCGCCGGCGGGGCTGGGCCTGACCGCGGGTGCGGAGGTACGTTCCGACAACTCGGCGTACTTCACCTCAGACGCGACCGCGCTTGGCAGTCTGTTCGGACTGACGACGCCAGCCGCCGGTACCGTTCAGGTGAACGGCACCAACGTGGATATCGATCTCGCCGTCGACGATCTGAACGCGATTCAGACCAAGCTCAGCGCGGTCGCCGGCGTCACCGCAAACGTCGTGTCAAAAACGATCAACGGTCAGACCCAGTATCGGCTCGAGACCACCGGCATCGCGACGCTCACGGATAGTGGCAACATACTCGAAACGATCGGCTTTCTGAAGGCCGGCGTGGCGGACGAGGCGATTGCGGCAGAGGACGCGATCATGACCGTCGACGGCCAGCCCAACATTCAGCGCTCCACCAATACCGTTGCGGACGTCCTGCAAGGCGTTACTCTCAACCTCCTCCAGGAGACCGCATCAACGGTCACGGTTTCCGTGAACCGCGATCTTGAGACCGTCAAAACCAACGTCAAAGACTTCGTGACGAAATATAACGACGTGCTCAGCTACTTCAGCACCATCACGGATTACGAAAAGGGTAACCTGAGCAAGGGGCAGTTTTTCGGCGATGCCAGCATTCAGGGCCTCCAGGGGAAATTCCGCGAGGAGGTGCTGACCAGCGTGGACACCGGCGGTACCTACTCGCTGCTGTCCAGTGTCGGCATCACCTTCGATGACGACGGTAACCTTGAAGTTGACGACGCCAAGCTGTCCGCGGCTCTGGCAAACGACTTTCAGAGCGTCGAGGAGCTTTTCCGGGGCGAAACCGACGGCCTGTCCAGCCGCCTCGATTCGCGCATTGACAGCCTCCTGGACTCCGTCGACGGCACGATGACGATCAAGGCGAAGTCGCTCAACACGACGATCTCGAATTACGACGATGAGATGGCGCGTCTGGAGGACAGTGTCGCACAGCGGCAAGAGGCGCTGACGCGGCGGTTTCTCGCCATGGAGAAGGCGGTGACGAACATGAGAGGTCAAATGAACTCGTTGCTCGCTGTTCTTGGCAGCGGTGGCTTCGGATTCTGAGCCAGAGGGATGGAATGAGATATCAGACATCGGCACCGGCGCAAGCATACAAGCAAGTCGAGTTCGGGTCCGCTGGGCGCGGGAAGCTTGTCGTCATGCTCTACGAGGGCGCCATCAAGTTTCTGACTCTGGCCGCGGAAGCCCTCGAACGCAACGACTACGCTCAAAAGGGCCTCTACATCGGCAGAGCGACCGACGTCATCGGCGAGCTTCGCTCGTCTTTGAACTTCAAGGACGGCGCAGACATCGCGCGGCAGCTCGATCGCATTTACCAGTACATGATCACGCGCTTGTGGCGGGCAAACGTCGACCGCGATCAGGCCGCGGTCAAGGAAGTCGTGGGGCTGCTGGAAACGCTCTGTGACGCCTGGAAGCAGGCCGTTCAGGAGCAACTTCGCACGCCCGACCGATCGAGCCGACCGGGAGGCGGAGGCGGGCTGCAAGTGACCGTCTGAGGGCGAGCGCCCATGACGCCGCGCGAGGACTCGACACTTTTTCGCCGCTCCGGACGCCGGTGATGCGCGAGGCAGACGCGGCGAAGCTGAAGTCGCTGCTAACCGGTATTTTGGATTTGAGTCGGGACGTGGGCGCGGCGATTGCGGCCGAGCGCTGGTCGGATCTGGATGGGCTGCTCGCCCGTAAGGGCGCCAGGATCGCGGCTCTGGAAGCAGCTTGGCGGCGCATCGGCAGGGGTGATCCCGCGGCCGCGGGCGCGACTTCCGCGGAAGCAGCGGCGCTCTGTGCGGAGCTGGCGGAGCTGGAACGCGCCAACCTGGCGGCCCTCGAACCGTTGCTCGAAGAGACTCGTCGCGATATCATCAACGCTGCTCGGGAGATCAAGCTCGTCCGGCGGTATCGCACCAGTCGGGAACGAACGCCGAGCTTCGTTGACCGCAAGACGTAGTCACCGACGGTTCCTCCATTCGTAGATGCAGAATATTTCGCCCAGCTCTCGAGCCCGGACAAAGGGGGCGAACGCGCCGCCGGCTGTACACGCCGCGCCAGGCGCGCAGTGTGGTGCGCCCCTGATCCTCAACGCCCCGCGTGCGGCGGCCCGTGCCGGTGTGCAGCCACCTGGAGCTCTTGGTGTCCACCTTCACTACCGCTAGCCGCGCCCTCCCTCGCGTTCTGACCTTCAATTGGCACGAGACCTACCTGCACATGCTCGGATGGCTCGGCTTCCCGATGGACATCGTGCTGCGGATGAAGGGAGGGTCCGAACGCTGGTGGACGGAATTCCGACCCGTCCCGGCGAGCGCCCGCATCGTGTCCTGGCCGGAGGCTGAAGCCGAGCTGCAGTGCTCTCGCTATGACCTCGCCATCTGCCACAACTCTGCCGACGTCTTCTCTCTGCAGCCGCATGCTCTGCCCAAGGTGCTGGTGCTGCACAATTTCCCGGCGACGGAGCTTGGTCTGGGCGGCCAGCCGTTCCCGGTGGAGGAATACCGCGCGCGGATGCGAGCGCTGATCGGCCAATCCGGAGTTGCCCGGCTCGTGCTCATCTCTCACGCCAAGCAAGCGGCGTGGCAACTGCCGGGGATCGTCATTCCTCCGGGCATCAACGCCGATGAATACGGCGGCTACTCCGGAGAGGATGCGCGGGTGCTGCGCGTGGGCAACCTGATCGCCGAGCGCGACCTCATGATGGGGTTTTCCGAGCAGGAGCGGATTCTCGCTGGTATTCCCAACGTCCTGCTGGGGCTGAATCCCCGGCTTCCGGGCTGCCGGCCGTCGCGATCGTGGGATGACTTGCGCGATCATTTCCGCAAGCTGCGGGTGTATCTGAGCACGCTGCGCGATGGCGCGGAGGACGGATACAATCTCGCGATGCTCGAGGCGATGGCCACCGGAATGCCCGTCGTCGCCATGCATAACCGGACCTGTCCCATCGCCGACGGCGTGGACGGTTACCAGTGCGGCACGGTGGAAGAGGCCCGCGGTCGAGTGCTGGAGCTCCTCGCCGACGCCGATCTCGCGCACGCAGTGGGAAAGCGCGGGCGAGAGCGCGCCCTGGAGACTTTCGCCAAGAGCCGTTTTGTGGAGCAGTGGCAGGGCGTCGTGCGCGAGGCGCTGGCTGCCGGCGGCGCGGTGAGGCAACGTTCCGATGTGAAGGACATGACCATGCAACGCGACACGGATCGTCTGAAAAGAGCACAAGGCAATTCCACGGGCGATTCCGTCGGTGGCGCCGCGCCGATCGCCGCGCAAATCCCACAATGGGTGCGGCGGGTGCTGCATGTGGGCTGCGCCGACGGCCTGCTGGGAGCGGCGCTCAAGGAACGCGGAGTCATGGAGGTGGTCGGCATCGAGCACGATCCCGAGCGGTGCGGCGCGGCACACGAACGGCTCGACCGCGTCCTCGTCGGTGACGTCGACACCCTGGAGATTCCATACGGCCGCGGCTACTTCGACTGCATCATTCTGCAGGGCGTCCTGGAATTTCATCGTCAGCCGGAGGCGCTCCTCGCCAAGCTCGGTGCGCTTCTGTGGGACAAAGGCCTGATCGTCGCTGCGGTCGCCAACGCCCAGCATGCCGATGCGGTCGCGGATCTGGTCGCAGGCAGGCGCCGGCGGGAGCCGGAGCCTGCTGCGTCGCTGACCCGGGATGACCTGGAGGAGCTCTTTGGTGCTGCGGGGTTCGCGGCGACGTTGCAAGGCGATGCCGCGGACGCCGGCGAGGTGTTCGCGCAGGCAACGCGAGACGGTTCTCTGCGCCTCGGGCGTCTTCAGTTCCATGATCTCTCGGAGCGAGACGTGGAAAGTCTTCTCTCGCGCCACTGGCACGTCTCCGCGGTGAAGGCCGGAAGGGACCGAGGTCCTGTCCCCAAGCCGCGTCCGGCGGCGCCCGCGGCACCAATAGAGCCCCCCGCCGCCATGGAGCCCGCAGTCTCCGCCGTTGCTCCTGCCCCCGCGCCCTTGCCGGCAGGGGCGGAAAGTACTGACGCGGAGATCGCGGCGGCGTGGGCGGTAGGGGATCGCTCGGTGGCATTGGAGCTCGCGCGACAAGCCTGGCGCGCCGGACCGACGGGGCCGCGGCAGGCCCGCCTGGCCGGATACCTGCTCGAGATGGGGCGGGTGGAAGAGTGCCGGCCTCTTCTCGACGAGATTCGCGCGCGGTACCCGGCCTTGCTCGATCGCGAGGCCTACGCGCGGTGCCTGGCCAGGCAAGGCGAGCACAAGGAAGCGCTGGCCCAACTCGCCCCCGTGTTGGCGGCGCCTCCCGCCGGCCGTGAGGCGGATATCTTGGTGCTGAAAGGCGACATTCTGGCGCGCGCTCACGAATATGAGGCCGCGCTGTCGGCATACGCCGGTGCCGTGGCCGTGACCCCGGAGCACGTGGGTGCGCGCATCGGCCAGGGGACAGTCTACGTGCTGCTCAACCGCTGGGCCGAGGCCAGGGACACCTTCGAGACGCTGCTCGCGAAGGACGAAAAAAACGTCAAGGCGCTGGTCGGCATGGGCCTGGCTCGGCGGGGAGGCGGCGATCTGCAGGGATCGTGGGCGGTTCTGGCCCAGGCGGTCGAGCTCGACGTGGAGAATGAGACGGCGCTACAGCAACTCGTGGAGGTCGGAACGGCGCTCGAGCGGTTCGTTGATCTCGTCAAGCCGCTGTCGGCATACGTCGATCGCCATCCCGGGCAGGTGCATTTTGCGTTTGCGCTGGCCGGCGCTCACTACCGTCTGGGAGCGGAGCAGGCGGTGCTTGAGCTCTGCGATCGCATCTTGACTCTGGATCCCGCACACCAGGGGGCGCGTGAGCTTCTCGATCTCCTCGCGCGATCGCGGTCGGGCGCTGCTGCCACACCGCCGGAAGCCAGCGTCGTCGCGTCCTCCGATGAGCACGACACGACTCCCCTCAGGTTGCTGCGCAAGGCCGACGAGGCGTTCCCCATCCTGTTTGCGAGCGCGAGCGCTCCGGTGTCGCCGCACTGGTATCTGGAGCGGAGCCTGCGCCGCTCTAACCCGGTATTTACTTTGGGGCCGCTCGTCCCCTTCCCGCTGCTCAAGAAGTGGCAGATGGACGTTCCAGAGGTGCTGACGCACTACCGTCCTCACGATCTTCATCTGCCCTTCAACACCTCTTACCGGGAGATCAGGAAGCGCATTCCCGAGCGCTTTGAGAAGGCACCGCTGCTGTGGGTGGAGTCGAGCCCGACCTTTTTTTTGACCGACGTGCGCGACCACCCCGGGCTGACGGCCTGCTACTTGATCGACACGCATCTCGAGCACCCCTGGCACAAGGACTATCCCCTGCAGTTCGACATTCTGCTCGTGGCGCAGAAGGAGCATGTGCAGCGATTTCGCGATCTGGGACACCCGAACGTCCGGTGGATGCCGTTGGCCTGCGATCCGGAGTTCCACACGGTCGCCGCCCAGGTGCGGGATATCGACGTGGCATTTCCCATGGGGCTAGACAGCAACCAGCGCAGCCGCGATGTCCTGGAGAGCCTGCAGAAGCGGTTCGAGGTGGCCACGAAGCGCGCCTATCTGCGCGAGCTCGGCCAGCTTCTGGCGCGGTCCAAGATCGTTGTCAGCCTGTCTTTGCAGCGCGATGTCAGTAGCCGCGTTTTCGAGGCCCTGGCCAGCGGTGCGCTCGTGCTCACCGATAGCGCTGTCGCGGGCGGGGGGCAGGAGCTGTTCCGGAGCGCAGAATATCTGGTAACCCTGGAAAGCGACACCGCCACGCCGGATCAGGTGGAGCACTACCTGCGGGACGCGGCCGCGCGCCTCGAGATCGCCACACGTGGCCAGCAGTTGGTGCTCGATCGGCACACGTATTCCCATCGCTCGCAGTGGCTGCTCCAGCTCATCGGCGGTGAGGATCCGGGCACACCCTGGTGCCTGGACGCGCCACCTCGCGCCTGACGGCTTGGCCTCGCATGTACCCTGGGCGTTCGGGTAGAGGGGCGGACCGCGGGTTCGGACTGGCGCTTATGCCGGCCGTCGGTGGTGGCCTGGCGGGATGGATGATTGCCGGGCTGTCCGATCGCGTGCACGCGGTGATGGACGGATCGGGGACCGTTTTTGCGGTCCTGAGCGTCCCGGTGGATATTCGCGTGCCGCTCGGCGTGGTGCTCGGGGGCATGGTCGCGATGGCGGTGTGGGTGCGAGGTGTCGACCTCGGGGTGAGCGCTATCCGCGACAGCGGCCGCGCCCGCGCACAGCCCGGAAGCGACGTCCAGATCGCGCGCTCGCCCACCGCGGGCAGAGAGATCATCGCGTGGACGCGCCGGGTCACTGTCGCGTTCTTGCCGCTGTTGCTGTGCGGCCTCGGGCTGCTCCGCTACTCCACCTGGTGCTACGAAAATCTCGGCATTCTGTATGTGCTGGGAAGCTCACTGTCTCCCTGCGTGCTCGTCGTTGCGCTGATGGGCTGCCTGAGCCTGAGGCCGAACGTGCCGGGAGAAAAAGAGATGGCACCGTGGTTGCGGAGCATCGATCGGTGGAAAGCGTGGCGTCCGCTCTGGGGTCGCCGTTTGCTCGCCGGCTCCGGGTGGCGGCTAGGCGCGGCGGTGTTTGCCGTGTTCGCGCTGGCCGCGCTGCCCTGGGCCGAGAAGACGGCGTGCAGTGGCGACGAACCGCACTACCTGATTATCACCTACAGCCTCCTACACGACGGCGACATCAATCTGCGGAATAACTATGCTCAGGGCGACATTGCGCGGTGGATGGGGCGGGACAGCAAGCCTCACGTAATCGGCAGAGGGCCTCGGCGTGAGATGTTTTCGGTGCACAGCCCGGGGCTACCCATCACGCTCATACCGGGGGTGCTCGTCGGCGGCAGGCTGGGAGACGCCGCGGGGGAGCGTCTGGGCGCCATGATCAACCAGCAGGTCTGGACGGCGCTCCTGGCGGTGTCATTATTTCGGCTTGGGAGGAGATGGCTGCGGAGCCGGCGCCGGGCGGCGGGGCTCGTCGCGCTGACGCTGGTGACGATGCCGTGGCTGACGTACGCGCTCACGCTCTACACCGAGGTGCCGGCTGCGGCAATGGTAGCGTATCTGCTGGACATGGTCGCGGCGCGCGCGCTGCCGCCCGGCGCCATCGCTCGCGCCATGCTCGCGATCGCCTTTCTGCCGTGGTTGCACATCAAGTACTACGGTGTGGCGGCCGTGGCGGGAGCGGTCTTGCTGTTGCGGGTGTTGTGGGCGCGCGGGTGGCGTGGGGCGGCGCTATATGCGGTGGGATCGGTGCTCCTGGCGCAGGGCGTGCCGCTGTACAACTTCGCTACCGCGGGCGACTACGGGCTCCTGTCCGCCTACCGCGGCGGCGCCAGTCCGGAGCTTGCGGGGATTTGGGGCCGCATGTTGGGTCAGCTCGTGGATCGGCAGTATGGATTCGCGCTGTACGCCCCCTATTTGCTGATCGGCTTCCTGGGGCTTGCCGGCCGGTGCGCACGGCGTCGCGGGATGGCGATTGCGGCCTCGGCTGCCTTGCTCGTGCACTGGCCGCTGGTGAGCTCGTATGAGTTTTGGTGGGGTGGGGGTCCGTACCCGAATCGCTTCATGCTTCCCGTTGCGCCGCTGCTTGCGCTTGGTGCCGCCGCTGCATGGGTCGACTACCCGTCGCGAATTTTCCGCTTCGTGCTCGGGCTTGCGATGTTTTTCTCCGTGGCGATCGGGCTGCTCGCCTTTTCCGAGCCCGTGCTGGTACTACAGCGCAACCATGGAATTTCGCAGCTTTTCTCGCACCATCGAGGCGGCATGCTCGACTTCGCGGACTTTCTGCCGTCGTTTGTGGTCCCGGCCGCCACACTATGGGAGCAGGTCGGCTGGCTGACTGTGCTGCTCGCGGGGTTGGTGGGCACGGCGAGGCTGTGTCGAGCTATCGCCGGCCGTTGCGAACCGGGGCGATTGGGCGTGGCGGTGGCGGTGGGCATGGTATTGCCGTTGACGCTGCTGGCGGGATTCGGCCGGCTGGTGGACCCGCTGCGGCTGGCGCCGCTATCGGACAGCGAGACGTGGATGCGAATCCGGGGCCAAAACCTGTCGGACTACATCGAGAGGGCCGAAAGCGCTGGGTATCGCATGCGCATCATCGCGCCGGCGGCGCTCGCCGGAGCCGCTCTGCCGTGGCCGCAGCTTCGCGTGGTACCGGGACCGCAAGTGCAGGGTGGCGCGGAAGTCACCGATCGGCTGACGGGCGCACGCGTCATCGAGCTCGGAGGCCAGCAAAAGGTGATCTTCGCGGTGCGGGAGCGCCTCGGTTCCGGCACCTTCGAAGCGCAGTTCCGACTCCGCTCGGAGGCCCTTTCCGGCGAGGTGCTGTGTAGCGTCATTGACGCCCGGACTGGTGCGGCGCTCTCGCGCCTGGTGTTGCCCACGCGCTCGCTTCCCGACAGTTTTCGCACGGTGACGATGCAGTTCGAATCGACAACGCCCGTGGGCAAGCTCGCTCTGGTCGTCGAGGTCGACGGCCCGGAGAATGAGCTCGTGCAGGTTGCGTGGGCCGCCGTCGTTCCGCCGCTGCGGGCCGCGTCGTGAAGCTTGCGGCACTCGAGTCCACCGCCTGGGCTTCCGCTCCTCCCCTGGCGAGCGGGGGGAGGAGCGGATGGGGCGCTGTGGATCGAGGGGGCGGCGGACGCCTTCTCTCAAGTGGTCCACCGGTGCTATCCTGAACCGGTTTCGCCGTCACTCCTTTACCCGAGGACCTCAGAGTCATGACGTCGGCTTCCTTCGTCCACCTGCACCAGCACTCGGAATACAGTCTTCTCGACGGCGCGTGCCGGATCAAGGAGATCGTCAAGCGCGCCGTGGCGCTCGGTAGTCCCGCCGTGGCGCTGTCGGATCACGGTAACCTCTACGGCGCCATCGAGCTGTATGAGGAGGCGCGCAAGGCTGGTATCAAGCCGATTCTCGGCTGCGAGCTCTACCTGTCGTGGGGCGCGATGCACGAGCAGAGTCGTGGACCCGACGGTTCATACTCCAAGCACCAACTGGTGCTGGCCAGAAACCTCGTAGGCTGGCGGAACTTGATCAAGCTGGTCAGCGCCGCACATCTGGACGGGTTCTACTATCGCCCGCGCGTCGACAAGGAGATGCTGGCGGCGCACTCCGAGGGCCTGATCGGATTGTCGTCGTGTCTGCGGGGCGAAGTCCCGCTGCTCGTGCTCGACGGCGACCTCGACGGCGCGGTGCGGGTGGCCGGAGAGTGGCAGGAGCTTCTGGGGCGAGGCAACTACTTCCTGGAGCTACAGGATCACGGCATTGAGGCTCAGCACAAGGTCAACGCCGGCCTGCTCGAAGTCGGCCGGCGCACGGGCATTCCGCTCGTGGCGACCAACGACGTGCACTATTCGCGAGAGTCGGACGCTTCGGCGCACGACATCTTGCTGTGCATCGGCTCGGGGAAAACCGTCGGCGATGACAAGCGGCTCCGCTACTTTGGCTCACAGTTCTACTACAAGAGCCGGGAGGAGATGGCGCAGCTCTTTGGGGAGATCCCCGAGGTGCTGGATCGCACCCTCGAGATCGCGGCGGGGTGTAATCTGGAGATCCCGCTTGGCGATCTGATCTTGCCTATCTACGAGGTGCCCCCGGGAGAGTCGCTTGACACCTTCCTTGGACGGCAAGCGCGAAAGGGCCTCCAGGACCGCCTCGCCGCGCCTGGCCCCGCGCCCGGATTCACGGCCGCCGACTACGCAGCTCGGCTGGAGGAAGAGCTCGGCGTGATCGCGCTGAAAGGGTATTCGGGATACTTCCTGATCGTCTGGGACTTCATCGACCATGCGCGTTCGGCCGGCATCCCGGTCGGACCCGGGCGAGGCAGCGCCGCCGGCAGCCTCGTGGCCTATTCGCTACGGATCACCGATCTTGACCCGATCCGGTACAGCCTGTTCTTCGAGCGCTTTTTAAACCCCGAGCGCGAGGCGATGCCCGACATCGATGTGGATATTTGCAAGGATCGCCGCGAGGAGGTCATTGCCTATGTCCGGAAGAAATACGGCGAGAAGAACGTGGCGCAGATCGTGACGTTCGGGCGAATGAAGGCGCGCGCCATCATTCGGGACGTCGGCCGCAGCCTGGGCATGAGCTACGGGGCCACGGACCGCATCGCGAAGCTGGTGCCCATGGGGCCGGCGGTGACGCTCGACAAGGCGATCGAGGCGGAGCCGAAACTGCGGCAGCTCGAGCAGGAAGATAAGGAGGTGGAGAATCTGCTGCGGACCGCCCGCGCACTTGAGGGGTTCGCGCGGCACACGGGAGTGCATGCTGCCGGCGTCGTGATCACGCCGAAGCCGCTGACCGAATACGTGCCGCTGACGCGCGGCAAGGAGGGGGAGATCACGACGCAGGTCTCCATGGAGTACGTCGAGCATCTCGGGTTGCTCAAGATGGACTTCCTCGGGCTGCGCACCCTGACCGTGATCCAGAGCACCATCGAGAGGATCGCGGCAGTGCGAGGCGAACGGCTGGACCTGGCCGCGATCCCTCTGGACGATGTCCCGACTTTCGAGCTGCTGGGCGAAGGGAATACCGTGGGTGTGTTCCAGTTCGAGTCCGCCGGCATGCGCGATCTGTTGCGCAAGTTTCGCCCAACTGTGTTTGAGGACCTGATCGCGCTGGTGTCATTGTATAGGCCTGGGCCCATGGCGATGCTCGACGACTTCATTCAGCGCAAGAAGGGGCTCGTCCCGATCAGCTATCCGCACCCAACGCTCGCGGGGATCCTCAAGGAAACCTACGGGGTGATGGTATATCAAGAGCAAGTGATGCAGATCGCCCAGGTTCTGGGTGGGTACTCGCTCGGCGAAGCGGACTTGCTGCGGCGTGCGATGGGGAAGAAGAAGGCCGAAGTAATGGCCAAGGAGCGGGAGCGTTTCGTTACCGGGGCGCGCGAGCGTGGAGTCGACGACAGGCTGGCGTCGCAGATCTTCGATCAGATGGAGCAGTTCGCGGGGTACGGCTTCAACAAGTCGCACGCTGCAGCCTACTCACTGCTCTCGTATCAGACAGCCTATCTCAAGGCTCATTACGCGGTTGAGCTCATGGCGGCGATGCTCGACAGCGAGATCGACGAGACGGAAAAGGTGGTGCGGAGCATTAGCGAGTGCAGCACCATGGGGATCCAGGTGCTGCCGCCCGACATTAACGAGAGCGCGCTCGGCTTCACCGTGGTGGGTGATCGGATCCGCTTTGGGCTGGCGGCGCTGAAAAAGGTAGGCGCGGCGGCGGTCGAGGCGATTATCAAGGCGCGCCGTCGGGTGAGCGGGTTTCGCTCGCTAACCCATTTCGTCACCGAGGTTGACCTGCGCGCGGTCAACCGCGGCGTTATCGAGAAGCTGGCGCAGGCGGGAGCGTTCGACAGTCTTGGCGTCCACCGCGCGCAGGTGCTGGCAGGGTTGCCGAAGCTGCTCGAGGCAGCGCAGCGGATCTACCAGGAGCGGATGAGCCGGCAGAAGAGCCTGTTCGGGCGGGCGGAGCGAAGCGGAGGCGAGTGTCCGGAGATTCAGCTTCCGGAAGTCGACGAGTGGTTGCAGGACGAGCTGATGCGCAACGAAAAGGAAGCTTTGGGGTTCTACGTGAGCTCGCACCCGCTAAGGCAAGTCGAGGACGTGATGCGGTACTTCACGTCGGCCCAGTGTTGCGATCTCGGGGAGTGGGAGAACGCGGCGCCGGTCACGATCGGCGGCGTCATTGCGTCCATGCGGGAGCAGTTCACGAAGGGGAACCAGAAGATGGCGTTTGTCACGCTGGAGGATCTGACGGGGACGGCGGAGCTGATCCTGTTTCCCGATGCCTACCAGGCGGCTGCGGAACATCTGGTCAAGGATTTGCCGATCCTGGTAACCGGACAACTGGAGCCCGGCGAAACGCCGAAAATCCGCGTCACGGAGGTGTTGCCGGCGACGGAGAAGATGAGCAGCGCGCGGCGCGCGGTGATTCGGGTGGGGCGCCTGGACAGCGAGGGTAAGGTCCTGGACGACCTGCGGCAGGTCGCGGTGGCGCACCCGGGTAGCAGTCGGCTGGTGTTGGAGCTGAATCTGGGGGAGCTGGGAGCGCGGGCGCAGGGCGAGGAGGACGGCAGTCGTGCCCGGCCGACCCGCCCGGTGCGAGCGAGGCTGGTGGCGGATGACCGCTTTTCGGTCGCCCCTGGCGCGGCTTTTTCGCGCGCCGTGGAGCGGGTGCTCGGGACGAACGCGGTGAGCTACTCATGGTGAATTCGGGGACGCACGAACGGGATGGGCGCGGCGGCGTCTCGGCGCAGACGCGGCTGCTCGCGGTGCTCGGCGATCCCGTCCGCCACAGCCTGTCGCCGACGTTCCAGAACGCGGCGCTGCGCAGCCTGGGCCTGGACTTCATTTACGTGGCGTTTCGCGTGCGGGCGAATGACTTGGCGCGCGCGCTCGATGGCCTGGCAGTGCTGGGAGCACGCGGGGTCAATCTCACGGTACCGCTGAAGGAAGCCGCCAAGGAGCTGGTGGGCTGGCGGTCGCCCGAAGTGGCCTCGTGCGGCGCCGTAAACACCATCGTATTCGATGTGGATGGCAGGAGGGGATACAACACGGATTTGGCGGCGCTGTGCGCCACGCTCGAGCAGCGGCTTGCGATTCCGGTGGGCGGGATGCCGGCGCCGCGGATCCTGGTGCTGGGGGCGGGCGGCGCGGGTCGCGCGGCAGCGGCGGCGCTGGCGGATCGCGGGTGTCAGGTGGGGCTTGCGGCGCGGCGGCCGTCGCAGGCGGAGGCGGCGGTGCACGAGCTGCTCGGGATTCGCGCCGGCCGGCAGGTGGAAGCGGTGGGCTGGCGCGCGGAAGAGACCGCGGCGCGCGGGCCGTGGGAGGCCGTTGTCAACGCGACCCCGGTCGGCCTGCCGGGGGTTCAGGGCGAGCTTCCGGTGTCGGAGCGGCTGCTGGCGGCGGCGCGTGGCGTGCTCGACACGACCTATCGCCAGGACGGCACGGACAGCGCGTTGCTGGCGACCGCCAGGCGGCTCGGAGTGGCGGCGGTGGATGGCCGATACATGTTGGTTGCGCAAGGTGCGGCGGCCTTTCAACTGTTCACGGGGCGGGCGGCGCCCGTGGCGGAGATGTTACAGGCGGTGGGCCTGCGGTGAGAGCGGACAATCGGTATCCGCCGCAGGTTTGGTATGTGTTTACCCCCTCCCCCCGATTGCGGGGGGGGGGAGGTGAACAGGCACCATGTTTGCGGGTAGGCTGCGTGGTAAGCGCATCACGAAGACCCCGAGGTGTAATCGCGCGCCTCTCCGGTGTACAATCAGTCATGCGGGCTGAATGCTCGCCGAACCGGAGACTGAGATGATTCGCGAAGCCAAAGAGATCCTCGACCGCCTCCCCGAGCTGCTGCGGACCACCCCAGAGCTGCGCTATCGCCTCTACGAGGTGATCGCGGAGGAGTTCCCGCCGCGCCGCGAGATGGAGCGGGTGCTCAGCGAGCTGGCGGCGATGCGCGAAGAATCGAACAGGCAGTTCGCGGCCATGAGCCAGCGCTTCGAGGCCGTAGACCGGCGCTTCGAGGCCGTAGACCGGCGCTTCGAGGCCGTTGACCGGCGCTTCGAGGCAATTCAAGCCGAGCTCGTGGCGCAACGAGAAGAATCGGCGCGACGGTTCGAGACGATCGATCGCCGGTTTGAGGCCATGGACCAGCGTATGGGCGACATCGTGCACCACGTCAACATCACGGTGGGCGGCCTGCAGCGCCGGGCCGGACGCAATCTCGAGGATACGGTCGCCGGGATGCTGCGCATCGCGCTCGGGCGCACCGACCTTTTGGCGGAGCACGTGCGTCTCCGCCAAAAGGTCGAGGACCAGGCAGGTCTGATTGGTCCCGCCGGCCGGCGATACGAGTATGACATCCTCGCGATCAATGGCCGCACCTGCGTCTTCGAGGTCAAGTCGGCACCCGATGAGGAAGACGTCGATCGCTTCCGGGACAAGTGCGACCTGGTCGAGCGGGAGCTCGGCCGCGGACCGATCGAGCGCATCCTGGTCACGCTTGGCAAGACCGAGGAGCTGGCGCGCTACTGCGCTGCAAACGGCATCGTGCTCGTCTGAGCTGGATTCGCGGGGCCGGCGCGAACCGCGAGATGATTCAGCAGTCTCGCGGGTCCGTGGATTCAGGACGAGCATGCACCTTGCACGGTTCGTCGGCTCCTCCTATACTAGGCGCAAAGCTTGTAAGGCAGGCAACGAAGGACGAGGAAAATGGTGGGCCGTGACCGGCGGAGATACTTGCGAATAGCGGGGCGGCACCTTCTTTCGTACGAGACGGTCGCGCGGGACGTCGACTCCGACGGCGTGGGAATAGGCAAGAGCCGCAACTTCAGTCTCGACGGCGTAATGATCGAGATCGACCGCGACTTTGCTCTGGAGAAGATCCTGTCGCTGGAGATCGAGCTGGAAGGCAAGCGCGTCATCGTCCGGGCGCGCGTGCGCCACCGGCAGAAGATGCCCGACGGTCGCTTCGAGCTTGGCCTGCAGTTTGTGAGAATTAGCGACGAGGACCTCGTTTTTCTGTCGCGGTACTTCCACGAGAACATTGGAAACGCTTCATAGTCGGCACCGCGAGCGAGTGCCGGAGTTCAGTTTGGGGATGTAGCTCAGCGGGAGAGCGCTGCCTTCGCACGGCAGAGGCCGGGAGTTCAAATCTCCTCATCTCCACTTCGCCTTGCAACCGAGCGCCGTGAGCGGGCGCTCGCCCTCCCCGGCCGACCGCTCTACAACTTGCCCTTCAGGCGCAGCAACTTCCGGACGTCGTCCCCTGAATGCGGCATCTTCCGCAGCACCAGGTCGCAGATCACAGGTTCCGCAGTCAACAAGAGCTGCAGCGACAGAGCCGATGGCAACGGGTCCAGCAGCTCACCCAGCACGTGTGGCGGCACCATGGTCAGACAGTGCTCGAATTGCTCCGTCGTGAGGTTGCGAATAAACGAGCGTCCAGCCTCGGCGGCGGCCACGGAGAGAACTTCCGCCACCGCGCCGGCGCTCAGCCGGGGAACGACGCGCTGCATCAGCGTGTCATCGACGTACTGGAGAATCTCGACCCGTGGCTCTGCTGGCAGGTCCTCCAAGACCGGCAGGAGCTCTTCGGTCGGTAGACTCCGCAAGATTTCCGCAGCCCCCGCCGCGTCGAGATCCAGAAGAAACGGACCGCGCTCATTGCTCGGCATGAGCTCCAGGCACTTGCCCTTGAACGATTCCGAGACCCGCTCGAGAATGCCTGCCCGTTCCTGACCCCGAATCTGCCGCATCGCCTCGACGCCCGCCTCGGAGGTGCTCTGCTCGAGCGCCAGCGCCGCCGTGTAGGCGGGAATCGCGCGCAACAGTCGTCCGATCAGCAGTGGATCCGCTTCATTGATCAGCTTCGCCAGCGTGCGCACCTTGATCTGCCCGAGCACTGCCGTTTGCTCGGATTCCGATAGCGCCGACAAACAGCTCAGCGCTGTTCCGGAATCGAAATGCTGCAGCAGCTCGGCTCGCTTTTCCGCCGAAAAATCGACGAACATGGAGACCAGAAGCGGTGCCGGCGCCTGGCTCATGATGAGCGCGGTGGCGATCGACGACACGGTCTCCAGCAGATAGCGCCGATCCATGGCCGGAAAGCGCGCTAGGAGCCGCCACGCGAAGGACGGCGTCAGCGCCTTGATGATGCTGACCTGAGTGCGCACGCCAACCGCAGAAACCACCCTTTCCACGCGCTCGATCGGCAGGCGTTCGAGCGCCTTGATTACCGAATCCATCGGCAACTTCGCCGTGAGATCCTCGTTGTTATCGCTGACCAGGTCTACGAAGACCCGCAAAGCTTGCTTGGGCGCGAGCAACGAAAAGATCTTGCGACCCATCGCCGGTTTTGCCCGGATCACCTTGGCGATTTTCTTGGGTCCCATGAACCAGAGACGAAATCGTAACAGCATGGTGCGGTCCAGGATAGGCAGGAAGGTACCGAGTGTTCCCTACGAGCCGGAGTTTAGTGCTGTGGCGACGCCTCTACAATCTCTCTGCCGTCGCATCGCGTGCCAATCTCGATGCGCGCGGATATGATGGCCATGCAAGTGACGTGCGGTGACTGCGCCGCGCCCTGGAACCCACCGGTCGACGAGGCTCGCGACCGGGCGCCACAGCGGGAGCTCTCATGAATCGGTCCGGTGAAAAATACGTGGTTGTCCACGGACACTTCTATCAGCCGCCGCGCGAGAACGCGTGGACGGGAGCGATTGACGTGCAGCCCTCGGCGGCACCCTATCCAAACTGGAACGAGCGGATCTGGGACGAATGCTATCGGCCGAATACGGCCTCGCGCGTGCTTGATCGCCACGGAAAAATCGAGGATCTCGTCAACAACTTCGCGCACCTGAGCTTCAACGTCGGGCCGACGCTCATTCGCTGGCTGGAGCGCGTGCATCCTGGCACGCTGCGCCGCATGGTCGCAGGTGACCGCGTGGCGGCGGCGGCAAACGCCGGCCACGGCAGCGCGATCGCGCATCCTTACGATCACCTCATCCTGCCGCTGGCGACGCGGCGGGATCGACTCACCGCGATTCGCTGGGGAATCAGAGATTTTTGCCGGGTGTTCGGCCGGGAGCCCGAGGGGTTTTGGTTGCCGGAAACCGCGGTAGACTTCGAGACGCTGCAGGATGTTGCCGAATCGGGCATCTCGTTCGTGATCTTGGAGCCGCACCAGGTTGCTCCCGTGCCGCCCACGCGGCGAGCGCGCGGCGGCGCCTCCGGGGCCATGGACATTGGCCGCCCTTATCGCTGGATTGGCCGCAACGAGGCCCGGCTTGATGTCCTGGTATACAACGGGCCGGTATCGCGCGCCCTCGCTTTCGATGGCGTATTGACGGGCGCCGATCGGCTGGCGGCACACCTGCGGGATGCCGCCGCGGCGACGCCTACGGCCGCCGGCGGGGGTGGCGTGGTCGTGGCCACCGACGGGGAAACGTTCGGACACCACAAGCCGTTCGCGGACATGTGCCTGGCCTACTTCTTCGCTCGCGAAGCGGCGCGGGCGGGCCTGAAACCGGTTACTGCCGGAGCGTTTATCGCCGCCGCGCCCGCGCGCCACCGCGTCACGCTAGCGCACCCGCCAACCTCGTGGAGCTGTGCGCACGGAGTTGAACGGTGGCGCTCGGATTGCTCGTGCGGCGAGGCTGCCGCCGACCACGGATGGCGGGCGCCGTTCCGTGCGTGTCTGGACGAGCTCAAGGCGGTTCTCGACGACGTTTTTGCGTGCGAGTGCGAACCATTGGTGCGCGACGGGGACGTTTGGGCCGCGAGAGATGAGCTTGTCGACGTCCTGGCCGAACCATCGGAGCTTGCCTGGACTCGGTACGCGCAACGGGTACTGCGCCCGCAGGCGGTGTCCGGGGCAGGAGCGCGCCGGGCGCGAGCGCTGCTCATGGCCCAGCGGTACGGCCTGGCCATGTTCACGTCGTGCGGGTGGTTTTTTGGCAGCTTCGACGGGGTCGAGCCCCTGCAAAACCTCCACTATGCCGCGCGCGCCATCAACCTGCTTCCGGAGCCGGCGCGCGGCGAACAGGAGAAGCACCTTCGCCGCGCACTTCGCCGCATCCCCGTGGGCGACGACGGTGGCACGGGCGAGGAGCTTTTCGACCGCAAGGTCGCGGGGCGGCGCGTGTCCCCTGAGGCCATTCTGCACGAGGAGGTGACGCGACGCGTGTTTGGCCTGAGCTCCGGGGAGCACCCGGACCTCGCGGTCATGCTCGCGGCTCGGCCCGCCGCCGCCTGGCGGCTCAGCGGTCGCGGTCATGTCGCCTCGGCGCAGACGGGCGAACGGTCCGATTACCTGTTCACCGCTACCTATGACGGCGGCCTGCAACTTTCGACTCGGCTTTGGCCTATTGCCAGCGGCATCGACGGCGACGTCGGCCGCGACTCGGCCGATCATCCTGAAAGCGCCGAGCTGCCGTCTCCCGGCGATCCCCTGCGCATGGCCTTCCGCGACCTTCGACCCGAGGCGCAGCGACAGATCCTCGGCGAGGCATTTACCAGCCTGTTCCCACTCTTGGAGGCGGCGAAGCAAGCCGTGGGTGACACGCTGAACGCCCTCGGACGCGAGCTTTCGGAACCGGCGGATGGCATGCCGGGGCCGCTTCGCGCGATCTTGTCGGAGCTTTTCACGCTTGAGACGCGGCACTGGTTCGCCGCGCATTGCGCGGAGGGCGGAAGCTCCGAGATGATCGCCAAGATCGAAACGGCGGCGTCACTGGGCATGCGCATGGAGCGAACCGCGGTCCTCCGCATGCTCGAAGAAAGCGTGGGCGACGCCGTGCGCCTCATCTGGGCGGGGCGTTGGGCCGACGCCACTGTGCCGCTGGAAAACATGATCGCCGTCGCGCGCCGGCTCGGCGTCAGCGCCTTGCCGGCAGTGCTGCAGGATGCGGCGTTCCACTGCTTGCACGGGCCGGTAAAGAGGGAGCAGGACCGGCTGCTAACCCCTCCCGACCATCCTGCCAGCGCGGAATTCGAGCGCCGCTGCCGGCGCGTGCAGGACTTTCGGCGACTCGCCGAATCGCTCAACATCGCCGTGGCGCCCTGGGAGCCCGCAGCGCTCGTGGGCACAGAGGATCAGGAGATCCCGAGCCGCCCTCAACCTCCGGAGGACGATGCGCAGGCGGTGGACGCTTCCCCGGTTACTCCCGCTGCCCCGGATCGTGCTGAGTGAACTGCTGAGAGAAGGAGCCCTGTGCGGTCTGGAAGAAGGCAATGCCGTAGACCGAGAAGGGCGGCACGCTGGACGGCACGATTCCCGCCGGCAGCCGGGCCGCAAAGGCCACGTCCACCAGCACGTGATCTCCAGCTCCGATGGCCCGTCCGACGTTCTCGACGGTACGTTCCAACGTCACCAATGACTCGCCACCTGTTCTCAGCATCAGGCGCTCGAAGCTGACCGGGATATCGTTCGGGTTTTCGACGCCCAGCCGAGCTACGACATCGGCATACGGCGCCGCCCCGCCGATCGGGTGAACCTGGATGTCGATGCCGCGGAATTCGATGATGAGGGGCGAAAGCCCGACCTGCTCCGGTCCCGCGCCGCGATGAGCGCAGCCGCCGGCGAGGGCGACACCGAGCGCGAGCATGGCCGGCAGGCAGCGAAGGCGGGGCGACCCAGCTCTTTTTCGCGGGACGAGGCGTTGCTTCATGCTGCGGCTCCTTCCATAGGTGTCCAAAGGTCACGGCGCACCGGCGCCGTCATTCGGCGGGGCCGAGCACTGCAGGCGGGCGCGCCGACGCCCTGGACGATACCATGCAGCGCTCGCCAAGAGAAGCGGGGAACGCGCATCGCGATGACCCCCCACCTCACCTCCCCCTGCAAGCGGCGGGAGAGACGGTGGGGCGCGTTGTCGCGACGACGTCCAGCTAGCGGCGGATCAAGGGCGCGCGGGAACGAAGCCCTGCTTTCCGTGTTACCGATTATGAGCCTTGGCTCTCATGGATCATTCGCAAATTCCTGTTACTCATCGAACGCCGCAGAGGCGCGACGAAGAGAGCAGATGGGTCAGTTACGCGAGGTTTCTACGATGTCATGCTTCGCTCGGCCCGAGACCAGAGGCGCGGAGGAAGCCGCGTGTCGGGGCTCTGTCTGAACCCGGAGCAGGAGGAGATGATGAAATGGCGCATCGACAATGGGCCCCCTGGGGCGCGGTGGCCTGGGTAGCGCTGCTGCTGGTTGGAGTCGCATTCCGCTGGCCTGAGCCGATGACCGATGCCTTGGCGGCGGAGGAAACCGGGGGACCAGCCACCCCGACCGCACTGGCGACGTTTGCGGGCGGCTGTTTTTGGTGCATGGAAAAACCGTTCGAGGAAGTTCCCGGTGTGCTGTCGGTGATCTCCGGCTACAGCGGTGGGACAGCCGATCGGCCGACCTACGAGCAGGTCAGCTCGGGGACGACGGGACACGCCGAGGCCGCGCAGGTTGCCTTCGACCCGACGAAAGTTTCGTATCGGGAGCTCCTGGACGTCTTTTGGCGGCAGATCGACCCAACTGACGACGGCGGACAGTTCGCGGATCGCGGGTCACAATATCGCACCGAAATCTTCTGTCACGATGAAGAGCAACTCTTGCTTGCGCAACGTTCCAAGCAGGACTTGCAACAATCGGCACGCTTCTCAACGCCGATCGTGACACGCATCAGCAGATTTGAGAGCTTCTTTCCTGCGGAAGAGCACCACCAGGACTATTACAAGAAGAACAAGGCGCAGTACGAGCGCTATCGTGTTGGCTCCGGTAGGGAAGGCTTTCTCCGTCGCGTATGGGGTGAAAGCGCTGCACATGCGGCGGCTGCTGGGAAGCAGCCATCGTGGCGCGCCTTTGCGAAGCCCTCGCCCGAGGCGCTAAAAAAGGCGCTGTCACCGCTCGCGTATGACGTGACGCAGGAGGAAGGAACCGAGCCTCCGTTTCGGAACGACCTCTGGAACCACAAGGCCAAGGGCATCTATGTCGACGTGGTATCGGGGGAACCGCTGTTCAGCTCGCGAGACAAGTTCGACTCCGGGACCGGTTGGCCGAGCTTCACGCGGCCGCTGGATCCGGCCAACGTCGTGGAGCGGCGTGACGCGAGCCTCTTCACGGTGAGGACGGAAGTGCGCAGCAAGCATGGGGACTCGCACCTTGGTCACGTCTTTTCGGACGGGCCGGAGCCGACGGGGCTCCGGTATTGCATCAATTCTGCTGCTCTTCGCTTCGTGCCGCTGGAGGAGCTGTCATCCCAAGGCTATGGGGAGTACGCGAGCGCATTCGCGGAATAGTGTCGGTCGCGGCGTCCCGGGGAACTTTGCGCGCGCCTGCAAATGCTGATAGGGTTGCCGCGAAACAGCGCGAACCCCAGGAGACCACAATGCGAGAACGGATCCGACACTGGCAACGACAGTCTGTGCGTTGGGGTGACATGGACGCCCTGGGCCACGTCAACAACGCTGCCTTCTTCACGTATTGCGAGTCCGCTCGCATCACGTTCTTCCAGCGGACCGCGGTTGGCGAGGTCGGTCCGGATTCGGCGCAGGGACCCGTCCTCGCCAGCGCGCAACTGGATTTCAAGCGGCAGGTGCGTTTCCCGACAGAGCTCGATGTAGGAGTGTATGTGAGTCGCATAGGCACGAAGAGCTACGTGCTGGGTTACCTGGTTCTGGACGCGCAGAGCGGTGCGGAGGTGGCGAGCGGTTCATCCGCGGTGGTCTGGTTCAGTTACCGCGACGGCAAGACCTTGCCGCTCTCGCCGGAGCACCGAGAGGCATTGCTCGAGCATCTCGTCGAGAGGCCGGGCGACGAGCCGCCCGCGCAGCGGTAGCACCATCAGGTCGGGGGCGGGGCGGTTGGGCAAGAGGAAGTCGCGGGCGCGGGTGACGGCTGCAGGGCAGGTGGGTAGCGCTGCGCTCGCCGCCCCGGGGCGTCGGCGCACGCTAACGCGCGCCGCATCTGTTGCGTTGCCGCTAGCAGTGGCAATCGCAATCGCAGCGGTTGGGCTGGGACCGCGGGCGAGATGGCTGCGCTGGCAGCTTACTCGCAGCCCGGCCGCCGAGTCGATCGTGCTGATCACGATCGACACTCTCCGTATGGATCACCTCGGCGCGTATGGGAGTCGGAGCGTGCCGACGCCGAACCTCGACCGCCTCGCCGCCGAGGGGACGCTCTTCGCGCAGGCGATCTCCCCGGTGCCGCTGACGCTACCCTCGCATACCTCGATGATGACGGGGCTGTATCCCTTCGAGCATGGTGTGCTGCAGAATGGCGTCTATCGCCTGCCCGAGAGGGCGGAGCCGCTCGCGGAGAGGCTCGCCTCGGCCGGCTACCAAACCGGGGCGTTTGTGGGCTCGTTCATCCTCTCGGCGCGCTTCGGCCTGAAGCAGGGATTCGCGACCTACGACGCGCCGTTCGATCACCGGCCTGGCAGCCTCAAGGTCGCGGAGCGGACGGCCGAGGCGGTGATCACGGCCGCGCGCCGCTGGCTCGCCGGAGTGGGAGCGGCGCCGTTCTTCCTGTGGGTCCACGTCTACGATCCTCACGCGCCGTTTCGCCCGCCGGGCGCGTTCGCGGCGCGTTTCGCGGCCAACCCGTACGGCGGGGAGATCGCCTACGTGGACGCTGCCCTCGGGCCGCTCCTGGAAGAGCTCCGCGGGCGCCCGCGGCCGCCCGTCATCGTCGTTGCCGGCGATCACGGCGAATCGCTCGGGGAGCATGGTGAGGACCACCACGGCTTTTTCATCTACGATAGCGTGATGCGTGTGCCGTTGATCGTCTGGGGGCCGCACGTGTTCCCCGGCGGCGGCCGCCATGAGGGGCAGGTGGGTCTCATCGACCTGTTTCCGACCATTCTGGAGGTGGCGGCAGTGCCCGTGCCCGCCGCCCAGCACGCCGTGAGCCTCGTGCCGGCGTTGTTTGGCCGTTCCCTCGCGGCGCGCCCGCAGTTGCTGGAAACGCCCATGCCGACCGCCCAGTTTGATGCCGCCGCGCTTTCCGCAATGAGAACCGAGGATTGGAAGCTGATCGAGTCACCCGAGCGCGAGCTCTATCAGCTCGCAGGAGACCGGGGCGAGGAGCGAAACGTCGCCGCGCTGCAGCGGGAGATCGCCACTGTGATGGCGGCGCGGCTGCAGTCCGCGCGCGCGGCGGCAACGGGGCCGGAACCTCGGGAGCTGCAAGTCCAGGTCGACCCTGAGCTGCAGCAGGCGCTCGAAAGCCTGGGCTATGTCGGCACGCGGCCCTCCGAGCGCCGCGACGAGACGGTGCGCAAGGACGCCAAGGAAGTGGTGCATCTGCTGCATGAGACGAAAGAAGGTAAGCAGGCCTATGCAGCCCGCGACTACGCGAAGGCGATCGGGCACTTCGACAGGGTCATTCAGGAATGTCCGACAGCGCGCTCGGCGCTGATGCTCAAGGGGCGCGCCGCGGTGGCGATGAAGCAGTACGAGGTCGCCCTTTCGGCCTTCGAAGGACTGGTGAAGGCGTTTCCGGACGAGGCACCGGGGCACTATAACGCCGGCGTTGCCTTGCTGGTCTTGCAGCGGTCGGCGGCAGCGGTGCGCGCCCTGGAGCGCTCTCTGGAGCTCGACGCGACGGCCGTGCAGACAGTCTACACGCTCGGCGTGGCTCATCTGGCCGCCGGAGACGCGGCGTCCGCCAAGCGCTTTCTGGGGGACTATTTGCGCCTGGCTCCGCAGGGTGAAGATGCTGCCGCCGCGCGTCGCGTCCTCGGAGAGCTGGCGGCGGCCCATGTCGGCGCCCCTGGCTCTTGATTATCTTGGCGTTATCTGCTAGAGGGGCCGAGCAAGCGAGCTGAGCCCCTGCCGGGCTCCGATGCCGGCAGCTTCAGCGCAACCAGGACAGCAGGGCAGATGGGAGGATCTCGCAGATGAGTCGAAAAGGCAACAGTCCGCGGACGTGGCAACGGATGCTCGCGCCCGTTTTTTGGGGAGCGCTCGTGCTCGGAATCTCCGCATTCGGAATCGCGCTGGCCGCGACTGCCGATCGGCCGGGACCACAGGGCGGCAGCGAAGCCGCTGCAGTGACCGCCGCGCCGCCCACGGGTCGCGCAATCGCACTTGAGGACAGGCGGCCCCAGGGTCGGGCCGGAAAAGTCGACGCTAGCAAGCGACAGGCCAAGGACGCGGCGGGGACCGTCGCCTCACCCCTGGCGGGCAAGATCCGGCTGCTGTCGGCGAGCAATGTCGCTGACCCCCGCGTCCTTCAGGTGCGTGGCCACTCTTTCGTCGCCGGGACTGCCGAAAAGAGCCTTCCGAGCGAACTCCTCGGCAAGGCGGCGAAGTGGAGCGGAGCCCATATCGTGCAATTCGCCGGGCCGGTCACGCCCGGGCACCGCAAGGCGCTCAAGGACCTTGGGGCAACGATTCACGAGTACTACCCCAACAACGCGTTTCTGGTGACGATTCCCGCGAAAAATGCGGCAGCGCTGAAAGCCATCGACGGGCTGGCCTGGACGGGCCTGTATCATCCCGCGTACAAGATCTACCCGACGCTGCTCGGCGACAAGATCGACTTCCGCATGGAGAAGAACCTCCCCGTGCTGCTCGTGCGCACGTTCTCCACGGACGCCGTCGACGCCCTGCGGCTTCGCCTCATGGAGCTCGGCGGCGCCATCCTGGCGACCAGCGCCCGGCCGGCTGCTGCTGGCGTTGCGGTCGCGATCGACCTCGCGCGCATTGCGGACATTGCCAGGATGGACGAAGTCTGGACGATCGACGCGGTCGAAAAAGCTTTTGAAATGAATGTCGAGTTGGTTCCGACTACAACGGTTGGAGCGTTCACGTGGGACCGCAAATTGTGGGACCGCGGCGTCGACGGCACGGGCCAGGCCGTCGGCATTCTGGACGCCGGGCTCGACATGGATAACTTCTTGTTCCGCGAGACCGCGACCGGCTCCGCGCCGGCTGGACCGGACGCCCGAAAAGTGAAGGAGAATGGCGGCTGGGGCGCAGGTTACGTGCACGAATGCGAGTTTGCACACGGCACGCACGTAGCCGGCACGGTGGCCGGCAATGCCTCCGGCATCGGCTACTTCCCGACTTGGGACGGCGTCGCCAGGGGCGCCGACATCATCTTCCAGGACCATGACGTCAGTTGCGAAACGACCAGCGTGGCGCCTCCGGCCTTCTACGCCTTGCCATTCGAGGCGGCGTACGCGCTCGGAGCGCGCGTCCACACGAATAGCTGGGGCGGCGGCAATGGCAGCTACGGTGCCGCCCAGAGCGATGTCGACCAGTTCTTGTGGGATAACAAGGACTTTCTCGTCTTCTACGCGATGGGTAACGCGGGGCCGGGTATCACCACCGTGAGCAATCAGGCGACGGCCAAGAACATCGTCGCCGTCGGCGCCCACGAGCAGGACCCCATGCAGGACGAGGTGGCTTCGTTCAGCTCCCGCGGCCCGGTGGCGACCGCGTCCGGACGTATGGCCCCGACGATCACCACGCCCGGCAACGACTTCGTCGGAAGCTCGCCCGAGGGCAATGCCGCGAACAACACCGGAATCACCTCCGCCTACGCGGATGGGGTGGAAGGTGTGATCAACAACTTCGTGACCGGCGGCTGGGGGGGAACCTCGATGGCAACGCCGGCGGCGGCAGGAGCAGCGCTGCTCGTGCGCCAGTACTTCGAGGACGGCTACTACCCGGAAGGGGTGGCGAGCACCACGGGACGCGCGGCCATGAACCCCTCCGGAGCTCTGGTCAAGGCGGTCCTGGTCAATGCTACGCGCAACATGGACGGCGACTCCGCCAAGCAAAACCTCACCGGAACCGAGGCCGGCGGCCGCCCGAACAACGACCAGGGCTGGGGACGCCTGGCGCTCGACGACGCGCTTTACTTCTGCGGTGACGACCACCATCTGTTCATCGACGACAACGCCGAGGGCGTGGCGACGGCCGGAACGGTGAGCTACACCGTCCAGGTGAATGACCCCGGCAAGCCGCTGAAGGTCACCCTGGTGTGGACCGACCGACCGGGCGATTTGCTCGTAAACAATCTCGACCTGACCATGGCTGCCCCTGGCTCGGTTGGATATACCGGGAACTTCTTCCGCAGCGCTACGGTGCCGACGAGCACGGGGTGGTCGCTGCCGGACGAGGGCACACCGGTGACCGACACCAAGCACAACATCGAGAACATCTTTATCGAGGCTCCCGCGGCGGGAACGTACACGGTGACCGTGACCGGCCAGAACGTGCCCCAGGGCGAGGACGACTCGGATGCGCAGCCGTTTGCGCTGGTCATCACCGGTCTGCTGGATTCCGTCGGGGCAACGACCTTCGGTGAGGTCGGGCCGGATGCCCCCGAGCTGTCTGCTCCGTTTGCCGGCTATTCGTCCGACGACACCACGCCGACTCTGGTCTTTTCGACCCCGAGTGCTCCAGCCGGGGAGCTGTTGACCTACCAGGTTCAAGTCGATTCGGACTACCGCTTCTTCTCCCCGGTGGTCTTCGACGCCGGCCTGTACGCTGCGGGCGCCGACAAGAGCTTCACGATCCCGGCGGGAACGATTACGGGCGATGGGATCCAGTACTGGCGTGTCCGGGCCGCCGCGGAGGGTGGCTGCTGGGGACCGTGGAGCGACGTCTGGTCATTCACAGTCGACTCGGAGCTTTCCAGCGTCGAGTTCAAGCAGTCGCTGCGACCGGAGTGGGAGCAGGATGAGCGTGATGCGGTCATCCTCGGCTTCGACGGCGTCGTCACCTGGAAGGCCGCGCAGGAAACCAACGTCTCCGTGGAGAGCTCCGCGGTGACCGAAAGCTCCTTCCGAACAAGCGCCACGTACTGCGGCCCGAGTCCTAGCGAGTGCCGCGGCGCGTTGGCCGCTGACGGAAGCTCGGACTCGCCCTGGATCAGCTTCGGCGATCCGCAGTCGTCCCCCGAGTGGGTGGAAATCGACTTCGCTGCGGCCCGGACCATTCGCCAAGTCATCGTGGATTCGGCGGGCTGGATCGCTGGCAACCGCCCCGGCAGCTTCGAGCTGCAGTCCTGGGACGGCGACGAGTGGATAACGGGCGGGACGGTGACCGCCGGAACCGGCGGCGTCAAGACACTCGTGCTGGGGACTGCCGCTACCTCCGACAAGTTCCGACTCTACGTGACCGCGCGTGAGGACACGGCGGGTGCGAGGCCCGTGGTGATAAACGAAATCGAGCTGTATGAGAACAGCGAGGTTCCGGGCGCGATCGACGGGCCGGCGATCCCGATCAGTGCGTATGATCCATCGTCCGGCCTCAGGGCCAGCCTGCTGAGCCTGCTGCGGGCCAACGACTGGGACTGGTTGTCGTGGGCCGGATCCGGTACTGTGTCGGTTCAAGTGCAGTACTTGACGGGCACGACGTGGGCGCCGATTCCTGACGCCGACCTGCCAGGGAACTCGACAGGACTTGCGACATCACCGGTCGATCTGTCCGACCTCGACGCGGATACCTACTCGACGATTCGGGTCGTGGGGATGTTCGCCGCGACCACGGGTGAGCCCGGTGCACTCGATTGGTGGACGATCGGTGAGGCCGTGTTCCCGCCAACGGTCACGTCACCGTCGCCGGAGGATGGCGACACGGGCGTGTATCGTTTCGCCTCGATCAGCTTTACCGTGGCTCCCGGCAGCTACGATCTCGACTACACGGCGGGCACGCTTGCGGATCTCGTCGCCACGATCAGTGAGGACGAAGGCACTGCCGTGACCATGTACGACGGCGCGAACGGCGGATTCCAGACCGGGTATACCGGGTCGGTTACTGCCTACCCCGGTGGCACGTACGCGGTATTCATCAACCCGGACGCGGACTTCGGTGCCGGTGTCGATGAAACGGTGAGCATCACAATCGGCGACACGGCGCCCGACAGGGCGACCGGCGCGCTGACCTTCACTTTCACGACCTCCGGCGACATCGCGGGACCGGTCATCTCCAACGTCCGGGTCACTGATATCGTCAAGAATACCGCAATCGTGCGCTGGTGGACCAACGAGCCCGCAAGCTCGGTCGTGACCTACGGCGAGGCGACGCCTCCGGGAGAGACCGTCGGGTCGGCAACCCTGGTGCAGGATCACGCCGTGACGCTGAGCAGTCTCGGCCAGGATACCGTCCACTACTTCTCCGTCAGCTCGGCGGACATTCACGGCAACGCCACGACGGATGACAACTCGTCCAACTACTACTGGTTCCAGACCGGCACCACGCAGTGGAGCGGGACGACATTCAACTTCGACAGCGGCGTGCCTCCCGAGTTCTCCGTCGATACTGCGGTCAGCGGCGGCGGCGTCGACTGGACCCTGGAAGACCCCGCGAGCCACTACAGCTCCGCGGATGGAGCCTACCACAGCGACGATCCCAACGCCAACAAGGACGATCGCCTTGTAGCTGCCATCGCCGTTCCGGACGTGTCGCCCGTCGAGCTGCGGTTCTCGCACGCGCACGAGTTCGAGTACTTTTTCAACTACTACGACGGCGGCGTGCTCGAGTACAGCACGAATGCCGGCGCGAGCTGGGACGACATGGGTTCCATGATGACCCAGAACGGGTACAACGGCCCCATTGACGATTGCTGCAACAACCCGCTCGCCGGCCGTGACGCGTGGGTTGGAGCCACGGCAGGCTTCGGGGGCTCGAGTGCTCTTCCCTCTGACGTCGTTGTCGATTTGAGCACTTTCGCCGGCGATACGATTCAGGTCCGCTGGAGACTCGGCGCGGACGATCCGTATTACTATTCCTATGACGGGTGGTATGTTGACGACGTGCGCGTGGGGCGCGGCGGTGAGGTCATGCCGACCTCGACGGCGCAGCTCGAGCTGGGCGCGGCCGAGTACGGGTGCGGCGACGAGGTCGCCATCCGGCTCGGTGACACCGATCTCAACACCAGCCCCGACGTGGCTGAGCAAGCAACTGTCCTGGTGACCTCGACATCTCAATCCAATCCGGCCGATGCGGTCGTGGTCACGCTTACCGAGACGGCGACCTATACAGGCCGTTACGCAGGCACGGTACCACTGTCCACGGAGGCAGGCCCCGGTCGCGTAATGGTCGCGGACGGCGACACCGTCTACGTCACGTACACAGATGAAGTTACCGGTGGACCGGCGCAGGATGTGGACTGGACACAAACCGCGACGGTGAATTGCGCGGCGGGTGCGCCGGTCATCAATGCGGTAAAGGTCGAATTCACGGACGATGCGACGGCGCTGGTGAGCTGGAATACCGACATCCTCGCGTCCTCGATCGTCTGGTATGGGGTCGAGAATGACGAGCTGACGCAAACCGTGAGCTCGGGCTTCCTCGTGGCCAGCCACGTCGTGACGATTTCCAACCTGCAAGACGCTACCCGCTACTACTTCTCGGTGGGATCGCGGGCGGCCAACGGCACGCTGACGACCTATGGGACCACCGACTCGGCAAGAGCTCAAGGCCGCGTCAGTGAAAGCTCCCTCTCGTTCACGACGAAGCTCGAGGTCGCCTCTCTGTTCGCCGACAACTTCGACGATGGGGGCATCGCGGACTGGACGCCGAGCACGGCCCCGAATACTTGGGGACTGGACAATGGCGACTCCTACAGCGGCACGTTCTCGATCGGCGATAGCCCAGGTACGGGGTACGACACCGACGTGGTGGGCTCGTACTTGAGCTCTCCTGTCGTGGCGGGACCGGTCACGCTGGGTGTGGATGACGAAATTGTCGCCAAGTGGTGGCAATCCGTCGACACCGAGACCGGGTGGGATTTCGGCATTCTGCAGGCCTCCGAAGACGGCGGAACGACCTGGAATGCGGGTGACTACTTCGCCACGGGCCACCGAGCTCAGTGGTTGCCTGCGGCGGCAACTGTGGTCACGGGCGCGGGTACCGCCAGCAACCTGGCCGTGCGCTTCAACTTCTACGCTGACAGCTACTACGGCTATGATGGGTGGAACGTCGACGATGTCGAGATCGTTCACCTTCGCAATGACAGGGTAGCCCCGACGGTGGCGAGCACACCGGCGGACGGGTCCAGTCAGAATGGGGTATCGTCCATCGCTCTGGACTTCACGGACGAGGGCCACGTCGACCTCGGATTCATCGAGGAGACGCTGGCGGTTTCCAAGAACGGGGCGCCGATGGTGCCGGGCACGGATTTTACGGTGTCGGCGGAGTCTGAGGCACAGCTCGAGATCACCTTCACGGCGCCGGGCGAAGGGACGTACGTGGTCCACTCCTACCCGACGGACACTGCGGGCAACATGGCTGCCGCCAACACGACGACGGTCATCGATGACCGCACCCCGCCGGAGTTCGATTCTTCCTGGCCGGCGTCGGGTACATTGGTCGTGGACGTGAGCGTGGTTCGCCTGTATTTCTCGGACAACGGGGACCTCGACGAGGTGGAGACGGCGGCGTCGCTGTCGGTGATCCGCGACGGAGTCGCCTTGAGCCTCGGCACCGATTACACCGTGGACACGAGCGTGGCCAACACGATTCAGATCACCTTCGCGGATACGGTAGATACCGGCCACGGGGTGTACTCGATCAGCTTCGTGCCCAGCGATGAAGCGGGGAACGTGGGGAGCGGCGAGACCCTGGTCTTCGCCGCCGACGCGGAGACCTTCCCGGTGCCCATGGCAGGAGCCGGCGCGCTGGCGCTGATGGGGCTTGGCCTGGGTGTTGGGATCTGGACGCTCCGGCGCCGCTCGCGCTAGCGGTCAGAGAGGAATGGCGGGGGCGGCTGCCTCCGCCCGGACGACAGGAAAGGCGGGCACGAAAAGCCCGCCTTTTTCGTCCTTCTCAGATTGCGCTTCAGGCACCGGCGGCCTTGCTCTCGAGCTCCGACCAGCGCGCGTAGAGGCGCTCAACTTCGGCCTTGGCAGTCTCGAGCGCTGTCCAGAGCTCGGCAACCACTTCATGCTGGCTTCCCAGGGCCGGGTCATGGAGCCTTGCCTCGAGTGCCCCCACCGTGGCCTCTGCATCCATGATGCGCTCCTCCATGCCGGCGTGCTCGCGTTTCTCCAGGTACGTCAGACCCGGTCTTTTCCGGATTTCGGTGGCGCGGGAGTCCTTCCGTGGCGTTTCGCCCCTGTCCTGCCGGCGCTCTCTTTCGAGCATCCGGCGCCGCTCCGCCCACTGGTTCCGGTCCGCGAGATAAGCGACCTCACCGCTGGTATCCAGACAGACCACGGCTTCAGCAACGCGGTCGACGAGGAAGCGATCGTGGGAAACGAGCACGAGGGCGCCCGAAAAATCGAGCAGTCGATCTTCGAGGATTTCGAGCGTGGGAATGTCCAGGTCGTTGGTGGGCTCATCCAGAAGCAAGACGTCGGCCGGTTGGAGAATGAGCTGAGCAATCTGGACTCTGGCCTGCTCGCCGCCGGAAAGCATCCCAACCTTCACGTCGAGCTGCTCCGTATCGAACAGGAAGGTGGAGGCCCAGGCCGAGACGTGCATTTGACGCCCCCGATAGATGAGAAAGTCGCCGTCCGGCGCCAGCGCCCGGCGCAGGCTGAGCTCAGGGTCGAGCTCGGCGCGCTCTTGCGAGAAGTACACGCAGCGAAGATTCGGCGCGCGCCGGATCTCGCCAACAGTCGGGGCGAGCTCACCTGCCAGAATCCGCAGGAGAGTGGACTTGCCGGTCCCATTGTCTCCTAGCAATCCCAGCCGGGTGCCCGGGCCGAGCTTGAGGTTGAGGTTACTGAACAACACCCTACTCTCATAGCGCATGCCAAGATCACGGGCGGTCATGAGCTCCTTTGTCTGCCGGCCAGTGGCATCAAACGCAAAGCTCAGACTATCCTGGGTCTGGATCCGCTTTCGCTCCGCCACCTCATCGGCAAGCTGCTCCGCGCGCTCGGTTCGACCTTTCGACTTTGTCGAGCGCGCCTTGGCGCCTTGTCGCAACCAGGCGACCTCGAGCTTCAGGCGCGCACGCATCGACTCCGTTTCCCGTTGCATCGTCTGCATGAGCTCTTCGCGCTTCATGAGGAACGCGCTATACGATCCCTCGACGCGAAACGCTCCACCGCGATAGAGGCGATTGAGCTCGACGATTGCGGGGGTGACCTTTTCCAGAAAGTAGCGGTCGTGGGTGACGACGACATAGGCAAGCTCGCACCCCGAAAGAAACTCTTCCAGCCACTCGATGCCGTCGATATCGAGGTGGTTCGTAGGTTCGTCGAGAAACAAGACGTCGGGATCGCGGGCCAGTGCGGCGCCAATCGCAAGGCGCTTTCGCCATCCGCCCGACAACGTGCGGACGTCCCGCGAGAGCTCACCGAGACCGATCCGGCTCGCGACCTTGTCGACGATCAGGCGCGCCGTGGAGGTGGCGTCCCGAAGCGGCAGGGAGCTCGCGCTGCCCAGCAGCACCTCATCCATGGAGAGCCCCGGAGCGAAAACCGGAACTTGTGGCACGTATGCGGTCCGCAGCAGCTTACGCGCGGAAACGGTGCCCGAGTCAGGCTCCTCCAGCCCAACCAGAATGCGCACCAGCGTGGTCTTGCCGGAGCCGTTGGGGCCAATCAAGCCGATGCGGTCGCCTTCGGAAACTGCGAAGGTGAGGCCCGTGAAGAGAGCGCGATGCCGATAGGATTTTGACAGCTCGGTGCCGCTCACGAGGACGTTGGACGCCATTGGTGGTGCTCTTTTCGCAAGGTGGTAAGACGGCTGCGGGCGCTGGGCGCTCGGGCGCCGGCCGGGACGGCATGCACAGCAAGGTTGACGGAAGGACCGATGCTTGAGCGGCGCAGCTCAAGGGGCCGGCGACGTCTGGGCAGCGCGCGCCTGCGCGTCGCGCACGTACGCGGCGAACTCCGCGGCCGGCAGAGGGCGCGCAAAAAGATAGCCCTGCGCTTCGTCGCAGCCTTCGTCCCGCAAGAAGCTTTTCTGCGCTTCATCCTCAATTCCCTCTGCCACAACCGTCAGGCCGAGTCCGTGTCCGAGCGCAATGATGGTGCGGGCGATGGTCTGCGACTCGCGGCACACGGCAACGCCGGCGACGAAGCTCCGGTCGATCTTCAGGTATTGCAGAGGGAACTTTTGCAGATAGGCGAGCGAGGAATGCCCGGTGCCAAAGTCGTCCATCGACAGAGTTACGCCGAGCGCTCGCAGCGCCTTCAGTTTGGCAACACTCCGCTCGAGGTCGCGCATGGTGCCGCTCTCCGTCACCTCGACCTCGAGATAGCGGCTTTCCAGGCCGGTACGCTGCAGGATTTCCGCAATCTCTTGTTCGAGCTCCGCGCGCCTGAACTGGTAGGGAGAGATGTTGACCGCAACTCGCAGGAAGGTCCCGAGCTCGTCTTGCCAGCGCAAACTTTGGCGGCACGCCTGTTCGACGACCCAGCTTCCGATGCCCGCGATGAGACCGGTATCTTCCGCGACGGGGATGAACCTGGCCGGGGAGACGAAACCGAGCTTGGCGTTGTTCCAGCGCAGCAACGCCTCGCATCCGACGATGCGAAAGGCGGCAAGATCCACTTTCGGCTGATAGGCGAGGGAAAGCTCGTTGCGCTCGATTGCATGCCGGAGCTGCCCTGCGATAATGAGGCGCTCCTGGCTGTCAGAAAGCATGGTGGAGGAAAAGGCCATGGAGCTTCCACGACCGTCCGACTTGGCGCGATACATCGCGGTCTCGGCGTTGCGAATCAAGGTGCCGTAGTCGGTCCCGTCGACGGGGAAGCGCGCCAGTCCAAGGCCCGCGGTCACGAAGAGCTCGAGGTCGCCCAGCTCGAGAGGAGATTCGAGAGCGCGTGCGCTCAAGGTGGCGCATTCGGCGATCACCGCCTCACCACCCTCGGCGAGGACTCCAAACTCATCGCCCCCGAGCCGAGCGACCAGCGCGTTACCCGAGAGCGCTGCGGTCAGCCGGCGCCCCACCTCCTGAATGACCTTGCTTCCAAGAGCGTGCCCGAACGCTTCATTGACACTCCTGAAATTGTCGATGTCGATGAGGAGCAGGGCGCCACGCACTCCGGAACCGGAGCACCCGGTGCAGGCGCCGTCTACGGCCCGGTGAAACTGACTCCGGTTGGGCAGCCCGGTAAGGGCGTCATAATCGCTGAGGCGAGCGTTATCCGCGTGCAGGCGGTCGCTGTAGTGCTTGAGGCGCAGCAGGTTGCGAATGCGCGCCGACAGTTCCCGCCGGTTGAATGGCTTGATGACGAAGTCTTCGGCGCCCGCGTCGAGCCCCTGGATGCGCGATGCGTCGTCGGCCAGAGCGGTCACGATAACGATCGGGATGCGCCGAAACTGCGCGTGCTCCTTGAGCCTGGACGTGACTTCATAACCGGTCATGTTGGGCATCATGACATCGAGCAGAACGAGGTCGGGCTTGAGCTCGGGGACAAGTGCCAGAGCGTCCGAGCCGTTGCCGGCGACGTGGACCTCGTAGCCCTCGTATTCGAGAATGGTCCTCAGCAGGTTTTGATTTGCGATTTCGTCATCTACGACAAGGATCTTGCTGGGTTCGTGGTCGTACACGAGCGACCTCCTGTCGTGTTAGGGAGACCGTGGTGGATCATGGGCGATTCCCGCATCTTGCGCACCAGCATATTCGGCTCGCGGGGGTTTTCGCAAGCGATCTTCCCGGACCGGAAACGCCGTTCAGTGCCTGCGGTGCGTCGCCGGGCCGGGCGTGGGAACGGGCTGCTGTCGATCGAGGGTCGTGGACGGCTCGAGACAAGCTTCCGGTCCCGCGCCGCAGAGCAGCGTGATCGCATCGTCCGTGACCTTACCGGTCAAGCGAACGGCGGCGGTGAGGCGGCGCGGCGGAAGCTCCGCGCGATGGCCCGCGGTGGCGGCGTCGCCATCCGCTGGTGCGAACCCGCCGTGCTCGGGAACGACGAACGAGATGGAGGCGCCTGGTCCGAGTCGAAGCTGCTCCACCTCGAGTGCGAAGTAGCATGGCGACCCTGCGGGACCGGGTTCGGCACCGTAGAAAAGTGCCCGAAGGTGTTTCTCTTCCAGGAAGAAAACGAGACGCCGCCGGCCATCCTCATGCTCCCACGTCCCGGCGAGCTCCTCGGGCGTCACCGGAGATCTCGGTTCCTGCTGCTGAGCCGCCACCCAGGTGGCGAGGAAGCCGGCCGCGAGCAGGCCTCCCGCGACGCGGCTGATCCCCGCCAGAAGGCGTGCTGCCGCGCGCGTGCGCCGCCCCGAGGACTGGGGGCCGCTCATCGGTAGTGCTCCAAATAGGCCGCCGGTGGAAAATGAACGCCGAAGGCCCGGGGCGGTCCGGAAGCGTAGGTGGGGACGGCTGCCCAGCGCTCCGCGATCCGACCGACCGTGGCGAGACCGGGCATGCCGGCGGTCTCGACATTTGGCGCCACGCCTTCCGGGCTGAAAATAGCCTCTGCCGACCTGTCGTCGAGCGGCGCGCCATTGTCCTCGACAACCAAAGAGACGCCATCCTCGGTAGCAAGGAGACGGACCGATACCGTTCGCGCGGCACCGGCGCCAGCAGTCGCATAGCGTACGATGCTGGACAGGATGAGAACGACATCGCGGCGGGTGGCATGGACGACGCATGGCACCGGCGGCGCGGAATAGTCCATGGTGACGTGTGGATGTCCCGCCTTCAGGTAGGACACGACATCCGCGACGAAGCTGGCGAGGTCGATCGAGTCCGGTCGCGACGCTTGGGGTGACGCAAACATGCGCTCAGCGCTGTCGAACGCCGCGCGCGCGGCGGCCAGCGCCTCATCGAGCTGCGGTCCGGGGAGCGGAGAAACCGGGGCCGGCGCCGGCGCGGCGTGGCCCGCAAACCTCAGAAGCGGTCCGATGGCATGAGTCAAGAATGCGGAAATGGCAGCGGCCGTTTCGCCCTCGATGTCTTCCGCCCGCTCGAGGGTGTGACGCGACAGCGCGGCGACGGCGGCTTCGAGCTCGGCGACTCGCGCTCCGACCTCCTTGCGGCGCTGCTCTCGCACGAGCAGATTGCGGACGCGCGCCAGGAGCTCTGTTTCCGCAAACGGCTTGGCGATGTAATCGTCAGCGCCGAAACTCAGACTTTGTGCGGCGCTCGACTCACCGCGTGCGGTCATGAGCAACACGGGCAGATTCGCGAGGCCCCATTCTGTTCGTAGTCTGACGATGAACATAGGGCCGTTAAGGTCAGGCATGGACCAGTCCGCCACCACGACATCCGGTACGGGGTGCTCGCGCATCAGCTCCAGCGCGGCGGTGGCAGAGGCGACCGCCACGACATGTGCTCCCGAACGTTCCAGGAGCGAGGCCAGGTAGGCGCGTTGGGCGGCGTCGACAGCCACGACGAGTGCGGATCCCGGCATGCCGCGACCACCGGTGAGGATAGCGTGGATGCGCTCGAGCACGAAGCTCTGAATGACCGATGGAGCGATCTCGTCGTATTCGAAGCGCACGCCCGCGCGCTGCTCACCGCGCCACCGCACCTCGCCATTCAAGCTCAGCGGCTCGTCCTCGACATGCAAGCGAAAAAGGACCGTGACGCGGTCTCCCTTGATGGGGAAGGCCGAGCGCGCGCTCAGATAGAGCCCACAGCCGGTCGCCGACAAGTCGACGATCTTGGTGTCAATGGAGCTTTCGCCGCAGCGCAGCTCGCACGGAAGCTGAAGTCCTTCGACGCGCAGCGCGGACCGCTTGTCGGCGTGGTCCACGGTCTGAATCGCCAAGAGCATGCGATCGACCTGATCCATGGTGAGACGGAGCGTAAGATCGCTGACCGCAAGCCGGGTCTCTCCCCACCAGAAGGCGTCGATCTTCGGCGGCACCGGATCCATCGGCACCATGCGCCCATTACGCAGCTTGACGCGCAAGGCCGGACCTTGCTTGCCGTCGAGCTCGGTTCTCAGCCTGAGGACGAGCCCGGTGGTCTTGCGCCACCCGCTATCACCTCCCGAGCTGTCGCTACTCGTTTCTTCCCCCTCCTGTGCGCCGTCGCCGAAATCGTCCCGTCGCGGCTCCGCCAGACAGCCGCTGGTTGCGAGGATTTGCCGGTACTGCTCAACGCGCTCATGGCGAGGCGCTAACTGCGCGGTGGGCTCGCTCTGCCCGTGAGCGGCGTCCCCGGGTCGAGCCCGCGGCATGAGCGGCAGGTGTACTCTGGTTTCCGTGCCCTCCCCTTCCGAGGAGGCAATGGACACGGATCCGCCGTGAAGCTCGACGATCTCCTTGACCACCGCCAGGCCAAGACCCGATCCTGGCACCTCGAGACTCTCCGCCCGGCTCTTGCGAAAGCGATCGAAGACATAGGGAAGCTCGCTCTCCGGGATGCCGAGACCGGTGTCGCGCACCGCAAGGCGCAGTGTTTCCTGGGAGGTGAGCACGGTGACGTCAATGCTCCCGCCGCGCGGCGTGTACTTGATGGCGTTGGAGAGCACGTTGACGGGGACCTTGTCGAAAAGGTCCACGTCAATGGGCACCGTCGGTGGCGGGTCGGCGATCGAGAAGCGGAGCGTGAGGTCGCGGGCGTTGCAGATCATCGTCGCGGCCTCGATGAGCGGCGCCATGAGCTCGTTGAAGTCGACGCGGGCGAGCTTCAACGGTTGCCGATCCCTACCGAGCGACTGGAGATCGAGAATCTTGTTGACCAGATCGAGCAACTGATGGGAGCTGCGATGGACCACGGCCAGAAGTCGGCGTAGCTCCTCAGTGATCGGTCCGTGGCGGCCGGACAAGGCGGCCTGGGTGAGCCCGATCACCGTTGTCAGAGGGTTTCGCAGCTCGTGACTGGCGTTCTCGAAGAAAATGGCCTTGGCGCGATCGAGCTCGACCATGCGCTGGTGCGCGGCGTCGAGCTTCTTGAGAGCGTCTTCGGCGCGTTTTTGTTCGAGCTCGCCGGTCTTTTTTTCGCGGGCCAGCTCCCGGGAATGATCCGCAAGCAGCAGCTCGAGAGCGGTTTGGCGCCTTCGCGCGCGGCGAATGCCAATGCGGAGCAGGCCAAGGAGCAGGCCAAGGCCGCCAGCGAGAACGGCCGTGCGAAAGTACCCAGTCTCGAGAAATGGCGGTACGATCCGGAATGCGACGCTGGCCGCTGCGCCGCCGACAGCGCCGAATCTGGTCTCTGCCTGAGCTTCGAAGCGATACGACCCGGCGGGAAGATTCGTGTATGAGGCACGTCTTTCGGGCGCAAGCGCAGACCAGTCGCGGTCATACCCGACGAGACGGTAGCGGAATCTCGTTGCCGCCTCATCGACGAAGGACAGAGCCGAAAAGGCCACGCGAAAGTCCGCGCGGTCCGTGCCCACTTCCTGGCCGCTCGGCGCGGCGAGACCGCCTCCAAGCGTTGCCTCGCGAATCACAACGCGCGGTGGCACCGTCTCCGCGGGCCGATCGAGCCCGGGGACGAAGTGGCTGAGCCCGCGGCCTGTGCCGAACCAGATCGTGCCATCGTCGTCCGCAAAGAACGCGTTTGGACTGCAGAGGTTCCAAACGAGGCCGACGTCTTCGTCGAAGGTATCCACCACGCGCCCCGAGGCAGGATCGAAGCGAAAGAGGCCGTGGGTAGTCCCGAGCCAGACGGCGTTGCTGCCCGCGGCGGTCCCGACGAAGGACACCGCATCTCGCGGCAGGCCGTCGGTCGGCCCAAAGCTGCGGACTGCGATTGCCGGAGGGTCGCGGAGGTCGACGCTGGAGATCCCGGGTGCCTGTCGATAGCTGATCCAGACTTTGCCGCTGTCGTCCTCGGTGACGCTGGCCACGTCGTCGTCGAGAAGACCGTCCGCGGCGGTGTAGCGTGTGCTCGCTTCGCCGGAAAGCAGGATCAGGCCCTGGTTTGAGGCGATCCACACCTGGCGACCCGACTGCCGGGACCGCCGGATCGCCCGGATGCTATCCGGCCCGCGGCCGCCGGGAAGCGGCACAGGTCTGAAGGCGCCGTCGTGCAAGCGCGCCAGTCCTGCCGCGGTGCCGGCGAGGAGCCGCCCTTCCCGATCACGCTCCACCGCCGGCACCCGCCCGCTTGGCAGCCCCGACTCCCGTCCGTAGCGTTCCGAGACGATCGGCTCACTACCCGAGAAGTCGACTCTGGCAATGCCGCCCGTTTCCTCGTCGGCGCCGCCAACGAACGCGGTGGCCGGCGGCACGACGAGAAGGCTCAAGGCGGCGCCGACCAGCGGCATTCCCGCGGACGTACCCAGGGGCTCGATGAAACGCCCGCGGAGCTGCGCCAGTCCCCCTGAGGTGGCGACAAGCAGCTCGCCTCGATGTCCGCCGTGAGGCAGGCGCGCGGCTCCCCACACCGTTTCGGCGGCACTCCCCGCTGGCGCCCGGTAGTTGAGAAACGCGGTGCTGCGCACCTTCGCCAACCCCGCGAGAGCTCCGATCCAGATGGTCTGCTCCCGATCCTCGAAGATGGCGCGGACACTATTATCAGGTAGCCCGGTCGACTCGTCGAGGAAGGCCCCGTCGTTTCTGTCGAGGTCGACCCTGAGAAGCCCGGAATGTTCGGATCCTGCCCACAGCAGGCGGCGCGAGTCCAGCAAGAGGCGGGTAATCGGGGACTCCATCGCCGTGAACAGGCGCCTCGGGTGCGCCAGGGGCGTCGCGAGCTGATCCGCGAGCAACTCGAAAACCTCGCCGCTCGCGGTCCCGAAGTAGAGGCTTCCGGACGCATCGGATTCAAGACTCCGCAGGTTCCACTCGCGTTCGGGGGGGAGGTTGATGGGCCTGAGCGTACCCGACGCATACAGCGCGAGGCCGCTCTCGGAGGCGACGGCAACAGCTCCTGACCGCAGCGGCTCGAATGCGGTAATCGCAGCTCGGCGGCGCGCGGTCGCGTCTGAAAGGGGCACCGCCTCGCCACCCCTGGCGGAGACGAGCACGCCGAGTCCCTTGGTCCCCACCAGGAGCGTGCCGTCGCCGGCGAGGGACAGTGCGGTGATCGCCTCTACGGAGTCCGGGGAGGGCAGCGGCACGCGCACAACATCGGGCGTGGCGGTGGCGGCCCCGACCTCCAGCACGCCAACCGCCGGAGGTGTTGATGTGGCGAGGAAGACTGTCTTGCCGTCGGGGCTCAGGCTCAGCCAGCGCGGCGGGCCGCCAAGTCGCTGCGCCGCGGCCCACGACTCGCGCCGCGTTTCCGAGTGGCGGGAAACGGCGGAGCGCGTGGCGATCCAGATGCTGCCATCGGCGGATACAGCAAGCGCCGCCACACCCGCCTCTGCCAAACCCCCTCCCATGTCCACGGCCGCGAAGCTCGTGCCATCGTAGCGAGCCGCGCCGCCAGGCGTGCCGATCCAGAGGTAGCCGGCGCCGTCCTGCGCGACGGCCTCGACGGCCGCGTGGGGCAGCTTTGACGGTGGGTAGGCGGCGAGCGGTACGAGCTGGCTCCATGATGCAGTCGGCAGCGCGGCGAGGATGCAGAGCGAGCAGGCGAGCACCAGAGGTACGGCGTGGCGAAGGCGACGTTGTAGCGGCGCGGGGTGCGCAGCCGAAGTGGCGGCGGTCATCGAATCGTCATGAGCGCTGCGAGTCATTCGTGCGCGGCTCCTGGAACCGCGCGCGAATGTTCCCAATCAGTCGGTGGGGCGACGCACCGGCGGTGGGCCCAAAGGACGCGTCATGCGGGCGGTTTCTCCTTCTGCCTGGGGCGGCGCGGGCGGCTGCGGTGCGGGTACCGGCATGCGCCGGCGGGGTGGCCCGGCATGCACGCTTCCGGGAAGCGTCAGGCCCATGGAGGCGAGCAGATCGTCGATGCGGGTGATGTCCGTTGCCATGATGATCGACTTGTCACGTCCGGCCAGGGCTCCGAGCTCGCCTATGAGCTTTTGACTCAGCCGCAGCCGAATCGCCTCCTCACCACCTTCGACAGAAAGCGCGGAGGCAATCTTTTCAATCGACTCCGCCGTCGCCTTGGCGATCGACAGAATTTCCGCGGCCCGGCCCTCTGCTTCGTTGATACGGCGCTGCATTTCACCCTCGGACCGGTTGATGAGCTCGGTTTTCAGGCCCAGCGACTCATTGATACGGGATTGCCGCTCGCCTTCGGACTTGGCGAGCAGCGCGCGCCGGTCGCGCTCGGCGGCCATCTGCCGCTCCATGGATTCGCGGACGCTGGGTGGCGGCACAATGTTTTTGATCTCATAGCGGTGAACGCGGATTCCCCAGCCTGCACCCACCTCGGCCAGCGCCTGAACCACGCGCGAGCTGATTTCGTCGCGTTCCTCAAAACTGCGGTCGAGCTCGAGTGTGCCGATAACCGAGCGGGTGGTGGTTTGCGCGAGCTGCACGGCCGCGAATCGGTAGTTGGTCACCCCGTAGCTCGCGTTGACCGGGTTGACCACGCTGACGTAGATGATGCCGTCGACGACGACCTTGACATTGTCCTTGGTGAAGCAATCCTGCGGCGGGACTTCGATGGCTTCCTCGCGCAGATCCAGCTTGTAGGCGACGCGGTAGAAGAATGGCCAGACGAGGTGAAAACCGGGCTGCAGTGTTTCGTGATACTTCCCGAGACGTTCGACAATCCACGCCCGCTGGGTCGGAACGATGGCGAAGCTCTTGGAAACTTTCAAGACCAAGTAGAGAATCAGGATGGTCCACGGTACGAGCAAGATCGGCCACATAGATACGCCTCCTTATCTTACGTACTCAGTCGCGGCTGGGAACGCCCGCGGGGATCTGGGAAAGCCCCTGGAAAAAACCTCTCAGGTTGGCGAGATCCTCAGGGACGACTGTCACGTTCGAGTTTCCAACGATCCGGCCAAACTCTTCGATGAACTGCTCGACGAGCTGCATGCGGACGGCCACGTTGCCAGCAGGTCTCCGGATCGCGGCGGCCACGCCGCGAATACCCTCCGCGGACGCTTCGGCGAGAATGCGAATCTCTTCGGCGCGCCCATGCGCTTCGTTGATTCTTCTTTGCTTCTGGCCTTCCGACAGGTTCACGGCCTCTTGGCGCTCGCCCTCCGACATGTTGATCTTCGCTTCCTTGTGTCCCGTAGACAGCGTGATGTCAGCGCGCTTGTGCCGCTCGGCCTCCATCTGTTTTTCCATCGTTTCGATGACGCGCCGAGACGGCGTGATGTTCATGATCTCGTAGCGAATCATCTTGATGCCCCAGGGCGAGGATGCCTTGTCGATCTCCTGGACGATTTTCTCGTTTATTGCCTCACGCTCTACGAAAGTCTGGTCGAGAGCGAGCTTGCCGATCTCCGCCCGCATCGTCGTCTGCGCCAGATTGATCGTCGCGCGCCGGTAATCCTCGATTCCGTAGCTCGCTTTACTGCCGTCCATCACGCGCATATAGACGATGCCGTCGACATCGACTTGAATGTTGTCCCTGGTGATGCAGCTCTGACTTGGAATATCGATGACCTGCTCGCGCATCTCGTGGCGATACGCGACGCGTTCGATGATCGGGGTGAGAAAGTGAAATCCCGGCTCCAGGACCCCGGCGAATTTTCCCAGACGTTCCTTGATTACCGTCTCGCGCATGGGGACGACGATGAACGTCATGCGCACCACCACCAGCATCGCGAAAAAGAGGATTGTCACCACCGTAAAAATGAGCTCCATGTCCTCCCCGTCCTTTCTTGCGGTTGAGCTTACGGGTTGCCGATCAGCTTCGGCGGATGGTCGTCGTCGCCGTCGTCGAGATCGTGAACAGGCTCGACCGCCCAGGCGAGATTGTCTCTGAACAGCAGTCGCGCGCGCGTGCCCGCGGGGATCTCGCCCGCGATGCTCGTGGCTGGCCAGGTCGTGCCCTGGAAGCGGATCCGCCCGGTAGTCGTCCCCTCACTGCACGGCTGGACGACCTCGACGATGGAACCGTAGACTTGAGCTTCCTCATCCGCGAGCTCGCGAATGGTCTCAGACGGAAAGTACCGCTTCGCGAGGGGCCGCACACCCAGAACCAACGCCAGCGAGATGACGGACCAGGTGAGCAAGGACGCGGGAACGCTTTCGAGCAGGCCGATCCAGCATAGCCCCGCGACCATCACCGCGCTGAGCCCCAGGAATACTTTGATGAGAGCCGGGGCAAAGAACTCGGCCGCGATGAGCAGTATTCCGAGAACGAGCCAACTCAATGCGATGATCTGTGTCCAATCCATCCTGCTGGCTCCTGCAACCAGACGCAGCTCTGGAAACCCACGAGTGACACTAGAGGATTCTGAAATGACCGTCAAGTCCAGTGGCGACAACATGCGGGTAACCTCACCGGCCCCTACCCTGAGCCTCCTTCCGCGGGGGGAGGGGGGCAACAATCCCAACCTCACCTCCTTCCGCAAGCAGGGCGCGGGGGGTGAACAGTCAGCGCGGCGTTCGGCGTGGGCTTTGCAATTCGGCGCCTGTCGTGACATGCTGGCGCGGAGTGGATCGCCGGTTGCCCGGATCCGTGCAAAGAGAGCGGCGGAGGGAAGAGCATGAACGCCGAGCCGTACAAGCTCAAAGAGGTCAAGAAGATCAGGAGCATGAAGCCGTACGAGCGGTGGAATTTGCTCAAGAACGTGGATTTCAATACCTTTCACGTCTGCTCGGACCAGGTCACTTTCGATCTGGTGTCGCGCGGGATGTCGGCGTGGTCGCATTTTCAGAAGGCCGGTTACATGGCGGGCGATGAGGCGTACGCCGGGAGCCGGAATTTCTGCAATCTCGTCGAGAAGGCGCGCCTCGTTTTCGGCATCGACGACATCGTGCCGGCGCACAATGGTCTCGGCGCGGAGAAGCTGCTCACGACGACGATGCTTCGTCCGGGCCAGGTTGTCGTGCAAAACCGCGGGACCTCCGGCGGGCTCGTCGCCGCGTGCGGCGGGCGAATCGCGGAGCTGACCGGCGCGGCGGCGCCGGGGCGGACCCCGGTCTCGCGATTCGGCGCTGACCTCGACCTGGCACGGCTCCGCGAGGTGCTCGACCGCGAAGGCGAGAACGTCGCCTACCTCCACCTGGAGACGTGTCCGGCGGAATGGAACGGGCAACCGATCTCGCTCACCAACATCCGCGCGGTCAGGGCGATCGCGGTGGAGCGCGGGCTGCCGCTCGTGATCGACATCAGCAATGTCATGGTCAATGCCTACTGGATCAGGAGGGCCGAGGGACACTCGGGAGACCTCGTCGCCATTGCCCGCGAGATCATCTCCAACGCCGACATCGTACTGATGGACGCGAGCCAGGATTGCCGCTCCGACGTGGGTGGATTCATCGCCAGCGCCCAGGAGGCGCTGTTCGAGAAGTTTCGCAACCAGGTAGTCGTCTTCGAGGGACTGCACACCTATGGTGGCATGACCGGGCGTGCCATGGAGGTTTTCTCGGTTGGCCTCGGGGAGCTTCACGAGGAGTCCTACACCGAGTGGTACTGCGAGCAGGTTTCGTATCTCGCGGACCGCCTGGCGGAGCGCGAGGTCCCCGTATATCGCGGCGGGCGCGGCGTGGGGCTCGATGTCGAGGCGTTCTTGCCGCATTTGGATGCGCGCCACCACCCGAAGTTCGTGCTGGCGGCCAGCCTGTATATCCAGGGAGGCATCCGCGGTCGAATCGAGGGGACGTGGGCACACAATACTGCCGATCCAGCGCGCGGGGTTTATCTCCTCGAGCTGCCACGGTGCGCGTTTTCGCGAAATCATCTCGACGAGATCGGCCGCCGCATCGGCGATCTTTACCGAGGCCGCAAGGAGATCACCGGGCTCCGGCTGCTCAACGAGCCGGAGTTCGTGGACGAGGCGAAGTTCGAGCCATGGCAGCACCGCCTGTTCGTCTCGCTCGCTGCCGGCGGGCAGGCCGAACGGCGCGGCTTCGAACCCTACAAGGTCGCGATCTTCGAGCCGGTGCGGCTCACTGGTCGGGACCAGCGGCGGCGCGCCATGGAGGCGGCGGGTTACAACACCTTTTTGCTCGATTCGGAAGACGTCTACATCGACTTTCTTACGGACAGTGGCACGTCGGCGATGAGCTGCTATCAGTGGGAAGGGATGACGAACTCTTCCGACGCTCCCTACAGCAACCGGCACTACCTGCGCATGGTGGAGGAGTTTCGGGACATCCTCGGCTACTCCTACGTGATTCCCACGCATCAGGGCCGCGCAGCCGAGCACATCATGTCGCAAGTCATGATCAAGCCGGGGCAGATTGTCCCGGGGAACATGTACTTCACCACGACCAAGCTGCATCAAGAGATGGCCGGCGGGGTGTTTCGCGACGTCATCGTAGACGAAGCCTACGACCCGACGAGCCGGTTCCCCTGGAAGGGGAACATCGACCTCGCGAAGCTGGAACGTGAGATCGCGGCTGCCGGCCCCGAGAACGTGGCCTACATCAGTTTTGAGATGTCGGTGAACATGGCCGGCGGCCAACCCTTTTGCATGGACAACGTGCGGAGCCTGGCGCGGCTGTGTGAGCGCCACAACATCTCGATCATGTTCGACGCGACGCGGTGCGTGGAGAACGCGTACATGATCAAGCGAAACGATCCGAAGTACAGCCACCAGACGGTGCGGGAGATCCTTCGCGAGATGCTCAGCTACGGAGACGGGTGCACCGTGAGCGCCAAGAAGGACTTTCTGGTCAACATGGGTGGCATCCTCGCGTGCAACAGCGCCGAGCTCAACAGGTCGTTCCTGCGGATGCTCCGCGTCTGGGAAGGCGACGTCACCAATGGCGGGCTCGACCCGAAGGATATCGAGGCGCTGCATCGCGGGTTGCTCGACTCGCTCGACGACGACTATATTCAGATGCGGATCGAGCAGACGCAGCGGCTCGGGACCATGCTGCTCGGGGCGGGTGTGCCGATCGTCGAGCCGCCTGGTACGCACGCCATTTTCATCGATGCCCGGCGCTTTCTGCCCCAAGTCGACCAGGACGAGTACCCCGCGCAGGCGCTTTCGGCAGCGATCTACATCGAGACCGGTGTACGCACGATGGAACGTGGCAACGTCTCGAAGGGTCGCGACCCGGTGACGGGCAACAACTATCGGCCACCGCTCGAGCTGGTGCGTCTCACCATTCCGCGGCGGGTCTATACGAGCTCGCACATCGACTACGTCGCCGAAGGCATCGTTCGCGTCTACGAGAAGCGCGACAAGCTGTCAGGCCTGAGATTCACGTATGAGCCGAAGGTTCTGCGGTTCTTTCAGGGGCGGTTCGCTCCACTGGCCGCGTGGCCGTCGTGAACCGCGCGCTTGTGAGCGCTGCGCGCGCCCGTTGAGACGGCGGCCCCACTGGCGATAGTCTCACAAAACCTGATTGGAGAATGCGGAGGAAATACAGGCTCATGGTACGGAGACAGTGTCGTGTGGTTGGCGTCGCGTGGTTCATCACTGCTGGTATGGCGATTGCCGTGGTAACCGCGAGCGGTGCCGGTGCGGCGGGGCGCGGCTCCGAAGAGGTCGTGGCCGACGCGCAGGCCATGGTCGCGTATTGTACGAGCTGCGGCAAACCGGTGCCCAAAGGGGCCAAGTTCTGCCCGTCGTGTGGGGCGGAACAGGCTCACGCGGAGGCGGCGGCGGCGCCGGAAGATGCGGTACTGCACAAGGGAAAAGGCGGAGCCGAGCCGGCGGCGGCGGCGCAGTCGGCGCTCCGGCAGGGAGACGCGGCCTACCGGGCGAAGCGCTGGGAAGACGCGATCCGCCACTACGTCGCAGCATACGAGATCGACCATGTTGTGGCCGCGAATCAGGAGTATCTGGATCACATCGTGCAGCTCGGCGCCTTCCGGACCACGGGAGACGCGGCGCGCGACCTGATGAAGGATCTTGGAGGCGCGATCATCCCGGTGCTCAAGCGGGCGCAGTCCGCGACGGGGAACAACTATTGGTTGCGGCACAAGTCTGCGGAGAGCCTGCAGGCACTGGGGGCCGCGGCGGACTGGGTGGCGGTCTACATGGCCGACTTGCAGTATTGCACCAGTCAGGGGGCGGATGAGGAGATCGACGAAGATCGGCGCGAGGCGGCGGCCGACCAACTCGGCCGCCTGCGCGACCGGCGCGCCATCGGTCCGCTCAAGCACTGCGCCGCCCACGACGACGACCATCCCGTGCGCGAGCACTGCGAAGACGCCCTGGAGGTCTACTTCAATATCAGCATGTAGCGATGGGCCTGCGCCGCAAGAAATCCTCGCGCGAATCCGCAACGAGCTCCGCGCCAGGAGCTTCGGAGCCGCGAGTTTGCCCGGGATGCGGCCTTGAGCATTTGCCGACGACGAAGAGGTGCTACTGCGGCTGCGATCTTGACGATCTTGAAGAGGGAGCTGAAGGCGATGAGACGGCGGCGGGGGGGCGCGGAAGCGACGCGAAATGGCCGCTGCGCTACTACCCCTGGGGGTTGATGAGCGCGCGGCGGTACGCGTTCGGCAGCCTGCGCACGTACCTGACGGGTTTTGCGGTGTTCCTCCCGCTGAATGTCGCCATCGCAGCGCTGGCTGTTCTGGCCGAGCCCGATCTCCGTCTACTCCTGGGAGCGCTCGGGCCCGTGCTCGTGGGTGTAGGCATGGCGCTGATCCTGCCCATCACGCTGGTCACGGCGGACCGGTACAGTCGCCGGCAGCGCGGCGGGCGGGCGGCGTTTTTACGGGCGGTGGTGACGAGCATTCCGCGCGGCGCCGTGGGCCTCGTCGCCTACGCGCTCAGGTGCGCAGGGGGCACGGTGCTCCTGGTCGGCCCGGGGGCCGTCTGGGCGTTGCGATATCGCTTTGTCTTTCACGCCGCGGTGCTCGACGGAGCGTCCGTCCGCGACGCCTTCGCGCTGAGCGCCAGACATAGCGCTGATCGGTCCTTCTCGCTTTTCGTCCGCACTCTTACCGTGCAGCTCTTCTTCGCCATGTTTACTGTTATCGCCGGGCTGTTCGTTGCCGTGCCCTTGGGTCTCGCCTCGATGCGCGGCACGCTCCCCGGCGCGTGGGGCCGGTACTTGCAGGACCTCGCGCTCGCCTTACGGCCGCTGCGCGACATCCCCTACGCGGCGACAGCAGCCGAGGGCCTGGTAGCGGGTTTTCTCATTCTCCTGTACGTCATATTCGAGGCCATTCTGTACCGCAGCCTGCAGTTGGAGGAAAGCTGACGCTTGCCCCGGCCGGGTCACCTTGAGCCGTTCGACGTTTCCCGCGTTCGCCGGGAGCGGGCCCTGCGAACGCACTCCTGAACCCACCGCCTGTGCGCCTGCGAGCTGCGCGAAAAGGGCGTCACGAACACCTCCTACCTCACCTCCCCCCGCCAGCGGAGGGAGGGACCGCGGGAGGCGCTGTCGCGCCGACGTCAAACAGGCGGTGGATCCAGGGGGACGGATGGGGGCACCGTCACTTCGACGTCGAACAGGCGGTGTATTCAGGCACTCCGGGGGGACGCCTTTCAGTGCGACACCGTGCCGCCGGCCACGATATTTACTCGTGAGATTCCCGGCACGTTGGGGTTGACGCCCATGCCTCCGGTCGTGTAGTGCTCGAAGGCCGCCGGGTCTCGGTTCTGATAGACCAGGTTCGGTTGATTGCCGCGCGGGTACGGATCGTAGACATAGAGCTCGCCATTTTGGTCGCGGCCAACCTGGACGTAGTGGTTGGGATCGTTGAAACCAGGCCTGCCGGGCCGATCGGTGTCGACGAACATGGAGAAGCTCTCGCCTGGGCGCAGGTTCGTGACCCTGTCGACGGTGCGGCCAGGTTCCTCAACGGTGTGGCCCGGGCGAGGCGTGGCGCGCACGCCGTCCGCGGTGCGGGTCTCGCCGTTGGGGTCGAGCTGGACGTTCGGCATGAGCTCTTGCTGCATGCGCGTGACCTCGGCGGTCGTCATGCCGTCGCGGGGATTCGCGGCGTACTGGCGCAGCATGTGATCCTGCAGCCGGCTCAGGTCACCGGTGCTGGCGCTGCCGTCGCGAACGCGGTCGCGGATGCCCTCGATGTCGCGGCGGTTGGCCGCGTTCGTGGTGTGAGACGCCAGGCGGTCAGCCACGTTGGCCGTCGCCTCCGGACCCGCCATGATGGCGGACGACAGCGTCGAGGACGGACCGCAACGGGTTTCGTCGTATTGGGGTCCGCGCGGACCGCGGATGGTGTCGAGCTGGCTCAGGCGGTTGAGGATTTGCCCGCCGTCCCACTGGCCTCCCGGCTCGAAGGCGGGGCGCTGGCTCAGTTGCGGGTCGCAGACCTGCCGGTTGTGGTCCAGCGACGGATCCGAGGGCGCGTAGTCGGGTGATCCCGGACCACCGACGTCGCCGCCGGTGCTTCGGCTCGTGGCGCCGACTTCGCCCAGGTTCGTGCTACTCTCGTAGCTATCCGTGAACGCTGACTCGGTGGCAGGCGCCTCGCAAACGGGCTCCTCCGAGACCGCAGGCGGCTGCTCCTGCGTCGGCGCGACCGCAGGGGGTTGCTCCTGAAGCTGGCGCAAGCTCGATTGGTCAACAGACGATTGACTGCCAATGGCATCGACCATAGGGACGTCCTCCGTATTGGGGCTCGGCGCTCTTACACCGTCGCCTTGGCGGTGGCCCGAGCCGGGGAAAGTGCCCAGAAAAACACCAACATAGTATTATCGCCAAACTGAGGCACATGTTGCACCGCAAACGGCGGTTTGTGATCCACCGAAACCTATGGCGTCCCGATCCACCGCGCGCGCGGGCGGGCCCAACCCCGGCCTGGCCGCGAGCCTCCTTTCTTCTCAGGAGCCCGAATGAAATCACCCGAAGAGTACTTGGAAAGTCTGCGGCGTCTCAAGCGGACCGCGTTCATCCTGGGCGAGCGGATCGACAGCCCGCATGAGCATCCGCTGGTTGCTCCGTCTACACTGGCGATGGCGGAAACGTACGCCATGGCGCGGGAAGCTGACCACGCGGAGCTGTTCACGGCCCGCTCACACCTCAGCGGCGAGCCGATCAACCGCTTCACACACATTATGCAGGATCGGCAGGACCTGGTATACAAGGTCGAAATGCTCCGCGCCCTGGGCCGGCGAACGGCCACCTGTTTTCAGCGCTGCGCGGGGCTGGACGCGCTCAACACGATGTTCTCCGTTACCTACGAGCTCGCTCGGTCGCGCGGAACTGCATACCACAAGCGTTTTCTCGCGTTCCTCGCCGGCGTGCAAGAGCGGGACGAGGTGGTGGCTGCGTGCATGACGGACGCCAAGGGAGATCGTCGCCGGCGCCCCTCCGAGCAGGCGGACCCGGATGTTTACCTGCGAGTCGTCGAGCGCCGTGCCGACGGAGTCCTGGTGAGCGGTGCCAAGCTGCACATCACGGGGGCGCTCAATTCGCACCACTTGCTCGTGCTGCCCACGCGCCGGCTGCGAAGCTCCGAGCAGGACTGGGCGATCTCCTTCGCGATTCCCGCTGACACCAAGGGCGTGACGTTCATACTCGGGCGGCAGCCAGCCGATACCCGGCGGCTCGAGCGCGGCGGCGGCGACACCGGCAACCGCTACGGAGGGCACGAAGCGGCGGTGCTGTTCGATCGCGTCTTCGTCGCTCACGAGCAGATCTTCATGAACGGTGAAACGGCCTTCATGGATCCGATCATCCGCTACTTCGGAGCGCTGCACCGAACGAGCTATGGCGGCTGTAAGCCCGGCATGGGCGATGCCCTGATCGGTGCTTCCTCGCGGCTCGCCCGCGCCAACGGCACGCGCGAAGTCGCGCACATCCGCGAAAAACTCGCGGAAATGGTACAGGCCAACGAGGTGCTTTACGCGTGCGGCCTGGCCGCGAGTCACAAGGGCTTCCAGACACCCGCCGGCTGTGCGTGCGCCGATGTGCTCCTCGCCAACGTCTGCAAGCTGAACGTGACGCGCAATCCCTATCAGATCGCCCGCCTGGCCACGGACATCGCCGGAGGGCTGCTGGCGACGCTGCCGGCGGCGGCGGACTTCGCGAATGAGCAGACCGGCCCGGCGCTGCGCCGCTTTCTCGCGGCCGCGGAGGGGATCGAGACCGAGGAGCGCCGCCGGCTCCTGCGCTTTGTCGAGAGCACCGTCGCGGGCACGGGAGGTGTGTGCTATCTGATGGAGTCGGTGCACGGGGCAGGGTCTCCACAGGCGCAGATCATGCAGATTCAGGACGATGAGACCTTCGCCAAGCTGGAAGGCGCCGCACAGCGGCTGCTGGAGGACAGGTAGCGGTCTACCGCGGCACACGTGACCCGCGGCGCCTTCTGGATAGCATTGCTATCAAGACGAGGGCCGCGGTGGACAGGAGAACCAGGGAAGAAGCCGATCCGCTTGGTACCGTCGCCGGTGGCGCCCCTCCCCCAGCAAGGTAAATGGCGTAGAGGAAGGCCTTGGCAAAACGCTGTGCGTGAGGATCGAAGCAGATGTGCCCCTGACCAGACGGGGAGTCGATCCCCTGGTTCTTGCTTGGACACGACTCCGTGGAGCGCACCGAATCGCAGATCTCCCAGTAGCCGCCGCGTTCGCAACGCGTTCCGCTCGCCGAGTCCGTGCTTTCCACGTCCTCGAGATCAAACACCACATCGCCGGAAAACGCGGTCAGCATCCAGGTCCGCATTGTCATCTTGGGCGCGTTTTCCTCCGGCGCCGCATATACTAGCGGTGGCGTGATATGCAGCACGTGAACGCCGGCAGCTCTTATCTCGGCGACCGCGGCAGCGTAGGAGGTTTGCGCGGCGGCGATCTTGTCGTCGGCGATATCGGCGTATCCGAATTTCATGATCGCGACAGCGAGCGTGGAGGCATTGGCAAGCGCCATGGTCCGAAACTCCGCAATCTTGCCTTCCGGATCACCGTTGCTCGACGAGAAAAGACCGCCATTCAGTCCTGGCGAAAGGTTGGTAGCGCCGCTGTCCGCCCATTCAAACTTGAATCCGACCGCTTCCGCTCCATCCTCGAGATCTCCGCCGACCGACTGGTGGAGAAAGAAGCTCTGAATCTCGGTGAGCACACGGTTTTTCTCCGCCTCGGGCAAGCTGTCCCACGCCTCCATTCCGGCCAATCCGACGACAGCCGCCGCGGCATCCCCGGGCGGCCGACTGTTGCTCTCGCCCGCGCATGCAGCAACACATACCATTCCGATGGCGAGCTGCAGGAGCAGCCCCGAGGCGAGCTTTCTCATGCCCGGCGCCCTTTCTCTTGAGCTGTTGGGGTTGATCGCGGTCGCGGGCCAAGCGGACGCCCTGCTGTCGGAGTTGCGATAGAGCAGCCTGGAGATCTTACGGAAAGCGACATTGAGCACAAAAAGTTGATCTCACGGGCGCATCATGCCTCGTCGCATGCAAGCGGCAAGCCGGCGGCGCGCCAGGCGTTGGTGCCGCCGGTGACGTTGACGACGCGGCGGAAGCCATGGCGTTCAAGCAGGCTCGTGGCGGCGCTGGAGCGGTACCCGCTGGCGCAAAGCACTGCGGTTGGTCGCCCCGGGTCCAGGCACCCGCGCTCGGTCTCCAGTGCCGCGAGCGGCAGGTTGCGAGCGCCCGGCACATGCCCGCTGCGCCATTCGCCGGGCCGGCGCACGTCCACGAGCTGCAACGCCTCGATTTCCGGCAGGCGCGCGCGCAGCTCACCTACCGTCCACTGCTCGATGACGGCAGCCTCGAGGCCGGCAAGCGTCCAACCATACACGCCTCCCTCCAAATAGCCCTGGACCCTCTCGTGGCCGACCCGGGCGAGGCGGGTGCGCGCCTCGTCGACCTGATCCTCATTGTCCGTCACCAGCAGGATGCACGTGTCGAACGGAATGAGGCTACCCGCCCAGGAGGCGAGTTGGCCGCTCAGGCCGATGTTCAGTGCCCGCGGCACGTGCCCAGCTCCAAAGTCGGCTGCGGGCCGCACGTCAAGAGCCAGATCGCCTGCCGCCAGCCGCTCCCGAAATGTCCGCGGGGGCAGCGGTTCAGGCCGCCCCAACTCGATCAGCGCCGGCGCGCCCGCGCGATTGATCTCGGCGTCCCGTGCGAAGTAAGGCGGCGCGTCGGGCAAGTCCGTGGTCATGAGGCGCACGAAGTCCTCGCGGTTGGTGACCTGCAAGGCGTAGTTGCCGCGCCGCTGTTGGCCAATGGTCGAACGGGTTTCGCTGCTGATCTGGCGGCCGCACATCGAGCCGGCCCCGTGAGCGGGGTAGACCTCGACGGCGTCGTCCAGTGCAAGCAGCTTGCCGTGAAGGCTGTCGTGTAGCATACCGGCCATCTCTGCGGCGGAGTGCCCCCGCGACCCGGCGAGATCCGGACGGCCGACATCGCCGATAAACAACGTGTCGCCGGTAAGGACCAAGCGTGGTCGGCCTGGAATCTCCGGGTCCAGGACGAGTAGCGAGATGCTCTCGGGGGTGTGACCGGGCGTTTCGATGACGCGAAGTGCGACGTCGCCCAGGCGGAGCTCGTCGCCCTCCTGGACGGCGGCGTGGGGGAAGGTCGCGCCGCTCCGGTGCCCGAGGACGATGGCAGCGCCGGTGCGCGCGGCGAGCTCCCGGTGCCCGGATACGAAGTCGGCGTGCAGGTGGGTTTCGATGACGTAGCGAATGCGCAGGCCAGCACGCGCGGCAGCGTCGATATATTTGTCCACGTCGCGTTGTGGGTCGACGACGGCGGCCTCCCCGCCGTCGCCGAGCAGGTAGGACGCGTGGGCCAGGCATCCGAGGTAGAACTGCTCGAAAATCATGAGGGCCTCCTGATATGCTGAGCCGCCGCCCGGCCTCGGAGAAGGATGGCCACTCGCGGTTGGCGCGTTGCCAAATGCCTCCGCCGCCTGTCGGCGGGGTTCGCGCCACCGCACAAGTCCCACGGCCGGGCACGGTCCCTCCAAGTTCGTCCCGATGATCATGCAAACAGGCGCGGCAGCGAATCGGTCCCGGGCGAAGTCTACCGCGAGGTCCAGGGCTTCGACAACGCCATGTCCAAGCGCTTCCTTTGAAATCCCCACACTGCAAGGAAGGTGAGGTGAGGGGCGTCGTGATGCGCTTTCCGCGCACCTTGCAGGCGCATGGGCGGTGGTGGTGGATGCAGGCCACCATTGCCACTTGACAAGCACGCCGCCGTTCGCACTATCGTGCTGTCATGCCGCGGTCCGACAGCTCTTCCTCCCGCGGCGCCATGGAGCAGGAGGTTCGCAGCAGATGCAAAAATTGCTAGCGGCGACCGATAATTGCTGTTGAATCGAGAATGGCAGTGTGCTATGCTCCGAGAGCATGTCAAAACCTATCGTCGAGATTTCCTCAACTCCTCGGTGTCAACGGAACTGGCCGACGATCTCTTGGCCATCATCAGTTCCTTTGCGGCTCGGCTTTATGGAGCCGGCGGTGGCAACGCGGTAAAAAAAATGGCCGAGGATCTACTGGCGGGGCAGCTCCACCGCCTGGCCGAAAGGCGCGTAGTACAAGGAAACCTATTCTCGAAGAGAAACGATGAGTCCGAAAAGGAAAAAAGTTGCGGCGAAACCGAAACGCACGATTCAGAGCGAGTGGTTTCCTGAAACCAATCCTGCCCTCGAAGCGATGCCAACCCCGTGGAAGGTACCCGGCGAAACCGTGCTTGATACCGAGTTGCGTCTTTTTTGTCGAGCGGCGAGATGGGCCTACAATGGCCTTCGCGAAGGACGTACCCGAGAAGAGCTCAAGGTCGCGGGCCAGCAGCTTCACGGCCTCAACAGTCGCTATATCGACGAGGCGGTCCAGTGGGCGACCGAGATGTTATCTTCACAGAAAGAACGTCTGCCAGGTCAAATCGCGGACCTCGAACAGAAGATTGGCCGCACCGAAAAAAAACGATCGAGGGCCGAACGCCAAAAACAAGCACTTGGGGGTTATGATGCCAGACTGGCAAAGTTGCGCAAGGAATACGAAGAGTTGGTCGCGCATCGGGATGCCGGGACGATTCCGCCCGCAATTTTCGGCGGACGCAAGGCATTCGATGAGCGGTGCAAAGGCAAAATCTCCCAGGCAGAGTGGCGTGCTCGACGACGCAACCGCCTGATTTGTCGCGGAGACAGAACCAAGAAAGGCAATCCGCATCTGCGCATCCACGCGGACGAAAAAGGCCGTTTTCGATTGGAGGTCGCGCTTTCTCATCTGGTCGACAAGGGCAAGGACGCTCCCCGTCTCAGGGGCAGGCTTTTCGTGCCGCCAAAGTACCGAGAGGATCTGCGATGGGCCCTGCTTGACGAATCTCCCTATACCGTGGAGCTTCTTCGGGGAACAGACGGACGCTACCGCGCGCACATCACGATCGAGGTAGACGTAGCGCCCTTGACCGTGCACGTCGGTCCGAAGGCATTGGGAATCGACCTGAACCCAGACCGGACCTCGTTGGTGGAAACGGATGCCTCAGGCAACGCCCTGTCCCGCCGGACGATCCTTCATCCGGAGCTCGAACATGCGCGACGGAACAAGCGAGAAGTGCGGATTGGCGAAATCGCGGTCGCGATTGTTGAATGGGCGCATGTCTGCATGGCCGGCCTGGTACTCGAGAACCTCTGTTTTACGCAGGGCCGTCTCGATACAGACAAGCGCTTCAATCGCATGGCATCGCAGTTTGTCTACCGTCGACTCCATGCGGCGATCCTTCGGCAGGCACTCGAGCGCGGTGTCGAAGTCGTCTTGGTGCCCGCGGCGTATAGCTCGGCGGAAGGTGTGCTCAAGTACGCTCGAGATCGTGGCATGAGCGACCACGAAGCCGCCTCATATGTTCTGGCACGGCGAGGTCTGGCCAAGAAAGACCATGGCCGAATGCCGCGCGAACGGGTGACGGCGGGGGTACGGGCGCGGATTGAGGCGCTCGTGGCAGATTTGACGAAGTATCGAAAAGAGCTCGGAACCAAACAACAGGATGGCAAACCAGGAGATCGTGACAAACAGGTTCTGCTGAATCGGATACGTACGGTGGGTCGCTGGATTGGACGGCTCGCGAAATGGCAACAATTCAATCACGGTGGGCGGGCATGGTTCATGGGAGTGATCTCTGAGATGCGCCGGCGCCGTTGGTCACGTGTATTCCTTCTTGGCGGTAGCAACGGAAGCAACAATGCCGTCAAGGAGCAGGGCGTCTTACGGACGGCCGGGGCTGGGAAGCGCTACCCTAACCGGACGGGGGCGGTTCGGAGAGCAATCTTCGAAAGGAACCGTCGGGGTTGTACTGCTCCGGATCAGGATCTATCCCAGATGAAGACTGGGCGTAGCGAAGATGATTGGATAGATCCGAGCGGGTTGGAGGCCCGCCCCGAGGGACCTGACGAGTCGACCGCAAGGTCGCTGAACCTGGTCTGGTCCCGGCGAGATCAAGCTCGTTTCTTCCGAGTGAATCCAGGCGGCACCGGTCCCAGTCGAGGCGGTTCTTGAGGCGGTGCTGCTCACCTCCACGGAACCCGTGAGCCGCGCTCAGATCGTCAAGGCCTTTGCCGACGCGAAGTCGCCGTGTCGCCCGCTCTCCGCGGAAGAAATCGCCGCTGCCGTGATCCATCTCACGCGTCGATGCACCCAGACGACTTCCGCTCTCGCGCTGCTGCAAACTCGGTCCGGCCTGCAACTGCGCACCGACCCACGCCTCGAGCCGTGGCTGCGGCACTTTCACCGCAAGATCCGTCGCGTTCGCCTGTCGCGCGCCGCTCTCGAGACGCTCGCCATTGTCGCCTATCGCCAGCCGGTGAGCACGCCCGATGTCGAGCAGATTCGGGGGGTGAGCTCGGCACAGGTGCTGCGCAGCCTCATGGAGAAGGACCTCGTGCACATCGTCGGCCGCAGCGGCAGCGTTGGACGGGCGCTGCTGTACGGGACGACGCCGAGCTTCCTTGACCATCTCGGCCTGAGGCATCTCGGCCAGTTGCCGCGCCGCGAGGAGCTCGCAGCCATGTGGGGGGGGACAGATGGCGCTGCCGCGGCCGGCGCTGTCGATACCGAGCAGGATGGGTCGTGAAAGCCACCCGGCAAGAGATGACCTACCGCATCGGCGAAGTGAGCCGCTTGACGGGAGTCCCGGCATACGTGCTGCGTTTCTGGCAGCGCGAGTTCCCGACACTGGCGCCAGGCAAGACTGGAGGAGGCCAGCGCCTCTTCACCGAGCGGGACGTGGCCATGGTCGAGAACATCAAGGAGCTCCTTTACGAGCGGCACTACACGCACGAAGGAGCGCGCACGGCACTGGCTGCGACCGCCGCCGCCGCCGGTGGCGAGGAGCCAGGTGGTTCTGCCGCCGTGGCCCGCGACCGCCTGCGGCGCATTCGAGAGGAGCTCTCCGCGATCCTCCGTCAGCTTGGTTCGTGACCCGGCTCAGCTTCTTCGCCGGCCCCGCGGGGCAACGTGAGGACAAACCGAGCACCACCTCCGGGCGCCTCTTCGTACCAGATGTCGCCGCCATGTTCGCGAACGATGGCCTTGCTCAAGGACAGGCCGAGCCCGGTGCCGTGCGGCTTGCCGTAGGTGAACAGCTCCGTAAAGAGGTTTTGGCGGATCGCCGCGGGCACGCCTGGGCCGCTATCGGTGCACGTGACGCGCACTTTCGCATCCGCGGGGCTCACGTCGATCTCGAACGTGCCGCCCTCCGGCATGGCGTCCACGGCGTTGGCGGCGAGATTGTAAAGCACCCGCTGGATCTGGCCGGAGTCAATGAGCAGTGGACCGATGGCGGGAGCGCAGCGGTGGCGGATGACAACGCTCGACGTCGCGACGAGTCGACTGAGGTATCTGACGGCTCGCGAAAAAAACACTTCCGCGTCGATCGCTTTCAGGTCCAGCCGGACCTCGCCTCGCGACGCAATGAGGATCGTCTCGACCAGATCCACCAGGCGTGCCATCTCGTCCCGAATCGCCTGCATGTATTCGTCGCGGCGCGCGGGCGTGCCCGCCGTCGCGGCGAGCTCCGCCCAGCCCGCAATCGCCGTTAGCGGGTTTTTCAAGTCGTGAGCGACGGTGGCGGCTACTCTCCCAATGACGGCCAGACCTTCGCCTTGAAAGTGGCTCTCCTGGGCTTCGCCCAGGAGGCGGTTCAGGCGTTGCGTTTCCTTGCGCGTCGACCGCTGCACCTTGAGGGCAAGCTCGAGCTGCGCGTTGCGCTCGTTCAGGCGCGCGGTCCGCTCCTCGACCTTCTTTTCCAGTGACGCGTTGAGCTCCGCAAGACGACGTTCCAGGCGGGTGAGCCGCGCGAGCGCGTCGATCCGCGCCAGGAGCTCGAGCGGATCGAAAGGCTTGCCAATGTACTCGTCGGCTCCCCACTTCAAGCCCTCAATCACGCCCTCGGCGCCGGCTCGGGCCGTAACCAGCAGAATTGGGACATGCTGAGTCTTCGGGTCCGACTTGAGCTCCTCCACGAGCTCGAAGCCGCTCCTGCGCGGCATCATCACGTCCGAGATGACGAGGTCCGGAAGCTCGGCGCGGCAGCGGTCGATGCCCTCCTGGCCATCGACGGCAAAGAAGAGGCGATAGCGATCCCTGAGCAGGTCGGAAAGAAAGCTGAGGAAGTCGAGGTTATCGTCCACGAGGAGCAGCCGTTCGGCGCCCGCGGGCGCCGCGCCGCCGAGCACCGCATCAAGCTCCGGTCCCGTGCGCCCGCCCACGCTCGCCGCAGATACGTCGACGGCGGCGCCAAGATCTCCTGCATCGGCCGGCGAGGTCGCGGCGATTACCTCCGCCGCAGCTCGGGTCACCGGAATGCTGACGCGAAACGTGGAGCCTTGACCGACCTGGCTCGATACGTCGATGGTCCCTCCGCAGAGCTCCGCGATTTCCTTGCACAGCGCCAGGCCGAGCCCTGTGCCGCGGCTCTCGACCCGGTAGCGCGCCGCCGGGTCGCGTTTGGCGCCGCTCCCCTGATTCGTAGGCGAAGGCTGCAGTGGCCCCTGGTGGAAGGCCTCGAAGATCTCAGGAAGGAGAGTCTCGGGGATTCCTGGACCGGTATCGGCAACGGTGAGAGTCAGCAGTGCCTCCGACTCGCTCAGCTCCACGGCGATGCGGCCACCAACAGGGGTGAACTTGATCGCATTTCCGATCAAGTTGCGGGCGACTGTGGAAAACTTGCCTTGATCGATGAGCACGGAATGGTCGTCCCGCGAGCTGTCAAAGGACAGCTCGAGGCCGCGATCGTCCGCCATTGGGGTGGCAGCTTCCACGATTTCGCGGATCAGGATCGTGGGATTGGTGGGACGGAAGTCGAGCTCGGCGCTGCCCGCCTGTAGCTTGGCAAAGTCCAGCAGCTCGTTGACGAGGTGCAGCAGTTGCTTGCCGTTGCGAAACGCGCGGTCGAGGCGCTGGCGCTCCTCCGAAGACAAGCCGGCCGGGGCCGCGAGGATGGCGGATATCGGACCCAGGAGCAAGGTGAGGGGCGTGCGCAGCTCATGCGAGACGCTCGAAAAGAAGCGCGTTTTGGCATCGTCCAGCTCCTGGAGCCGCCGATTCGCCTCCTGACTCGAGCTCAGCTCCTGGATGGTGCGGGAGAGCTCGTCGATCTTGGCGGAAAGCGCGATCCGCATCTGATCGAGGGTGCGCGCCAGCACCCCGAGCTGATCCGCGCTGTCGAGCAACACGGGCGTGGTCAGATCGCCGGAGCGCAGCAGCGCCGCATGCTCTGTAAGCGCGCGAATGGGTTGGCTGACGCGCCGGGTAAAGCCGATCGAGACGATGGCGCCCAGGATGATGAACAGGCCGACCTCGACGGCGACCGCGGCGGCCGCGGCGCGCACGGCGTCGGAAACGGGCTCCAGGGAGAATCCCAGGCACAGCACGGCGAGGTTCCCCAGGGAAGCGTCGCCGAGCGGCACGGCAACTTCGAGGGCGGGTTGTCCCGACAGCGTCGTCGCAAGCTCGCGCACCGTTCTTCCCTCGCGCCGCGCGCGTTCGGCGGTGCGGTCGCGCACCCGCACGCCGAGCTGGCCCGGGTCCGAGCTCACGGCCGCAATCATGTCCGTCAGCATCAGGCGGCCGTACAGGATCGACTCGCCGTCTACGCTTCTGCGAATTGTCTGATCGACAAACGCGTAGTTCCCGTTGGCAACGGCGTCGAGCAGCAAGTCTGTCAGCTTCTCGGAGTACACCTCGGCGTTCCGCTCGAGACTGCGCAGCGTGGCGTGGCGGAGCCGCTGAATGGTGATCAATCCGAAGGCAACTGCGAAGATCAGGACGAGAGCGAACATCGTCAGACCAAAGCGCAGGCCGAGATCTTCGCGCAACGGTCTCATCGCGGCAACGGAGCGGAAGTCGCGACCGGCTGCTTGCGGCGCATCGCGGGATCGACGAGTCTGGTGATTCCCAGGCGTTGCAGCGCAGCTCTGCCGGCGGGCGCGTCTTCCGCCTGGGCGAGCGCCTGGGCGACGCGCCTGGCGGCCGCGGCGTAAGGGCGCGCCGCGATCAGCGGCCAGCGCAGTGGAGAGGTCGCCGGAGCGGTCCCCCCGCGCTCGAGCCTGGTGAATATCGCGGGCGCGCGGCTGGCGAGCCCCTGCGCAAACCGCTCGGGAATTACCGCGGCATCGGCAATGCCGCGCAAGCAGGCAATGACGGCATCTAGCGGGGTTTCGGCAGGAACGATGGCCGCGCCTTTGGAGAGCAGGCGCGCCATCTGCGGCTCGGCTGCGAACACTGCCGCCCGGGCAACGCGCTCGGCGCCTGAACCGACCGGCGCATCCCGAGCCCCTGGGGAGGCACTCCGCACGATCATGTACGCGCTGCCGCCCTCGTAGTGAGGTTCCAGCTCCTGCACGTTCGCGTCTGGCGACGCGTCAGCGCGCGCCCGGCTGGTGAGCTCCGCGCTTCCAGCCAGCAGCGTAATCCTATTTGCCTCCGCGAGCTGCAGCGTCGTTATTGCACCTGCCTCTCGCAGCAGCGCGAAGCGCACTCGCGGCCGGGCGATCCCGCGGCTCGCCAGATATTCGCCCATAAGGAGCCACCCTTCCACGAGCTCCATCGGATCGGCCAGCGTCGACTCGGGGTCCGTCAGGACGATGTCGATTGCCGGGCCGGTCGGTGGCGGCTCTTGCGAAGCTGGCTTGGGCGCGGTTTCATCCAGCCACCCGGAAAAGTCGATCCACTGATCCGAGATCGCGACGCTTCGGGCGTGGACGAGTAGCGGGAGATCGTGTTTCCACACATCGCGCAACGTCAGCGGCACGATCTCGTCGACCCAGAAGCTGCGCAGCGCCGCGCGCCCAAGCTCCCCGCCGTCGGCATCGACGAGAACGTCGCGAAACCGCGCTGCGACCGCGGGGATGAGCGTGGGCAACGCGTAGATGACGTGGATGTGACCGCTCAGCGTTTCGCCGAGCACGGCGGTCTGGCGCCAAACGCCTGGCGAGGTTTCGCGGAGCGCGCGGACAATCGTGCCATCACCGACGATGGCAACGTCGGCGATGCGGAAGAAAATTGCCGTTACTGCGCTCGGTCCGTCCGTCACGGTGCGGACCTCTCCAAAGAAAGTGCGGGCATTCTCACCGGCGAGCAGTCCGCGTTGAACGGTGACGCTCACCGCCTCATCGTACCATGCCGCGCGGCTGCCGCGAAAGCCTTCCGGCCATGGCCGTGGGTCGGCGCGGCTGCCGACGATCTTGAGGGACTCGAGCGGGGATCCGTCACGTGCTGCGGAGCACAGCGGCGACAGGCCATATTGCTGGCGCAGCGCGAGGATGGCGTGAGGCGGGCCGGACACGACCGCGGGGAGGCCTCGTTCGAGCGCCGCGGTGAGCCCGCGGTGTAAATCGGCCAGATCGCGGCGCTGGTCGAGGACCGCGAAGCAACACCCCGCCGCCGTCCCCAGGCCAACCAAACTGGCGATGCCCACGTGCTGGCGAATGCCGCTCGGAGTGGACGGGTTATAGTAGAGAAAGGAGATGCGCGGCAAATTGCCTTCCGTGGCGCTGGCCGCCGTGGCCAGGATCAAGACGCAGAGCACTACTTGCCACGCCCAGGCTGCCGCCGGGTGGAGGGCCGAGCCGGGACGAAGTGGAGAGCGCACAACAGGTTTCCAGTCAGGTCATCACGCCGCCCCGGCGGAGCTCGGGGCCGGCCAGCAAGCGAAGAAGGAGCGACCAAGAGGCGAGAAAGGTCGTCCGCCGGCGGGCGCGCCTGAATCCACGCAGGCCCGCCGAACGGACACCCCTCTTGCGCTCGGAGGGAGGTTGGCCGCGGGGGTGTACCCCGCCGCGTTCCCCGCGCATGGGGCGCGGGTAGATGATGGCGATGCCAAGACCTCCTCTGGCAGCGATCGAGAGATATTTACCCGCGTTCGCTTCTGGGCACGAACGGTCGCGGCCCCACGCCTACGTAAACTTGGCGCGGGCGAGAGATTTTCTGCTCCTTGTCCAGCAGGAGCTCTTGCCAGTGCGCGAGCCAGCCGACGGTGCGCGGGATCGCGAAAAGGACGGGGAAGATGGTCATCGGAAAGTTCATCGCTTTGTAGATCAGCCCGCTGTAGAAATCCACATTGGGGTAGAGCTGTCGAGAGATGAAGTAGTCTTCTTGTAGAGCGATGCGTTCGAGCTCAACGGCGACGTCGAGTAAGGGGCTCCGGCCGGTGACGGTGAACACTTCGTCGAAGCAGCGTTTGATGATCTTGGCGCGCGGATCATAGGCCCGATAGACGCGGTGGCCGAATCCCATCAGGCGGCGTTCCCCACGCTTGACGCTGGCCAGGAACGAGGGAATGTTGTCGACCGTGCCGATCTCCTGGAGCATGCGCACCACCGCTTCGTTGGCACCGCCGTGCAACGGGCCATAGAGGGCCGCGGCGGCGCCGGAAAGTGCGCAATATGGATCTGCCTGGGAGCTCGCAATGACGCGCATCGATGTCGTCGAGCAATTTTGTTCATGGTCGGCGTGGCAGATGAACAAGACGTTGAGTGCGCGCTCGAATACCGGATTAGGCTTGTATTTGAGCTCGGTCATCTTGAACATCATGTTCAGGAAGTTGCCGACGTAGGCGAGATCATTGTCAGGGTATGCAAACGTCATACCCTGGGAATGCCGATGAGCGAAGGCTGCGATCGTCGGGGTCTTGGCGATCAGGCGGAGAATCTGCAACTTCCGGCATTCGGCGTCGAAGACATTCTTCGCGTCCGGGTAGAAGGTGGAAAGCGCCGCCACGGAGCTCACAAAGATGCCCATGGGATGCGCATCGTGTTGAAAGCCCTCGATGTGTCGGGCGACATTCTTGTGAATCAACGTGTGGTTGGCGACGTCGGTCACCCATTGGTCGAGCTCCGACTGGGTGGGAAGCTCGCCGTTGAGGACGAGGTAAGCTACCTCGAGGAAGCTGCAGTTTTCCGCCAGCGCTTCGATGGCGTAGCCGCGGTGGCGGAGGATTCCTCTTTCGCCATTGAGCTCGGTGATGGCGCTCCGGCACGATGCTGTGTTCTTGAAAGCCGGATCGTAGCTCATCAGGCCGAAGTCGTCGTCGGAAGCGCGAATTTGTCGGAGGTGCGAGGCGTCGATCGTCCCCATCTCGATCGGGATCTCGTAGGTGCGTCCGGTTCTGTTATCCGTGATGGTAAGCGAATTTTGAGCTGTCACATCCACCCTCCACTGTGCTGCACACGGCGTTAGAGGCGCTTGCCCCGTTCCGCCATGCTCGTGATAAGCCATCGGAAGCCAAAAAACGCGCTGGCTCCGAACAGCGCCGCGCCAAGCCACGAGCTGATGAGCATCCCGACGATGCCACCGCCGGCGAGAATTACGGCTTTCTTGCCCAGACTTCGTGACTTGGACGTATCGTACCGAATCAGGTCATCGCTCATGTCCCTACTCTCTGTGCGCCCAAACGTTCGGGCCAGGTAACGTGGTCGCTTTCATGATTGGGGTCGATTTTTTTGGAGGAGCCACAAGGCGTAGACACGGACGTCGGGCCGTGTCCCCCGGGTAACGGCATCATAACACGATGCTCCGAACCGCTCCAGTCCCGGGCCTCCGCGAAGTTGACAGACATGGGCAATTCGAGTATTGTGACCAGGTAGCCAGGGCGGCAGTAGCCGCGCGCGCGCCTGTAGCTCAGCAGGACAGAGCAGCGGTTTCCTAAACCGCAGGTCGACCGTTCAAGTCGGTCCAGGCGTATTCAGAAATGCGTTGATCGCGTGTTTTCCCCGCCCTCCCCGCCCTCCCCGCCCTCCCCGCCCTCCCCGCCCTCCCCGCCTGCCCCGTCCACCCTTGTGCGGCAGAATCGCGTCGCGTTGCTGTCAATTTCGCCGCCACGCATCGTAGGCGTCCGACAGGCGCGTCCCGCGGCGCGCGCAGAGCTCCCTTGCCCGACCGCGAGGCAAGTGGTCGGGCGAAACGGCACCGCTACTGCCTGTGCCCTCGCGCCATTATTGACATGGCCGCGGCGGACAGCTATTCTGGCGCTCGCTGCGTCGCGCTCTCATTCGCCTGTTGGGAAGCTGGTGAGAATCCAGCGCGGCCCCCGCCACTGTGACCGGGGACGAAAGCCGCGGTTAGCCACTGCTCCGCCAGATGTCGAGGCTGATATCTACGGTGTGGGAAGGGGCGGCGAGTAGATCGATCCGGGAGCCAGGAGACCGGACGCAGCGCCAACGAAGAAACGGGGCGACGTCGCGGCTCGAGAGCTGAGCGCAAGGCGGCCGAGGCGGCCAGTCCCATGGTTCGACGCGCGCGCGCCGGCGGGGGTGCCGGTACGCTGGAGGTGCTTCATGCGTTTGCTGCCTTTCCCTCGCACCTGTTCAGGTGCCAGCGCACTGCTCATTGCCTCACTCCTGGTGCTCATGGCGCCGGCGTCCCCGGCCGCTCCCGGTGACCCCGCGTCCCGGGGTGAGAGCGCCACCGAAGACGACGCCGAGCCTTCCGTTCAAGAAGTCATCACCGTCACCGCGACCCCAGAATCTGAAGCTGTCGTGCCTGCCACGGTCACGGTGATCGGGCGCGAGGAAATTGATCGGCGCCAGGCCACCTCGGTCGCAACGTTGCTCGGGGCAGTTCCTGGCCTGGCCGTCGCCACCACGGGCGGGCCCGGTGATCCCACGAGCGTGTTCACGCGAGGCACCAACTCCACGCAGACCCTGGTGCTTCTCGATGGCGTCAAGCTCAACAATCCCAACTTCTCCGGGTATGACTTCGCAAACCTCACAACCGACGCTGTGGAGCGCATCGAAGTCGTGCGCGGCCCGTTTTCGGCACTGTGGGGAGCTGACGCTGTCGGCGGTGTCGTCAACTTGATCTCGCGCCGGGAAAAGGTGCCCTTCACCGGCACGGCGGGTTTCGAGGGAGGTCAAGACGGCTACTGGCGTGCCAACGCTCTGGCAGGCGGCACTGCCGGGATTGTCGACTACTTCTCTTCCTACGCCGAGAGCCGCTGGGAAGGTGAACCCACCAATGACTACTACAACGGCCGCAACGCCGACCTCCGAGCTCTGGTCGCGCCGATTTCCGACCTGCGCGCCGGGATCACGGGGCACTGGAGCGAGGGAGAGAGCGGCATCCCGTATTCGGGCGGCGTTGGCACCCCGCCGAGCCCCAACCGGCGCCAGAAATCAACAGAGCTCGCCATCAGCCTTCCGGTGCATCACCGCGTGCTGGACGAGTGGGAGTACGACTTCTCGATTTCCGAGGTGCGGACCAGTCTGTCTTTTCGCGATCCGGCCGACCCCTACGGTTTCTTCTGGTCCGACGTCGACACGCGCTTGACCTCCGCCGCGACAATGCAGACGCTTACCCTTGGACCTTCCAAGACGAGCCTGGGCGGTTCGTGGGAGCGGCGCGAAGTGGACCAGAAGGATGTCTTCAGCGAAAGCTTGAAAGACGTCGGCGACGATACGTGGGGCGTATTTCTGCAGGAGCAGTTGCAGGTGGGGCGGCACTTCCTGATGCATGCCGGGCTCCGCCAAGACCAACACGAAGCGTTCGGCAGCCAGTTGTCGCCGAGAGCTGCCGTGGCGTTTCTGTGGAATGCCGACCGCGACAAGGTGCATGCCTCCTACGGGCGTTCCTTCCGGGCGCCGTCGGTTGGCGAGCTCTACTACCCAGGCTGGGGCAACGCGAATCTGCGGCCTGAAAGGGCGACCAGCTACGAGCTTGGCTACCGCCACGCCTTCGCCGGCGACAGCGGAAGCTCCTGGCTCAAGGGCAACGCCTCTCTCACCTATTATTACACGCGGATCGAGGATTTGATCCAGTACGACTTCACGATTTTCGTGATGGAGAACATCGGGAAGGCGACTACTCGCGGCTGGGAGCTGGCCGCTACCTGGGAGCCGCTGTCCAGCCTGCAGACCAGGATTTCCTATACCTACGGCAGCACGAAGGACCTCGACAGTGGGCAATCCTTGCTGCGGCGCCCTGAGCACTCGGCAGCCGTCTCCGTCGGCTATGCGCCCTGGCCGTGGCTCGATGGCAACGTGACCGCGACGTACGTAGGGAAGCGCGACGACATCGCCATCGACTACTCGCGACAGGAGAATGACGCGTACGCTCGCGTGGACGTGGCCCTGAGCGGTCATGCGTGGTTCGCCTCCCCGTTCGTGCGCGTGCAGAATGCGCTCGACGAGAAGTACGAAGAAGCCCTCGGGTACCCCGCTCCCGCCCGGACCTTCATCGCCGGAATACGCCTGACGTACTGAGTGAGCGCGCCGGTCACCGAGGTGCCGGCGCCGCAATACGGAGACGCCATGACACCGTTTGCAGGCACCGCGCGTTGCTCTCCGCGACTGGCTGTGGCGCTGGCGTGGGGAGTCTGGGCCCTGGCCGCAGGGTCGATTCTCGCAGCGGAGGCTCGGCCACAACGTATCATTTCCATGGCGCCGAACATCACCGAGCTGCTGTTTGCGGTCGGCGCCGGCGACCGCGTCGTCGGCGTCACCGAGTTCTGCGGGTATCCGCCGGAGGCTCGGAAACGGGCCAAGGTCGGCGGTTACCTCAACCCGAATCTCGAAATCATCACGGCGTTGCGACCGGACCTCGTTGTGGCGTATCGGGAGCACGAGGTCCTGAACCAGCACTGCAAACGCATCGGCGTGCCCGTGCTGAGCCTGACTATGCTCTCCCTGGAGGACGTGTTTCGCAACATCGCACTGGTGGCCGAGGCCGTCGGCCATCCGGAGGCAGGGCGCGCACTTGCGTCCTCGATCCAGGCGGACCTGGACGCGGTTCGCGGTCAGGCAGCCGCCTTGCGGCCACCGCGGACGTTGCTGCTGCTTGGGCCGCTTGCAACCGATGGCACTCATCCCATGGCGGTAGGCAACGGGAGCTTTCTGGCCGACCTCCTGGTACTGGCTGGCGCGGCGAATGTCTTCGCTGATGTGGCCCGGCCATACTTCTACCCGTCGACCGAGGAAATCCTGGCGCGACAGCCTGAAGTCATCCTGGAAACCGTGCTCGAGGTCGAACCCATCGCCGCCGCCGGCGATCGCCGCGACACCGATCAGGACGTGCATCTGACGTGGACCGTAAGCCCGGCCTGGGCCAAGCTTGCAGGGCTGCCTGCGGTGCGCGATGGCCGTATCGTGCGCCTGGACGGCAAGCAACTGCACAGTCCGGGACCGCGCGTCGGGGCCGTCGCCCGCGCGCTCGTCCGCGCCGTGCACGGCGGCGAGCGCGCCGCTGCGGCCGCGGGCTCCAGGCGGTGACACTCGTGTCCGCTCTGCTCGAGGTCGACGGCGTCAGCTTTTCGTACGGCACCGCGACGACCTTGCGAAACATATCCTTTGCGGTCGGCAGCAACGACCTCCTCGCTCTGATTGGGCCAAACGGCAGCGGCAAGTCGACGCTGCTGCGCATTGCGGCTGGGCTCATGCGGCCCGATAGCGGCGTCGTCCGCCTCGCCGGAGCCAGCCTGGCGAGCCTTTCGCGGCGCGCGATCGCCCGCCGCATTGCGTTTGTGCCCCAGGAGACAACTGTTGCCTTCCCCTTCGGCGTGGGCGAGATCGTGATGATGGGGCGCTACCCTCACCTCTCCGCGTTCGGCTTTGAAGGCGAGCGGGACGCGCAGGTGGCGAGGGAGGCCATGGCGGCGACAGAGACCCTCCATCTCGCCGATCGATCGTTTGCCGAGCTCTCAGGCGGCGAAAAGCAGCGCGTGCTCATCGCCGCGGCGCTGGCCCAGGAGCCCGAAATCCTGGTTCTGGACGAGCCGACCTCATCGCTCGACCTGCACCACCAGGTAGGCATTTTTCGCACGCTGTTGCGCGCCAACGAGCGCGGCTTGACCATCATCGCGGCGCTGCACGACCTCAACCTCGCCGCCGGCTATTGTTCCCGCCTGATGCTGCTCGATAGCGGAGCGATCGCGGCCATCGGCGCTCCCCGAGACGTCCTCACCGAAACTCGGCTGGCCGCGGTTTACCGCACCGCCGTGCGGCTGCTCGGGTTGCCGGACGGCGCCTTCTTCGTGGTGCCGAAGTACCAGCGCGGAAGTGCGACGTGAGACGCCAGCGGATCGTCGCGCTGACCCGCCGCCGGCTGGCGGTCACGACGGCAACGCTCGCGCTCGCCGCAGCGTTGAGCGCGGCCGCCGGCATCCTGCTCGGCCCGGTGCACATCGACTGGCGCGCGGCGCTCGCGGACCCCGCCGGCATCGACGCCACCATCGTCTTCGAGACCCGACTCCCGCGAGTGGTCATGGGGCTACTGGCGGGCTCCGGTCTCTCCGTCGCCGGCCTGGCCATCCAGGCGCTCCTCAAGAACCCACTTGCCGAGCCGTTTACGCTGGGCATTTCCTCGGGAGCGTCGCTCGGCGCCATCCTGGCGATCCGCTTCGGGTTGGACCTGGAGATCGCCGGCATCGGCGCGCTACCCCTGCTCTCATTCCTTGCCAGCCTCGCCACCGTCGGCATTGTCTATGCGCTCGCGCGTCAGGGCACCGCCCTCCCGGTGTCGACGTTGCTCCTGGCGGGCGTGACACTGTCCTTTTTCTTCGGCGCCGTGATCCTGTTCATCCACTACCTTTCGGACTACGGTCAAAGCTATCGATTCGTGCGGTGGATGATGGGAGCGATCGACGTGGCGGGTTACGGGCCAGCCATCTCCGCGGCGCCGCTGCTCGTGCTCGGCGTGCTCATGCTGTTCTCCCTCGCCCGCCCGCTGAACCTGCTTGCCGCCGGCGATCTCTTCGCCGCCTCGCGCGGCGTCGACGTGCTTGCAGCCCAGCGGTGGGTGTTCGTCGGGGCCTCGCTCATTACCGGTGCAATCATCTCCGTGTGCGGCCCGATCGGCTTTGTCGGGCTGATCGTTCCCCATGTCACTCGGCTGCTCTTCGGCAGTGACCATCGCCTGCTGCTTCCGGCCGCGGCACTTATTGGCGCCGCCTTCCTCGTCCTCTGCGACGCCGTGGCGCGAATCGCTGTGCCGCCTCTGGAGATTCCCGTCGGCGTGGTCACAGCGATGCTCGGCGGACCCTACTTTCTTTTCCTGCTCAGGAAAGCGCGCGCTCGCGTTCTGTTCGGCGGCTTCTGAGCCTGCCGCGAACGCGGGCGCGGGCTCGGGGACCTGTCAGCCTGAATCCACCTCCTGTTTGACGTCGACGCGACAGCGCCCTCCTCCGTTCCTCCCCCCGCTTGCGGGGGAAGGTGCGGTGGGAGTCTTCGTGATGCGCTTTCCGCTCAGTTTGCAGTCGAGCTGGCGGTGGATTCAGGTCAGCTCCGCGCCCTGAAGCCGCGCACCACGAGGTGCCGCACGGCGCGCAGTGCGGCGGCTACGTCTGCTGCCCCAAGTCGCGAGGCAATCTCGGTAAACAAGGGATCCGCAGCCAGCGCTGTGGGATTCGTCCCCTTTTCTTCGAGAATTTCGACAGCCTCAAAGCCCGCCGCAGTCATTGCCCTCACATAATCGTCGACCTGCGCCGCGCCCGAGACGCACATCACATAGGCGCCTGCGTGGCGGCGGACTGCCTCAGGAAGCTCGCCTCGGAGGACGATGTCCGAAACGACCGCACGCCCGCCAGGGGCCAGCACGCGGTGTGCCTCCCGGAAGACCGCCAGCTTGTCCGGCGCAAGATTGATCACGCAGTTGGAGATCACGACGTCGGCCGAGCTGTCAGCAAGCGGCAGGGCTTCAATCTGCCCGAGCTCGAAAGCGACGTTGGTGATTCCCGCGTTGGCGGCGTTCCGCCGCGCGCGCTGGACCATCTCCGGCGTCATGTCAACGCCGGTCACAAAACCGGTCGGCCCTACCGCCGCCGCCGCGAGAAAAACGTCGAGCCCGCCTCCCGATCCGAGGTCCACAACGCGCTCTCCGGGCCGCAGCGCGGCAAGCGCGATCGGGTTGCCGCAGCCGAGACCGAGATCAGCTCCCACCGGCACCGCGGCGAGTGCCGCCGCGTCGTAGCCGAGCTGTGCGGAGCTCGTGGGGGGGGCGCAGCACGCGCGCCGTTCGTCCCGTGCGATGCTGCCGTAGGCCGTCCTGACGATTTCGTGGACTTGTTGCGAGCTCGTGCTCATGTCGTTCCTTCCTTTCTATCCTTCTATGATACAAGTAATGGGATGGCCGACGCCTACCGGCGCCGACCTGGGAGGGGATTGGTTACGTACAGCAGAGGGGGTCGCTGCGCAGTGACGATACGGCCCACACGAGCTCGTCGAGGAGCTCCACGACCTGCGCGCGGTGGCTGGCCGTGAGCTGGGAGAGGATCTTTTCGCAGGCGGCGATGCTGACGGCAAGGAGCTCTTGGGCGCGGGTGTGGCCGCGCGCGGTGAGGCACACAGTACTGACCCGGGCGTCGTGGGTGGCCCGCTCGCGCCGCACAAGTCCCTGCTTTTCGAGCACCGAGACGTTTCTCGTCAAGGTGCTGATGGCCAGCCCGAGCGCTTCGGCGAGCTCACCCATCGACTCCGTGCCGCCCGTTTCCTGCAGGACGATGAGCGTGGCGCACTGCTGCACGGTAATGTCGGGGCAGCAGATGTGGCGACGCTCCAGGGCGTTGAGCTCCCGCAGCACGGCATTGAGCTGGCGCGCAAGCCTGCTTGCCTGGGCTGCCGGGTCGGGTGGAATGGACGGCGTCATGGGAGCTCCTTGCGACGTGGGCGAGTAGTTGCATACTACAAATAATCGCGAACCGCGCGCCTGTCAAGGTGGACGGGAACAGGCGGGCCAGGAGAGGGGCAGTCCACTGCGGCAGCGCGGATGCCGGGATCGCGAGTCAGACGCGCTTGCGCTTTGACGCATAGAGCATGCGGTCGGCGGCCTCGATCAGCGTGGCCTGGCAGCGGCCGTCCTCCGGGAACACGGCGATGCCGCAGGATGCCGACACGCTGATTCCTTCGGCGAGCGGTCTTTCGGCGAGCGCTTCCGCGAAGCGACTGCAGAATCGCTCCGCAGCGGCGCGATCGGACTCGGTGAGCACAACGGCGAACTCGTCACCGCCCACGCGAAAGGCGGAATCAACGCGCCGGCAGGTAGCGCGAATCGCCGCGGAGATCGCTCGTAGATAGCGGTCGCCAGCCTCGTGGCCCGCGGCGTCATTGATTCTCTTGAGGCCGTCGGCATCGATGGCAATGAGGGCAGCGCGGCGCTCGAAGCGAATCGCTCGGGAAATCTCCTTCTCCAAAGCGTGAGTGAACGCGCGGCGGTTGCCGAGGAGCGTAAGGGGGTCTTCCAGCGAGGCGGCGTTGGCCCCCTCGAGGCGGGTCTTCTCGCGGAGGGCGACGCCTACGCGCGCAACCACCTCCTCCAGATCGAACGGTTTGGCGACGTAGTCAACGGCGCCAAGCTCGAGGCCGCGGACGCGATCTTCGAGCTGCGTGACCGCCGTGAGAAAGATGACCGCAGGGTGCTCGTCTACGGTCTGAAGGCGGCGAAGGACTTCGAAGCCGTCCATGCGAGGCATCATGACATCGAGAATCACCACATCGTATTTGGTCTGGTGAATCATGCTGAGAGCCTGCGCGCCATCCTTGGCTTCTGCGACTGAATAGCCGGCATAACGCAGGCGAAACGCCAGCATGAAGCGCACATCTTCCTCGTCGTCCACGATCAGGATCGCCGGCTGGCCGGGGAAGGCTCCTTCCGGGAAGCGCTTCCTGAGCGCGCCGGCGATGGTTGTCATCAGTTGGCGCGCCGAAACTGGTTTGACCATCACTTCGGCGATCCCGATCTCGGCGGCGCGTTCGCGGGTGGGGACGGCGTCGAAGGGGACGAGAATCAGGATCTGCGTCTCTGGCTGCGCGCTGCGGAAGTGCTCGGCGAGCGCCAGAGCTTCCTGTTCGGCGGTAAAAGCGTCGAGTACGACGAGATGAATAAGATGCCGTTCGAACTGGGTACGGGCGGTCTTGTCGTCGCTCGCCTCGTAGACACGGTAGCCCACGGAGCGCAAGCGAAAGGCGAGCGCGTATCGGAGGTCTTCTTCGCGATCGACAACCAGGATATTGACGTCTCGCGCGTCCACCGGTCCTCCGTCAGAGTCGCAACGAGCTGGGAAGCGAGATGATGAAACGCGCTCCAGGCACGGTCCGCTCTCCCGCCGCCGGCTCGTTTTCGACCCAGATCCTGCCTCCGTGAAGCTCCACGACCTGCTTGCCGATCGACAATCCGATTCCCGTCCGGGCCTGGTCATTGCCCGCGCTGGCCCGACCGAATCGCTGAAAAATGGCCTCGCGATCATCCAGGCGCACGCCCGGGCCATCATCGTCGACGACGATGCGCATTTCATCGTCAGATGACCACAGACTCAGGCGAATTCGTCGCGCGGCGAACCGTGCGGCGTTGGAGAGGAGGTTGTCCACGACCTGGCAGATACGCCGGGAGTCGATTCGGGCAAGGATGTCGGTCGAAGGTAGCTCGACGGCAAGTTTTATCTCTGGCCGCTCGTTCCAGGCGCGGAAGTCTTCGACGAGCATCGCGATCATGCGCGTCAGGTTGGTGGGGGCGAGCCGGAGCGCGAGAGAACCGGATTCGATGAGCGACAGGTCGAGCAGGTCGTCGACCTGCCGCCGCAGGCGGAGCGCGTTACGCCTGGCGATTTCGATGAAATGCCTCGTCTGGGCTTCGATTGGGCCCGTAAGCCCGTCGAGAATGTTGTCGCAGGAACCGAGAATGGCTCCAATCGGAGACTTTAGATCGTGCGTGACATTGGCGAGGAACTCCGTCTTGAGCGCATTTGCCTTTTCGAGCTCCTCCAAGGCGTTTTTCCTCGCGGCCTCCGCTTCCCAGCGCATCGTAACGTCCTGCTTGATGGCCACGAAGCTATTGACCGCGCCGCCATCGCTGATTGGCGTGATCATCTGGTCTTCGACGTAGAGCGATCCATCGCGGCGCCTGTTGATCATCTCGCCCGACCACACCTCGCCAGCGGTGATCGTGGACCATAGCTCCTGGTAAAAATCCTGTGAATGCAAGCCGGACTTGAGGAAGCGCGGATTCCGCCCCATGACCTGATCGAGCCGATAGCCGGTAAGGCGCAAGAACGCCGGGTTGGCCCACACGATGACGCCATTGGCGTCGGAAATCACGACTCCGTTGGCCGTCGCCTCGAGTGCCTTGAGGAGAAGATCAGTGGCGGGGCTGTCACGCGCCGCTCCACTGTTGCCGAGCAGGTATGTAAGAACGTAGCCCTGCAGTGGACCATTCTTGATCGCGTTGGTTACGGCGGGGAACAATGACGGTGGATGCTTGTGGCCGGAATCGGTCCTGGCGTTCTCCGCCGGCTGTCCGAGCGCGACGTTCCGGTTCGCCACCGCGACGGCGTCGCCCGGTATCGGGCCGCGCTGCGGGGTGACCGGGGGGGCAAGCAGCGATCGCAGCTCGCAACCCAAGAAGTCGGCAGCCGCTTGATTCGCCCAGTCGACATTGCCATCGGGGGCAGTCGCAATGAGCCCGATGCTGCTTTCGGCAAAGAGGTCTTCGAGTGCTTGCAGGCACTGATTCTTCGCCTTGGCGTCAGCGGCTGCACTCTCGGCCGTCGCTACAGAGCCCGCGGCTCTTTGAGAAAACGGCATACCGTGACTCCTCCCTCAGGTTGCCGGACCTGTCCAAAACAGCAGCCCAAGTGGGATTTGTTGTCTGCGGCGGAAATCATCGCCGGCCAGCACCTCGCGCCGACATGACGGGGCGGATCGATGCGAGGCGGTGTCGTCGGATGCTGTTAACGTGCCCTCACTATACCAAAGCGGTGGTCTTGTCAAGCAGCGGGTGCTGGCCGGCCAACGTAAGCTGCACCTCGCGTGGCCTGAAGGCGGTGTGTTTTGCAACGGACTTGGCTATAATCGAGCGCAGAAGCCTGAGGCAGAGGACAAGCATGGCCGACGACGCACAAGCGAACCCCACACCCTATCTCGTCAAATGCTATCGCTGTTGCGTGGAGTACGACGCTGCCGATGCCGAGTGGTGTCGGTGCATCGTCTCGACCAACACGCTGGTGTGCCCGCACTGCGGCGAGTGCTTTTGCGAATCGAATGCGCAGTTCAAGCAGCGGTTTTGGGCGTTGGCGCCGCAATACCTCTGGGAGCGCCGCTGGCAGGAGCGCCACCGCCGGCCGGTGGGTGACGAGCTCCCGCCGCCGGACCGCATCGGTCGTCCTCTCGTCCTCATCATCGACGACGACAAGCATGTCTTGCAGTCCGCCCGGCGCGGCATCGAGCATCTGGGCTATGCCACGATTACCGCCATGGACGGCGTCGAGGGACTGGAGCTCGCCGAGCGCTACCATCCTGAGCTGGTACTGACCGATGCGCTCATGCCCAAGCTGGATGGGCGCGAGCTGTGTCGCCGCCTCAAGGAGGGACCGAGCACGTCGGACATCAAGGTCGCCGTGATGACTTCCTTATATGTCGGCAATCGGTACAAGTATGAAGCCATTGACGAGTTCCTGGCCGACGCCTACCTGCCGAAGCCCATTGGTTTCACCGAGCTGAAGGTTCTGCTCAAGCGCACGCTGGGCGGAGGGGAATAAGGAGCGTGATCTTCCACGCATTTCTCGGGCATTCCCGCGCCAGGTCGTTTGCTTCCGAAGCCGACCTCGCGGGGGGACTTTGGCGCGAGCCCGGCTACTCCTCTTCCGGGAGCGACCGCAGGTGGGCGATTTGCGCCAAAGTGTCTGCGCGCACCTGTTTGAGCTTCTCGCGCGGATCATCGAAGGTGAAATCTTCCGGCCGATAGCCGGGGTCTCCACGATCGACGGCCGCAGTGAGCTCCTCGAGATATCGGGTGAACAGCTCCGCCGCGCGGCGGTTGCGCCCGGTGTCGCGCGCCCATGCCGCCGCCGACTCCCAGATGCAGGGGAGCGAGACGTTTTTCTGGATCGCGCCCTGGATCAGGCGCCAGGCTTCCTCGTCGGCCTTGGCTCGCTCGGAGTGGGTGGCCTGACCGCTGACCTCGGCTGCCCATTGATAGTAGTAGATGGCGCGGTGCTCCGGCGTGTCCGGCTCCACCAGCCGAGCGAAGCGCGCTTTCCCTGTCAGATCCGTGACC
>JACPHN010000095.1 GCA_016188575.1 Candidatus Schekmanbacteria bacterium
AACGACGCGGCGGAAAGGGACGTGGACGCGGCCGCGATCACAACCGCTGGCCTAATGTCTTCTTTGCCAAACATGGGCTGTTCTCACTGACCGCAGCCAATGCCAAGGCCTGTCAATCCTCTCGCAGGTAATACCACCAACTGGAGAGCCCAGCGCGGGAAATCCGCACGCCGGGTTCGGAGGGGGGAGGGGCCGGGAGTAACTGGCCCTTCCTACCCCTATCTCACCGAAGCCTGCGGCGGGAAGAAGTGTAAAGAACGAAACCGGACATTCGGCCGACGCCGGAAATCAAGCACGAGCGCGATCAAGATTGGATACCAGACGGGCGCGAGCAGCACGTTCCTGCGAATCGACAACGTCACGGCTTATCCCAAGTAGGCGGCGGCCCCGTTCATCGTTTGGGCCACTTGCCTGGCGAATAGGGATTCTGGGCTCGTTCTCAGATGCGGCTGGCCTTGGGGGGCGGGCATCTTGCCCGCCTCGGGTCAAGGGCGGCCAGGATGCCGCCGTGGCGAGTCAGCTCGTAGCCGAAAACGATGAACGGGGCCAGGGCGCGCAAATGCCGCGGCGGCGGTTGGCCGCTCGCGTGACCATCTCGGGAGGCCGGCGCCGCCGCATTTGGGCTCGGATCGAGCCGAGACTATGGGTTCGGTGGCGTTGCCGCAGCTTGGGGCGACAGGAAGGGAGTCCCTGCCAGAAGGCCCTGATGCCATGAAGCGCGCGGGCTCGCGCGGTGCGGGCGAACGGGGGCAAGACGGCGGTGCGATGCGGATGCAGATCGATGGGGAAAATGGCACGCAGATTGCTCCTGCGACAGGCGTAGCGCGACCGCACTGAGACGTAACAATGTCACACGGTGACAAGAAAGTCTCAATGAAGCCGCACCGAAAAGTCGCTGAAACGATCACTTGGAGCGGTCGATGGATGGGGATCATGACGGCACGACTTCTGCATGAACAGGATAGCTCGCATCGGCACTCCTCCCATGGCGCCATGACACTCGCCTTACGACGATCCGGACAAGCGACGAATCCCGCTGGCGGCTGGCGTCGATACTGGCCTGCTGCCGTGTTCTTGGCGGCGGTGGCGGCGCTCGTCGCGTGGTGTCTCACCACGACCGACCGCAGTGCCGCGCCGGCAACTCTGGTGGCACCGACAACGCCAGTTGCGCCTTCCGGTCCGGCGGCGCTCGGCGAGGTTGCTGACCACCCGCGCAAGTCCGCTCCGTCCGCGGCGCACGACGAGGCGACGATGGCGGGTCTTGGTGCCGCGGCGGGGCCGGGATTCAACGAGGCCGAATGGGACGCCTTCGCCCGCGTCCGACTCCGCGCCGAGAAGCTTCAGGAAGAGCGCCGGCAGCGCTACGACGGGCTGGCGCTGGCGGCGGCGGAGCTCGATACCGGAGCGGCTCAAGAGCTCGAGGAACGCCTCACGGCCGAGCCCGGCGACGTCGAAGCGCGGGTCCGCCTCCTCGGCTACTACGCTGCGCATCCCCGCGGCGCCGGCGCGTGGGACCGGCGCAACGCGCATCTCCTGTGGCTCGTCGAGCACCGCCCGGAGCTGCCGATCGCCGGCAGCGCCTGGGCCAACCTCGTCAAGGGTGACGATCCGGTCACCTACGACCAGGTCGAGCGCCTCTGGACCCTGCACCTCGACGCCGATCCCGCCGACCCGGACATCGTCCTGAATGCGGCGCTGTTTTTCGTCCCCACCGATCCCGGTCTCGCGCAGTCGCTGCTCGCGAAGGCCGAATTCTTGCTTGCTGAAAGGAGCTGATCATGAAGCGATGTTCTTTGCTGCTGGCCGTTTTTTTCGTCGTCGCGGTGAATCACGCCTCCGCCTGGGTGCCCGGAAAGTACTGGAAGCCGGGTGTGACCCAGGAGCCGCGGGCAGCGCAATCGCTCACCAGCGGCGAGAGCGGCATCTCCGACGCCGCCACGTCGCCGACGATCTTCACGATCCGCGAGCTCAAGTACGAGAACGGCGGCTGGGCGCCATGCGCTGGCTGCATCGCCCTCGTCTACAGCGGCACCGCGTGGCTCGGCACCTACACCACCGACGCCAACGGCTACGTCTACGTCAGAGGCGCCCAGTACAGCACCACCAAGCCGTATCTCATCGGCGCGGGGTGGGCAGGCAAAGACGACTCGTGCAACTACCCCACAGCCGCGAGCTGGAACGAAACCTGGACCGGACAGTTCGAGTTTGGCGTGCGGAGAGCCAGCTCGAGTAGCGTGACGATTTATGTGAGCGCCGTAAAAGGCATATCTAAGGCTCGATATAACGATCTAACTCCGCGGAACGACAAGGCCTTCGCCGATAACGTATACGGTACTGTACAGTATCCAGTATATAAGCCGTTTGGGTTTGAAAATTTCCTTGGCAATGCCGGAAACACTCTTCTCATAGAGTTAGGTGGAGATTTATCCAGGCCGAACAGCATGAAGGCACAACTCGTCAGCGATTATCACGTGTTTTCCATCGAAAGCGGAGACCCTGATGACGTAAAAGACCACATCGCTGTGACGTGGGATGCAAATGGAAAATATGTGGCAGGATGGAATGTAAAAACTTGTGCTTCGCAATCGCTAAATATAAGCACAGATGGTTATCCAACTGAAGTGCAGATCAAGTGCGTTGATTTGCTAAACCCTTGTCAAGTGCAGACACCCTGCCCTTCTGGTGTTAGCTGCGTGCAAGAGACCCAGGAAATCAAGCACGAGTTCTTCCGATGGAAGAGATAGCCAGCGCCACCGCGGTCAGGCAAGCTAGCAGCACATGCGCGGCGTCAACGGCTGGAACCGGCGGGAGCTCGATCGCGGCGCGAGCGTCGACTTGACCCCAGCCGGTAGTGCTGTCAAAGCCGCCTTCGCCGAGATCTGCCGCGGTGCCTGTAAGCAGTTCCTTGATATCCCTCGTCCTCGTAAACGCCCGTTTTTCCTGGATGAGCGCCGCGATTCCCGCGACTACCGCGGCGCTCACGGAAGTACCGCACTGGACGTACGATTCGCCGGTATATACGTACTGGCTTTGACAGTCGGGTGCCATGAGGTCGGGTTTCGGGCGGATCTCGGTGCCGGGGATCGTGATTTCCGCAGGCCCGCGACCGCTGTACGATCGGGTCGCGTAGAGCCCTTGCCTGGCGACCACCGTCGTGTCGTCCAGGGCGCCAACGGTCAACACCTCCGCGAGCGCCCCCACCCCGATGATCGAGCCTTTTTCCACGCGATACGCGGGCTCCAGAGTGGTTGACAGCCCACCGGCCGGGCCGGGATAGTCGCATTGAACCCGAACATCAAAGGGAAGGACTGCGGCTTCCGGCAGTTTCCCCGCTGCGAGGTAAAACGTCCATGGTTGATCGTACTGTCCAATGAATCCAGCCGCCATGGGATAGCTGCCGGCGTCGACGTCTATGTAGGTTGGATCGTCGATGGAATCGTAGATGTGCATGCGATAGTCGGAGTACGAGGGGGCCGACAGGGGATCCGCCCAGTCTACCGCCGCGTGGGCAAAGCAACCCGCCGGCACCTGCACGGCGAGCCTGGTTACGCCCCCGCCGAAGTCGTGCTCGCCGTTCCCCGAGTCGGTGAAGGTGGCACGGTAGTGCCCGGCACCGTAGTCGCCCGCGGGTGCAACCACAAGCACACCACTGTTGGCCACGTCGCGCGCCTCCTCGCTAAGGCGGTCCTCAAAAATCGTCGTGTAGGGCGCCGTGTCCATGAACAAGATGATTTGCGCGCCGAGATCCAACAGCGCTGGGATGTCGATGCCGTCGTTTTCACAGAATACCAGTCGCGCTCCCGGCGCTACGTCGTGGATCACCTGTAAATGTGCCAAACTGAGGCCGTTGCCCTCGTCACCATCAACAGACTGAATGTCAGATGGCAGATCCCCCGAGGGGACCAGGCTCTGCCAGTTCGCGATGCCCTCTCCTACGATTCCGACGGTGACGCCGGCGCCGGTCAGCCCGGTCTCCTGGCGCAGCGCCTCGAGACCAAGCGTCTGGTCGACTTCCGCGGTGGCTCCGCCCACGGCCCAGACGGGCGCGGGGACTGTAGCTCCCAATGCGAGGAGGGTGAGGAGGGCGATCCACAGCTTCTTCAGGGACATATCGTTCTCCAAGACTCGAGGAATGTTTGCCGGTCTGCGGTCGATAGGTCAGTGGCAATCGCTTCTGCCAGTCGATGGCACCGCTGGACATGCTCGCGGAGGCCTGTCAATTCCGCCAAGCCGCCCGCGGCTTCCAGGGCAAAGGGCAGCATCCCATGTTCCAGCGCGAAGGACAGACCTTCTTGCAACAGGGTTTCGGCCCGGTGTGGATCGGCTTGGAGGCGAGCGAGCAATACGCGCCGCACGGAGAACCAGCGGCCAACAGCACCGGGAAGCTCATCAAGCCAGGCCTGGGCAACGGTGCGCTCTGCGACCTCGCTGTCCTGGGCGGAGGCGGTGAGCGCGATTCGAGCGGCGACGGTCAAGGCGTTGTACCGGAGATCGCTTGTCGTGCAGAGCGGGACCGCCAGAGCTGCCGCGGCGGCCCGACGCGCATCCTCGTGACGGCCGAGGCGGAGCAGACACCTCGCTGTCGTAAACCAGGCGAGGCATCGCGTTTCGGGTTGCCGCGTCGTATGAGCGCATCCTTCCAGTGCCTCTACGTCGAAGCGGCCAATGTCGCAAAGTACCGCCTGCTCGACCACCGAGAAGAACTCGCGATTCGAGGCGGCGGCTCCGGCCTCGGCGCGACGTACATTTTCCAGAGCCTCGGAGTATCGGCCCTCGAGGCGGGCGATCTCGGCTAGCACGCCAAGCCGTCCGGAAGCCTGTGGGTGATTGGGTGCGAGCACTCGCACGAGCGCCGTTGCATGCCGGCGGGCTGTCGGCAGGTCTCCCATGAGCACGGCGTACGTCCTTGCGTTCGACCTGGAGAGATTCCATGTTATTGTCGCCTTCTTACGGCGGATCCTTTCTGTAAGAGCGGTGAAGCAGTGATACGCGTCTCCGTAGTTGCTGTCAGCCGCCTTTATTTCGCCTTCTATCAAGTCCAGAGAATCGCGTACTCTGGGAAAACGGCCCACCAAGGCCACACCCACGCGACGCGCAAAGGGCCGAATGAGCGCAAGCTCGTCCTGGGTCGACGTGAACACCCACAGATACCCGAGCGCGATGGCGAGCAGCCGCGGCGGTAGGTCCTCCACCGCGAACGTCTCCAGCGCGCGCAGGAAGCGCCGGCCGGCGGCCATGTAGGTGGCGGCGCGGCCGACGAACGCGAGCCCGCGCCCGAGCTCCGCCTCAAAGCGCAGCGACTCGCTTCCGGATGCCACGAGCACCGCAACCGCGGCGTCGAGCGCGATCTCGTCCACCTCCTGAGATCGCGGCAGGCAGACTGTGCGCAGCAGCACCGCCCGCGCCTGTAGGGTCGCATCGCCGGCGGTCCGAGATTCGGCGTCCAGGATGGCCAGCGATTCCGCCAGCTCGGGGACGACCAGATCGCGGCCCTCGAAGTACGTCCAGGCGCGGGCGTGGTGGCCCATGAAGCGAGCTACCGCACCGGGCCACAGCCCCTGCCGTTCCATGCGGCCCGCGACCTCGAGTGTGTGATCGGCGGCGAGCTCGCGCTCCCAGGTGTCCGCGAGCAGCGCCACGCCGAGCTCCCCGGCGCGCCTGCGCCCCGCATCCGCGCCGTCATCCGCGAGCAGCCGAAACGCCGAAAGTGGGTCGCGGGCAGCGACGAGGCCGGCAACCGCGAGCGGGTCGACCCCGAGCGGCGGGCACGCCCGCAAGGACGCCCCGACAAACGCGTCGTGCAGCGCGATGGAACCGTCCGCTTCGCTGCGGTCCACAAGCGCTTCGACCGCGGCATCGGCGCCCGTGCCCAGCTCGCCGCCAATCGCCGCTGCCAGCGCCCGCTCGTCGACCGGGCCTCCAGCTAACGCCAGAGACGCAAGCATCAGGCGTTCGCCCGGCGCGAGCGCTGACAGCCGCGTAGCGCAGACCGCCATCTCCTCCGGGTCTCCGCGCGCCGCCTCGTCAACCCGCTCCCAGTCGAGGTACCACGCGAGCGTCTCGGTCCGCTCCGCCACGCCGGTCGCCACCATCGACCGCAGCAGGCGCACCGCCCGACCAACCCGCCCGGCCGCCGCCGCCGCGAGGCGCTCGGCCGCCACCTCCACGTCGACCACCGTCGCGAACGCGGTGAGCAGCAGCTCGCGCGCGTCATCCTCTGCAAACGGCGGCAGCCTGACGGTGCGCCAGCGCCCCGAGAGCTCGGTGCTCACGTCCGCAGCGGCGACCACCGGACCCGGCCAGGACTCGATTACCCGACTGCGTGGGTCCTGCTCGCCCGCTACGTCATCGAGCAGGAGCAAGGTGTCACGACCCCCTTCCGCCCCCCACTCTGGCCCTTCCCCCGCGAGCGGGGGGAGCAAAGGTGAGGGCGCCTGGTGCGGCGGAGTCGGCACCTCCCTCACCACCGCCACCCCGAGCTCGATGGCGACGAGGTCGCCGATCGTTCGCAGCAGCCGCGATCGCCCGCTCTGTCGCGGCCCGCGCACGAGCATCCGCGGCGCTTCGCCGCCCCACGCGGCCGCGCGCTGCTTCCCAAGCCACCGCACGACCGACTCCGCGCACCGCCGCGCCGCCAGTGTCAGCGCCGGCGCGACCAGGTGGGTCTGGACCAGCGCCGGCCAGTCCGTGCCAGCGTCTTCCAGCGCTTCATCCCATGCTCCGAGCAGCTCCAGCGCCGACCGCGGCCGCTCGTCAGGTTCCCGGTTCAGGCACCGGAAGAGCGCGGGCTGGAGCTCGCGCGGCACGCCGATTGCCACCTCCAGGTCCGGCACCCAGTGGAAGCGCGCGCCGAGATCCGCGGGCGCAAATGGCAACCTCCCGGCAAGCATCCGAAACGCGACGAGCGCAAAGGCGTACAGATCCGTCTGCGGCGACGGCAGCGCTGCCGCCAGCTCCGGGTAGCGCGCGCCGAGCTGAGGAACGAGCCGGGCGAGAAGCTCCGGCGCGGCCCACAGCCGCGTACCGCCCAGGGCGTGCGCGTCGCCCTGCTGCCGCCGGCGGGCAAGCCCGAAATCGGCGATCTTGGGGATGAGAACCTTGATTCTCTCGCCGTGCAGCGCGGCCAAGGCAACGCGCCGTTCCACGCCTCCTCCTGCCGGCGAGGGCGAACCAGGTTGGGGGGCCTCGTCGCGCACCTCTACCAGGATGTTCTCCGGTTTCAGGTCGAGATGCAGGACGCCCGCGCTTTCGAGGTAGCCGAGGCCGCGCAGCAGGCGATGCAGAAACGCGAGCGCGGCGCGACCGGCCGGCACCGGCATGGGTGCGCCCGACCGCAGCAGATCCGCCAGGCTGGTGGGCAGATACTCCATGACGATACCGACGAGGTCGAGCTCCGGGTCGTGCACAACGTCGCGCATCGTCACAATGTTCGGATGCGCGAGCGCGGCGAGCGTGCGCATCTCGTCGCGAAAGCGCAGCGCCGCGGCCGGGTTCGCCAGCCGCGCTACCTTGACCGCCACGGTTTCGCCGCCCTGCTCCCCGCGGAACACCATGCCCATGCCGCCCTGGCCAATGAAGGACAACAGGCGACAGGAACCGATGTGGCCGCGGGTGAGAAGCTCGTCGGGGGAGAGGGAGCTTCGAGTCTCGAGTTGCGGGTTTGGGGTTTTGGGTTGCGTGTTCTGCTCGGGGTCTCCCTGCGCTCGCGGGGGGAGGTGAAAAGGGGGGCCACCAGGCGGTGGGTTCAGGGTCTCCTGGGTCACCTCGGATCCAGAAGCCGCGCGATCGGCGCACGGAGCCGACGGTCGGCCGCCCGAGTCTTCGAGCGCGAAACTCGAAACCTCAAACTCGGAACCGACCTCCCACGTCCCGTCGTAGCCCCGGCGCAGCCGGCCCGCCGCTACCTCTTCCCCGAGCCAGTCGATCAGCGTCCCCGGCAGGCGCGGTGCCGCCGACATGAGCTCCGCTGCGCCCGCCGCGAGCGGCCCGCCGAGCACGGCGCGGCTCAGTGCCGCCGCCGGCGCCGCGGCCAGCGCTTCGAGCCGTCGCACCCGCGCGCCCAGGCCCAGCAGTGCGTCTGCCGTCTCCGCGGTCACCAGGGCCACTCCCGCAAAACGCGCCAACAGCGCCGCGACGAATGCGCGGGTGACGTCCGACGCCGCGTCGAGCCGCTCCAGGATCAGTGCCGACGCGCTCTCCCACGTCGGCGCCAACGCCCGCGCCACCGCCTCGGCCGCCCCGGCGTCGAGCGCCGCGATCGCTTCGGTCGCGAGCTCCGCGCCCGGACGCACCCGCCGCACCCGCGCTGCCAGCTCCTGGACAACCGCGCCAGCCGCGATCTGGTCGAATCGCAGCCGCACCACCAGGAGCGACGCGCGCTCCCAGGCCACGCGCGCTTCCGTCGCCAGGCGGTGCTTGCCGCTGCCTGCCGGGCCGACCAGGCCCAGGCGCGGCCCCGCGTTCCCCGACCGGCAAACAGCCCAGGCGGCCTTCGTGATCTCGGCCAGCTCATCCTCCCGCCCGACAAGCCGCGTCGCGGGCAAGTCCAGGTAGCTGATCGCCGCCGGCGGGAGCAAGCGATCCCGCTCCGCGTCCAGCTCCGCCCACGCCGCGAGCCGCGCACCCAACACCCCCGGAAACGGCCGCGCCTCCGGCGCCAGCGCGAAGCACTCGCGCAGCACCGCTTCGAGCTCCGCGGGAAACGGCGCCACGATCTCGGTCGGCCAGCGCGCCGGCTGAGCCTGCTCGGCGCGTCCGGAAGCGTCGAACGTGCGCAC
>JACPHN010000009.1 GCA_016188575.1 Candidatus Schekmanbacteria bacterium
GACCAGTCGATGTCCGCATGGACTTTCGGGAAAAAGAAGCTCAAGAACTGCTCCAGGTAGGCGTCGAGTATTTCCTTCCAGACGTTATCCTGCAGCGAGTGGCGAGTCCGGGTGCGAGCTCCCATCGGCGTGGTTTCCCTTCTTCAGCTCTGTTGGTCACATCTCCAAGCACCGCGACGAAAGCCAGGGTACCACTCCGCCGCGCCGTTCGCGAGCGGCGCTCCCGGATTCGCGAGCGGCGCGCGCGAGGAATGGGACCCGGCTATGCTCAACCATCGGCCGCGATCAGCCTGCGAGCCGCCGCGACCAGGAGCAAACCCAGGATGATCGTGAGCAGCAGCGCCGCGGGCGGTTCCGCAGACGGCACTTCGCCCGATGCCGTTGTCGGGGTCGGCATCGCTGTGGCGTCCGCAAGCGGCACGGCGTCTACCTCAGTGGACAGTGGCCCCGACTGGCCCTGAGCGTCGTAGGTCGCCACCTGGAAATAATGTGTTACGCCCGCCGTGAGGTTCTCGACCACGGTTGTCGTGGAGCTCCCGACGTCCACGATCGTATCCGGTGACCCGCTCGTGGTGCCGTACTCGATGCTGGTAACGTAGGCCATTTTCGGGCGTCGGCCGAATGTGGTTTGCACTTTGGCGACGCTGGCCGCAGCACATCTCGCATCCCAGGCGGCTTTTGGGCTTCTGAAATGGCGTCGCGTGCAAGCTTGAGGCCCGGACATTCGACCGACGCCCATCTTCTCACCTTTCTCCATTCTCTCGATTTCGTCACGAAACTCCTCTTCCCGCCCTGCTGGCAGAATCAGCAGCCAATCGATGAACCGAAAGAGCGCCACGACTTCTTCTCGATTATACCCGCGCTCGTAGAGCATCCGTACGAGGCGCAGCTTCCACGCCAGGCGCTGTTTCTGGTCCCGCGTTCGGGTCGCCCCGAGGTACGCCATGACCACCACCGCGAATCGATTGACGCTGGCTTGCATCCGCAGTCGCCGGCATGTTGCCGGCTCACGAGCACCCGCGCCGGGACGCATGTCGAGCGTGCCCCGTTGCTGACGTAGCGATAGCGGGTGTCGCGCTCGTAGGCGGCGAGGCCACCGTAGGGATTGCGGAGCTCGCGCAGCAGCCGATCCGAAACCCCGCCCTTCAACGCGTGCAGCACATTGTCTCACCCGCACGCGCAGTGCGGCGCGATTCATCGCGCGCTAACGCCGCAACGAAGGCTGGTTTGGTGATCCCAAACATGTCGCCGGCCGAAAGGCCTGCATCCTTAATTTGGGTCGTTGCGGAACGAGTGGGAGCGGGGGGAGGGACTGAGGGGCGAACAGCCGGTGGATCGGCGCCAATCGCGTCTTTGGCGATGACCTGGAGGGCCTCATGGACGCCGACCTGCGGCTGGAGCCGACGCGGGTGCTCGAAGCGGTCGCGCACTTTTCGGACGTGCTGGATTTCCCGGCAAGGCGGAGATGCTCACCGATCTGCACGACCGCGCGGACCGGCAACAAGCGGCGCTCGTGGAGCGCGACGCCGGCGACGCGACGCCGGCGTCGCGACGGAGGCGCGGCTCGAGGATCGCGTGCTGCACATTGTCTCACCCGCACGCGCAGTGCGGCGCGAGCAACCGCGCCGCTACGGTCTCGCGAAGAGCGTAGGCGCGCGATTCATCGCGCGCGAACGACGCGACGAATGCTGGTTTGATGATCCCAAGCAATGTGCATCACGCGTTTCCGGGCGGGGTTTCGGACCGGTTGAGGATTGGATCAACTGGGGAAACCCCTGCTCGAGCGTTTCCCGCGCCCGCGACCCCATGTCGGCCTGCGCTTCCTCCGCGAAGCCCGGGGCGGCAAGAGGCCCGCGTCGCCGGAGCCTGCCGTGGAGGTGCCCGCCGTGCCGTAGCGAGTCGTGGTAGACACGCCAGGACCTCAACGAATTCCCGAATTGCCCCCCACTCGACCGGGGGACGGCTCGCGCATCCAGAAACTCGCCCCCACTCGACCGGGGGACGTCTCGCCCCTCCGGAAACTCCCCCCCGCTCGACCGGGGGACGTCTCACGCATCCGGAAATTCGCCCCCTCTCGACCGGGGGACGTCTCGCGCCTCCCGAAATCGCCCCCCACTCGACCGGGGGCACATAAGGCGCATTCGACACGTGCCGCCAGCAGCCACCTCCTTTCCGCCGTCGACGCGACAGTGCCCCCTCCATCCCCATTCGGGAGCAGGCATTTTGCGCGGCGACCAGCTCACCAGACCGGCCAGGTGCAGAATCCCGGACGCTTGCTCGCTTTCTCCGAGCGCCATGCCTGCAGGTGTCTGCCGTAGCCATGGCCGTAGCCATAGCCCTTGCCCTCGCGATTGTGGATTCCGGTGTGGACGGCATAAGGCCCGTGCCCGGGGCGCGGTGCGGTCAGGGGGCGTCCGGGGAAGGGGCGTCCGGTGCGGCCGCGCTCCGCTCTTCCGCGAGCCGGCGCAGCTCCGCCAGCACGCGCGCGAAGAGATGTTTCTCGGGATCGCCGCGGCGATACTCGCGCAACTCTTCGATCGCCTGCTCAACCGCGCCCTTGACGACGTCGCGCAGCTCGAAGCGGGCGGCCTCGTCTTCGTGACGGCCCGCCCACGGGCTCACGTCGATGGCCTCGCAAAACTTGAAGTAAAGCCTCACAGGTCGCGGCAAGGGCGTAGGCCCGATGCCGCGCACAAACGGGATCACGATATCCGGGCGTATGCCGAGCTTTTGCAACACCATGCCGGCCGGCGACGCGAAGATCTCGCCCGCATCGAGCACGATGTCCACGGATTCTTCCGCGCCGACGGCCGCGAAGGGCACGATCGCGCAGCCGTGTTGGATGGCCATGCGCGCAAATCCCGTGCGATCCTTCCAGATCAGGCGGTATTTCTCGCCCTTGCGCTTGGCAACCTCCCGGCCGCCGCCGGGAAATACCAGGATGGTCTCCTTCGCCGCCATCAATCTGGCGCAGTTTTCCCGGGTGCCATCGATGGCGCCGAGCTTGGTGAGCAGCTCACCCCAGACCGGGATACGAAAGTGCGCGTGATCACCGAGGCTCCGCAGGAAAATCCCCTGGCGGCGATACAGCTCGGCGATCATGAGGGGGATGTCGAGCATCCCCATCACCGTGTGGTTGCCCACAAAGAGCAGCGGCCGCGCCGTAGGCAGGGCGTCCATGCCGAAGAACAACGGGTTCGTCAGGATTTCCCATGGCCTCAGGAGTTTGAGGACCTGCTCCAGCAGCTCTGGAGTCGGCCGCTCCCATGCCGTCGCGTCGCCGGTTGATGCGGTCACGATTGTGCTACCTCCTGTCCGAGCTCGGCCGCAACCGATTCGTTCGGCGCCTGAGCGCGCCGGACGACGACCGAGGTGCCGTTGAAACCAGCGGTGCCGGTAAGCTCATCGAGATGCTTCTCGTCCGTGACGTCGTTGGCGCTCACTCCCGGTGTCCTGGCGGCTACGGACAGGCGCGCGCCGCTGCGGTGGTGACCCCAGCCGTGTGGAAGACTGACCACGCCCGGCATGATTCCGGGGTCCAGGGCAGCGGGAGCGCTCACGGTGCCCGTCCGGGACGTCACCTCGACGATGTCCTGATCCCCAATTCCACGGGAGGTCGCATCGCTCGGGTGGATGAGCAGCGTGCAGCGCGGCTTGCCGCGAACGAGGCGCGGAGAGTTGTGCATCCACGAGTTATTGCTGCGGAGATCGCGGCGGCCGATGAGCAACAGGGTGTCACCGCGCGGGGCGGAAGCCGAGACCAGCGCCGCCTCGACCCGGCCGATGTCCTTGAGCAACACGAGGGGGGCGAGATTGATGGTCGGGTTCCCGAGCGCGCGCAGGCGCTCGGGAAAACACGGTTCCAGTGGCCCGAGGTCAATGCCGTGGGGGGCCTGGACAAGCGCGCGAAGGCTCAAGGCGGGATGCCCGTGCGCGCGGGTGCCAGCGCGGAACAGGCGCAAGAACGGCAGGACACCCCGGCCATAATACCCGCTCCGGAGCAGCAGATCCAGCGCGTTTCGCGGGCCGAGCCGCCGCAACGCGGCGAGCGCGGGGCGCATGGCGAAGGCGACCGGGTCGCGCCTGCGGGCATAGAGACGAGCCGCCAGGTCGCTGGCAATGTCCCAGTCCTCACGCCCGTCCGGCCCCGGCGGAAACACCGCGGGAGCGTATTTCACCACGTTGCGGACGGCCACAGACGAAAGCACCAGGCCGAAGTCATCGCGCTCCAGAGGTGACACCGGCGGCAGCACGAGATGAGCGTGGCGCGTCGTCTCGTTGATGTAGGGGTCCATGGAGATCATGAGCTCCAGGCTCGGCAAGACGCGTTCGAGGCGAGCACCGTTCGGAGCGGACAGGACCGGGTTGCCGGCAATGGTGATGAGCGCGCGGATGCGACCGTTGCCCGGGGTTTCGATTTCCTCGGCAAGCGCGGATACCGGCAGCTCCCCGCCAAACTCCGGGAGGTCGGAGACGCGCGAGCGCCAGCGATCGAAGGTGCCGCGCAGACTGCCGCGCCCGGCAAGCCGCGGCAGGTCCACGGCCGGTCGGGTGAACATCATGCCGCCGGGGCGATCCAGATTGCCGCTCAGGATGTTTATCGCGAGCAGAAGCCAGGCATTGACGCCGCCGAAGGCCTGAACGCACGTCCCGAGGCGACCGTAGAAGGCGGCCGACTCCGCCCGGCAGAACCGCCTTGCGAGCTCCCGAATGACCTCCGCGGACATCCCGGTGGCGGCGGCGACGCGTTCTGGAGAAAAGCGAGACGCCACTTTTTCGAGTTGCTCGAGCTCGGAGCTGTAAGACCGCCATGGCCCGTAGCTCACCTCATGTTCCGCGAACATCACGTGCAGGACGGCCAGCAGCAGGAATGGGTCGGTACCCGGGCGAATGAAGTGATGCTCGCTGGCGACGTCGGCCGTTTGCGTGCGCCGCGGATCCACCAGGACGATGGTGCCACCGCGCTCGCGGATGGCCTTGAGGCGCTTGAGCGGATCTCCGGCCGTCATGAGGCTGCCCATCGAGGCCGCCGGGTTGGCACCCAGGATGACGAGAAACTTCGTGCGGTCGATATCCGGGACGGGCAGCAGAAACTGGTTGCCGAACATCTGCAAGGCCGCGAACATGTGGGGCAACTGGTCGCTCGAAGTCGCCGAATAGCGGTTGCGGGTGGCCAGCGCCGCCAACAACGGTGGGCCGAAGAGCAGCGCCGAGTAGTTGTGCGCGAGTGGATTGCCGGCGTACAGCGCGACGGCATCGGGGCCGTGGGCGTTGCGGATGGCCTCGATGCGGCGGGCGGACTCGTCCAGTGCCGTATCCCAGGATACCGTCCGCCACTCGGTGCCACTGCGCATCACCGGCTGGCGAAGGCGATCGGGGTCCTCGTGAAGATCCTGCAGGGCGACTCCTTTGGGGCAGATGTGACCGCGGCTGTGCGGATCGTCCGGGTCGCCCTTGATGGCAGTTACGGAGCGGCCGTCGGTGTGCACGACGATACCGCATAGGGCCTCGCACAAACAGCACGTCGAGTGGCGAATCATGAGTCCTGTTCCTTTTGTACGGGTGGAGATCCCACCTGACGCCTGTGGGGCGTCATCCATTCGTCAGCCGGTCCGAAACCCCGCCCTTCGGGGCGGAATCACCGCGGATTCCCGACTTGAAGGCCGGGGTCTCAGCGGTGGTTTGGGCGGGGTCCAAACGCCGCCCAAACATGTCGCCGGCCTGAAGGCCAGCATCCTGATTGGTCATGGCGACCAGGGCATTGACTTCCTTGAGGAGCGATCGCGAGCCTTCGGTCGAGCCGGTGGCGATCAAACGCTGCGCTTCCTCGAGGTAGGGGCGGCCGTCAAGGCCGCGCTCGCACGCAATCCGCCCGCGCTCGAGCAGGCAGATGACAAGATAGTGCCAGGTCTCCAGCTTGCGGTAGATCGGTTCCGCCTCTCGCAGCAGGGCCTCGGCGGCGACCAGGTCCCGCCGGCATTGCCGCTCCAGCTTGGCGCGCTGCACCATGCCGGTGGCGACAAAAAGCAGGTTTTTGGTCTCGCGGTTGATGTTCTCGGCGGCTTCGAGCAGCTCACGGGCGTCGTCGTAGCGCCCGATATCGGCCTTGAGGTCGGCAAGCGCGCACAGCGTCTCCGCCTCGAACGCGCGGTTGCCGACGGATCGGTGAATGCGGAGCGCCGCCTCAAAGAGCGCCAGAGCGCGATCCGGTTCGCCGGCCTGGTGCGCTTCCGCGGCGAGATTGCTCAACATCCAGCCTTCGAAGCGGCGGTCACCGATGTCACGATAGATCGCCAGGGCGTGCTCCATGCTCTCGCGCGCGGTTTCCGCTCCGGTGCTTTCCGCGCCGGTGCTTTCCGCGCGGCACAGCGCCAGGTTCCCGAGCGCCCGGCCCTCCATCTTGCGATCGCCGAGATCGCGGAAAATGGCGATCGCCTTTTCGTAGAGCGCCCCGGCCTCGCGGTAGCGACCCTCGACGGCGTGCAGAGCTGCCAGCCCCGTCAGCGCCTGCGCTTCCGGGCCGGGACGGCCGGCAGCGCGCTGAATCCGCAGCGCCTCTTCGAAGGTGGCGACGGCTTCCGGCACTTTCCCCACGCGGGATAGCGCGTGGGCAAGCTCGGCAAGAGCTTCCCCGCGCTGCGAGTCGGCGCGCAGCTCGGCGTAGATGTCGACCGCCGCCTGACAGGAGCTCAGCGCCTCGCTCATGTTGCCGAGCACGCTGGCAACGACACCGAGGCCATGCCGGGCCATGGCTTCCGTGCGCCGGTCGCCCGCCGCGCACGCCGTATCGAGAGCGCGCAAGAGCTCCTGGCGCGCCTCGTCGTTGCGCCCGCACATGTGCAGCACGTCGAGCGCGAGCTGCGTGCGCACCTGCGCGGTCGTGATGGCGTCCGCGGGCGCCAGATTCAGGTAGGAGCGAAACAGGCGTCGGGCCTCGGCATGCGCGTAGCGAGTTACGGCGTCGTTCGCTCCGGACAGGTAGAGCGCGCAGGCGCGGTCGTAGGTGCCGGCTTGCTCCCAGTGATAGGCGAGCAGCGGGAGGCGCTCGCGCAGGCGATCGCCGCAGTGACGCTCCAGCCACTCGGCGACGAGCCGATGCAGCTCGCGACGATCGCCGGGGGGCAGCCCGCGATAGGAGACGTCGCGGAGGAGATCGTGGGTAAAGGCAAACTCCTCACACCCGAGCAGAGACGATACCGGTCTTTCATCGATCATTTCTCGTTCGAGAAGGCCGCGCAGCGCGTTGTTGACGTCCTCCGCGGCGCCCAGGTAGGACCACACGTGAGCCACGGCCTGTTTCCAGAAAACTCTGCCGACGACTGCGGCCGCGCGAATCGCCGCGAGCTCCCCGGGAGCGAGCCGGTCCAGACGCGCCTGGAGCAGCCCCTCAACGGTGGCGGGCATCGGCAGTTGAGGCGTCGACTCCGACGGCACGAAGCGCCAGCCGAGCTCCTCCGCGACGATGGCGCCCTGATCCGCCAGGCTCTTGACGAGCTCTTCCGCAAAGAATGGCGTCCCCTCACAGCGCTGCGCCACTTCCTCGACCAGGCCCGATGGCAAGTCGCGCACGTTTTGCAGCAACTGTTCAACGAGCTCCCGGGCGGCCTCGAGGTCAAGCGGCGCCAGCGTCAGCAGCACCGCACGCTCGGCGCGGCGGACCCAGTCGGGATGCGCGGCGGCAATCTCCGGCCTGGCTGTAGTCAGCACCAGCAGGGGGTAATCCACCAGATGCTCGACGAGATGATCGAGCATCCCCATGGTGGAGACATCGGCCCATTGCGCGTCTTCGACCTCGAGAATAACGGGCTGGCGACAGAGCTGCCGGAACAGCTCCACGAGCGCCGCACGGCTTTGTTCGAGCGACCCCGGCGGCTCGCGGTCACCGGGTTTCGGTGGCGCGTCGCGCTGGCGGTGAACGCCCAGGAGCTCACAGATGCGGTCGCGGCTCTCGGCCCAACTGGCCGGCGAATCAGCGGCGGGCGGCGCCGCGCTCACGTCGGTCGCGCGCCGGCGCGGCGTGATCGCACGGGAAAGGATGTCGTCGAGCCATCGTTCGAGCTTGCGGCGGGCGGCGTCGCCCGAGTCCTGATCGCGAATGCCGGCGCGCCCCAGTAGGGACTGGGCGAGCGCCTGATAGGGAAGATCCGCGGTCTCGGCGGAAGCGCGCGCCCGCAGCAGGAGCATCTCCGCGTCGATGGCATCGGCGCGCCGATGAAACTCGTGCACGAGGCGGCTCTTCCCCACCCCCGGGGGACCGACAATGGTGACGGAGGCGGCGCGCCGGCGCTGAATCAGATCGTCAAGCACGAGCCAGAGCCGCGACATCTCATCGGTGCGCCCGACCATCTCGGTTTCCTGTCCGAGCACCTCGCGAGTGCCGATGAAGAGCTGCGGGTGCTTTTCCTCCTGAATGAGGTAGGTGGTGATGGGGTGGGAGCGGCCGCGCAGAAAGATCGGCGGCTGCGTCAGGGTCCCGAAGAGCCCGCGCACGTGCCGATACGTTTCGTGCGACACCAGAATCGCCCCCGGAGGGCACGCAGACTGCAGTCGAGAGGCGATATTCACGGCATCTCCAAGAATCGACGTTTCCTTCTGGGGGCCATCCACGGAGGCGGCCACCACCCGCCCGGTATTGATGCCGACGCGGAGCTTGGCGGCGGGCACACCCTCATCGGCGAGCTGACGGTTGAGAAACTCGATTTCCTTCTGGAATTGGAGCGCCGCGCGAATGGCGCGCGCCGCATCGTCCTCCCCGGCGCGGGGCAGGCCGAAGACCGCCATGACGCCGCCGGCGAGGTGTTTGTCAATGCTGCCCCCATTCGCCAGCACGGCGCGATCGGTGACCCGGAACAGCCGCTTCATGACGTCGTGCACATCTTCTGGGTCGAGATGCTCCGCCATGGCAGCATAGCCGACGAGCTCGGCGAAGAGAATGGTCGCGGTGCACAGCTCGCCGCGAGGCGGGCTGGTGGCCGTGGGGGAAGAAGGAGGCGCTGCGGCGTCTACAGCAGCGCCGCACTCAGCACAGTGGCGGGCGCTGGCGATCACGCTGGCGCGACACCGCGGGCAGCGCAGCGCCACGGCATGGCCGCAGCCGGGACAGTAACGAGCCTTGTCCGGGAGGGATTCCTGGCAGCGGGGGCATGAAGGAGCTAGGGGCACGCAAACCTCACTGATGTTGGGGACAGGGTATGGCGACGGCGCGCTGATGGCAAGGAGGCGGCAGGTCCTGAAGCCACCGGCAGCGCCCCCTGGCCTCCCGCCGCTGGCGGGGGGAGGTGAAAACGTCCGATTCAGGAGGTGCGGACGGCGTGGCTGATCGCGCCATTATGGTTGCAGTTTTGCTCCCGCCACCTCTCCCCCGCACCACGCTCCCCCAAGGTGCCGCGTTTCCACCCCTCAATTCTCGCCCCCGAACGTGGCCCGGATTTTGCTCCAGTCTCCCGTAAACACCCCCAAACCCTGGCCCCGGAGCTCTCAATGTACGCCCAAAAGAAACGCCGTAGCTTCTACTTCGTCACCTTCACCTCCCTCGCCGTGCTCGCCCTGGCGGCTCAGGCGACCGCCTTCACGCTCACCGAGGTCCAGCAAACCGTCACCATCGACGGCGTGATCAACGTCACCACCGCCAGCACCTCCAAGTTCGCCGTCGTGCGCGACTACATGAACGCCCTGGGAATCGACAGCCTCGATGAGCTCGGCACTATCGAGCTCGACGAGTCCACCTCCCTCTCCCCGGGGCTCCACCTGCTGCAATCCTCCTGCGGTCGCGCTACCAGCGGCGTCACCGGCGGCAAACCGTACTCGTGGAGCGCCTCGTGCACCTCTCTTTCGGGTGTCCTCAGCTCCTCCATCTTCCCCGCGCTGGCGGCAGGGTCCAGCACCAACGTCACCCGCTACACCGGGACCGAGCTGACGGATACCTCGGTCATTCTCGCCGACAAGGTCGTCTTCGACGGCGCGACTCTCATCCTGTCTGACAGCGTCAAGGAGCTCTGGATCGTCGCCGAGACCATCGAATCCAGCGATTCCGAGATCACCTGGTCTCACGCCGGCACGCAGGCTGACGACAGGAGCGGCTACACGAGCTGCGCCGCCGACGGCCGCAGCTACGACTACAACGACGTGACGTCCGCCTCGGCCTTCGATTCCCCCGACGGCGGCAACGGTACCAGCGGCTCCGCCGGTGCCACCGGTAATAGCGGCCTCGATGCACCGGAGGTCTACTTCGTGGTGAAGTACTTCACGAAGGATGGCGGCTATTTGAGCATGCCAAGCATGGACATGACCGGACAGGATGGCGGCAAGGGGCAAACCGGCCAGTGCGCGGGTGACGGCGGCGACGGCGCCAAGGGAGCGACAGCCAAGCAGAATCTGGTCAATTGCACCCAAGGTCCCGGATACGGCGGCGACGGCGGCAACGGCGGCACCGGCGGTCGCGGCGGCACGGGCGGCACCGGCGGCGACGGCGGCGACATCCACTTCATGTACGTCGACAGCTACAGCATTGGCTTTCACCCGTACTGGCTCTATCCCAATGGCGGTGGCGAAAACGGCACGGGCGGCAGCGGCGGTACCGCCGGAGACGGCGGGCGCGGCGGCGAAGAAGGCGACCCGAAGTCGCCCTACTGCTGGGCTCAGCCCGAACGCGCCGGCGACGACGGCAGCGATGGATCCACCGGCAGCACCGGTAGCTCCGGTAGCGACGGCACCGACGGCACCAGCACCTTCGAGCTGATTACCGAGGAAGAGTGGGAGGCCTATTTTACCGCTCCCTACATCGTGTCGGCAGCTCCGACTACCGCATCCGTGGGTGCCACCGTTACGTTCTCCACCGAAAACGTCAGCGGCGACGTTACCCTGGAGCTGGTCGACGACATCGATGGCAGCGCGCACACCTTCACCCTGAGCGAAACCGCCGAGGACGAGTATGGCTGGACGGAATCCGGCACGCTCGAGGCCGGCCGCTACACGGTCACACTGACCCGCAACCACGACGGCAAACAGACCAACACGTATGGCATCGAGCTGACTCCCGTGATCGACGGCATCACCTTCTCCGACCCCTACGACGCGCTTCCCGGCGGCACGGCGCGGCTCGTTGGCAGCGGCCTGCGCAGCGATGCCGAGGTCGTGCTCGACGGCGTTTCGCTCGGCAGCGGCACCTACTCGGCGACCGGCTCGTCGGGGAAAAACGAGATCAGCTTCACTCTTCCCGTGCAGGCGACGAGTGGATCGGACTTCGAGCGGGACGGCGGCGTCGCGGCTCACGCCGTCTACCTCGACCAGCCGTACCCGCTGGCGAATAGCAGCTCAGCGTCATTGAGCTACAAGCGCTTCGCGCGGCTTACCTTCCGGCCAAGCGAAAACGCCTACCCGTTCTCCAACGGCGAGCTCACCGACCAGGCCAAGATCGAGGTCGCGGCCGCACCCTGGCGAGCGTTTGTCGATACCTTCGGCGCCAGCGAGGTCAACCGCAAGATCGTCACCAAGCCGGTGCGCACGCTCGCTTTCTATTTCGCCTACAAGAAATGGTGGGACCCGTCCCTGGGCTCGGCAAACTGCATGGGCATGTCGGCGAACGTCCTCAACGATTACTTTCACGGCGTTACCGGCGTCAACAGCTACGTAGAGACGGACGTTGCCTACAATGTCGCCTTGACGCAGGGCCATCTGCTTGGCCAGGAGGTGCTGTTCGACCTGCTCGGAGAAACGCTCGACCGCGACGCGGCAACGGGAAACAGCGTGGATCGCGTCGTCGAGTTTCTCGAAACGGCTACCGACAGTGACGGCGATGACGCCCCCGTGTTGATTATGGTCCCCCACCTGGAGACGTATACCTCCGCGCTGGAAGAGGCGCTCATGGATCTCGAAGGCAGCACCTGTCTTCCCGACGTCGCCGCGTGCATGGTGACCAACGGGCTCAACAACTGCGGCGCCGAGCTGGAGGCCTGCGGCGAGGACATCGAGGAGAGCTTCGGGGAAGCGCTGAGCGACATTTCCGACGCCATCGGCAGCGCGCATGCGCTGGCTCCCTACATGGTCGCATACGAGAACGTTGGCGACGCGTTGCCGTCGCGCGTTTATTTCTACGACAGCAACTACCCGCTCTACGACACGCGGTACATGGAGATCGGACAGAGCGGTGGAGCGGCGACCTTCGACTACAGTTGGGCCGGCTGGGGAACGACGGAAGACGAAGGCTGGATTCTGGCGACCGGGTCGGTGGCCTACATCATGGGAGACGCCACCATTCCGCTGACAGGGCTGTGATGCGACGCGGGCGCGAGTAGGGGCGGCGAGGACGCCCCTACCCGTGCCGAGACGTGATCCGCTCGGCGCCGCGGCGTGTGCGCCGAGCGGAGCGACACAGTACCACCCACCAGCGGAGGCCGGCCGGTCACGGTCGCCTCCGCTGATCTTGCCTGTAGGTGGGATGGCACAGGCCGCCGTTGCGCTCGGCCGGGCGAAAGCCGACAGTCTCATAGATGAGCGCCGCGTGGTAGCGCTCATCCGCGGACATCACCAGCGTCTCCAGCCCCATGCGTTCGAGTGCGAAGCTCGAGACCGCAAAGACCATGGCCCCGCAAATGCCTCGACGTCGAAAACCCGGATGGGTCCCCACTGACTGGAAACGGCCCACGTAGCCGTCCCTGTAGAGCCCGAGATCGCCGACGAGCCGCTCTCCCAGGAACGCGCCGAACCAGTACCCCAGCCCGGCGTCGGCCATGGCCCGATACATTGCCATCTGCCGCCGCTTGAACATCACGAAGCTCGGTGCCCCATCCAGGGGGAGCAGCTCGCACGCGACCTGGTTTTGGCTGGCAGCCTCCCAGTCGGCATCACTCACCAGCGGGCGCACCTGGACCTCCGAGTCGAGCTTCGCGGGCTTCCGCACGCTTGAAGCGGTCAGCACGACGCTCTCGTCGTAGCTAAAACCTGCCGCCAAGAAGGGAGCAACGTCGCCGGGGCCTCCTTCCACCGAGTCCCAAGTAAATGTCATGTGGCCTACGCCTGAAGGTCCTCCGAGCTCCTGCTCAAACAGCTCAGTCCAGCGCCTGAAATCCCCGGGCCGCGGAGGTTTTTCCATCGCCAGAAAGTTGCCCCAGTAGTAGGTCGGATTCGCGGGGATCTCGGCGACGAGGTAGCTTCCGCGATCCGTCACCTGTCCCGCAAACCGGATGAAGAGGAGGTCTGTCTGCAAGCCGAGCGATCTGACAATCATCGAAGCTCCTGGTCAAAGGTCATCAGCCACTGCAAGGTCGCTGTCTTGATGCAGGGACTCTATCAAGAGCGATGCCACGGTTCCACTGCCGGCACGGTGATTCCAAACGGCCCGGCCCGTCACGCCCCAGGCCCGTCATCCCCCTCGGCGATGCTGTCCGGAGGCAGCTCCAATGCCCTGCCGAGCGCGTCACTGAGGCGCTGCAGCTCGCGCGTGTCCGCCTCGCTCAGCAGTCGCCGGCGGTATGCCTGGCGCAGGAGGTAGCGGGTTTCGCGCAGGTTGAGCAGCGCCGCATGCGCCGACTCACCGCCGTTCGGCTCCCGCGAAAGGGTCGCACCTACGCGGTCCGTCGCGCGCACGATCGCCGTGGCAAGAACGTCTCTCGGTAACCCCCGCCACTTCTGCACCAGACTCCAAACCGCATCTCCAAGCTGTTCCGCAAGCTGTTGAGCCGGGCACTCGGCCGGCCGCTCGCGCCGCACGTGACCCCGCGGCAAGTCCGGCACGCGGAATCCGCGATTCTGTCGCGGCGACCACGGAGGGGAATCGAGGCCTTCTGGATCAATCACGGTACTCCTCCTGAAGTGAGCTCATGTTCTCATTGCGAAACTTAAGCGAAAATCTGCGTGCGTGCAAGTGCCCGGCAATCCACCGGCGAAGTCGCCGCGGTACGGTCCGAGATACGCCTGAGCTAGTACGCGCAGGCGCACATCACAACCTCATCCATTCCTCAGCCGGTCCGAAACCCCGCCCTTCAGGGCGGAATCGCCGCGGAACCGAGCGCAGCGAGGTCCAGGGCGGCGCCCGCCGCCGCAGGCGGTGGGAGGGTTCCCGAACCCCGGCCTGCTTGGGGTCGCCCGAATGGTCGACCGCCCTGCCGCGCGATCGCGTCAGATGCTATTGTCGTGTGCATGAAGGAGAAGAGCCTGAGGGCCGGAGACGGGCGAGGAGGATAGCGCCAACCTGCTCCGGACCGGGCGAACGAGAGCTCACTGCGGGGAGGAATCGCGATGTCGTCCGCATCACCTGACAGCGGCATTGGTTCGACAGCTTCGAAGTCGGCGCTGAAGCTGCGCCTCGTGCAACTGAATGCCTGGTCCGGGCTGAATTACCGAGGCTGGTTGCGCCTGGGTGAGCACGAGTCCGCCGCGGCCCGGAGACAGCGCCGTACGGCGCTGCTTGCACAGCTCCAGGCACTGGCCCCGGACGTGGTCGTGCTCCACGAGATCAACGGTCTTCCCCACGCCGCGCGGTCACTTGCCGATGAGCTTGGGCTGGATGTCGTCTACTACCAGGCGCTCGCGGGAGTGCGCGTCGGCAGCTTCGGCATTCCGGTGAACCTGCGGGAAGGCGACCTGATTCTGGCCCGCCGCGGGCTGAGGTGCAGGTTCGCCTCCCGGACGCTCGTTTCGGGAGGTCCGGTCGGTAATCACGCCGCCTTTCACTTCAGCGACGTTTCGCAGGTACTTGCCGCCGAGCTCGAGGTGTCCGGCCGCAGGATCGTCGTCTTTGCTACCCACTGGCATTCCTCGATCTTGCTCAGCGCGCCGGTGCGCGACGTGCTCGCGCCGCACGCCGCCAAGCATGGACGCGAGGCGATGCGTCGCATCGAGCACGCGGCGGCGCAGGGTGCGCGCCGGCGGCTCCGCGAGGCGATCGGCACCTTGCAGCTCATGCGCAGCACTGCCGGCGAGGACCTTTGCGTGCTCATGGGGGACCTCAATGCGACGCCGGACTGCCCCGAAGTGGCGCTACTGCGCCAGGCCGGCCTCATAGACGCGTTCGCGTACGTGCATCCGCACGCGGCCGGTTACACCTGGGATCCGGAGGCTAACCTCAATCAGCGGCGATGCTATGCTCCCCAGTTTGCCGCGATCCTGGCCGCGAGCAGCGACCTCTCGGGGGTGGCGCTGGCGGCGAGCGAATCGGAAGCGCGGCGGATCGACTACGTGTTGGTCGGACCGGCATATCGAGTCCGCTGCCGCGAAATCGACATCGCCACGGCCGAGGTCCGTTTCCGCGACCCCGTATCGGGAGTACACGCCAGCGACCATTTCGGCCTTTGCGTCGAGGTGATATTGTCGGGACATCGGGAGCACGCGGACAGCAACCTGCTCTCCCGCGCCGGCTGATTGCCCCGAGACGTCGCCGGCGAGTCTTTGCAGCTCCTCTGGGCACCTCGTGAACGGTAGCACGCCAAACAACATAGATCGCTTCGAAGTCATGCGAATATGCGGCAGCGGCACCGCGGGCGTCGTCTATCAAGTGCGGGACCCCCAGCGGGGCTGCGTGCTCGCCCTCAAGCTTCTGCGGCCCGCGGGCAAGAAGCTGGCGCAGCGGCTCCGCCGCGAGTTCCTCACCATGCAGCGCCTGCATCATCCGCAGCTCGTCGCGGTCTTCGACTGGGGAACCTACTGTGACCGGCCGTACTTCACGATGGAGTGGGTGGACGGACAGCGATTTTCCGACTTGTTTCACCCCGCCGACGGGCACTCGCCCGATGCCGCCGCCCTCCGGACGCGCGTGGAGCTCGCGCGCCAGGTCCTCAACCCGCTCGCACACCTGCACAACGAGGGTGTGGTCCACCGCGACCTGAAGGCCGAGAACATCATGGTTGATTGCCTCGGCGTGGTCAAGCTGCTGGATTTTGGCCTGGTGAAGGATCCCGAGATCTCACTTGGGTTCACGTTGCCCGGAGCCTTGCTCGGGACGCCGGCAACCATGAGCCCGGAGCAGATCGAGGGCAAACAGGTCGACGCACGGGCGGATCTGTACTCCTTCGGCGTCGTGCTGTACGAATCGTGCACCGGCCGGCCGCCGATCGAGGCGAGCTCGCTTGGCAACCTGCTGTTGCGGCGCGTCAGCGAGCCCCCGACGCCGCCGCGCAGCCTCAACCCCGCAATCGACGCGGAGCTCGAGGACGTGCTCCAGCGCCTGCTCGCACGCGACCCGACCAGCCGCTTCTCTTCCGCTTTTGAGGTTGCCGACCGCCTCGATCGCTGGCTGGCGACCGGCGAGCCCCCTGCTGCCGGCAGGAACGGGGCGAAGATGACGAGCCCACCGCGCGACCTGCCGTCGTCCAGTGTCGCCCCCGCAGGTGCCTTCTTTCCGTCTCTCGTCGGTCGAGCCGCGGAGCTGGAGCAGGTCGACGGCATTCTTTCGCAGGTAGCCCGGGGGAAAGTCTCTGCTTGCTGGGTCATGATCGATGGCGAGACGGGCAGTGGCAAGACGCGGCTGGCGACGGAGATCGGCGTGCGCGCGCAACAGGTGGGTTTTCGCTTTGCGCGCGGCGGTTGCGGCGGGACGCGACGATCGCTCTTGCCGTTTGACAGCATTTTCCGATCGCTCCTCGTCGGACCGGGCAAGGTCCTGGGTACGACCGACCTCGAGCCGGCGGTGCGCACGGCATTGCAAGCGCTTGCCGCCTACTTGCCGAGCCTGACGGAGACAGCTCACGAGCTCGACCCGGTGCCGGTGCCGGCATTGAGCCCGGTTTCGGAGCGCCATCGGGTCATCGACGCGCTCGCCGTCGTCATCGCCGCGCTCGCGCGCGATCGCGGGCTGCTCCTGATCGTCGAGGACTTGCAGGAGGCGGACGAGCTGTGCCTGAGCGCGCTCTGGCACATTCTCTCCCGCTTTGCCAAAGGGACGCCGGAGGCCGAATCGACGGGGACCGCCCGGCACCGCATCGTCGTGGTCACCACCTTCACACCCAACGCCGCGACTGAGGGGCCCGCGGACGTCGGCGCCGGCGACGGTCACTCCTCGCTGTGCACCACCACGATTCCCGGCAGCCGCTATCGCCTCGTGCGCATCGAGCTTGGCCGTCTCGGCACGATGGAGGTGCAGGCTATGGTCTCCTCCATGCTCGGCGGGGTCGACGTTCCAAAATTCGCCGAATGGATTTACGGGCATACCGGCGGTCACCCGTTGTTCGTGTTGGAGACGGTGCATCTGCTCTTGAGCGAAGGAACGTTGCGGCGGCGGCACGACGGTCGCTGGGTGCTGACGGTAGCGGAACGTCCGGAAGGCGATGCCACCGCGGATGAGCTTTGCCTTCCGGACTTTCCGGAGTCGCTGTATGACGTCATTCGCCGGCGGCTGGAGCAGCTCGATCCCGATACCAAGGCTGTGCTGCGAGCCGCGGCCGTGATCGGACCTGTGGCGTCTCTCGAGCTCCTTGCCCGGGCCACGGGACGGGACGAGCACGACTTGCTGTGGCACGCGAGCGCGCTTTGCCGCGCCGCCATGCTGACGCCGCTCGGCGACTACGCCGACAGCTTTCGCTTCGACCACGACATGGTGCGCGAGGTCGTGCTGGGCTCGTGTCCGCCTGACGAGCGGGCGCGCTGGCATCTGTGCGCGGCCGCCGCGCTGGAGCAGGCGGGAACGGAAGGCACCGCCGTCGCCTCGGAAGACATCGCCTATCACTACGTGCTGGCCGATGACAAGGTGGCGGCGCTGCCGTGGCTGCTATGGGCGGCGACGGAGGCGCTCGCTTCCGGCCGCAATCGGAGCTGCTGGGACCTGCTGGAGCGTTCCCGACTGCTCAGCGCGGATACCGGCCTGTCCGCGGATACCGAGCTATACGCGGAGCTCCATGAGCTGTCCGGCCGCGTGGCTCTACGCATGGGGCGATTCGAGCAGGCGCGCGAGTTTCTCTCGAGCGCCCTGCAGGGCGCAACCCGCGCGGGCAATGTCGCGCTCGAAGCGACCCTGAGAGGATCCCTGGCGGAGTGCGCTCTGCAGGCTGGCGAGCTGACTGACGCGAGGCATGAGGCGGAGCAGGCGGTGGCCGCCGCGCGGCGACATGGGATCCCCCAGACTGAAGGCGATGCGCTCTACGTGTTGGCCCGCGCCGCCGCGGCGGACCATCAGCGAGCGGAGGAGCTGCGCCTGATCCGCGCCGCCAGTGACGCCTACCGCACGGCGAAGGACCTCGCCGGCGAATCGCGAGCGCTCTTGCACCTGGGGCGGGCCCAGCTTGACAGCGGGCAAGCCGCGTGGGCCGCCGGTCTCTTTCGCCAGGCGCTGGCCCTGGCCCAGCAGGCTGAGGATCCCGATACCATGGCGTGGGCGAGCTACCGCCTCGGCGAGGCCTTTCGCTGGGCAGGTCGGGTGGTGCAGGCCACGGCGTACTTTCGGGCGAGCCTCACGGAGGCGCAGCGCTTTGGAATTCTTCTGCTCGAGCAACTGTCCGAGGTCAGTCTCATCGGGCTCGAGATCGAGGCCGGCGTCGCCAGTGAATCCGAGGAGAGCCTGCTGCGGATCAAGTCCGCGATGCTAGGCGGGCAGTTCCCGGTTGCTGTCGGCCTGCTCTGTCTGGAGCTGGCGCGCGTCACATGTAATCGCGGCGCCTTTCAGCGCGGGCGGGCGCACGTGTTCGAAGCGCTGCAGGCGTTCCGCAAGGCTCGCGACCGCGAGGGGGAGGCCATGGCGATCGCCGAGATCGGCCATTCGCGCTGGCTGCAGGGTGATGCCGACGGCGCGGCCGAGGCATTCGAGAAGTCGCTGGCGCTGGCGCATCGCATGAGGCTCGTGCCGCCGACCGGCAGAATCCGGGCATTCAAGGCGCTGCTGGCACTCGATGCCGGGGTGGCGCCGGCGGAGCTCACTCCCGACATCGTGGCGGCGTTTTCGGCGATGAAACAGGGCGGCATCGGTCGCTACACGGCCCAGCTTCAGGCCGTGGTGGGGTATCTCGGCGTGCTGAGTGGAGACGCGGATGAGGGCCTGCGCACGCTGGCGCGGGCGATTGACGACGGTCGCGACCGGCAAGAGCTCAGCAGCGAGCTGCTCGGCGCCGGTTTGCACGCGCTCGCGCTGGCATCGCGCCAGGACCGGGCCGAAGCGGAGCGGGTCGTGAGCAGAACAGTCGATCGTGCCATCGCCGCAGGCTGGATGGCGTGGGCGCAGCGGCTTCCCGATCTCCTGGGGAGACTGTGAAGTGGACGGGCTCAGGCGCGGCGCACATCCCAAAGGTGGTTCGCATCCACTGCTCGCGCCGAACGGCCGGGCGCTACACCAAAGTCTCGTCGCGATGTCCCTGCTCCTGCAGCTCGGGGCGGCAACCGCGCTGGCGAGCACGGACCCCCCGGCGGGCTTCCGCCTCTTTGCCCCGAACGGCCCGTGGAATCTCCGCGCGGACGAGGCGCCACTGCAGCGCGCCGGCGATTACGAGGGCACGCCGACGCACGACTCGGCCGCCTACATCGACTTTCTGGATGAGGTTGTCCAGGAGACGGTGATCGCGACCTCGCGGTGGAGTCTGCCGCTGCACTTCGTGGACAGCCGTGTGACCCCCGGAATGACTGTCGGGTTTACCGGCGAGGAGGGCTACGATAGTGGATTTCTGATCCGACTCAACCCGGTTCCCATTCCCGCCGAGGCGGTGTCCGATCCCGGGGAGACCAACCACTATCCACCCAGTCTCTCTGACATCGTTCCCGATCGCGACCTGACGGATGCTCACCTGTGTATCATTGACGTGAACCGGCAGGTCGAGTACGACTTCTGGCATCTGGTCAAGGACGCGAGCGGCCAGTGGGTGGCCAGTGCGGGGACGTCCATTTCGACGACGGGAAGCGGCGTCATCGCCGACGTTCCGCCCGACGAGTTTCTCGATTATGCGCGCGGCACGGCGGTACCGCTGGCGGCTGGCGTGATCCTGCGGCAGGAGCTGGCCGCGGGTGACATTGCTCATGCGCTGCTCGTAACCATTCCCAGCTCTCGCAACCGCGAGGGGTTCTACGTCTGGCCGGGACTGCGGACGGACGGGTATGCGAGCGACTCACGTGCCCTGCCGGAGGGCGCGCGCCTGCGGCTCCGGTGGACCGAGGCAGAAATCGAGGTCAGGTTCCAGGCAGGGGAGATCTCGGCCGCCGGGCGGACGATCGCCCTGGCGTTGCGCCGGTTTGGCGCCTATGTCGTGGACAACGGCGGCGAAACCCACTTCGGCCTGCAGGCGCAAAACATCTCCGACGTGTCGGGCGATCACAACCACGACGCCGGGAGCTACGGCGAGCTGCTCGATCTGGACGAGGACGGCTATGCGTCCGACCTGTGGATGATGCGGGCGCGGGATTTTGAGGTTGTGGCGTTTGGCTACGGGCGCGAGCTCGCGGCAGTGCCGGCCGCCGGCCCGCGGGCCGCGGCGCTCCTCCTGATCGGATTGGTGCTGCTTGTGCGCGGCGCTGGACTTGCTACTGCGACTCCAGAGGGAGGAAGGTCGCCGAGCCGATCGGTCCGTACGTAACGGCCAGCGTGCTGCCGTCCAGCTCGATCTGCCAGAACTTGTTCGCGCCGCCTTGCGTCATTTACGACGGCCGGCAGCTCGGCCGGCTGCGAGCCTTCTCTGCTTCGAACCGTCTGCAGGTGATGGTCATCCACTCGTCAGCCGGTCCGAAACCCCGCCCTTCAACGCGTGCGTGATTTCGTTGTCCGGGAACAAGATCGTGCCTTGATTTCCCCTGTCCATGAGCGATCTCCGCTTTGGATCTCGCCGCGTAGACGGATCCCTCGCCCGCTGTCGATCCCCGCCGCACGCTGGAAGCGCCGCAGTCCGGTGCTCCAGCTCAGGCCCGAGGCCGCCCTGGTGTCGCAATGAGAGCGCTGCCATACCATGCCCACGGCCATAAAATCTGGCCGCCTCAACCACTGAGTGCCGTCGTCGACTTCGACAATCGCCGGCGGCCGGCGCCACGTCGTCGGAACACGGGAGCCCGAGCGATGGAAGTGTTGTTCGCCATCTTCATCGTCCTCATCCTGCCTCTCGCTATCGTGGTCTTTCTGGTAGCGCGCTCCACGAGCACCAAGCAGCGACAAGGAGCGAGCTTCCACCTCGACGCTCAGCCAGATCACTGCCGGCCCACGCCACCGCGCTCGGCGTCGACCAACGCTCCTGTTCGGCAAGGCGGCTTCGAGCTCCGCGTCGAGGTCGTGGGCCCGCACTCCGTCCGCGGCTACAAGCCCGGGGCGAAGCGCGATGCCCGCTGGCTCCGCCAGGGAGCAGCTGATCGAGCAGGCACCAGACGGCACGCTGCTCCTCGGCGGACGAGGAGAGCGCATCGTCAACCGCCACAGCTTCTACGCCGTGTTTTGGTCGCCGGAGGAGTACCGGCCGTTCTCCGGCGGCAAGCTCCTCGGGACCCTGCCCATCACTCAGCCAGTCCAGGTCGAGATGCACCTCATCTTCGCAGGTCGACGCTGGCAGGTGCTCTCGGTGGAGGAGCAGCAAAAGGTGATCGACCTCGCGCCTTCTCCGGGCGGGAAGGTCCCGCTCTTCACCGGCTCGCCGGGGCAGGTGCACGACCGGGTGCGCCAGGAGATGCTGCAGGTCTACTTGAACCAGGTCCAACCTCCGGCGTTCCTTGATGCTCGTGCGAAGGAGCTCTTCCAGGAGGCGAGGGACAACTTCTTCCGGCTTGGCCTCGATCGAACCTGCCTCCTGGGGAGCGGAATGGATTCCCTCTTCTTCGTGTGGGCCGGCGATCGCGTCCGGAACACGGTCACGACGCTCATGGTCGAGCGCGGGCTCAAGGCGGCGGGCTCCGGGCTCACCATCTCTGTCGCCGGCCTGGCTCTAGCCGAGCTCGCCGCGCACCTCGAGGCCATCGCCGGCCGCGGGCCCGCGGATGCCCCAACTCTTGCGCGTTCGGTGAAGAACCCGGAGGCCAATAAGTACGACGTCTACCTCTCGCCGGAACTGCTGGCCCTGGACTACGCGGCGCGCGAGCTGGAACCCGCGGGTGCCCACAGCCTGGTCAGGCAGCTCGTCGATTCTGGGTTCAGACCACCGGTGGTGGAGGAGGGATAGGCCGGTCGTGGTCATTTGGCGGCTGCGCGTGTACTGCGGTTGCCGATTCATTCTGCGCATGTGGTCAGCGCATGCGTCGCAGGACAAGGAAGCAAGGCGCTTGGCAATCAATCCGCATGCTGGGTGACGCGTTTCGAGGCGTCCTCGCCACCCTTGCTGGGAAGCAAGTGTAAACTCTAGCTGCGTCACTGTAAACTTCCGTTGACAATCAGGTGGCGCACAGCACGTGCACCGTTAGACAGGCACCAACTCTACTTGCTTGCCAGTCGATCGACGTTCCAGTAAAGTGGCAGTAATGAGCTCGACCGCTGGAAATCACCATACCCTTTGGACAGGTTTGGACTACCGTCCCCACCTGTCACGCGACGCCACGGACGGTAAGGACGCTGATGAGCACAGCCGCCATGACGGTGCAGGAGGTCGCCGAGTACCTGAACGTCGATCCGATTAAGGTGTGCCGGCTCGTGAATCGCGGGGAGTTGCCCGGGTTCAAGGTGGGCGGTAGCTGGCGGTTCCAGAATAACGACCTCGATGACGGGATCACCAGGCAGAAGGCGGCGGCAGCCAACAAAGAGGGCGACGAACGATGAGCCTGTCGTTGAAGGATGCGGCTCAGCGCGGGCTTGTGGATGCAGGCGTGAGCACATGAGCACGGAGCTGCAGCCGCGCGAGGGCATGATGGCCGTCGTCCGAAACCGCCGCGCCATGATCACCGACGTTCAACCCTACGATGCCGCCGAGCACGGCAGGTTCCACCTGGTAGAGGTCGACTATACCGATGGCCTGGGCCAGGAGTGCATCGACGCGGCGGCCGCGGACCGGGACGCCGGTATCCGGGCGTTCGCCGCGCAGAACGGCGGCGACGGCTGGCTGCTGCCGGAGACCCTGCGCCTCGCCGACCACGACCTCGGGCACGACGACCGCGCTCGTCAGCCGCAACCTGCCGCGAGCGCATTGGGGCCCCGCTTCCTGGACTGGCAGCTCGCGCCGACTCCCGAGGAGAGCTGGGCGGAGTGTGAGCGGCACGCCAAGGCCCTCCTGGAAGGCATGCCGGCCCCCGCGGTAACCTCCGGTCCCAAGGCACAGGCCCCCCCACCGCCACTGCGCACCCCTATGGACGAGGAAGCGTAGGAGTCCACATGTTCAAGAAGCTCTATCTCCGCAACATGAAGGTCTGGGGCGACCAGCTCTGGGACGAGGGCGTCGAGGTGGCGCCCGTGACGCTGCTGCTCGGTGCGAACAGCGCAGGCAAGACCTCCATCCTGCAGCTCCCCCTGCTGCTGAAGCAGACTTTCGAGTCACCGGACCGGCACCTCGATCTCAACCTCGGCGGCCAGCAGACCGACATCGTGGATCTCGGTACGTACAAGGACCTGATCCACGGCCACGACACGAGCCGAGAGTTGGGGCTCGGGATCGAGGCCGAGGTCCCGGGCACGCCCCTGGTATCGCTGTCCTACCGGGTGACCTACACGCTGGCCGCTGGCGCTCCGGTCGTCCAGCAGCTCGATCTGACCGAAGACGATCAGACCTACGGAGTGGAGCGCCAGTCCAAGGGCGGGTATCGGCTCCATGCGCCAGAATACGAGTCCCGAATGAGGGGCCAGCGCCGCGATGCGCGGCGCAGTTTCCAGCCCGAGCGGTCGCTGATGTTCTCGACCGAGGCGCTGGCCGAGTTGGGCCGGGACGGCAGCCACGTCCAGGATCTCGCGCTGCGCGTCATGAAGGTGATGGGCTCGCTCACGTACCTCGGCCCGCTGCGCGAGCGCCCCGTGCGCAGCTACATGTGGAGTTGCCAGAGCCCCGGAGAGATCGGGAGCCGCGGCGAGCGCGCCGTGCATGCACTGTTGGCGAGCGCAAACGCCCGGACGAAGCGCAAGGAGGGCGAGGAAGGTGGCCAGGGCTGGCTGGTCGAGAAGGTGTCGGAGTGGCTGGCGAGGATGGGCGTCGCCGATGCGCTCGTCCCGGAACGTCAGGGCCGCTCCCGCTTCTTCGAGGTCATCATCGAGGGCGAAGGACACCGCGCGAACATCATGGACGTCGGCTTCGGAGTGTCGCAGGTGCTCCCGCTGCTTGTTCTCGCCTACTTCGTGCCCAGAGGAGCCACGATCATCGCTGAGCAGCCGGAGATTCACCTGCACCCGCGCGCGCAGGTTGGGCTTGCCGAGCTGATGGTGGAGGTCTCCCGCGAGCGGGGGGTGCAGTTCCTCGTCGAGACGCACTCCGAGCACATCTTCCGCAGGCTGCAGTTCCTCATCGCCGACCAGAAGCTGACCAGGGACAAGTGCCGTCTCTACTTCGTCGATCGGCCGAAAGGACGGGCCGCCGAGCTGCGCCGTTTGAATGTGGACGACTTCGGGCGCGTCGCCGAGTGGCCCGAGCGCTTCTTCGGGGACGCTGCCGGCGAGACGGAGCGGCAGATGCGTCGCATGATGGCGCGTCTGCGAGCTGGCGAGGGCAGGGGCGACGGTGGCTGATCACATCATTGATACCAACGTGCTCCTGGTTGCAAGTGCCGCGCATCCCCACTCGCCGTTCGGAGACTCGGACCTGCCCCGGGAGCTCCAGGAGGCGGTCTTCGAGTGGCTCGCCGCGTTCCGTCGCGATTCGGCCCGCACCATGGTGTGGGACGAGCTGTGGAGGATCTACGACGAGTACCGCCGCAAGCTCACCGACCAGGACTATGGGCTTCAGGTCGTCACCGAGAAGATGGCGACCGCGCGGTTCGTGGCCGTGGGCTACGACGGCGACGGCGCGGCGGTCCTGCCGGCCGGCTTCGCTGCGTTCGATCCGTCAGACCGCAAGTTTTTGGCGGCCCTCCTGGCCGATGGCGGCGCAAGTACGCTCGTCAACGCGACCGACACCGACTGGCTCGAGATCGAGGCGGAGATCGCAGCGGCGGGCCGCACGGTGCAACACCTCGTCGAAGACTGGCTTCGAGTCAAGTACGCCGAAAATACAGGCAGGTTATGACCGACTTCTTCCGCTTCCCCCACACCCCGCACCTGGCGTGGCAGGGCGAAGGTCAACCGCGCGACGACAAGATCCTCTCGTCTGACGAGGTTGCCGGCCTGCTGTCCGGGGACCTGGTGGTGGAGGAGAAGATCGACGGGGCGAACCTGGGCTTCTCGGTCAGCGAGGATGGCGATCTGCGCGCCCAGAACCGTGGCGACTACCTGGCGCGCGATCATTGCCACGCGCAGTTCCGGCCGCTCCGGTCCTGGCTAGGTCCACGTGAGCATGCGCTCATCGACGCACTCTGGCCCGACTTGATGCTCTTCGGCGAGTGGTGCGTGGCCGTACACAGCGTCCAGTATGATCGGCTGCCCGACTGGTTTCTCGGTTTCGACGTCTACGACAGAGCTGAGGGCTACTTCTGGGACACGAGGCGGCGAGACATGTTTTTGGTCAAGCTCGGGCTCGCCTCCGTACCCCGCCTGGCGACGGGCCAGTTCTCCCTGGAAGCGCTCGTGGCGCTGCTGGATGGCTCGCGGGTTGGCAGCGCTCCCATGGAGGGCCTGGTGGTCCGGCGCGAGGCGGACGGCTGGACCGCGGCTCGCGCCAAGCTGGTCCGCGCGAGCTTCGCACAGAGCATCGAGGAGCACTGGTCGAGAGGCTCGCAGCGGCGCAACGCGCTCGCCGGAGGCACATCCCCATGGCACTGAATCCCGTCGCCTTCACCGCGTCCGTCGTCGACGACTTCCTTCGCTATCAGCTCACGACTTACACGCTGGCGGACGTGGACCTGTACGCGCAGATGCAGGGGCTGCTCTCGCTCGACGTGTCCCGCGACACCCCGCTGCGCGCGGGTCCCTTCATCAGCCTGTCGAAGCCCTTCAAGCAGGGCGATGCCATCGAGAGCCTGGTCACCGAGGGCATCTTCCACCCGCATATGGAGACGCTGGTCCCGTACCCAAACCTCCGAGCGCACCAAGCCAGGGCCATTCGGGCCATCCACCAGGGGAAGCACGCCCTGGTCGCACGGGTACCGGCTCAGCCAAGACCGAGGCCTTCCTCTACCCGATCATCAGCCGCTGCCTGGAGACGAGGGACGAGCTTGCCGTTCCCGGCATCGCAGCGGTGCTCGTCTACCCGATGAACGCCCTGGCCGCGGACCAGCTCGACCGGCTCCGAGGGTTGTTGGCCGACAGCGGGATCCCCTTCGGCATGCACGTGGGCAAGACCCCGGAGAAGGAGGCTCAGGTCGAAGGCGAGCGACTGCCGGCGGGCAGCTCCCGCCGACTACCTCGCCCGCCTGGCGCAGCTCCGCGAAGCAGGCCAGGCGACCGTCCTGCGCCCGCCCGAGGAATGCGCCAGCCGCGAGGTCATACGAAAGCCCGGCGGCCAGCCGCGCATCCTGCTCACGAACACCAAGATGCTCGAGCTGCCGCTAACCCGCGGCAAGGACGTGCACCTCTTCGACGACGCGCCGCTCGCGCTCCCGGTCTACGACCAATAGCGATGGGACTGGCGGCACAGGCGCTCGGATAAAACGGATGCCGCTTCCGGCCCCCCCGCTTGCGGGGAGAGGGTCGGGGTGGGGGGCGGACAGTGGCGGGCTCGCCGTTGTTCCCCTCTCCGGGATTCCCCCAGTGAGCGGTGGAGGGTCATTGCCCGCTGCCACTCCTTATCCGGGCGCTTATGGGGCGAGGAGGGGGTGACGAATTCGAAGGTGCGGCGTTTGGCTACGGGCGCGAGCTTGTGGCAGTGCCGGCCGCCGGCCCGCGGGCCGCGGCGCTCCTCCTGATCGGATTGGTGCTGCTTGTCCGCGGCGCTGGATTTGCTACTGCGACTCCAGAGGGAGGAAGGTCGCCGAGACCGAGATTTCGGCGCCGCGCGCATCTCTACCGGTGACGATGAGATCGATGTGGCCGTTGATCTGCTGGGAGTCGAAGAAGCAGTAGCCGCCGATTTGTGCGCGAATTTCCTGGCGCGGCTGCAAGGTATTGGTGCCGAAGAAGTCCACTACGGAGTACCCTTCGTATGCATACACGAGGGCGTTTGACGGGGAGTAGCTGTCGGCACGCACCGTCTCGAGAGTGACCGTGCCCCCGAGGTTTTCCGTCAGCCAGATGTCCGTCGGCCATCGCCACCCGGACGAGCATCCCTCGTCCGGAATCTTGCGCGCGGTATCCGGATCGTGCCACAGCGACAGCGCTCCGCTTTGGGGCGAATTGTCATCGCCGCCGCCGCCGCTAGCGGCCGCGACGGCACCGATCACGAGCACGGCACCGCCGATCACGCCCCAAACCCAGATTTTCTTGTACCAGGGTTTCGCCCCGGCCGCCGCGCCAGCCGCGCGGACCGGAGCAGGCTTGGCGGGCGCGTCCGCCGCTCTCGCGGCCGCCCCCGCGGCGGCCACGGCGGCAGGTGGTCCGAGCACCACCGCGGGTTCGCGCACTGTCACCGGCAGCGCCGCGAGCCGTTCCTGAACGATGCGCTCGAAGGGTGCCACGAACTTCGGCGGAAACATCTCGGGCTCTAGCCGCTTCCCCGGCTGCAGATCGAGGACCTTGCGAAATTCATCCTCGGCCGCTGGCATGGAGCCGAGGTTGATGAGGCACATGCCGCGATAAAGGTGTGCCTCGACGAGAATCTCCGGGTCGCTGCTTTCCTTGAGGACGCGGTCGAGCGTCTCGATCACGAGCTGAAATTCGAGGTTCCGGAAGGCGGTCTTCGCCTGCAGTAGCAGGGACCGGGCATCCTGGGCCTGGGCCAACGCCGGAGCCACCGGCAGGAGCAGATTCAAGACAGTGAGAACCACGGCCATGACCGCGAGTGGCCTGGACACCGAACGGCAGACACGCATGGCTACCTCCTCTTCCTCGCGTCAGGGCTGAACCTGGAGATTGAACGCTTTTTGCGCCGCGACGGCGCCATCGACGAGGACCACGACTTGCCAGTCGCCCGGGATCGCGGAGGCGCGTTCTCCGCTCACCGCCAGGCTGTGCCAGACCGCGGCCCAATCGCGAGCAGCGCCGCTCGCGGACACCGCCAGCGGCGCCGACTCCGCGTAGAGCGAGCCGCTCGGCTCGTACCATTTCCAGGATACCGTGTGCGCCCGGGTTACGGGCGCGGCGCGCAGCCAGCAGACGACCTGCGGATCGCGCGAACCGAAACGGGTGCGATCCTTGGGCGCCAAACTGCCATCACCGAGGATGTCCGGAGCGAGAATCACCGCAGATACCTCGAAGTCCCGCTGCGGCGCCGCCGGCGCCGCCGTGGGCGGGCTCCCCGTGCCGGCGCGAGCCGCGCACGCAACCGCAATCGCCGCCAACGAAACCGCGCCGGCGATGCGAACGATTCGCGAAAATCGGCCGCGGAGGCTTTCCTTTCCGTTCATGCTCGACTACCTCCCTGATCTTTCTTTGGACTCGACTTTCGCGGTTCACGTCCGCAGCGCGAGGGGCGTGCCATGCGTCGCCCGGATCGCGGTGTCCGCTCCACCCGATCCTAGTTGAACTGGTGACGAATTTCCACCGTCTTGTCGCTCTCGATTTGCACCTGGGTCTCGAACCGGCCTGGCCCAAGACCTTCGGCGAGGACCAGACGGTGTGGCCCCGGCGCCAGGCTGATGGCGTTGCACGGCGTCGAGTCGATGTAGATGCCGTCCACGAACACTTTGGCCCAGCCGGCGCCGACGAGGACCTTGAGTAGTCCCGGGCTGGCGCTCGGGACGTCCGCCGGTCGCCGCGTCGTGGCGGTTGGCACCGGCGGCGGCTTCGGCGTGGATGACGGGGACGGGGAAAGGGCGATCGCGGGTGCGGCGGTAGCGGCACGGGTTGGCGTGTCGAGGATGACCGCGGGCTCCGCAGTCTGCGAGGCCACTAAGCGATCGCCACCGGCGGCGCCGGTCAGGGCGCTGCCTGTCCCCGTGGCGGCGACCGCGGTGATGATGCCGCGAATGGCAGTGGCGGAGGCGGCTGGCGAAACCACGCGCGGAGCCGTGGCCTCGCCGTTCTGCTCGGCGGGCGGCAGCCTGGCGAGAATCAGCCCGGAAGCGACGCCGAGAGCGGCCACGGCCGAAAAGGCCAGGATGAGTCCCATCCAGCGGACGTTCGTGGCAAAGCGGGCGGTGGGCCGCGATACGACTTCCGAGGACGCGCCTGCGAGGCCGCCGGTATCCGCGACCACGGTGTCAAGGTGCCCCGCCGTCGCCGTGGGCTGCCAGGACTCGCTCTCCGGCGCGGCGCGCACATCGGTGGGGCTACATTTCAGTACCTCATTGAGAAGCCAGTCGGGCCGCGTCTCGAGCACGACGACGTCGGGCGGTGGCGTCCAGCCGCCCATCGACCACGGCGCACAAACCTGGGGCCGGCTCCCGGCCGCGGTGTCCGATGCCGCCGCGTTGATGACCGAGCGCAGCGTCGGGCGCGCCATGTCCGGGCCCACGAACAGCACGCGGCCACGGCGGAACCGGTCACGCAGCCAGCGTGGAAACGTGATTTCGCTCTGCGCCGCATCCGCCCGCATCGCCACCAACCCCGGCAGCAGCGGCACGAACACCGGTGCGGTCATCGCCTCGGGAGGGGGGCCCTCCGCCAGATCCCAGACTACCCCGCGCGCCCCCGCCCGCTCGGACAGGCGGGCGGCGAGCCGCGCATCGGACACAAGAAACGGCCCCAGCGCCGGATCGAGGTCCGCCGACACCTCGCACCCTAGACATACCGAGAGCTCACCTGCTCTCGCCTCCGCAGCCAGTTGGTTGACGATCTGCTCTTTCGCGCGGCTCTGGGCCATCGCCACCGCCTCGCGGAGTCGGGCCATGAAGGCCTCCGCCGTCTGCGGCCGGTCGTCCGGGTTCTTGGCCATCGCGTCCACGGCCAGATTCCCGGCTTCGGGAATGACCGGTGGGACGCGCATGCCAGGGTAGGGGGGGGCCGTATTGACGTGGTGAAACATCAAGGCCACCGGCGTATCCGCTTCGAACGGTAACAACCCCGTGAGCATCTGGTAGAACATGATTCCGAGCGAGTAGATGTCCGTGCGCAAGGTTACTGCGTTGCGGTAGATCTGCTCCGGTGCCATGTAGGACGGCGTGCCCACGACCTGGTCCTGGCTGGTAATCTGGCTGGCCTCGGCACGGTAGGCGAGCCCGAAGTCCATGACCTTCACCGTTCCGTCGCGGCCGACCATGATGTTTTGCGGCTTGAGATCGCGATGAACGATGCCCTGCTCGTGAGCCAGGGCCAGCGCGCTGGTCACCGGCGCCAGGATGTCGGCAATCCGCCACACCGGCAGCGGCGCTTCCCGCAGGAGCAGCGAAGCCAGCGAATCGCCGTCGACGAGCTCCATGGTTACAAAGCGGCGACCGCGATCCTGTCCGAGCTCGTAGATCCGGCAGATGTTCGGGTGAGCGAGGCTTCTGGCGGTGACGATCTCGCGCCGGAACCGCGTCAGGCCGGCCTTGGTGGCGGCGATATCGGCCTTGAGCAGCTTGAGAGCGATCGACACCTGCAGCTCGGTGTCGAAGGCGCGAAACACGCGCCCCGAGCCACCCCGGCCGATCTCGGCCTCGAGCACGTAGCGATCGGCGAGAATCGGTCGACTTTGCGGCCCGGCGGGTTTCTCATCGGACATCGGGTGCTCTCCGGCGCGCCGCTGCCTGCGTGAGCCGCGACACTCGCCTGCCAGTGCGCCGCCGCCCGCCCTGGCGAACCGCCTTGCCGCCGCCTGAAAGAGTCATGGATGGGATCCGCCCTTTCGGCCTGTTCAGGGGATCGCGCCCGGCTTTCCAGCCATGCGGCGCAGCAGGCCAAGCTGGCCCGCGTGATAAGATTCGTGAAAGGACAGGAGCGCCAGAGATTCCGCGACCGTGCCCCGCTCACCAGTGCGGTCGAGGTCCGCCTCCGTCAGCGCGCTCAAACCGCTGAGAATGAGATCCTGAGACTCGTCCAACAGCGCAAGCAGGTCCGCAAGCGCCGGCAGCGCCGCCTCTCGCTCGCGTACCGGCAGCGAGCCCCGTTCGTATCGACTCGCTCCCGTTGTCGTCCAAAAAGCGGGCTTGGCCAGGAGGCCGACGGTTCGCATGCGACTCGCCAGAATGTGTCCCACCACCCAGTTAGTGCAGTTGCCGCCTTGTGGCGGTTGCATCAGCGCCTCAGACTCCGTCAACCCCTCTGTATTGGCTTTGATTACGTAGTGATTAAGCTCGAACTGCTGTTGCAAAAGTTTGGATCTCATCCTCCGTGCTCCCTATTCGGTACCTGTCCGCCCTCTCCCCGCGCAGGCGTCATGCAGATGTCGCCGGCCTGAGGGCCGGCATCCTTGTTGGCGTCGGCGACCCCCGGCTTTCGCCGGGGGTCGGGGTGACGGAGCCATGTCCATCACGCGTCCTCGCGGGGAAAGGGTCGGGGTGGGGGCGTAGGACGCGCATCTGCACTTGTTCTCCCCCTCCTTTCGCCCGGCCCCGACCACGCCCCGGGCGGCAGCCGATCCACCTGTGCCCGCATGCCAGTCGCCCCGCCCCGCCGGCGGCACCCGGAGGGGACGAGAGCGATGGCGGAACGCGGCGCGGCTACCTGCGTCCGCGATACGTGACGGACAAGCCGATGACATGCGTATCCATATCGTATACGCCGTTGGCCGGGATTCCCGTAATGCGGTTCTTGATCTGGGACGTGGTCACCGTCCTTTCGTCGCCCGCGAGAAAGGCGTAGGCGAAATCCAGGTCAAAGCTCGAAAAACTGTAGCCGGCTCCGGCCGTGATCGCCCACTTGTCCGCGTCGATTGACCCAGGGGACATGCTGCCATCCGGGATGCCGTTCTCGTCGATAAGGCCGCCCATGCGGAGCGCCAGCGATCCCAGGCGATATTCCATGCCCAGCTTGTAGGTCAAGGCGTTCTCGAACGCCACCGGGATGAGATTCTCTTCCCCGTCCTCGAGGATCTGCGGGTGTGAGGACCCCTTGTTGCGGAGCAGCAGGCGCTCCTTGGAGCGCTGCAGCAACTGCACCTCACCCGTCACGAGCAGCGCCGAAAGAGGCTTGAAGCTGGCTCCGAGCCGCCAGATTTCCGGCATGCGCAGATCCATTTCCTCGTCGCGGTATTCGATCTTTGCCGGCATGCCGAGCGCCTGCTGCAACTGCACGGGAATGGTCACGTAGCGCGTGCCACTGGCAATCATGGTCACCGAGCTCAGGTAGGACAGGCCAAATGAGAGCTTCTCGGTGGGCTTGAAGCTGATCCCGGCGTTGGCGGCATATCCCCAGCCGTCACCGGACATGTGGCCGTTGCCATCGAACGCAGCGTTCTCGGGCCGCCCGGCCAGTGCTCCCCAGTCGACCTTAGCATTGATCTCCCCATCGAAAAAGACGATGTCGAGACCCGCTCCGATCGCCAGGCTCGGGAGAATCTTGTAGGCGACGGCTGGCGTGACGTACGTGAAGCTGAACTTGGAGTCCGTTGTCCAGTATCGATTGGGTCCGTTTCCCCACTCGAGATCCTCGGCGAATGGCACGTTGACGGCAAAGCCGAACGCCACCTTTTCACCTTTGGGATGGTGGAGAACACCGAGGTGGGGCACGGTAGAAAAGCTGTTGGTCGTGTATTGCTGGGGATAGCCGGTCGGTGAGAGGAGATCGGGAGCGCGTTTGAAGGCGATGCCATCGGGGTGGTAGAAATTCACCGTGCTCAGCCCCGCGACCGTGCCGTCGGCGTCGGCAATGAGCGCGGGGTTGACCAGAATCGCTGCCGTATCCGTCGAGTTTGACACGATTGCGGTGCCCATGCCGAGCCCTCTCGCTCCGGATTCGGGGCGCCACGATACCGATGCGGCGCTCGGCGCGGCCGAAAGAAGCAGCAATGCCGGCAGGAGCGCGGCAAGAGCGGCGGCGAGCGCGCGCTGATCTGGCAGGCATTTTCTGGCATGGACGTGCTGTAGATCGGACATCCAATCCTCCCTGGTTCGACAATACCGAAGTGATCCGCCCCCGGTGGTGCGGCACGGCACAGTGTAGCGCGACGATGGTGGTTTTCGTACCCCACCGGCCACGTTCGATTCTCATTGACAGCGCCGTGTCGATCATACAGGGCGCGACCGCAGCCTGGCAGCGAGCTAGAATGCGCGCCATGCGTTGCATCTGTTATCCAGTCATCGGGGGCCTGGCGGCGCTTGCAGCGAGCACCTTGCTGGCGGGCTGCGTCGGCGTGGGGCCCGTGGTCATCGCCGGCGGCGAGGCGCCGCTGGACCTGGCGGCATTTGCGCCGACAATCGAGAGTATCGCCGGCGCGCCACCAACAACCGGGAATGACGTGACCATTGTCGCCTCGGGTCCCGAGACCTTCTCCCGTCTACTCGCGCTGCTGCAGAGCGCCCGGCGCAGCATCGAAATCGAAACGTACCTGTTCCACGACGACGCGACCGGACGCCGCGTCGCGCAGGTGTTGGCTCGCAAGGCCGAAGACGGGGTCTCGGTGCGGCTCCTGGTGGATGCGGTCGGCTCGCGCGGCTGGCGGTCCTCACTGGCCCGCGCCATGAGGGCGTCAGGAGTAAGAGTCTGCCGCTTCAACCCGCTACGCCCATGGCGTCCCGGGCAGGTCAGCCACCGCATGCACCGCAAGATCATCGTGGTGGACGGTCGCGTGGCGATGACCGGCGGTTTTGGGATCGCGGACCTCTGGGCAGGCAGCGGCACGAGCCCGCCGCGGCATCGCGATCTCCAGGTCGTGGTGCAAGGTCCGATCGTCGCGGCACTGGCGCGAGGGTTTCGCGAGGACTGGTTCTTCTACGCGGGCGAGGTCATTCCGGTTGGCGGCGCCCGCCAGCATCGCCCCGCGGCGTCCGGAGCCAGCGCGTGTCAGGTCGTCCTGAGCACCCCACGTTCCGGAAGAAGCCACAGCCAGGCGGCCTTCCTGTTGCTCCTGGCGGGAGCGTCGCGCTCGTTCTGGATGGAGGTGGGCTATTTCACTCCGGACCCGCAAAGCCTGGCCGCGATCCTGGCGGCGGCGAGGCGCGGAGTCGACATCCGCTTCGTCGTGTCTTCTCCTGCCAACTGCGTGGTTTGCGGGCCGGCTCATGCCGGTCGCCGGGTGTATCCCGAGCTGCTCGACGCGGGAGTGGCGATCTACGAATATGAAGCCGCGGCGCTGCACGCAAAATTCGGCGTGGTGGACCGGACAATCGCTACCGTCGGCTCGACCAACCTCGATGCTCGCAGCTTCGGCGGCAATGATGAAGCAAACATTTTCATCCAGGGCGACGAGGTTGTCGGACAGCTCGAAGCGATCCTGGTCGCCGACATGGGCAAAAGCCGCCGGATCGACCGGCGCTGGTTCGCGGACCGTCCGTTCCGGGCGCGGCTCACCGAGTGGCTCTTCGGCCTGGTCGCGGGAGCGCTCTGACGGCGGCAGGCTGTGGGGAAGCGCGCACTCGCATGACGATCCCGGTCTTGCCGAGCCCGAGAGCATTGATCTTGGAGGCGGGCAGGCTGTCTTTGCGTCCCGCCCAAGGCTTCCGGCGCGCGCCGACGCTCACGCCGATCCCCACGTCGGGGGCGGAGAATGTCCTGGCGCCGCCGGCAGACCGGGGTCGCCGCCGACGTTATGGTTGACAAGCGCCTCGCGGTGCTGCGCGGGCGCGTCCTCGGCCCCTCCGGCGCGGGCGTCGCGGCGGTCACGTTCAGCATTCTCCAGCACGCCGAGCTCGCAGCGACGGTGACGCGGCCGATGGCGGCTTCGACCTCGCGGTCAACGGCGGCGGGCGGCTCGTCGTCGCCCACGCAACACCGGTTACCTCGGCGTGCAGCGGCCCGTTGCTCATCGTGTCGTATCATGCCCGCGCGGGCGGCGTTCTCTTGCCTGACCTTCCCCCCGTCTGTGCCGCCCACGGTGCGGACGCCCACGACTGCCGAATCGCCGTGCATCATCTCCGGCCGCGAGTTGCTGGACCGGGCTTTCCGCTGGTGGTGGCGCAGTGCCGCACCCATCGCCTGACGTTCACCCTCTACCCGCCTGGCCACGTTCCCTACGGCCGGTCGGCGGTCGTCCCTATCGCAGTCGACGGCAAGCGCATCCAGCGGCAACCCGCTGCGCGCAGCGCCGAGGGATTGCGCGGCACGATCTTCGATGCCGCGCTGGATGGCGCCGCGGGCCGGCAGTGGGCGCGAATGGACGACCAATAAGCATGCGGGCCTTCAACGCATGAGTGATACTGTTGGCCGCGAACGAGATCCTGTCGCGATTCTCCTGACCCCGCTGCCCGTGTCCAGGGGGAAAAAGAAGGAAGTCGACAGCGCCGTCATGCGGGCTGCCGTAATGTCACTCACACGTTTCAGGCCGGCGAGATGTTTGGGCGGGGTCTCGGACCGGCTGACGAATGGATGAGGGTAGCAAGCTGTGGTGGAACATGCAGGTCCGGCATCAGGCGATGATCGAGCGCTGGCTGCGGCTATGGCCGGCGCAATCCCCGTCGCTGCGGGAGCAGCTCGCTACCGCCCTGGGCGTGCCCCTGTTCGATCTCGGAAACGGTGCTGCTGCCATCGCCGCCGCGCCGGGGTACCGCAGCCGCGGCACCGCCGCGGTTGCCGTGTTACAGGTGATGACCGAGCAGCCTGCCTTCTCGGGCGACTGCTTCGCGCCGGTGAGCTCGCCGGTCTGTGGGGCACGCCCTGGTTCAGCGGCTCGATCGCACCACGGTCTACCGGGTGCTCAAGCGCATGGGCACTGCGGCGAGGAATCAGCGAAGGTTTGCGCGGCCAGGCGGTCCGCCTGCGGTGGAACTGCCCGCTCGCGCCGGCACCGGGACACTCGCCCGGTGTCCAGATGATGACGCGAGACGAACGCGCGCACCGGCTGCTGAGTTTCGGGTGCTGAATTTCGCGTGCTGACTGCTGAGAAAGACCAAGAGCAAGAGGGCACCGCCCGTCTGTCTTCATCTTCACTCTGCACTCGAAACTCAGCACTCAGCACTTCTTCCGTCTCAGCGGGGTGCCAAACAGACTGCTCCATTTCTTCGACGACCTCTCCGCGAAACGGCGGGCTGCATGAGTCAGGCCGCCCGCCGAGTCCTCAGAAAATGGCACAAACCCACCATTTCAGACGGTAACCGCACCCACGGTTGCCAACCGGTGGGTGTGTGCAAGCGACATCGCGGCCACGCGCGAGTTTGCGGGCGACGCCGCGGTATTCTTCGATCCACTCAGCGAGGATGACATGACCCACGCGCTCGTGAGCGTCGTTGAGTCAGAGGGTCTCGGCAGCCGGCTTTGCGCGCGGGCCCAGCAGCGTTTGGAATCGTTTTCCTGGGAGCGCACCGCCGCGGCCGTTGCCCGGTGCCATGTTGCGCAGGCGCGAATGGGTTTTGTGCCGTTTTTTGTCACACCGGCGACGCGATTTTGGCCGATGACTGGCGCGTGTCGCTGCGCTTCGCGGTAACGCATTGCTTTGGATACGCCGTTCGCCATGCGGCAGCCAACCTTAATTAACGATGGCACATCGTTTGCCTCGTCAGCGTTGGCTGCTGCTTCGAACCGGTCGTCGTCAACCAGAGGGCAAGTCGAATGCGCATGGACTACTCGGCCAAGCATCGCAAGGCTGCTTTGCGGGTGGTTTTTGGCATGGGTTGGAGTCTCACGTGTCAGATTTGGCTCGTCATGGCTGTATCGAGCGCCACCGCCACTGGCCTTGATCCAGACGCTGTCGTCCTCGGTCCCGCCCGCCAATCGGCGCCGTGCTTGAGCCAGGACTCCAGTCGTGAAATCCGCGCCCGGCTCCGCATGACGGTCGAGAACCTGACCCAGCGCGGTATTCTCGCCGCGGAGCCGCTAGCCTCCAGCACGACCCGCACCGGCGCGATGGCATGGCCGGTCGCGCCACCCGAAGGCCTCTCGCTACCTGGCATCCACGGCATCGGCGCCTTTGTCGACCACAACCCAAGCTACCCGAGCCAACTGCTTGATTATGAGTGCGGTGGACGCACCTACGATACGGCCTCCGGCGCCAACCACAGGGGCACGGATATCTTCCCCTGGCCGTTTGGCTGGTACCGCATGGAACATACACCTGTCGTCATCCGCGCAGCCTTGCCGGGCACGATCATCGGCAAGGACGACGGCAATTTCGATCGCAGTTGTGGGTTTACCAGTACGCCCTGGAACGCCGTGTACGTCCGACACGCCGACGGCTCGACCCTCTGGTACGGTCACATGAAGTCGGGATCACTGACGACCAAGAGCGTGGGTGAAACCGTGACGGAAGGGGATTACCTCGGTGCCGTGGGTAGCTCAGGCTCGTCGACTGGTCCCCACTTGCACCTCGAACTGCATGACGCCCACGACAATGTGATCGATCCCTATGCGGGTGCCTGCAACAACACGACGGCCGAAAGCTGGTGGCAGGGGCAGCGCCCGTATGTGGACTCGACCATCAATCTGGTGGCCACTCATGATGAGCGGCCCGAGTTTCCATCGTGTCCACAGGCGGAAGTGCCCCATATTCAAGACGTCTTCCAACCTGGCCAGCAGGTCACGTTCGCCGTTTACTACCGAGATCCTCGCTCCTGGCTCACAAGCACGTATTCCGTCGTGAAGCCGGATGGGGGTGTGCAATGGACCTGGCAATATGCTCCCACCGTCGATACGTATTCGGTCGCGGGCTTTGTCTGGCAGGCAACGCTATCGGCGGGCGCCCCGCTTGGAAGTTGGCGTTTCAAGGTGTCTTTCCTTGGCCAGGACTACGAACACATGTTCAATGTAGGCACGGAGCCGACGGCGACGCCAACACCCACATCGGGGCCAACTGTAACGCCAACGCCCACCATGACAGCCGTGCCGGCCGCAGGGGGCGGCGCGGTGAGCACATTGGTCCTTCTGATAGGCGTTCTGTTCATGAACATGAGGCGACGGCCTCGCCTGGGCTGAATCGCCGAGACTCACGCCCGTTCGCTTGGCGATCGCCTCCCGGTGCCCCCGGTGACCTACTGAGTCTCTTCCCCTTCGTGACCGACCGCGCCGACAGCGCGCTGACGGCTTGCGATCTGCTGGGCTTGTATCTGGGGCGTGGCGGCTTCGAGGGAACTCTGGCACAAGAGGATCGGGAGCAGGACGCGGACCGCTGGGTGAGCACCAACGCCGAGGGACAGGAGCTCTGGCAACTGATCTGCCTGACGGCGTGGAACAGCCGGGTTAGGCTGGGGCGCGTGGTCAGCGACCCACCGCGCCGGCGCACCGTCTGGTCGGAAGCGCTGCCGCAGGCCCCGGGAAGCGAGTCGGGGGCGGTGCTGCTGGCAGGAAGCGAGAATGCGCCGGGGTCCGCTGCCGATGAAACGGTGTCCGTGCCGCGTGGCGCGCGGATAGCCGCGGCCCGGGGTGCCGGCCAGAGCAGGCGGGGACGACTTCGCCTGGCTCGACAAAATGGCATGAACCCGCCATTTCAGACGGCAATAGCACCCACGGTTGCGCAACCCGTGGGATGGGCGTGGAAACCTGTCTGAATTGCAGCTCGGACACGCAGACCGCACCCTTGATTTCCCTGCATGTTCGGCATACATTCACCATATGGTGAATGACTCTCCTATCCCTCGCTTCGCTCACACCGCCCTGCGGCGGATCAAGGAGGAGAGCTACCGCTGGCTGCTCTCCTACCAACGCGCCACGGAGCTGGCGCAGCGCTGCGAAGGCACCCGGGTCGTCAGCGTTTGCGACCGGGAAGGCGACATCTTTGAGCTGTTCGACCAGACGTGAACCACCATCGGGGGGGCCGATCTGTCGACTGGATGCTGTTGCCGACCGTGCCCACCGAAACCTTCGCAGAGGCGGTAGAAAGAATCCGATGGTATCGGGCGCGATCGAGCGACTTTAGCCAGAAAAGACTAGCTAGATAATCAAACCAGCCGTCGTCGTGTCATGCCGCCTGGTATTCAGGGCAGGCGACATGGGCGTGGATCAGCTTGGCCTCCCTCGCTACGCCGCCCGCCTGAGGTAATCCAGTGTCCCTGGCACGTCCCGCAACAGTTTGAGCAGCAGGTCCAGGGCCCCGCTCTGCACGTTGCGGCCGGACTCCCAGCGGGAGACGGTGTTCAGCCCGAGCTGCAACAGGGTGGCGAGCTGGGCCTGGGTCAGGCCGAGTTGCTGCCGCAGCGTTCGGATATCCTCGGCGGTCAACAGGCCGTGTTGCCGCCGGTATACCTCCACTCCTTGCTCCCGGAGCGCCCTGGCGTCCTCGTAAGGCAGGACGATCTCCCCACAAGACGGGCAGTGTAGGTGCTCCACTCCGGGGACTTGAACCCGCTCGCCGTTGATGACGGTCGGAAGCTCCTCTTTGGACACGATCATCGCCTTTCCGCAAGTGGGGCAGGCGTCGTCTGGCGGCGTTGAACGCCTGGGAGAGCGGTTTCGGTCGGACAATGGCTTCATGTCTCCACCTCCTCGTGGAACGAGACCACGATACAGTCGGTGCGGATCACTACCTTCAGGTACAGCGGCCCGAACGGCGTAATCGGCTTGAAAACATACATCGTCTCTCCGGTGGCCCGGGAGGTCAAACGCCCGGCCCAGTCCTCCAGTTCGAGCCGCCAAGGCGTCTCCATCGCGTCGTCGATGTCGGCCGGGGGTTCGAGGGCCGCCATTTCGTTCAGCGCCTTGAGCGTGATCCGCACGGCCCTTCTCGCCACCAACTCAATCGAGCAGATACGAAGAAAGCATGGCCTGTGATCGACGTTGTGGCGGCTGGTAGCAGCTTCGGTAGGTTTGGGCCCACATTAAGGGGAGATGAGGTGTGGAGTCTTCGTGATGCGCATTCCGAACAGCTTGCGGACGAACAGGCGGTGGCTTCAGGGCGCGATTCCGGGTGGACGTGCTGCCCACAAGCGGCTACACTCAGAAAATAAACGATCGACAGGTCGCCGTTCTCCCGGGGGCAAGCAGATGAACATCAACGTCGCCAATGGATATCGCCTCCCAACCGTGGGTCTGGGCTACATCCACCAGTTCTTGCTGCGGTTCGGCCAGCGGGTTGACGAGGCTACACATGGATTGCTGTCGCGTGCCGAGGCCAGGCTCGCGTGTAGCCTCACGGACCGTTACAAGTATGGGCTCGAGGTGCATCTGCCTGCCACCTACATCAGCGATGGCCACGTGGTGCCTGCCGAATTCGCCGCGCGCCGCGTCGCCGACGACGCGGAAATCGCGTTTCGCAAGGGATCTCGGTCCCCGCACGACTATTTTTGCAGAGTCGCGGTCATCCCGCGTCAGGATCACGTCCTGGCGCTGCTCTATACGTCGCAGCGCCGCTTCGTGGAGCTTTGGGAGTCACTTCCCGAGGTACGTGGATATGGGTACTGGGATGAATCGGACCCGCCCGAGGACGTGAGCGAGTCGGAGTGGGAGCAGCGGCGTCTGGAATGGGAGCAGTCGCTGCCTCTCGTTGGCGCCCCGCGCTGTCCGGGCCAGATGGGTCTCTTTTTTCAGGCGATGACCAATCGTAACCTCCCGGAAGTCACTGCGAGCGACATGTGCGCGTTTGCGCCGACGCTCGAAGAGCGCACCATGGCACTCGCCATCGACATGCTCTATCCGGAGTTTCTGCGGCACATGGAGCATGACGATCACCAACTTCCGGCGTGGGCGGTGATGCTCGAGTTCAGCGAGTGGATCGACGGCAGCGGCATGCAGCGCAAGGAGCGAAAGATGGATGAGGTGAGGTCAAAGCTCGAGCCGTTGCCCTCGGAGGAATCTTTCCTGGCCCAGATTCCGGCCTCGGTTGCCACGGACATCGACCCGATGATCGCCAGGCTCTGACCGACCGCCCCGACCCGAATCGCCGGTCTGTTTGCCCGCGCGCCGCCATTGCCGGCGCCTGCCGGAATTGCTATCCTGCTCCCACCGAAGAGCTCACGTCCCCGCCAAGGAGGCACGCATGGCACAAGAGTTCATCTATCACATGAAGGGTCTTCGCAAGGCGGCTGGCGACGGCACCCTTGTTCTCGACGGCATTTGGCTGTCCTTCTATTTCGGAGCCAAGATCGGCGTCATTGGCCCAAACGGCGCGGGCAAATCCACGCTGCTGCGCATCATGGCAGGTCTGGATACGAGCTTTGAGGGTGAGAGCTGGCTCGAGCCGCGCTGCACGGTGGGATTCTTGCAGCAAGAGCCGAAGCTCGACGAGAGTTTGGACGTGCGCGGCAACATCGAAAAGGGTCTGGCCCACCTGCGCGGTCTACTCGACGAGTTCGAGCAGCTCAGCATGCGCTTCTCCGAACCGCTCGAAGATGCCGAGATGAACAAGTTGCTGGAGCGCCAGGGCACAGTCCAGGAAAAAATCGACGCCGCCAACGCCTGGGAGCTTGACCGCATGGTCGAGATCGCCATGGACGCCTTGCGCGTGCCGCCCGGGGAGGCGAAGGTAGACACGCTTTCCGGGGGTGAACGCCGCCGCGTGGCGCTGTGCCAACTGCTGCTCTCCCAGCCTGATCTGCTCCTGCTCGACGAGCCCACCAACCACCTCGACGCCGAGTCGGTCGCCTGGCTCGAGCGCACGTTGCGCGAGTATCACGGCACTGTGATCGTGGTCACGCACGATCGCTACTTCCTCGACAACGTCACGGGTTGGATCCTGGAGCTCGACGGGACGAAGGGGTATCCCTTCGAGGGCAACTACTCGGGCTGGCTCCAGCAGAAGCTCGAGCGCCTGGCGAAGGAAAGCAGGGGCAAGACGCCCTGGGCCAAGGCAATGGGCGCGGAGCTCGACTGGGTGCGCATGGGTCTGGCGGATCGCAGTGGTCACGCCAAGGCGCGACTTCGCGAATACGATCAACGGCTCCAGGCGGTGAGCGCCGGCAGGGAAGGGCGCGCCGAGATCATGATTCCACCGGGGCCGCGCCTGGGCGACGTCGTCGTCGAGGCGCAAGGATTGATGAAGGGCTACGGCGACCGACTGCTGTTCGAAAACCTCACCTTCGCGCTGCCTCGCGGCGGCATCGTCGGTGTGATCGGGCCGAACGGCGCCGGCAAGACAACCCTGTTCAAGATGATCACGGGCCAGGAAAAGGCCGATGGCGGAACGCTGCGGGTGGGTGACACCGTAGCGTTTTCAGCCGTCGAGCAGACGCGCAAGCTGATCAAGGACGATCTTACCGTCTGGGAGAACATCTCCGGCGGCAACGAGGAGATCAAGATCGGCCGGGAGAAGCTGGGCTCGCGCGCCTATGTGGCGTCGTTCGGGTTCAAGGGCACGCGACAGCAGCAGAAGGTCGGAACGCTCTCCGGAGGTGAGCGAAACCGGGTCAACCTGGCGATGGTGCTACAGGCAGGTGGGAACGTGCTGCTGCTGGACGAACCGACCAACGATCTGGACGTCGGCACGCTGCGGGCGCTGGAAGACGCTCTTGACGGCTTCCCTGGCTGTGCCGTGATCATTACCCACGACCGCTGGTTTCTCGATCGGCTGGCGACCCACATGCTGGCGTTCGAAGGAGATTCGCAGGTGGTGTGGTTCGAAGGCAACTACCAGGAGTACGAGGCGGCGCGGCGCCGCCGGCTGGGCGCCGCCGCTGACCAGCCGCACCGCATCAAATACAAACCGCTGCGGCGCTAGTGCCGGCCGGAAGCTGGTCCGCGCGCCGCTGCCGTCACTCCTGTCCGCCGGCCCGCTCCAGGGCGCGGATGCAATCGGCGTCGCGGCGCTTCCTGGCCACGGCAAGGGCGGTTCTCCCCTGCAAGTCGCGGACGTTCGGCTTGGCGCCGGCCATGAGAAGCTCGCGGACAATGCTCGCTTGCCCCGCTTCCGCGGCGACGACGAGCGGCGGGCCATGACGGATCGCATTGATGTCCGTCCCGGCCTTGATCAGCTCCTTGAGCCTGCTCAGGTCGCCCCGGCGAGCGGCCTTCATGAGCTCGGTCTCCGGACCGCGAGCAGCGCGACGTCTGCTCAGCACCACATAGGCGACGATCACCGCCACGACGGCGGCAACGACCGCGGGATGCAAGCTCGACAAGAAATCCGTGATCGTTTGCACGACCCCCGGCTGGACCTGTTCTTCCACCTCTGACCTCCGATTCCTTTTCGCGTGTCGAGTCTCGAGTTTCGGGTTCAGGAATGTTGTCGCCAAAGGCGCGAGCTCAAACTCGAAACGCGGCGCTCGAACGCAGATGATACCCGGGCGCGCGGAGCGACCGCAAGGCGTTTGGTGCTCGCGGCGCACTGTCCCTGCGGCCGCGATTGCGCTACAGTTCACCGCCAGCGGCTGCCGGAGCTCTCGGCCCGCGCTGGACAGTCGTTTTCCGCTGAGGAGCGTGTGCCGTGTCTGTAGATCTTGCGCTGTATGAGCTTCGTTTCTCTCCCAACAACATCAAGGCGCGCGTGGCGCTCGGCTACAAGGGCCTGGAGCATACGCTGATTCCCGTGGATCCCGCCGACCGCGGAACGGTCATCGCGGTCTCGGGTCAACCCCTGACCCCGGTGCTGAAGCACGGCAGCACCGTGATTTTCGATTCCGGCGCGATCCTGCGCTATCTGGACGCGAATTTCCCACAGGCGCCGCGGCTCTTCTCGGCAGACTACAGCAAGATGCGCGCGATCGAGGAATGGGAGCACTTCGGCAGAGGCGCCGCCATCGCCCCCGTCGGACGCATGTTCCGAGCAGTGTTTGGGGGCGACCGCGACCCCGAGGTTGGCCGGCTGGCGTCGGCCGCGCTGGCCACGGTCAGCGAGCGGATCGAAGCGCGGTTGGCAGAAGCCGAGTGGCTCGTCGGCGACCGGATGACGGCGGCGGATGTCACGGTGGCGCCTCCCATCTGGTACGGCATGCTGCCGGAGAGTGTCGCCTCGCGTTTCGAGATGCTCGCGTTTTTTGCCGCAAATCTACATCTCGGCGCCGGGCGTGAGCGCACGCGAGCGTGGGTGAACCGCGTCCTCGCCCATGACGGCGGCTTGCGCCTGTGACCGCGCCGTAGCGGCTCCCCCTCAGCGGACTGCCGAAATCCGCCAGCGGCCCTCAAACCGCTTGAACAGAAACGTCTGCCGCCGCTCTTCTCGGGCTTCTTCGCCGTCCACGGTGACCACGGTATCGACCATCCGGCACTGAAGCGAGAGACCCGATGGGGCGAAGATGACCTTGCCGACCGGCTCGATCTCGACTCGCCGCGTTTCGACGTCGGCGAACCTCGCCGCAATCGCCGCTTTCGTCGTGTCGTCGATCGTCGGCCAGGCACTCTCGAGCAGGCGCATGTCCTTTGTCGCGAGTGCCTTCGCGTATTGCTCGAGGACCGCGCGCAACTGGTAGTCGAGGGATCCGGATCGATCCGGCGTCGCGGTCGGCTCGGCGCCGGGACGGACGATCGGTGGGCCACCGCTGCCGCCGGGCACGATCTTTTTTCTGTCCAGTTCCTGGCCGGTGGCGGTGGCGGTAGGCCCTCCACCGACTGGTGCCGGTGTCAGCCGCGCCGCCGCGACTTCAGTGAGAGCGGTCGCCGTTGCCGCCGCGGCGGCTAGCTCCTGTCGCTGGGCCCCTGCGAGCGCCGCGGCGAGCCTTTGTCGCGCGGCTTCGAAAGCGACTTCCGCGGCGCGGTACTCGCCCGAGGCGAAAAGCTCCTCGCCGTTACGGGCGAGATCACCGGCGTTCTCAATCGCCCTTTGTAGCGCCGGGCGCTGGTCCGAGGGTTTCGGGAGCTGCGTCGCCGCCTCATCATACCGAGCTTTCGCCGCCATTGCGGTCTGGCGCTGGCTCGCCGCCCGGGCCTCCCTCGCGATGGCCTCTTGCTGCAGCTCACTCTCCGCCCTGCTCACGAGGTCCGCCAGCGCCCGGTCGTTCGGCGCCTGCGCCAGTGCCGCGCGGGAAACGTAAAGAGCCTCTTGCGCTCGCCCCGCGGCGAGGAGCTCCTCAGCGCTCCCACGCGCCGCGGCGGCGGCCTCGAGCGCCGCTTCAGCCGCCGCCACGATCGTGGACGCCAGGAGATCTGCCTCCTGGTGTCCCAGCAGGGGCTGTGCCAGCGCCAGGGCGCCGGCGAAATCTCGCGCTGCCAGTAGCTCCCGCGCCGCGGCGAGATCCTCGGCCCACCGGGGAGCTTTTTCCGGCGGTTGCTCCGCCGCGGTCGTCATGGGCGGAGGTGTTTGCAGCTCTTCCGCACGTTCTGCTTCGCGGTCGCCGCCAGGAGCGGCGACTGCGGTCGCAGTGGCGCCCACTCCCTGCAGGGGCCGGAGAGCCGTCGCGGTTGCCGCGGGGGACGGCCCGGGACGCGGGGCCCAGGCGGGGAGAAACGTCAATCCCCCGCGCCACGCCATGCCCGCAGCAATCATTGCGGCTACGGCGACGGCCGCGATCAGCGCGAGAGCCCCCCACTTGCCCATGCGGCGAGCGGCGATGGTTGCCTGGGCCGCCCGCGGCGGGACCGCCTTCAGTCCCGTGCTGTCCGGTGCGGCCGGCGGCGGCCGTAGGGCCGCGCCAATCGAGCGCAATGCCGTACCCACTTCCGCCAGCGATTGCGGCCGGTCCGCGGCCCTTTTTGCGAGCATTCTCGTGATCACCGCGCAGAGGTCCGCCGGAAGGTCGGGCTTCACCTCGTGCAGCGGCGCGGGGTCTTCCCGCGTGATCCGAAACAGAATTCGCGGGATGGAGTCGCCGCTGAAAGCGCGCAAGCCGCTGATGAGCTCGTAAAAAACACACCCGGCCGAGAATACGTCCGAGGTCGCCCGCACCGCCTGTCCCAGGATCTGCTCGGGCGCCATGTAGCTCGGAGTGCCCAGCGCGATGCCGCTCTTGGTCAGATCGGAGGTGTCGGTTCGCGCCAGCCCGAAGTCGAGAATCTTTACTGTCCCATCGGGGAGCAGAAAAATATTGCCCGGCTTGACGTCGCGATGAACCACCCCGTGCTGATGAGCGTGGTGAAGCCCGTCACAGATCTGAATCATCACGTCGAGCCGGCTCGCGAGCGACAAGTCACCTTCGTCGATGACGCGGCGCAGAGTCCTCCCCTCCAGATACTCCATCGCGATGAACAGGCGCGCGCGATCATCCCCGAGCTCGTAGATCGTCACGATATTGCGATGAGATAGGCTCCCCGCGGACCGCGCCTCTCTGATGAAGCGACTGCGGATTTCTTCACTGGTGGAAAGCTCGCGACTGATCACCTTGATGGCCACGGGCCGGTTTATGCGCGGGTCCACGCCGCGATAAACGGTGCCCATGGATCCGGCGCCCAGCTTACCGACGATTACGTAGTTGCCCAGGTGCTGAGACTTGTCACTCACAGAAAGCTCGCTCCCCGGCGCGACTGCCGCTTGCCGGGTCAGGAACGCCATTCGCGATGGCCGCGTTCACAGCCAGCGCGGGCGTGGTATTCACTATCGCCGCGCTCTGCATATCCCCACCGCCAAGGCGTTGTCCACCCTCCGGCCGCGCGCGAGCGCACCCCTGCGTGCGTGAACCGGGCTTTGCCCAGGGGTTGGATTGCAGCTCCACGCTATCTGGTGTAGAAGCGGAAGACGGCCAGGTCACCTGAATCCACCGGCGGTTCGACTGCGAGAAGACCCCCTACCTCACCTCCGCCCGCAAGCGGCGGGAAGGACGGAAGTTGGCGGGTGCGACGCTTCTGTCTGCGTGAGGGGAATCCCGTGCCGTCTTGCCATATCTGCCAGATCGAGCTCGGGCAAGGTGCCGGGTCTTGCAGCGCGTGCGGTGCACCCGCACTCCCGGAGCTCGAAATCGCCGGCGGCGAGGGCGCCAGAGTCGGACCCTTCTGGTTGGGGCGAAAACTCGGTGAAGGCGGAATGGGCGTTGTCTATGAGGCTGCTCACGCCGAGACCGGCGAGCCGGTCGCGCTGAAAACAGTGAAGGTTGCGCGACAGCGCTCGGTGCTTTCGATACGTCGCGAAATTCGCGCGCTTGCCCGACTCAACCACCCCGGTATCGCGCGTGTTGTCGCTGAAGGAGTCCACGATGGCGTGCCCTGGTACGCGATGGCGTATGTGGAGGGCGTATCGATGCGCCGGTGGTTGCGGCGATCAGCGGATATCGGTCGCGCCTCCGCCGGAACGATCATGGACACGCCGGCAATGCCCGCGAGCGAGATCCTCGCGAGCCGCCTGATGCCGACCACGATGGACCTCGACAGCGGGGGCGAAGGCGCCGAGGTCTCATCGCGCGCTCTTCCCCCCGACTTGCTGCCCGCGCTTGCGCTGGTCAACCTGCTCGGCGAGCCGCTCTCCTACATGCACGGCGAAGGATTCGTGCATCGGGACCTCAAGCCCGAAAACGTCCTGGTGAGGGACGACGGCAGGCCGATCTTGATTGATTTTGGCCTGGCCCTGCACGGCGGTTTCGTCAGTAGAGAGCAGCTTGCGGGTCCAGACGTGGCAGCGGGAACGCCCCAGTACATGGCCCCTGAGCAGATCCGGGGCAGGCATGTCGACGCTCGGGCTGATCTCTACGCTCTCGGCTGCATGTTGTACGAGATGGTTACCGGCGCAGCGCCATTCGCCGCGGGGAACGCAAACGAGCTGGCCGCGAGACACCTGACCGAAAACGCCGCACCGCCGTCTCGCAGCGCACCGAGCATCCCGCCAGAGCTCGACGCGCTCATCCTGAGCCTCCTGGCCAAGGACCCCGGCGCTCGGCCCGGTCACGCCGACGCTATTGCCGTTGCCCTGAAGAGACTCGGAGTCGCTGCCGGCGGTGTCTGGCGAGACGCCCCAAAGGCGCGGCCCTGCCTCTATCGCGCGCCTCGCAGGGCGTGATCGCGAGCTCGGGCTCCTCATGGCTCGCGTGGCTGACGTGCAACATGGCATGGGCGGCATGGTGCTCATCTCGGGCGAAAGTGGTGTCGGCAAGAGCCGGCTCATGCTGGAAATCGCCGCACGCGCAACCGACAGGGGTGTCAAAGTCTTGTTCGGACATTGCTTGCCGGACCAGCGTCGGGCCTTGGGTGCTTTTCACGCCGTATTCGAAAGCATTGCCGATCATTGCCGGGAAGAGGGCATGGTGACCACAGACAGGATTCTGGCTCATCGTGGCCGCGTGCTGGCGCAATACTTCGACGGCCTGGCGGCGCTACCCGGCCAGGCCGCGTATGCGAATCCGGCCGAGCTGCCCGCCGGACAGGCGCTCACGCGACTTTATCACTATCTCTGGAAGACTCTGACGGCCTTTGCGAGCAATGGGCTTCGCCGCTGGCGAAAATCAGGCCATCTGTGCCGGCCAGAAGTCGACCAGGGTGCGAATCCGAAATTTCAACTGAGTCGCGGTTTCACGGGAGCATCAGGCAATCAAGAGCGACGGGAAAGGGCCTTGGCAACGGTCCGCTTTGCGTATGCGAAGGCGCCCCGGCCGCGCCGGACCAGGGCCC